>NZ_QGGS01000002.1:0-623476 GCF_003148705.1 Pseudomonas sp. OV226 | reverse complement strand
ACTACGAAGCGCTACTGCCGTGGAACTGCTCACCGGAAATGCCAAGGTAAACCAGAACTCCATCCTGAAGTAGGTGGGGTTTATGGATCACGTACGTTTAGATAGCATTGGATGATAGATCTTGTCGGATCCCACGGCGCAGTGTTAAACGCGACCCAGTGGTGGTTTTCTCCGATTTCAACTTCAACACGGGCGCCAATGTTTTTCCCATAAGCCCCAGCGGTTATCTCAACGTCTAACCTACCCGAGATCGGCTCAACGAGTTCAATTTCGACGATGTCTCCGTCGCTCCACGCTCCCCACTCTTCGATGAGCGATAAGCCATCGACGTGATCGACAAAGGCTGGGAGATCATTGACTCGAAAGTCGATGCCATCCTCCATCGTAGTTTGGGTATCGATGAAGGCTAGCGGATCCAAAAGCAGACGTCGTGGGACACGCTTGTATGTTGGGCTTCCACCACTCGATACCACTAGGGTGCTGTTAGCTGGATTCCGCATAAAATCGAGTAGACCGCTCTCAGCGAAGTTTTGTTTCCAAACATCCAGACAATAGGCTTCGGAAAATAGCTTACTCAAAATGCGCTGATCTTGCCTCACCGAATCAATGACATGTTGATCGCCTTCCAATATGGAAACGAGCAATTGGCGAGCGCGCTCAGTCGACTCTACGGCCCCCGCAATGGGGTGCCCGATCATGCGTGCGACAAGATTATCGGCATACAGGACAACGGGAACGCCAATCTCTGCCCCTTCGATAGGAGTGTAGTGAACGTGACGGGGCTCGTGCGAGTGGTAGTACATCGCCGCGCTTTTCTGCAATAGTTCAATAAACTGCTCATCGGATACAAAACCGCGCACATTTGGATCGTTCACTGGCGTCTTCTGTGAACCGATGATCACGTGAGGAAGATCGCCGAAGTCTCGTTTGAAGTCGTCATAAACCTGCTTATAATATTCGTCCGTCTCAATATTGGGACATACGAACAGTATGTGTTTGTCAGTGCCGCTCCAGGTATTTTTGTACAACTCGAAAGAGGCAGGCAACGCGATAGGCAGGAAGACATCGCGATCAGCTATCAGCTTCGGCTCGACCTCTTGAAGCTGCTCATAACTTGACGCAAACCAGAAGCGGTCCCGGACTGCATAAATCCACTTCATCGCGTCGGGATGCAGATATGTTAAAACACCCATATATGTCTTGGGCGATTCAAAGCCGAATGCACGCAGAAGAATGGCGCCGGTAAACCTTTGCAACCCACTTTCAAGGTGAATGGGCACCGGCATGATGAACGCCGCGCTGAAGTACTGATTCATATACCCAACGACTTCGTCTGACCACTCTTGCGTATATAGATCAGCCTCGTTAAGCACCTTAAGCACGTGATCCGGGATTGTCAGGTGCTTATCGTAGGAAAAGTCGACTACGCCACTACGGAAGCCTACGTCGTTCGGTATGATCTTCGGAATAAAAACTTCATATCCCATCGCTAACAAAATTGGAACTTCTGTCTTCAATAAGGTGACGTGGTTTAGCAACCAAAGCACCCGTTTGCTTTTCTTTTCCATTTATGATTTTCGCGGCTATTTGGAATGTCGGCCTCAATCTTACCGCATCTTTCAAAACTCACGACTTTAAAATGTGCAATTCAGCATCGGATGCCGCTTGTCACATCCTTGCCAACACTGACATACCGCTGCAGCGCAAACAGATAACTAGGCCCCTCCTTTGAGACAGAGATACCGACAAGCGCGCCGAACCGGCTCCATACTTGAAGTCCGGGCACTGTATAGGATTTGGCGACGATTGACCTCGCTCAAGGCCGTTGGCAGATAATCATGTGACGGTCACGGCACAGCGCACGAAAATCACACCCTTGCCGTGTTTTAATTGCATAGGCCTCGATAAACTGAAGCGTATGCCTTGGCCATTTCGTCAGCCGAAAAAACTTCTTCATAACGCAGCAAGGCACGCAGCCCCATAGACGCTGCCTGCTCAGGGTTTTTCCACAACGTCATCATTGCCTGGGCCAGCGCAGCCGAATCACGCGGAGGCACAACCAAGCCCGTCTCGTCCGCAATGTTGATATAGGTCGTGCCCGAACCAATCTCGCACGAAATCATTGGCTTGCCATACATCGCGCCCTCAAGCAGCGAAATGCCAAACGACTCGGATCGCAGATGCGACGGAAAGACGAAGGCATAACAAAGCGTCAGCAAAGCCGCTTTATCTTCGTCGGGCAGGCCGCCCAGGAAGTGCACATTTGAAAGACCGAGCTGGAGAGCTTGTGCCTTCAATTCAGCCTCAAGGTGCCCCCCTCCCAAGATAACAACGGGAAGTTGAGTTGCTTTGGCAGCCTCAAGCAGGTAGTCCAGCCCTTTGTAATAACGTAGCGCGCCTACAAACAGGAAGAATCGCTCCCCCAAACGAGTGCGCCAATATTCCAGCTTTTCAGCCGAAGGTTGTGGATAGGTCGCTCTGTCCAGACCATAAGGAATGATCTTGACCTTGTCCTTGAACTGCGTGAGCACAGGGCTGCTTTGGGCATAGTTCGGCGAGGAAGCAACGATGCAATCCACACTGGACAAAAAGCGATTCATCAGCGGCTGATAAAGCTTGAGCAGCGTCTTTTGCTTGACGATATCGGAGTGATAACTAACGACCGTTGGCTTACGAATACGACTGGCGAAATGCACCAGATCCATATAAGGCCAAGGGAAATGGTAGTGGATCACGTCGGCCTTCTTCGCAAGTTCGGCAAAATCCCTGAAGGCCGAAATCGAAAAACCAGTGGAAGCGATGTGAAAATCGAGCTTGGAACGGTGAGTAACATGGTGACCGACGACTTCATTACGTGCAGCACCACGATCGCTCAGGTACAAAACTTCGGATTCGAACCCGTACTTCGTACCGCCTTCAGCAATCTGAAAAATGACCTGCTCGATACCACCCATTGTTTCCGGATAGTAGGTTTTGAAAAAATGCAGAACCTTGATCATCAGCCTTTGAGCACCTTGTGATAAACCTGCAGCGTTTCCATTGCGCAGCGCTCCCAGGAGAAGCCAGCTGCGTGCTGCAATCCTTGTTCAATAGCCGTCATACGCCACGACTCATCTTCAAGCCCTCTCTGTAGAAGCGCAGTCAGCCCTTCGACGTCCAGCGGCTCGCACATCAGCGCAGCGTCACCAGCGACTTCTGGAAGCGATGAGCTGTTGGAACACACGACCGGCACACCCGAACTCATCGCCTCAAGCACAGGTAGGCCAAAGCCTTCATATAACGAAGGAAAGGTAAAAAGTCGCGCCCCAGCAAACAACAGTGGCAACTCTTCGCTCGGCACAAACCCGAGATAACGCGCCCAGCCTTCACGCCTGGCAGTCTCGAGTCGTTGATGAATAGCGTCATTTCGCCAGCCATGGTAACCGGTCAAAATCAACGGCCAGCGAGTTCGCACTGCCATCGGTAGCCGGCAATACGCATCCAGCAAGGTATCGATATTCTTGCGTGGTTCGATAGTGCCAACAAACAGGCTGTAACCATCGACCTCAAGACCATGGCGCGAAAGCGTATCCCGTAGCACTTCCGGACTGCGTGGATGGAACTCTGCGGAGCTGGCCAAAGGAACCGTATGGATACGCTCTATGGGCCAGGAGAAATAATCCGCCAATTCACGACGGGTGTATTCGGAGTCAGTGATCAGCGCATCGGCCCTGACCAACGTGGTCTTCAGCTCTTTTTGCAAATAGCGAACAAGCTGAGGAGCATGACAATGCGCCCAGGTAAAAGGCGATAGATCGTGGAATGTCGCCACGCTGCGACCGGCAAAGGGTGGCAGGTAATAATTCGGACTGTGGTACAGAAAATCCCCATGCCCCTTAAGCGCATGCTTCCTGAGCATCGGCATCAACAGCCGATAGGCTTCAACTGCCAGGAAGTTCTTCTGCACAGCACGCTTCAAGCCATAGCCATTACCCGACTCATCAGCTGCCGTCGGCAGGCTTGGCAAAAATCGCCGACCCGCAAAGAACTGCAGATCGGTAATTTCAGGATTCTGCTGGAGTCGCAGTGCCAATTCGTAGGTATAACGGCCAATTCCGGTCAGCGGAAAGCGGACCGGCTCAACAGACAAGACTAACTTCATTTATTTAGCCGCCAGCATCCAGCTCAGGGTTTCACTCAAAGCAGGGGTCTGCCAACCAACAACCAGCGAACGAAGACGCGAATTATCCCCGCACAGTATCTGCACGTCATTGCTACGTACAAACATCGGATTTACTTCGATATCGATATCGTGGCCGGTGAGTTCCTTGCACATCGCAATAACTTCGCGCAACGAGTGAGTGTTACCAGAGCTGACATTTACCGTCTGCCCTAATGGCTTCACCTCGATCAGGCCACGATAAGCCTTGACCACTGCCCGCACATCACTGTAATCGCGCCATACATCAAGATTCCCCAGTTCGATCTTTTCAGCCTTTCGACGGAAGTGAGCAACGATCTTGGGCAAGAGGAAGATATCCGTCTGCCCCACACCGGTATAGTTGAAGGGGCGCGTAATTACGATAGGCAGACGTCCATGCCATAAGTTGGCCATGTATTCCATGGCCAACTTGCTCACAGCGTAATCATTGGCCGGCGCGGGAATGGTGGACTCACTCAACAAACCAGCAGAAGCATTGCCATACACGTTGGCACTGCTTGCAAGCAAAACGCAATCGACTTGCTTGCCGCAGCGCTCGACCGCCTCGAGAAGATTATGAGTGCCTATCAGGTTGACTTGATAAAAAGCATCGGCAGTTCCATGCCCGACAAAAGCCATCGCCGCAAGGTGTACAACAATGTCAGGTTGAATGTCTGCCAGCAGCGCGCGCAGGCCAGGCCCATCAGCCAAATCCATCTGATGGTAGTCAGCATTGTCGGAAGCATGGCTACCCAATCCGACGACCTCATAACCATTGGCTTCGAGCTCGGCTGCCATATAGCGACCGGTAAAGCCATGAATACCTGTAATCAGTGCGCGCTTACCGGCAATTCTCATCAGAACGAAAATCCTTGCTCATTTCGACGAAGGTCGGCTTCAACCATCATACGGCACAGCTCTTCCAGTGTAGTTTTTGGCTCCCAGCCCAATACAGCCTTGGCTTTGGCCGGATCACCAATCAACAGTTCGACTTCGGTAGGACGGTAGAACTTCGGATTGATAGTCACAAGCACTTTGCCAGTGGCCGTATCAGTACCCTGCTCGTCTTCCGCCACGCCGCTCCAGACAAGATCGATCCCGGCAGCTTTGAACGCCATGGTCACGAAATCACGCACGGTTTCGGTACGGTTGGTCGCCAATACGAAGGTGTCTGGCTCGTCAGCTTGCAGCATGCGCCACATGCCTTCGACGTACTCTTTGGCAAAACCCCAGTCGCGCTTGGCGTCAAGGTTGCCCAGTTCCATCTTGTCGAGCAGACCCAGTTTGATTTTGGCAACCGAATCAGTGATTTTGCGGGTCACGAATTCACGACCGCGCAGTGGCGATTCGTGGTTGAACAGGATCCCGCTGGTGGCGAAGATGCCATAAGACTCACGGTAGTTGATGGTCATCCAGTGGGCATACAGCTTGGCGACACCGTAAGGGCTGCGCGGATAGAACGGCGTGCTCTCGACCTGAGGGATCGCCTGAACCTTGCCAAACATCTCTGAAGTCGAAGCCTGGTAAAAGCGAGCTTTCGGGTTGACGATACGGATTGCTTCAAGAAGATTCACACAACCCAAACCAGTAATTTCAGCAGTGGTCAGAGGCTGATCGAAAGACACGCCTACGAAACTCTGGGCCGCAAGGTTATAAACCTCAGTTGCTTCCGTGGTTTGCAGCAGGCGAATGCTGGCCGAGAGATCGGTCAAATCATATTCAACCAGATGCAGGTTGGGGTGCTGGCTTACGCCGAGCTCCTCAAGACGCCAGAAATTGACAGAACTGGTCCGACGGTAGGTGCCGTACACCGTGTAACCCTTTTCCAGCAGCAGTTCCGCCAGATAGGCGCCGTCTTGCCCAGTAATGCCAGTAACGATAGCTTTCATGCGAATCCTCTAAACTCCATTTGAGCGCCTAAGCAGGCTCTTATTGTGTATACGTTCAATCGGCTCATGCCGAAAGAGCCGCAAAATCTTGCAGATCATACAGAATGCAGCTCTGCACGACGAGACCCAAGCGGCACCCGACACGCATCCAGCGGCCTATTGTGCCAGCATCATGTGGCAGGCGCCCGACTTGACATCCAAAATGCGTGAAAACCCCACCGCTACCCCACCGACCAGAGTTTTCTTTCCATAAAAAAATCAAGCACCTGGAAGGTAAAACGCTGGCATCTGAGACTGAGCGTTTTTCGCGTGAAAGAAAAAATTTAGAAAGAGTGACACTCCCTGCACCCCAGCCTAAAATGGCGTGTTTTTTTACCAACAATCTGGTGCTTTTAATGCGCAACGGTTCAGTAAGTATCGCCCTGTCGGACATAATCGCAGCGACAGGACGATACGCTTTGATAGGGATGCTAGGCTGGCAAGATGTTCGTCAGCGCTACAGGAGATCGGCATTAGGCCCATTTTGGCTGACTATCAGCATGGGCGTAATGATCGGCACCATCGGCGTGGTCTTTGGGCAGATCTTCAACTCCCCGATGGGCGAGTTCCTGCCGTTCCTGGCGATCGGCATGATTTTTTGGGGATTCATATCGACGGTCGTCAGCGAAGGCTGCACC
This sequence comes from Pseudomonas sp. OV226, assembly GCF_003148705.1. Classification (NCBI taxonomy): domain Bacteria; kingdom Pseudomonadati; phylum Pseudomonadota; class Gammaproteobacteria; order Pseudomonadales; family Pseudomonadaceae; genus Pseudomonas; species Pseudomonas sp. OV226. The sequence goes on along the minus strand of NZ_QGGS01000002.1, from coordinate 616,730 downwards.
GGCTTCATTGCCGCCGAGGGCATAATCAAACAGCTTCCGATCCCTTTGTTCGTCCACATTCTTCGCATGATCTGGCGAAACATATTGATTCTGGGTCATAACATCGTGATTTTCCCGCTGGTGTTGCTCGCCGTTGGCAAACCGTTGACCTGGATCGCGCTCCTCAGTATTCCGGGGTTCGCTCTCGCCGTGCTGAACCTCACCTGGATTGCATTGCTGCTGGCCATTCTGTGTGCGCGCTATCGTGACTTACCGCAGATTATTGGCAGCCTGTTGCAGATAGTGTTCTATCTCACGCCGATCATGTGGCTGCCCAGCCTGCTGCCACAACGTGCCGGGATGTTCCTGCTGGACCTAAATCCGGCCTATCACATTATTTCGGTGGTTCGCTCCCCCCTGATCGGGCAACTGCCTAGCGCCACCAACTGGTGGTTTTCCTTGGGCATGGCCGCTGCAGGCTGGCTGGTTGCACTCGTGGTCTATGGCCGTTACAAGCGCCGCATCGCTTACTGGCTCTAAGAAGAACTCCTAATGTCCTTGATCGAATTCAAAAATGTTTGTGTAGATTTCCCTATCTACAACGCTAATGGGCGCTCCCTGAAAAAACGTTTGATCCAGGTAGCCACAGGTGGCCAACTGGGTGCAGACCAACAGGGTCGCGTTATCGTCAGAGCGCTGGAAGATCTGACGTTCACCTTGCGCGACGGCGACCGCGTTGGCCTGCTTGGACATAACGGCGCAGGCAAAAGTACCCTGCTGCGCCTGCTCAGCAGTGTTTATGAGCCCTCATCCGGCACCGCTCGAATTAACGGTGAAATCGGCTCTCTAATCGACATATCCCTGGGCACAGACCCGGAGGCCACCGGCAGGGAAAATATTTTTCTGCGCGGCGGCATCCTTGGACTGACCAAGGCTCAAATTGCAGAGAAGCTCGACGAAATCATCGAGTTTTCGGAACTTGGCGACTTTGTCGACATGCCGATTCGTACCTATTCCTCAGGTATGCACCTGCGATTGGCTTTCGCCGTCTCAACCACGATAAAACCGGAAATCCTGCTGATGGATGAATGGCTATCCGTCGGCGACGAAGGCTTCAAGCACAAAGCCGAAATACGCATGAACGAACTGGTGGAGTCGACCAACATCCTGGTCATTGCCAGCCACTCCCGCGAGATGGTCATGCACACCTGTAATCGGGTGCTCTGGCTGGAGCATGGGAAGATAAAGATGGATGGCGACCCGGAGACGGTCACCGCTGCCTACTTTGGAGCCAAGGCCGATGAACAGCATTAAGCGTAATGGTGTGGATATCGAGACGGCCTTTTCCATCGCGTCTAGCCGGCTGCACACCAAAACAAATGTAAGTTCCGGCGCCATTTCACTCGAGGACGCTCTTCTTACCTCCTTTTCGGGCACGAAACCAAGACTACTCCACCGCATCAAGCAAGTGATCCGGAGTATCGCTCGCGGAGTCTTCCGGTTAATAAAGCCAATTACGCGCCCGTTGCTTTTCCGTCTGCGCAACTATTTCACGGCGGATATCCGCCAGGAAATGATGGGAGAGCTCGCAAGGCTCAACGCCGAGCAGCATCAGCACCATCAGCACATCGTGCAGGAGCTTGAACGCCTGTCGAACGCGACAGGCTTACAAACACGGTTGTCGCAGAAGATTTTTTCCAGCCAGCTATCGCCGGAGGATATCGAACAACAACTGGACCGGATTGAGAAGTACAGTTTGGTGGACGCCAACCGTGTCGCAATTGATTCCGGCCTGGATGAAGTATTGGTCAAAGCCACAGTTGGATATGTGCTCTGTGCGGCAAAAGACTATGCACTGCTGACGAGCCTTCTCCAGGCAGGTGAACTGGAACCGGGCACTCGGCAGGTGATTGAACGAATCGTACAGCCTGGCGACGTGTTCATTGATGTCGGAGCCAATATCGGTTTGCACTCCATTGCCGCCGCCCGCGCCATGGCGGGACAGGGCAAGATTATCGCCTTTGAGCCTTTTGAGCAGACCTGTAAACTTCTTGAGAAAAACCTTTGGCTGAATGGTTTTTCAGCTATCAGCGAAATCTCGCGCCTTGCCCTCTCGGACAAAGCTGAAACTCGCAAGCTGCACCTAGGGATGACCAGCGGACACCATTCCCTTTATGAGCTGGAGAATCCGGCGTTTTACGCCTCGACTTCAGTGGATGTCACTACCATTGCGCTGGATGATTTCTTACCCGAGAACCTGACCGTCAAACTGCTGAAACTCGATGCAGAAGGCGCAGAAATCGATATCATCAAAGGCGCGAAAAAGTTACTGAAATCCAATCCGCAAATGTTTCTAATCGTTGAACTCGGCCTATCCCACCTGAATAGAAATGCGCTCACCCTCGAAGAGTGGCTCGAGCACTTCACGGGCCTGGGGCTGGTGTACAGCGTCATCAACGATCAGACGGGGGATCTTGAAAACTGGTCAGTCGAACAACTGAGTAAGGCAACCTCCGTCAACTTGCTGTTTTCATCATCCAATTCACAGCTTGCAGGAGGGGTGAATGCATGAAGAGTGAAGTCATTGTTGTAGGTGCCGGCGGACATGCCAAGGTATGCATAGAGCTACTACTGGCGCAAGGCGACAAGGTCGCCTACTGCGTTGGTAATCCGGACAGTCCGGACAAGTGCCTGGGCATCCCGGTGCTGAAAAGCGACGACCATCTTCCAGCATTGCTTAAGGAAGGGTACGAGCGTGTGTTCATCGCCATCGGATCAAATCCATTGCGCAACAAACTGGCGAAGAAAGCCACTGAAATGGGCTACCAGTTGGTCAACGCAATCAGTCCCGCGGCAGTGGTATCGCCCTCAGCCAGACTGGGCGTCGGAATCGCCGTCATGGCCGGGGCCGTTATCAACGCAGAGGCGACGATTTCCGACCTTTGCATCGTGAACACTGGTGCCACAATCGATCACGACTGTGTCATTGGACTGGCAGTACACATCGCCCCACAGTGCGCGCTGGCGGGCAATGTGAATGTCGGCAACCTAAGCTTCGTCGGCATCGGCAGCAAAATCGTCCCTGAGATTCAAATTGGTGAGTCGGTCATGGTCGGTGCTGGCAGCGTCATAATCTCGAATGTCGGGTCATCAACCACGGTTGTGGGTGTACCGGCCAAAGCAATACACAAAATTTGAAGGAAGAAACATGAAACGTATTTCCATTGCACAACCGAAGCTTGCTGGAAACGAACGCAAATACGTGCTCGATTGCCTGGACACAAACTGGATTTCTTCCAACGGCAAATACATCGGCGCCTTCGAAGAAAGCTTTGCGGCATTTTGCGGCGTCAAACACGCAATCGCGACCAATAACGGCACAACCGCCCTGCACCTGGCACTGGTCGTGTTGGACCTGCAGCCTGGCGACGAGGTCATCATTCCCACCGTGACCTACATCGCAACGGCAAACGCAGTGCGCTATTGCGGTGCAACGCCGGTGTTGGTGGATGTCTGTGCCGACACGATGAATATTGATCCGCAGACCATTGAAAGCAAAATTACGGCAAAGACCAAGGGCATTATCCCGGTGCACCTCTACGGTCATCCCGCGCAGATGGACGTTGTCAACGAGATCGCTCGCAAACATAACTTGTGGGTTGTCGAGGATGCGGCCGAAGCTCACGGAGCAGAAGTTCACGGCAGTAAAGTGGGCGGTCTTGGCACGTGTGCAACATTCAGCTTCTTTGGCAACAAGATCATTACCACCGGTGAAGGCGGCATGATCACCACCAATGATGACGAACTCGCGGCCAAGCTACGGTTGTTCCGCGGCCAGGGCATGGATCCGAATCGCCGGTACTGGTTCCCGGTAGTCGGTTACAACTACCGCATGACCAACATCCAGGCGGCAATTGGGCTGGCCCAGATGGAAGGCATCGCTACGGCATTGACTGATCGCGAACGCCTGGCTGGCTGGTATAACGAAGCGCTTGCAGATCTTAAAGACAAGATTGTCATGCCGACCCAGGCTTCATGGGCGAAACAGGTTTACTGGATGTACAACATTTTCCTCGCGGACGGAGATGAGCATAAGCGCGACGCGGTCATGCAGAAACTCGACGCGATGGGCATCGAAACACGGCCAGTATTCTACCCAATGCATGTTCTGCCTCCGTATAAGGAAGACAACGTCTATCCAGTGGCAGATCTGTGGTCGGGCCGTGGCATCAACCTGCCGACCCACCAGGACCTGACTCAGGAAGACATCATCAGAATCGCAGCCAGCTTGCGTGAGGTGTTGGCAGCCTGATGAAAATTGCACTTTGCTCAACGTTTGTTCCCTTCATCAGGGGGGGCGGCAGAAACATCGTCGACTGGCTTGCGTCAACCTTGACGGAGGCGGGACATCAGGTCGAAGTTGTTTATCTGCCCGAGCTTGACGTTCCAGACCTACTGTTTCAGCAGATGATGGCGTTGCGCTGGGTAGACCTTCAAGCCGCTGACCGGGTCATCTGCTTCAGACCCCAGGCTCACTTGATTCCGCATCCGCACAAAATACTGTGGTTCATTCACCACATTCGGGTGTTCTATGACTTGTGGGACACCCCCTATCGTGACTTTGCAGATAATGCGAAGCACTGTGCAATCCGCGAAGCTTTATTCGACGCGGATACTCGCGCGTTGAGCGAAGCAAAGGCAATTTTCACCAACTCAAAAGTTGTATCTGCACGACTCAAAACCTATAACGACGTCGACAGCGAAGTGCTGTATCCGCCCGTATTCGAATCAGAGCGTTTTTTCTGCGCCGGATACAACGACGAAATCGCTTATATATGCCGTCTGGAGCACCACAAACGTCAGCACTTGTTGATCGAAGCATTGAGTTTCACCACCACCCCGGTACGCATCCGGCTGCTGGGAACCGGCTCAGGACCCGATTACGGCATTGCCCTGCGACAAAAAATCAACGACTGCAATGTCGCGGATCGCGTAATCCTGGATGACCGCTGGATCACAGAAGAAGAAAAAGTGGAATGCCTGTCGACGTGTCTGGCTGCTGCTTACCTGCCGGTAGATGAAGATTCCTATGGTTATCCAAGCCTGGAAGCCAGTCACGCCGAGAAACCGATTCTTACCACCACGGATTCGGGCGGCGTGCTTGAACTGGTCCAGGACGGCTACAACGGATACATCGCGGAGCCGACTCCCGAATCGCTAGCCATAGCCATGGACAAGCTATACCGGGAAAGAAGCACAACCGAAGCCATGGGCAAGAACGCCAAACAGCGATTGGTTGATTTGAAAATATCCTGGTCGCATGTGCTGGAGCGCCTATTGGCATGAAAGTTTTAATCGTGAATAACATGGCCCCGTTCATTTGGGGCGGCGCAGAAGAACTGGCTGTCAACCTGCAAAAGAATCTGATCATCGCCGGACATGATGCGGAAGTTATGCGAATTCCATTTCAATGGGAACCCGCATCAACGATCCCCTCGCAGATGTTGCTGACGCGCACTCTGGAAATCTTCAATACCGACCATGTGATTGCCCTGAAATTTCCGGCCTACCTCGTCCGACATCACAGAAAATCGTTGTGGCTGCTACATCAGTATCGCCAGGCTTATGATTTGTACGATGTAGGCCAAACCAACCTGCCTGCCGATCAGACCGGCGCGGATATTCGCAAAGCCATTATTAATGCAGACAACGAAAGTTTTGCTGAGAGCCGGCATATTTACACCAACTCCGAAGTCACGAGAAAGCGCTTACTCAAGCACAACGGTTTTGACTCTCAGGTATTGCTTCCACCAGTCAACGATCCCGAATCATTTATCGGCGGTCAGTTCGATGACTATATCTTTGCGGGCGGCCGTGTAAACGGCATGAAACGCCAATACATGCTTTTGGAAGCTCTGGCCAAAGCTGACAAGCGAGTCAAGCTGATTATCGCCGGGCCTCCCGAGTCCCCTGCCGACACACATCAGCTGAACGTCATCATCGAAAAGTTCAGCCTGCAAGATCGTGTAAAGCTCGACTTGCGCTTCCTGCCACGAGCCACTTATGTCGATTACGTAAATCGTGCGCTAGCCGTCGCCTACATTCCGTTCGACGAGGACTCGTTGGGATATGTAGCCATGGAAGCAGCAACGGCTCGCAAGGCCTTGATCACGACCACAGACAGCGGTGGAATCCTTGGTCTGGTGACGCCCGGGGAAACCGGCTGGAGAGCTGAACCTACAACAGAGAGCCTGGCAGAAGCAATGAATGCCGCTTTTGAGAGCAAGACTCGAACAAAACAATATGGCGAGGGCGCCCAGGCACTGTGGAACGGTCTGGGCATCAATTGGCCCGAAACCATAGAGGCGCTTCTCAAATGAAACTTGTGATATTTACACCGGCTATCAAAACCTCTGCCATCGGCCGAATGACACGACTCGTCGTTCGGGCGCTATTGGCCCACCAGCATCAGGTCGTGGTGATTCGCACTGAAAGCCCGCACCTACTGGCCAAAGAAACCCACGACTTTGGCTGCACCATTCTACCTTGGACGAATGAGGCAGAAGCCGCACAGGAAATTTCGAGCGCCGACTGCTGCATCTACCAGATCGGGGACAACTACGAGTTTCATGAAGGTGGCGTTGCCTGGCTAGCCAGAGCTCCGGGGATCGTCTGCCTGCATGACTTCTTCCTAGGTCACTTGTTCTGTGGTTGGGCGCAGCAAAGACGCGACGAAGCGAACGATATACTGACCCAGTGGTACGGAAAAAAAATCGCCGCTGATTATTTCAGCGCCAGTAACAGCGCAACATTTATCCGAGAAACACAAGATCTGGCCCCGCTGACCGAATGGATCAGCTCCCTGGCCACCGGAGTGATAACTCATAGCAACTGGGGTTGTGATCGTGTCCTGTCAGCCTGTCCCGGGCCGCTTTTTGTCGTCCCACTCGCCTACGATGCCCCCGGCGCAATAAGCATCGAAAATGAATCTACGCCTAATAGCAAACTAAAGGTCTTGACGATCGGACACATCAATTCGAACAAACGGATTGAGAGCTGCATTGAGGCGATTTCAAACAACTCGATACTGCGTAAGAACGTCAGCTATCGCCTTGTCGGAGCCATTATTCCAAGCATGGAAAGGAAGCTTCGTGAACTGGCGACAGTCAGCGGCGTCGAACTGATCATTTCAAATGAAGTCGATGACGCAACCCTGTCCGAAGCAATCAGGAATGCCGACGTAATCAGCTGTTTGCGCTGGCCCAGCCTCGAAGCTGCTTCAGCTTCGGCTATTGAAGCAATGCTTTATGGAAAAGCCACCATCGTTACAGACGTCGGCTTTTATAAAGAATTACCTGACCAGTATGTGCTGAAAGTATCGGTTGACAACGAGATAGAGGATTTGAAAAAAACTCTCCTCTCACTCCAAAGCAATCGATCTGCAACTACCACCATCGGTAAACAGGCTCAAGCGTGGGCAAGTGAAACTTTTACCGCTGAAAACTACGCAGTCAGGCTGGAACAGGCGATACCTGTCGTACTTCGAGCAAATGTAATCATTTCGGCAGCCGATCATTTTGCGACCATTATAGACAAATGGTCAGCGAGCCCTCAGTTGCTCAGGACGCCTGAAATATTAGAACCGCTGAGCATTTTCAACACCAACACGATCGCTTAAAGCGAACTTGCGGTGAGCCAGTCCTCTGGCCCACCGCATGGCGCTCCCTCCCTTTCTGCTTCGCACTGTCAAAGACAAATAGAGCAGTCTCAGCCCAGGCCACAGACTGAGAGTGACGCTTGGCGGCATCCTCCTTGGCGGCAAGCGCTACAGGATCGAGCGAGCAAGGTTTTAAACCCCTTCAATCAGTGCTTCTATCTCTTTCAAACGCGCCCACATCAACGCTTGATCGCCTTTCGCTTCAACGTTGAGTCGCAACAGGGGCTCGGTGTTGGAGCCACGCAGGTTGAAGCGCCAATCAGCAAAAGAAAGGCTGATACCGTCAGTTTTATCGAGTTCAGGATTCAGCGGCAGATAATGCTCCAGAACCTTTTGCAACATCGCCGGCACATCTTCAACCCGGTAGTTAATCTCACCCGTGCACGGGTAAGCCTCGATGCGCTCATCAACCAACTGAGCCAGTGTCTTCCCGCTGGTGGACATCAAAGCCGTGACCAGCAGCCATGGAATCATCCCGCTGTCGCAATAGGCAAAGTCACGAAAATAATGATGCGCGCTCATTTCGCCGCCATAGATCGCATCCTCAAGGCGCATACGCTCCTTGATGAAGGCATGGCCGGTTTTGCAGAGAACCGGCACACCACCTGCTTGTTCAACCTGATCGATGGTATTCCAAGTCAGTCGTGGATCATGAATGATCTTGCTGCCTGGGTGCTGCTTGAGCAGCATCTCGGCCAACAGGCCTACAAGGTAATACCCTTCGATAAACCGGCCTGTTTCATCGAAAAAGAAGCAGCGGTCAAAATCGCCATCCCATGCCAACCCCACATCGCAGCCATGCTCCAACAGCGCCTGCCGGGTCAAGTCACGGTTCTCAGGCAGCAACGGGTTAGGTACGCCGTTGGGGAAGTTGCCGTCCGGTTCGGCGTTGATAATCACCCACTCGAAAGGCAGTTTACCGGTCAATGCCTGTAAGACGGGACCCGCGGCGCCGTTACCAGGATCGGCAAGTACTTTCAGCGGTTTCAATTCGGCAATATCGACGTAGCTGAGCAAATGCTCGATATAGCGGCTCTTATCGAGTTCAATACGGATAGCGCCAGGATTGGCCGCCAGTGCTCCGAGATCACCGCTTTCCACACGATCACGGATTGCATTGAGCCCAGTATCACCGCTGATTGGACGTGATTGCGACTTGACCAGCTTCATCCCGTTGTAACCCTTGGGATTGTGGCTGGCAGTGATCATCACACCACCATCAGCATTAAACACGCTGGTGGCGAAATAAACTTCTTCGGTGCCGCACAAGCCAATATCGATGACATCTGCACCGGCGTCTTGCAGGCCGCGGGTCATCGCGTCAGCGAGCATAGGGCTCTCAAGCCGCATATCCCGACCCAACACGATACTTTTGCCTCGCAGTTCGGCGACCATCGCACGGCCTATCCGATAAGCAACATCTTCATTGAGGTCGGACGGCACTTGGCCGCGAATGTCATAAGCCTTGAAGCACCGGGTTTTAATAGGGGTATGCATTTTGTTTCTTGCCTAAGTAACTGAAACGACGCACTGGGTGCTGCCCTTGTGCATCATTAAAGTGGTTTATATCAATGGCAGAAAATAAAAAGCCTGATCGAATGAGCACTCACCGACCAGGCTTTTATATCTACCAGCACGCTCTTACTTGTCGACGCGGCCGTAGTTATCTTCAAAACGGACGATATCGTCCTCACCCAGATAGTCGCCGCTTTGCACTTCAATGAGCACGAGGTCAATAACCCCAGGGTTCATTAAACGATGCTGATGACCGGCACGGATAAAGGTCGACTCGTTGGTATTAAGCATCAACTCCCGCTGATCGTTTACGACCACTGCCATCCCGCTGACGACGATCCAATGCTCGCTGCGGTGGTGATGCATCTGCAAAGACAGGGAGGCCTTTGGCTTGACGACGATACGCTTGATCTTGAACCGCTCGCCGTTTTCCAGAGTCGTGTAGGTACCCCACGGACGATGCACCGTGCGGTGCAGCAGATGAACCGTATGACTACAGGCTTTCAGCTGATTGACGATATGCTTGACGTCTTGCGCATGATCTTTGTGGGCGATCATAACGGCATCAGGCGTATCAATAACCAGCAGATCTTCCACCCCTACCAGAGCGGTCAGGCGTCCCTCGCTGTTCACGTAGTTGTTACGCGAGCCATGGGACAGCACTTCGCCCTCAAAACGGTTACCGTTTTCGTCGGGTTTCGTCAATTCGCTCACAGCGTTCCACGAACCAATATCGCTCCAACCGATATCACACGGGATGGTCGCAACCTTTTTCGAACGCTCCATCAATGCATAGTCGATGGAAATATCCGGGACCTGGGCGAAGGTCTCGCTGTCCAGCGCCAGGCAGCGATATTTGTTGGACGAGGTCACGCGGGACGCTTCAATGGTGTTGGCCACTGCTTCAACAACGTCCGGTGCGTGCTGACGCAGCTCTTCCAAGACGGTGCCCACACGGAAGCAGAACATACCGGAGTTCCAGTAGTAGTTGCCGGCACTGATATAACCTTGAGCAGTCTCCAGATTTGGCTTCTCAACGAAACGCGCCACTTTCAACCCACCCTTGAGCGGGGCGTCCTTTTGCGCTTCGATGTAGCCAAAGCCGGTTTCTGGATAAGTCGGCTGAATGCCAAAAGTAACCAGCCAGCCCTCAGAAGCCAGCGCAACCGCATTGGCCACTGCCGCCGCGAAGGCCTTTTCATCCTGGATCAGATGATCGGCAGCCAGTACGAGCATATGAGCATCAGGACCGTGGGTCGCTTCCAACTGAAGTGCCGCCGCTGCCACAGCCGCTGCAGTATTACGCCCGAAAGGTTCGAGAATGAAACCCTGGGCATGTTTGGCAGCATTGACAGCGCCGTACTCATCTTCAGTCTTGAACAGCAATTCACGGTTGGTTACCGTGAGCACTTCGACAACGCCCTCCAGACGTGCAGCACGCAGGAAGGTCTTCTGAATCAGATTCTGGCCATCCGGCAAGTCCATGAAAGGCTTGGGATGGGCTTCACGGGAAACAGGCCACAACCGGCTACCCACTCCGCCAGACAAAATTACGGGAATCAGTTCCATGCTCTAAATCCTTAATCCCCTTTCCTGTGAATGAGTGCCAGGAAAGTGGGCTCAGTTATGTTTCTATTCGTTCCTGCACCGTTCCGAGTGCAAAATCCTCGCTCCCACCCGCCCGTTTCAGGCGGCAGAGCCTCTGGCACCAGCGATCCACAGAACGCCATGTCCAATCATTGAGCAAAGGCCACCAGACTGAGTCCGAATGGTGTCCAATGCGTCGAATACACTGCTCGATTATGCGAGCCATTCTACAGCGCTGCTATGGTTTAAAACCCGGCAACCCGGTAACTCTATTCACCACTGCCCAAGGGGAACAACCTAACCGTTTGCGCCATGATAATGCGCAAATCGCCGGTAACTCAGTTCTTACCTAGAGGGGTGATCCAACAACTTCTGCAGATATTGTCCATAGCCTGTCTTCTTCAGGCTCTCAGCCTGAATCTGGACCTGCTCTGCGGTTATCCAACCGTTGCCATACGCGATCTCTTCCAGACAAGCGACCTTCAGCCCTTGACGGTGTTCGATGGTATGAACGAAATGACCCGCTTCAAGCAAAGAGTCATGAGTACCGGTGTCAAGCCAGGCAAACCCACGCCCCAGCATCTCGACGTTAAGCGTCTTTTGCTCGAGATAGGCTCGGTTAATATCGGTAATCTCTAACTCGCCTCGATCTGACGGTTTAATGTTCTTGGCAATTTCAACGACCTGGTTGTCGTAAAAATACAAACCAGTAACCGCGTAGTTCGATTTCGGCTTAAGAGGTTTTTCTTCGATACTGAGCGCGTTCCCCTTTGCATCGAACTCGACCACCCCGAAACGCTCTGGGTCAGAAACGTGATAGCCAAACACCGTCGCTCCAGACTGTTGTGCACTGGCCGAACGCAAATTCTCGGTAAAGTACTGGCCGTAGAAGATGTTATCACCCAGGATCAAACAGCACGGATCATCACCAATGAATTCCTCGCCAATGATAAAAGCTTGAGCCAGACCGTCCGGACTCGGCTGTTCGGCGTAGCTCAACTCAATGCCATATGAACTGCCATCGCCCAACAGTTTGCGGAAATTCGGCAAGTCGTCAGGAGTGGAAATGATCAGGATTTCACGCATGCCAGCCAACATCAGCACCGACAACGGATAGAAAATCATCGGTTTATCGTAGATCGGCAGTAGCTGTTTAGAAACGCCCAGGGTGACCGGGTGCAAACGCGTGCCCGAGCCGCCAGCGAGAATGATGCCCTTGCGGTTTGACTTGATCATTTATTCAGAACTTCCCTAAGCATTCGGGTTACACCACTCTGCCAATCCGGCAAGTGTAGAGAAAAATTGTCGCGCAGTTTCTGGGTATTCAAACGTGAATTCAAAGGACGGCGGGCAGGCGTTGGATAGTCGCTGGCTTTCATCGGGTTAATTGCCGTCACAACGAGTTGTTCGCCATTAGCCCGAGCGAACTCGATCACATACTCGGCATAGCGGTGCCATGACACTTCGCCGCTCGCCGCCAAGTGATACACACCTGCAAGCTCAGGGCGCAGCAAAACGCAACGAATTGCCTGAGCCGTTACATCGGCGATCAGTTCGGCACCCGTCGGAGCCCCGATCTGGTCTGCGATTACGCTAAGAGTTTCGCGCTCTCTGGCAAGTTTCAACATGGTCTTGGCAAAGTTGCTGCCCCGAGCGCTATAGCACCAGCTAGTTCGGAAGATCAGATACTTGCAGCCTGAGTCGATAATCGCCTGTTCACCAGCCGCCTTGCTCGCACCGTAATGATTCAGCGGCGCAACAGTGTCCGACTCCTCCCAAGGTTTAGTACCTTGCCCGTTAAACACATAGTCGGATGAATAATGAATCAACCAGGCACCCTGGGATACAGCTTCTTCAGCCATGACCCGGCAAGCCTCGCCGTTCAAGCGGTAAGCCAGTTCAATCTCGCCTTCCGCTTTATCAACTGCGGTATAAGCAGCGGCATTTACAATGAAATCAGGTTTGACCTTGCGAATCGTCGCTCGCAATGAGTCGAGGTCAGACAAGTCACCACACAAATCATCAACGACATGACGATCCAGGGCTATCAACTCCCCCAGCGGCGCAAGGGAGCGCTGCAACTCCCAACCTACCTGACCATTTTTTCCTAACAGAAGGATTTTCATGCCTTGCTCGAACGATCCGAATAGTTCTGATTGATCCACTGCTGATAACTGCCGCTCTTCACATGTGCGACCCACTCAGTATTATTCAGGTACCACTCGACAGTTTTGCGTATTCCGGTTTCGAACGTCTCTTGTGGCGTCCAACCCAGTTCACGCTGGATTTTTCCAGCATCGATCGCGTAGCGCTGATCATGTCCTGGGCGATCCTGGACATAGCTGATGAGGCTAGAGTGTGGGCGATAAGAGGATTCCGGCCGCAGTTCATCCAGCAGCGCGCAAAGGGTATGCACGACCTCGATGTTTTGCTTTTCGTTATGACCACCAATGTTGTAGGTCTCGCCGATTACACCTTCAGTTACGACTTTATACAGCGCACGGGCGTGGTCTTCGACGTAGAGCCAATCACGAACCTGATCACCTTTACCATAGACTGGCAGCGACTTGCCTTCCAATGCATTGAGTATGATCAGCGGGATCAGTTTCTCGGGGAAGTGGCACGGGCCGTAGTTGTTCGAACAATTGGTTACCAGGGTCGGCAGGCCATAGGTGCGGGCCCAGGCACGAACCAAGTGATCAGAGCTCGCCTTACTAGCGGAGTAAGGTGAGCTTGGCTGATATGGAGTGGTCTCTGTGAAGAGGTCTTCCGGGCCTTCGAGGTCGCCATAAACTTCGTCGGTCGAGATGTGATGGAAGCGAAAATCGGCTTTGCGCTCATCACCCAGCGCCGCCCAATAATGGCGTGCAGCTTCCAGCAATGTGTACGTACCAATAATGTTGGTCTGGATGAATTCGGACGGACCGGAAATCGAGCGATCGACGTGAGACTCTGCGGCCAGGTGCATGATCGCATCTGGTTGATGTTCACGCAGGATGCGGTCGATCTGATCGCGATCGCAGATGTCGACGCGTTCGAACACATAACGTGAGTTCTGGCTGACCTCGGCCAACGACTCAAGGTTACCGGCATAAGTCAACTTATCGACGTTAACAACGGAGTCGGTAGTGTTGGAAATAATGTGACGGATGACTGCCGAGCCGATAAACCCGGCGCCGCCGGTAACTAGAATTTTCACGCGAAACCATACCCTTGAGGTGCTGACAGGGCCGCCAACCGAGCGCTGTCTAATCCATAAATGCAAAAGCCATCAAGTTCGCCGAGGCTTCTGACAGAGTCAACCTGAACCGACATGGGAATATGCCACTATCGGATAAGCGCAGCATTTTACAGCTTAATGAAGGTTTTACTAATGGATATAGACAAGCTGTGGCGCAAAATCGACGTGCGTCATGCGACTGACGAAATCAGACCAGCCGCTTGCGTGAAGCACGGGCCGCGCGCCCCAGAAACCAGCCAAGCAGCGGACCGAAGACCATGCCGACCAGCAACGCAAGAACCACCACCAGCGACACTGGTAGTTGCGGCCCTGCCCAGCCAAGAAATAGCAGGGAAACCGATTGTTGATTCTCTAAAACAAACGCCAGAATCACCAATACGAGCAACAACACAAACAAGGCGAGCAATACACGCTTGAGATTACGCATAAGTGGCTCCTTGGATTACGGCAGCCGTCAAAGCCCCTCCTCCTCATCCTCGTTCACACGATCACGCAGCTCTTTGCCTGGTTTGAAATGTGGAACGAACTTGCCGTCGAGGCTGACGGACTGACCGGTTTTTGGATTGCGACCTACGCGCGGTGCGCGGTAGTGCAGGGAGAAGCTGCCAAAACCACGGATCTCGATACGATCTCCAGTGGCCAGACATTGGGACATTTGCTCAAGCATGGTCTTGATGGCCAACTCCACATCCTTGGATGAGAGCAGCCCTTGATGGGTGACAATTCGTTCGATCAACTCCGACTTCGTCATATTTTTCCCTTCTTTTTCAAGCAGCTAGGAAAATCGCTTCAGAGGTTTTAGCATGCCCGGAGGAATTTGAACAGTCCAGGACTTGACATATCGCCATCAAAATTGAGCCGCTCAATTTCAAGTCACCTCAAGACACACAGCCTCACCGGCAAATTACCAGCATGGTCCGCGTGAAGTATCCCGCCGGGTTGAAACCAAAGGGGAATTCATCTTCATCCTTGACGTCATCGGATCGAGCCAGGACCTTGTACCCCTGTTTTTTGCACTCCTTGTCCGCTCGCTTGCGACACTTCTCCCATCCGGATCCCATCCCGGAACAATCAATCTCGATACCACTAACCCCGCGCACGACGTGAGTCTTGGCATTAGTAGTACAACCCGCCAATGTCAGTACTGCTATTGCGACAATGAGCTTGTTCATTCACTTCCTTATGCCGGACGCTCTGCCCGGCTGTCGTTCACTTCAGGCTAAAGGTTAGCTGCAAACAAACGGTTTGATCCGACCAAAGTAAGAGACCGCTTATAGGAGATACTGGTTTCACAAGCAATCACGTTGCCGCAACCCAACTACATCGACAATCTCACCAAATCGCAGGCATAAAAAAGGGCGACCGAAGTCGCCCTTTTTCTATGGTCTGACAGAACTTAGTTCTGTTTTTCCATTTGTGCACGCAACAGGTCGCCCAGAGTGGTAGGACCAGCAGCGACGTCAGCAGCAGGCTTGTCTTTCAAGCTCTGGATTGCTTCTTTCTCGTCTTCAACGTCTTTCGACTTGATCGACAGCTGGATTACACGGCTCTTACGGTCAACGCTGATGATCTTGGCTTCTACTTCTTCGCCTTCTTTCAGAACGTTACGCGCGTCTTCAACGCGGTCACGGCTGATTTCGGAGGCTTTCAGAGTCGCTTCGATATCGTCGGCCAGAGTGATGATGGCGCCTTTAGCGTCAACTTCTTTCACGATGCCTTTAACGATTGCGCCTTTGTCGTTCTCTTGAACGTACTCGGAGAACGGATCGCTTTCCAGTTGCTTGATACCCAGGGAGATACGCTCGCGCTCTGGGTCAACCGACAGGATAACGGTGTCCAGCTCGTCGCCCTTCTTGAAGCGGCGAACGGCTTCTTCGCCCACTTCGTTCCAGGAGATGTCGGACAGGTGAACCAGACCGTCGATGCCGCCGTCCAGACCAATGAAGATACCGAAATCGGTGATCGACTTGATGGTGCCGGAGATTTTATCGCCCTTGTTGAACTGGCCAGAGAAATCTTCCCATGGGTTAGATTTGCACTGCTTGATGCCCAGGGAGATACGACGACGCTCTTCGTCGATGTCCAGAACCATAACTTCCACTTCGTCGCCGACTTGTACGACTTTCGAAGGGTGGATGTTCTTGTTGGTCCAGTCCATTTCGGAAACGTGTACCAGACCTTCAACGCCTTCTTCCAGCTCAGCGAAGCAGCCGTAGTCGGTCAGGTTGGTTACACGAGCGGTAACGCGAGTGCTTTCTGGGTAACGGGCTTTGATAGCAACCCATGGATCTTCGCCCAGTTGCTTGAGGCCCAGGGAAACACGATTGCGTTCGCGATCGTACTTCAGAACCTTGACATCGATCTCGTCGCCAACGTTGACGATTTCGGAAGGATGCTTGATACGCTTCCAAGCCATGTCGGTAATGTGCAGCAGGCCATCCACGCCACCCAGATCGACGAATGCGCCGTAATCGGTGAGGTTTTTGACGATACCTTTGACTTGCTGACCTTCCTGCAGGGATTCCAGCAGAGCTTCACGCTCGGCGGAGTTCTCGGCTTCGAGGACGCTGCGACGGGAAACGACAACGTTGTTGCGTTTCTGGTCGAGTTTGATGACCTTGAATTCCAGCTCTTTGCCTTCCAGGTGCGTAGTATCGCGCACAGGACGGACGTCAACCAGAGAACCTGGCAGGAACGCACGGATGCCGTTAACGTCGACAGTGAAGCCGCCTTTAACCTTACCGTTGATAACGCCCTTGACCACTTCTTCGGCTGCGAAGGCTGCTTCCAGAACAATCCAGCATTCAGCGCGCTTGGCTTTTTCACGGGACAGCTTGGTTTCACCAAAGCCGTCTTCAACCGAGTCCAGAGCAACGTGAACTTCGTCACCGACGTTGATGTTCAGTTCGCCAGCGTCGTTGTAGAACTGCTCAAGCGGGATGAGTGCTTCAGACTTCAGGCCAGCGTGAACGGTTACCCAGCGAGCTTGGTAATCGATATCAACGATAACACCGGTGATGATGGAGCCTGCCTGAAGGTTCAGGGTTTTTAGGCTTTCTTCAAAGAGTTCCGCAAAGCTTTCGCTCATTTTAATTCCTGTTGATGAGGGCGAAGACTACGCCCATCTCCACACCCCAGACGGTATGGGTTAGTTTCATTTAAAAGAAGCCACCGCAGGACTATGACTGGTCCCCTGCGGCCTTCTTGGTCACCCGGCGATATCGCGAATGGCGATCTCGCTCATGATGCGTTCCAGCACCTGATCGATGGATAATTCCGTGGAATCCAGCTGTATGGCGTCAGCCGCCGGTTTGAGCGGGGCTACCGCTCGCTGGGTGTCACGCTCATCGCGAACACGTATCTCATCTAGCAGACTCGACAGACTAACACCATCGACTTTGCCCTTCAACTGCAAGTATCGACGGCGCGCACGCTCCTCGGCACTGGCGGTGAGGAAAATCTTCAAGGGCGCGTCCGGAAAAACCACCGTGCCCATGTCGCGGCCGTCAGCGACCAGGCCCGGCATTTCCTGGAATGCACGCTGGCGCTGCAGCAGCGCCTCGCGCACAGCGGGCAGCGCCGCAACCTGGGATGCTCCGGCGCCGACACTTTCAGTGCGAATCACATCACTGACTTCATCGCCTTCCAGAATGATTCGCTGCAACTGACCGTCGGTCGCAGCGATGAATTGCACGTCCAGATGAGCGGCGAGTGCTTTCAGCAACTCTTCATTGGTCAGATCAACACCATGATTGTGCGCAGCGAACGCCAGCAATCGGTACAACGCGCCCGAATCCAGCAGATTCCAGCCCAGACGCTTTGCCAATATCCCGGCGATGGTGCCTTTACCGGAACCGCTCGGACCATCGATGGTAATGACTGGCGACTTGTTGATCACGACTGAGCCTCTTCAGCAACCCGGATACCGACCTGTGCGCACAACGCGAGGAAGTTCGGGAACGACGTCGCAACGTTGGCGCAGTCATGAATGCGGATCGGCGCAGTCGCGCGCAGCGATGCAACGCTGAATGCCATGGCGATCCGGTGGTCACCATGACCATGCACCACACCGCCGCCGATCTGGCCGCCGTCGATGATGATGCCATCCGGGGTCGGTTCGCATTTGACGCCCAGCGCCAGCAAGCCATCAGCCATGACCTGAATCCGGTCCGACTCTTTGACCCGCAGCTCTTCAGCGCCTCGCAGCACCGTGCGCCCTTCGGCACAGGCTGCAGCCACGAACAGCACCGGGAATTCGTCGATAGCCAGTGGAACCAGCGCTTCGGGAATCTCGATACCTTTCAGTTTAGCTGCACGAACGCGCAAATCTGCAACGGGCTCGCCGCCGACTTCACGCTGGTTTTCCAGCGTGATATCGGCGCCCATCAGACGCAGAATATCGATAACGCCAGTACGCGTCGGATTGATTCCAACGTGCTCAAGCACCAGCTCCGAACCTTCAGCGATCGACGCCGCCACGAGGAAGAATGCGGAGGAAGAGATATCGCCCGGCACTTCAATGTGGGTAGCAGTGAGTTTGTGACCGGATTCGACCGACGCGGTCGCGCCATTGACAGTAACCGGGTAGCCGAAGCCGCGCAGCATGCGCTCGGTGTGGTCACGAGTCGGTGCCGGCTCGGTAACAGTGGTCTTGCCTTCGGCATACAAACCGGCCAGCAACAGGCAGGATTTCACCTGAGCACTGGCCATCGGCATGGTGTAGGTCAGGCCTTTGAGCTTATTGCCGCCACGGATGATCATCGGCGGGCGACCTTCAGCAGCGGTCTCGATCACCGCTCCCATTTCACGCAGCGGATTGGCCACACGATTCATTGGGCGCTTGGACAGCGAAGCATCGCCCGTCAGGGTGCTGTCGAAGTTCTGCGCAGCCAGCAGGCCCGACAGCAGGCGCATCGACGTACCGGAGTTACCCAGATAGATCGGGCCTGGCGCAGGTTTCAGGCCATGCAGGCCAACGCCGTGAATGGTCACGCGACCATGGTGCGGACCTTCGATCACAACGCCCATGTCACGGAAGGCCTGCAGGGTCGCCAGAGCGTCTTCGCCCTCAAGGAAGCCTTCGACTTCGGTGACGCCTTCAGCCAGGGAGCCGAGCATGATCGAACGGTGGGAAATCGATTTGTCACCTGGTACGCGAATCCGACCGGACAAGCGGCCACCAGGTTGAGCCAGGAAAATCAGATCGTTGGAATTCATAGCGTCCACATAGGCCCGGCGGGCCAGGATTTTACTGAAATGCTCGCGGGCAACCCGGGCGCGCGTGAACACGCCCAACAATTGGTGCCCATCCCCTGCATCGACCGCGTCGCGCAAGGCGTCGAGGTCGCTGCGAAATGTATCGAGTGTGCGCAGGACAGCTTCGCGGTTGGCGAGGAAGATGTCGTGCCACATGACCGGGTCGCTCCCCGCGATTCTTGTGAAATCGCGGAAACCGCCGGCAGCGTAACGGAAGATCTCAAGGTTTTCATTGCGCTTGGCCAACGAATCGACCAAACCGAACGCCAACAGGTGTGGCAAATGGCTCGTCGCCGCCAACACTTCATCGTGGCGTTCGACCTGCATGTGTTCGACATCGGCGCCCAATTCGCGCCACAAACGGTCGACCACTGCCAGCGCGGCCGGATCGGTTTGATCCAGCGGCGTCAGAATCACTTTATGACGACGGAACAGCTCGGCATTGGAGGCTTCCACCCCGCTCTGCTCGGAACCGGCAATCGGATGCCCCGGCACGAAACGCGACGGCATGCCGCCAAAAGCTTCAGTTGCCGCACGCACCACATTGCCTTTGGCACTGCCGACGTCAGTCAGAATCGCAGCACCCAGATCCATTGCAGCCAGGCGCGCCAGCATTTTTTCCATGGCAAGGATCGGCACGGCCAGCTGAATCACGTCAGCGCCCTGGCACGCAACAGCCAGGTCTTCTTCGCAGCGATCCACCACGCCCAACTCGACCGCCAGTTTGCGCGACTGCGGGTCGAGATCGACCCCCACCACTTCGCGGCACAGGCCACTTTCACGCAAACCCTTGGCGAACGAACCACCGATCAATCCCAGACCGACCACCACCAGGCGACCGATCATAGGTGCAGCAGATTGCAGTGCAGTGACATCAACCACGAGCCAGAACCTTGGTCAGCGCCTCAAGGAAGCGACTGTTTTCAGCCGGCAAACCGATGGTGATGCGCAGATGGTTCGGCATACCGTAATTGGCCACAGGACGCACAATCACACCTTCACGCAGCAACCCCTGGAACACCGGCGCGGCCACTTGACCCAGATCGACACAGATGAAGTTGCCCTTGGATGGAATCCAGCTCAACCCCAGTTCACGAAAACCCGCTTGCAGTTGCTGCATACCGGATTCGTTCAGGCGACGGCTTTCAGCCAGGTACTCGACATCCTGCAACGCAGCACACGCCGCGGCCAGGGCCAGGCTGTTGACGTTGAACGGCTGGCGGACACGGTTCAGCACATCAGCGACGACGGCAGTGGACAAGCCATAACCAACGCGCAGCGATGCCAGGCCATAGGCCTTGGAGAACGTGCGCGAAACCAGCAGGTTCGGGTAAGCCGCGAGGAAATCCAGGCCATCCGGCAGATCACTGCCTTCGGCGTACTCGATGTAAGCCTCATCCAGCACCACCAGCACGTGCTCCGGCACGTCTTGCAGGAATTCGTCCAGCGCCTCGGTATCGAACCAGGTCCCGGTCGGGTTGTTCGGGTTGGCGATGAACACCACACGAGTATTGGCATCGATGGCCGCCAGCATTGCAGGCAGGTCATGCCCCCAATCCTTGGCCGGAACCACCTTGGCCTGCGCGCCGACAGCCTGAGTCGCAATGGGATAAACCGCGAACGCGTGTTCGCTGAACACGGCGTTGAGGCCCGGCGCCAGATAGGCACGCGCGACCAACTCAAGAATGTCATTGGAGCCATTGCCCAATGTCACCTGGCTCAGTTCGACGCGACACTGCTCGGCCAACAGGGACTTAAGTGCAAAGCCGTTGCCGTCCGGATAGCGGGTCAGCTCGGCCAGCGCATCACGAATCGCGGCCAGCGCCTTGGGGCTAGCGCCCAACGGGTTTTCGTTGCTGGCCAGCTTGACGATGCTCGCCGGATCAAGGTCCAGCTCGCGTGCCAGCTCATCCACAGGCTTGCCCGGAACGTAAGGCGAAAGTTGTTGCACGCCCGGCTGTGCCAGAGCGAGGAAGTCACCACTCATTTGCTACCCCTTAGAGAACTGCTTTCGGGTAGGAACCCAGCACTTTGAGTGCCACTGCTTCCTGACTGATCTTTTCCAGCACACCTTTGACCAATGGATCACGGTGGTGGCCGACGAAGTCGATGAAGAACACGTAGGTCCATTTACCGCTGCGCGATGGACGCGTTTCGATTCGCGTCAGGTCGATTCCGTTGTCGTGGAACGGCACCAGTAACTCGTGAAGCGCACCGGGCTTGTTGCTCATGGAGACGATGATCGAAGTCTTGTCGTCGCCGGTCGGCGGCACTTCCTGGCTACCGATCATCAGGAATCGCGTGGAGTTATCCGGGCGATCCTCGATTTTCTCGGCCAGGCGGGTCAGCCCGTACAGGCCGGCAGCCATGTCGCCGGCAATCGCCGCCGAGTTCCACTCACCTTTTACTCGCTTGGCCGCTTCGGCGTTGCTGGACACCGCCACGCGCTCGACATTCGGGTAGTGCGCGTCCAGCCACTTGCGGCACTGGGCCAGGGACTGGGCATGGGAGTAGATGCGGCTGATGCTGTCAGTCTTGGTGTTTTCACCGACCAACAGGTGGTGGTGAATCCGCAACTCGACTTCGCCACAGATGACCATGTCGTGTTCCAGAAAACTATCGAGGGTGTGGTTGACCGCACCTTCCGTGGAGTTTTCCACCGGCACCACGCCAAAATTCACCGCACCGGCCGCCACTTCGCGGAACACTTCGTCGATCGCCGCCATTGGCTTGCTGATCACGGCGTGGCCGAAGTGCTTCATGGCCGCCGCTTGAGTGAACGTGCCTTCAGGGCCGAGGTAAGCCACTTTCAGCGGCTGCTCGAGCGCCAGGCACGAGGACATGATTTCACGGAACAACCGCGCCATCTCTTCGTTGCCCAACGGCCCCTGATTGCGCTCCATTACGCGCTTGAGCACCTGGGCTTCACGCTCAGGACGATAGAACACCGGCACTTCGCCTTCGGCCAGCGAGGCCATCTTTACTCGCGCAACTTCCTGGGCGCAACGTGCGCGCTCACTGATCAGCTCAAGGACTTTTTCGTCCAGGGCATCAATGCGCAGGCGCAGTGCCTTGAGTTCTTGCTCAGACATCAGCCGTGTTCCTTCTCGAACTCTGCCATGTACGAAACCAGTGCGTTGACCGCAACGATATCGACGGCGTTATAGATGGAGGCGCGCATGCCACCCACGGAACGGTGGCCCTTGAGGTTCAACAAGCCACGCTCGTCGGCACCGGCCAGGAACGGCTTGTCGAGACGGTCGTCCGCCAGACGGAACGGCACGTTCATCCACGAGCGGTCAGGCGTGTTGATCGGGTTGCTGTACAAGCCGCTGGCATCGATGAAGTTGTACAGCGTGCGCTGCTTCACTTCGTTGAGCTTGCCGATGGCTTCAACGCCACCTTGCTCCTTGAGCCACTCGAACACCAGACCAGACAAGTACCAGGCCAGGGTTGGAGGCGTGTTGTACATCGAGCCGTTATCGGCGGCGACCTTGTAGTTGAGCATGGTCGGGCAAATGGAACGGGCGTGACCCAACAGGTCCTCGCGAACGATGTTCACCACGATACCGCTCGGACCGATGTTTTTCTGGGCGCCAGCGTAGATCATGCCGAAACGCGAAACATCGACCGGACGCGAAAGAATGTCCGAAGACATGTCGGCGACCAGCGGAACGTCGCCGGTTTCCGGGATCCACTGGAATTCCAGGCCACCGATGGTTTCGTTTGGTGCGTAGTGAACGTAGGCCGCGTCTTTCGACAGCTTCCATTCGTTCTGGCCAGGAATGGCGAAATAGTCGTAAGGCTTGGCGGTAGCGGCAACGTTGACGTGGCCGAAGCGCGAAGCCTCTTCGATAGCTTTCTGCGACCAGATACCGGTGTCGATATAGTCGGCAGAGCCGTTTTCCGGCAACAGGTTCAGAGGAATCTGAGCAAATTGCTGGCTGGCGCCACCTTGCAGAAACAGCACTTTATAGTTCGAGGGGATATTCAGCAGATCACGCAGATCCTGCTCGGCCTTGGTGGCAATGGACACGAACTCATCGCTGCGATGGCTCATCTCCATGACCGACAGACCTTTACCATGCCAGTCGAGCAACTCGGACTGGGCACGCAACAGGACAGCTTCAGGAAGCGCAGCAGGACCTGCGCAGAAGTTATAGGCTCGTTTGCTCACATCCACTCTCGCTATGCAATCACGGTAGCGGACAGAGCAAACACTCTGCCCTGCTACGATTTTGGTTAGTCTTGCGGCTCTTCTTCGTCTGCGGCGTCCGCCTGCAGGTTGTCGACAGCATCGTCCGGTTCGGCACCGATTACGGTTCCTTCCAGCTCAACACCCTCTTCACCTTCCAGTTCTTCACCTTCGACTTCCGACGGCTCCTGAACCCGCTCCAGACCGACCAGCGTTTCATCGCTGGCCAGCTTGATGAGGGTCACGCCCTGGGTGTTTCGACCCAGGCTGGAGACTTCGTCGACACGGGTACGAACCAAAGTACCCTGGTCGGAAATCAACATGATTTCCTCGCCGTCGAGCACCTGGACTGCACCGACCAGACGACCGTTACGGTCGTTGCTGACCATGGCGATAACGCCCTGGCCGCCACGCTTGTACTCAGGGAACTCGGTGATCGCCGTACGCTTGCCGAAACCACGCGCCGAAGCGGTGAGGATCTGGCTGCCTTCTTCCGGGATCAGCATGGAAATCAGCTTCTGACCTTCCGGCAGGCGCATGCCGCGAACACCGCGAGCGGTACGGCCCATGGCGCGAACGTCGGTTTCCTTGAAGCGAGTGACCTTGCCACCGTCGGAGAACAGCATGACTTCGCGCTCGCCATCGGTAATCGCGGCAGAGATCAGCACGTCACCTTCGTCCAGCTCCAGCGCGATCAGACCTACGCTGCGTTGACGGCTGAAGGATTCCAGCGGGGTCTTCTTCACGGTGCCTTTGGCAGTGGCCATGAAGATGAAATGACCTTCTGTGTACTCCTCGACCGGCAGCATGGTGGTGATGTATTCATCACTGTCCAGCGGCAGCAGGTTGACCAGCGGACGACCACGGGCAGCGCGGGACGCTTCCGGAATTTCATAGGTTTTCAGCCAGTACACCTTGCCCTTGCTGGAGAACAGCAGCAGCGTGGTGTGGCTGTTGGCGACCAGCAGGTGAGCGATGTAGTCCTCATCCTTGACGCCAGTCGCCGACTTGCCTTTACCGCCACGACGCTGAGCCTGGTACGCAGCCAAAGGCTGGGTCTTGGCATAGCCACCGTGGGAAATGGTCACGACGCGCTCTTCTTCCGGGATCATGTCACCCAGGGTCAGGTCGAGACGGGCATCGAGAATCTCGGTGCGGCGCACATCGCCGTATTCGGCGCGAATCACTTCCAGCTCTTCGCGGATCACTTCCATCAGGCGCGTGGCGCTGCTGAGGATGCGGATCAGCTCGCCGATCTGGTTGAGGATCTCTTGATACTCGGCCAGCAGCTTTTCGTGTTCCAGACCGGTCAGGCGGTGCAGACGCAGTTCCAGAATGGCTTGCGCCTGCTCTGGCGACAGGAAGTACTTGCCTTCGCGCAGACCGTATTGCGGGTCCAGGGTCTCTGGACGGCAAGAGTCGGCACCGGCACGCTCGACCATCGCCACTACGGCGGAGGATTCCCAGGCAGTGCTGATCAGCGCTTCCTTGGCTTCCGACGGCGTTGGCGAGGCCTTGATCAGGGCGATGACCGGGTCGATGTTCGACAGGGCAACCGCTTGACCTTCCAGAATGTGACCACGTTCGCGGGCTTTACGCAGTTCGAACACGGTACGGCGGGTAACGACTTCGCGACGGTGACGAACGAAGGCTTCCAGCAGGTCCTTGAGGTTCAGGATCCGCGGACGGCCGTCGATCAGCGCAACAATGTTGATACCGAAAACCGCTTGCAACTGAGTCTGGGCGTAGAGGTTGTTGAGGATCACCTCAGGCACTTCGCCACGGCGCAACTCGATCACGACGCGCATACCGTCCTTGTCGGACTCGTCGCGCAGTTCGGTGATGCCTTCAAGTTTTTTCTCTTTCACCAGCTCGGCGATCTTCTCGATCAGACGCGCCTTGTTGAGCTGGTAAGGGAGTTCGGTGATGACGATCTGCTGGCGGCCACCGACCTTGTCGATGTCTTCGATCGTCGAGCGGGCGCGCATATAAATGCGGCCACGGCCGGTGCGATAGGCTTCGATGATGCCGGCGCGACCGTTGATGATCGCGGCCGTCGGGAAGTCCGGACCAGGGATGTATTGCATCAGCTCATCGATGGTCAACTCGGGGTTGTCGATGAGTGCCAGGCAACCGTCGATGACTTCACCAAGGTTGTGCGGCGGAATGTTGGTCGCCATGCCCACGGCGATACCGCTGGAGCCGTTGACGAGCAGGTTGGGAATACGGGTCGGCATGACCGCCGGGATCATTTCGGTGCCGTCGTAGTTCGGCACCCAGTCCACGGTTTCCTTGTGCAGGTCAGCCAGCAGCTCGTGCGCCAGCTTGGTCATGCGCACTTCGGTGTATCGCATGGCCGCGGCATTGTCGCCGTCCACCGAACCGAAGTTGCCTTGACCGTCTACCAGCAGGTAGCGCAGCGAGAATGGCTGCGCCATCCGGACGATCGTGTCGTATACCGCGGTATCACCGTGCGGGTGATACTTACCGATAACGTCGCCGACAACACGGGCAGATTTCTTGTACGGCTTGTTGAAGTCGTTGCCCAGCTCGCTCATCGCGAACAGCACACGCCGGTGCACGGGCTTCAAGCCATCGCGCGCATCCGGCAAGGCCCGCCCGACAATTACGCTCATTGCGTAGTCGAGGTAGGACTGCTTCAGCTCGTCTTCGATATTGACCGGGAGGATTTCTTTGGCCAGTTCGCCCATGAGAAGCTCGATTCCTTTTTCTGGTGAAACTTCGTCACATCCATATGGGACGAACGAAGCTCGCCGCTGCAGGCTGAGTGCCATACACCGACTTACGACAAATCAACAAGTTGAACCCTGGATTTGCGCAGTAAAGACAACCCCGTGGGGCAGCCTCGGAAAACGCCGGATGTTATCACAAGAGCCGCCACGCACCTATCCCCCAGATGCGCATGGAGCATAGTTAGTTGACCGATGACAGGCTTGAAGGAGACGAGAGAGGCTCAGAGCTATCCCAAGTCCGGATTTGCAGGCGAAATGCGGGGGCAGACCGAGTAATCGTTCATCGCGGGCAAGCCTTGCTCCTACAGGAACGTGAAACCTGTGGGAGCAAAGCTTGCTCGCGACAGCAATTTATCCGACAACACAAAGCGTCAATGCAGGCGCTTGCGGCACATCAACTGCGCCATCTTCGCGGTATCCGGACGCTCGACGATGCCTTTTTCAGTAACGATCGCATCAATCAGGTCCGCCGGGGTGACGTCGAACACCGGATTGAACGCATCGACGTCCGCCCCGACCCGCTTGCCGCCGACTTCCAGCAACTCGCGACCGTCACGCTCCTCGATAGGAATTTCATCGCCACTGGCCAGGTTCATGTCGATGGTCGAGCTCGGCGCCACCACCATGAAGCGCACACCGTGGTGCATGGCGTTAACCGCCAACTGATAGGTGCCGATCTTGTTCGCGACATCGCCATTGGCGGTGATCCGGTCGGCGCCGACGATCACCCAGGTCACGCCTTTGGTTTTCATGATGTGCGCAGCGGCTGAATCGGCATTCAGGGTCACCGGAATCCCCTCGTTGGCCAGCTCCCACGCCGTCAGACGCGAACCTTGCAGCCACGGACGGGTTTCATCGGCGTAAACGCGCTCGACCATGCCTTCAATAAAAGCGCCGCGAATGACACCCAGAGCAGTGCCGAAGCCGCCGGTGGCCAGTGCGCCGGTATTGCAATGGGTCAGGATTGCCTGGGCATTGCCCTGATGTTTTCGGATCAGGTCCACACCCAGTTGGGCCATGGTCAGGTTAGCTTCGCGATCACTTTCGTGAATGGCGATAGCCTCCGCCTCCAGTGCCGCCAGCGGATCAGCATCTTCCTTGAGGCGATCCAGGCGGTCACGCATGCGACTCAAGGCCCAGAACAGATTCACCGCCGTTGGACGGGAATCGGCCAGCAACGCGTAATCCTCTTCCCACGAGGCCTGCCAGTCACCGCCCTCGGCAATTCGGGCGCGGGCGGAAAGCACCATGGCATAGGCCGCACTGATACCGATCGCCGGCGCACCGCGCACCACCATCGAACGAATGGCCTCGGCCACACCGGCTGCGCTGGTGTAGGCAATCCAGGTCTCTTCGAAGGGCAAAATACGCTGATCCAGCAGGTACAGGGCGCCATCACGCCAATCGATGGCCTTCACTTTCTCCGCAGCCAACAGTCGATCGCGCATCCCACACCCCGCACTCAAGCACAAAAGCCGCCGATTATAGCGATCCCCCCGCGAAGACGCTCGGGTATACTTCGCCATCCTTTACAAAAGCACTGGAACCGATCTTCGATGCCGAACACAGCCGCTGCGCTCGACCTGTTATTGCTGCCGACCTGGCTGGTACCCGTCGAACCCGCTGGCGTTGTCCTCAAAGAGCATGGCCTGGGCATCCGTGACGGACGCATCGTGTTTATCGGCCCACGCTCGGCTGCGCTGAAGCTTAACGCAACTGAAGTACGCGAGTTGCCAGACGTGCTGCTCAGCCCCGGCCTGATCAATGCCCACGGCCACGCCGCCATGACGCTGTTTCGCGGCCTGGCCGATGATTTGCCGCTGATGACCTGGCTGGAGAACCACATCTGGCCGGCAGAAGCCAAATGGGTCGATGAAGCGTTTGTACGTGACGGCACGGACCTGGCCATCGCCGAACAGATCAAAGGTGGCATCACCTGCTTCTCTGACATGTATTTCTTCCCGAAGGTTGCCAGCGAGCGCGTGCACAACAGCGGTATTCGCGCCCAAATCGCCATTCCGATCCTCGATTTCCCGATCCCGGGCGCCAGCACGGCGGACGAAGCCATTCGTCAGGGCGTGGAGTTGTTTGGCGATCTCAAGCATCACGAACGCATCAAAGTCACTTTTGGCCCCCATGCCCCCTACACCGTGGGCGATGAAAACCTGGAAAAAATCCGGGTGATTGCCGAAGAGCTGGACGCCTCGATCCACATGCATGTCCATGAGACGGCTTTCGAAGTGCAGCAGTCCCTCGAGCAGCGTGGTGAACGTCCTTTGGCCCGACTCGGGCGCCTGGGTTTGCTCGGGCCACGCTTCCAGGCCGTTCACATGACCCAGATCAGCGATGAAGACCTGGTGATGCTGGTAGAAAGCAACACCAGTGTGATTCATTGCCCGGAGTCCAACCTCAAGCTGGCCAGTGGTTTTTGCCCGGTCGAGCGGTTGTGGCAGGCGGGCGTCAATGTGGCCGTGGGCACCGATGGCGCCGCCAGCAACAACGATCTCGACCTGCTGGGCGAAACCCGCACCGCTGCCTTGCTGGCCAAGGCCGTTGCCGGCTCCGCCACTGCGCTGGATGCTCATCGTGCCTTGCGCATGGCCACGCTCAATGGCGCTCGCGCGCTGGGCATCGAGTCTGAAACCGGTTCACTGGAAGTCGGCAAAGCGGCAGATATCGTTGCCTTCGACCTGTCAGGCCTGGCGCAACAACCGGTCTACGACCCGGTTTCGCAACTGATCTACGCCACCGGCCGCGATTGCGTGAAACACCTGTGGGTCGCTGGCAAGCAACTGCTCGATGACCGACGCCTGACCCGCCTGGATGAAGAACAGCTTTGTGCCACCGCCAAAGCCTGGGGCCAGCGCATCAGTGGCCGTACCGAATCGTAAGATCCCCGGACCGAAAACCGGGGCAACAGGATTTTTCAAGTTTTAGAGGACTGAATCATGAGCAACGTCGACTACGCCGAAATCGCCAAATTCGAAGCCCTGGCCCATCGCTGGTGGGACCGTGAAAGCGAGTTCAAGCCGCTTCACGACATCAACCCGCTGCGGGTCAACTGGATTGACGAGCGGGTCAACCTGGCCGGCAAGAAGGTTCTGGACGTCGGTTGCGGCGGCGGCATCCTGAGCGAGGCCATGGCCCAGCGCGGTGCCACCGTCATAGGTATCGACATGGGCGAAGCACCGCTCGCGGTCGCCCAGCTGCATCAGCTGGAATCGGGCGTGAATGTCGAATACCGCCAGATCACCGCCGAAGGCCTCGCCGAAGAAATGCCCGAGCAGTTCGACGTCGTCACGTGCCTGGAAATGCTCGAGCACGTGCCCGATCCTTCTTCGGTCATCCGCGCCTGCTTCCGCATGGTCAAGCCCGGCGGCCAAGTGTTCTTCTCCACCATCAACCGCAACCCGAAGGCGTATATGTTCGCTATCGTCGGCGCGGAATACATCATGAAACTGCTGCCGCGCGGCACCCATGATTTCAAGAAGTTCATCCGCCCTTCCGAGCTCGGCGCCTGGAGTCGCATGGCCGGCCTGACCGTCAAAGACATCATCGGCCTGACCTACAACCCGCTGACCAAACACTACAAACTGGCGGCCGACGTGGACGTCAACTACATGATCCAGACCCTGCGCGAGGAGTAAGCCGATGCGTATCAGAGCAGTCCTTTTTGACATGGACGGCACGCTGCTCGACACCGCGCCGGACTTTATTGCCATCTGCCAGGCAATGCGCGCCGATCGTGGCTTGCCCCCCATGAATGACAAGCACATTCGTGACGAGATATCCGGTGGCGCCAAGGCGATGGTCGCCGTGACCTTTTCGATGGACCCGGAATCGCCTGGCTTTGAAGAGCTGCGACTGGAATTCCTGGAGCGCTATCTCGCCGGCTGTGCGGTTCACAGCAAGCTCTTCGACGGAATGGGCGAATTACTGGCCGACATCGAGAAGAGCAACCTGATCTGGGGCGTGGTCACTAACAAGCCGCTGCGTTTCGCCGAGCCGATCATGCAACAGCTGGGGCTGGCCGAGCGTTCCGCGCTGCTGATCTGCCCGGATCATGTGAAGAACAGCAAGCCCGACCCGGAGCCGCTGATTCTCGCGTGCAAGATGCTCGATCTGGACCCGGCCAGCGTGTTGTTTGTCGGCGATGACCTGCGTGATATCGAGTCGGGGCGCGACGCCGGCACCAAGACGGCCGCCGTG
Source organism: Pseudomonas sp. OV226 (assembly GCF_003148705.1). NCBI lineage: Bacteria > Pseudomonadati > Pseudomonadota > Gammaproteobacteria > Pseudomonadales > Pseudomonadaceae > Pseudomonas > Pseudomonas sp. OV226. Next base: position 586,278 of record NZ_QGGS01000002.1, on the reverse strand, counting down.
ACCTATGGCTACATTCATCCGGACGATAACCCGCGGCATTGGGGTGCGGATGTAGTGGTCGATCATCCGCTGGAGTTGCGCAAGGTGCTCGATAGCGCGCTGTGTGGCTGCTGAGCGGCGACGCAGAGCGTCACTGGCTGCATTCCCACGCGGAGCGTGGGAACGATCTAACTCTCGTAGAGGTTTCTTATGTTTGATTATTCCGCCCGCCCCGAATTGCTCAAGGACCGGGTCATTCTGATTACCGGTGCAGGCCGTGGCATCGGCGCGGCCGCTGCGAAAACCTACGCAGCCCATGGCGCCACCGTACTGTTGCTGGGCAAGACCGAAGCGAACCTGACGCAGGTTTATGACGAAATCGAAGCGGCCGGGCACCCACAGCCAGCGGTGATCCCGTTCAACCTGGAAACCGCCCTGCCCCACCAGTACGATGAACTGGCGGCGATGATCGAGACCGAATTCGGCCATCTCGACGGCTTGCTGCACAACGCATCGATCATTGGTCCGCGCACACCGCTCGAACAGCTGTCCGGCGAAAACTTCATGCGGGTCATGCAAGTCAACGTCAATGCCATGTTCATGCTCACCAGCACCCTGCTGCCACTGCTCAAGCTGTCGCAGGACGCCTCGGTGGTGTTCACCTCCAGCAGCGTCGGCCGTAAGGGGCGCGCCTATTGGGGCGCTTATGGCGTGTCCAAGTTTGCCACCGAAGGCTTGATGCAAACCCTGGCGGACGAAGTAGACACCGTGGCCCCCGTTCGCTCCAACAGCATCAACCCGGGCGCCACGCGCACCAGCATGCGAGCCCAGGCCTATCCGGGGGAAAATCCGCTGAACAATCCAACCCCGGAGGAGATCATGCCGGTCTATCTCTACTTGATGGGCCCGGACAGTACCGGCATCAATGGTCAGGCTTTTAACGCGCAGTAATCACCACACGTCGCTTTTACGTGCCGCGCCGACTTCCCGTCGCGGCACTTAAAGCGCGTCGTAAACACTCCCGCAGCTGTCAAACAACCGCCACCCACTTTGCCAGCCGTCTTCCCTGCAAAGTCCAACCTGCTGAATTTGATAGCCTTTTATCTGAATGAACCGAATGGCACAACTTTCGCTCTAACGTTGCTCAAACACGCAGTGTGAAAGCAGTCGGGGGGATGTCTGAGTCGATAGGTTACTAATCTTCGGCAAAGCAGACTAAACTTGCGCCAAATGTCCTACGGGACTGATGGACCAGTACGACGCGCAGCCCAAAGCCGCTCTCACCCAGCCTGTAAGACAGTCTTACTGCTTTAGGGGCTCACGCCATATGAAATCACCTCCCCAGACCAACGCAATTGACTTCGATAGCGCGAAATTGCAACGCCTGGGACTTGGTCAGCAGCCACCCCTTCTGGAGCGGCCCGTCAGCCTTGCGCAATTGCGTCAGCAACTGGGCCAGCAGCTGCAAACCAGTCTTGAGCCCCAACGGATACTCGGACTTTTCTTTCGCGAAGTTCAGCGCCTGGTGCCGCTGGATGCCTTGAAATATGAGCATCAGGCCAGTGACCTGCGCCTGGAGTTTGGCCAGCGCGGCCATCACTCGGTCAGTTACAGCCTCAGCCATGAAGGCGAGCCCCTTGGTGACTTGGTATTCCGTCGTAATCAACGTTTCAGTGAACTTGATCAGGGCAACCTGGAGTCACTGCTGTCCGCATTGCTCTTTCCGATACGCAACGCCTTGCTGTACCGGGCGGCGACCCAAAGTGCATTACGCGACCCCTTGACCGATACCGGCAACCGCATTGCCATGGACCAGACCCTCGAGCGCGAAATCGAGATGTCGCGGCGCCACTTGATGCCTTTGTCGTTGCTGATGCTGGACATCGATCATTTCAAAAACGTCAACGACAGCTACGGTCACAATGCTGGCGATGAAGTGCTCAAGACAGTCGCCGGCGCAATCAAAAACCAGCTGCGCAATGTCGACATGGTGTTTCGGTTTGGGGGCGAAGAGTTCCTGATCCTGTTGTCCAACACCACTCGGGAAGCAGCAGCCATGGTCGGCGAGCGACTGCGGATTGCGGCCCAGTCCCAGGACTATCAGGCGGATGGCAATGCCGTTGAACTGACCGTCAGCCTTGGATGCTCGACCCTGTTGCCAGGTGAGTCTGCCGAAAGCCTGTTGCGACGCGCCGACAGTGCGTTGTATGTCGCCAAGCGCGAAGGACGTAACCGTTTGGCGATGGCGGGTTAAGCTTTTGAAAACTCAAAAAAGGGGAGCCAATCGGCTCCCCTTTTTTGTGCACAACCGTCAGATCAACTTTCCGCCAACGCCATGCGCTCACGCACCATCGCAGCTTTTTCTGAATGCTCCAGTTGCATGCATCGCTCCAGAAACAGATGCATGTAGTCGTAGCTCTTGCAGACAGCCTGGCGCAATTCCACTTGCAGGGATGCGCTCGGGTTCATGCCCGCCAGGGTGCAGATGATTTCCAGCGCTTCCCATGGATGCGCGTCGTCGTACTGAGCGTGCATCTTCAACCACTTCATGGCCCGTTTGCGATCTTCTTCAGGGAACGCTGCGGCGTAGATGCCACTGGAGCACACCAGCGCCGACCACTCCCCAGTGGCGCCTTCGATGGCGTAGTTGGTGGCCGCGATGGCGACGATCAACGAGTCTGCTGAACTGGTGTGCCAACACCAATGGCTCAGGGCATGAAGTTCGGGAGCGACTTGTTGCGCTTGCAGATCCTCCAGGCTGACACCATGAGCCCTGCTCCAATGCACCCAGTAATCGGCGTGGTTCAGCTCGACGCGAATATTGCGCATCAGCCAACGACGCGCCATGTCTTCACCTGGATGGCGGGCAAAGCGGGTCTTGGTCAGGTTTTGTGCCATGTATAACGCGAACTGTTCAACCACCGGCCAGCCACCGATAAGGTACTGGCGCATGGTTTTTGCACTGAGCTTGTTGTCTCGCATGCGTTGATACAGCTCGTGTTCGACAACCCGGCGCTTACTCTCGCTGCAATCCTTGATGAGCTGTTGCGCCCAGGCGGGATAACTTGCAGCTTCCATGAGTGGTCCGGTTCGGTTGAATGTGTCGATCACTGTCGGGCTCCTTTTGATTGTGATTGTTCGGATCAACAAGAGATTTCAACGGAACGTGCCCGGGGCCTTGAACAACAGAGGCTGGGGCCTGGCAGGACGACTTTGCAAACTATCGCAGGTAAACAGATGCGGGCGTTCAATCACATACCCTTGAGCGAAATCGACCCCGATCTCCAGCAATGCCTGTTCAATCTGGGGTGACTCTACAAACTCGGCAATCGTGCGCTTACCCATGACATGGCCGATGTGGTTGATCACTTCGACCATGGCGCGGTTAATCGGGTCGTCCAACATATCCTTTACGAAACTCCCATCGATCTTCAGGAAGTCTACAGGCAAATGTTTCAAGTAAGCGAACGAGGACATTCCGGCACAAAAGTCATCTAACGAGAAGTGACAGCCTAAACCTTTGAGTTCATTGATAAATCTAATTGCACTGCCCAAATTGGAGATTGCACTTGTTTCAGTGATTTCAAAACAAATCATTTCAGGCGGAATTGAATAATTAACAAACTGTTCACGCAGGAAGTCCAGAAACGCCTCATCTCCGATAGTTGTGCCTGACAGATTAATCGCACACATCGCGTACGGCCCCTTGCGCTCTTCGGCTTTGCATTGGGCAATGATCTTGAAAACATTCTCCACCACCCAGCGATCGAGAGCGGTCATCAGTCCATAACGCTCCGCCGCCGGAATAAAACTGTCCGGCAGGATCATACGACCGGCTTCATCATGCAGGCGCAACAGAATCTCGATATGCCCGCCACCGCGCTCGGTATGCCCCAACGGCGCGATTTCCTGGGAATACAGGCAAAACCGGTTCTCTTCCAGCGCCATGTGCAGGCGCTGCACCCACGCCATCTCGCCAAAACGCAGTGACAGTTCCGAGTCATCGGCGTGATAGACCTGAACCCGATTGCGCCCTTTTTCCTTGGCCATGTAACACGCCATATCCGCGGCGCGCAAGGAAGCCTCCAGGGTTGTAGGCGGTTGCGCGACATGCACCAGCCCGATACTCACCGTGGTGACAAAGGGTCGCCCCTTCCAGACAAAATGCAGGTTCTGTACGGTCTGACGCAAACTTTCGGCAATCTTCTCGGCCGCTTCCGGTGCGCAGTTTTCCAGCAAGATACCGAACTCATCGCCCCCCAGCCGAGCCAGGGTGTCTCCTTCACGCAAACCGGATTGCAACAAGGCACAAATATGCCGCAGCAGCTCATCGCCCGCCGCGTGGCCGCAGGTGTCGTTGACCAGTTTGAATTGATCCAGATCGAGAAACATCAGGGCATGGCGCCCGGAATGCCGTGTCAGGTTGTGCAGTGCCTGCTCCAGTCGGAACTCGAACTCACGCCGGTTGGCGAGCCCGGTCAAGGCGTCATGTGTCGCCTGCCAGGACAGATTGGCAATGTATTGGCGCTCCTGCGTCATGTCGTGCAACACCAGAACGGTGCCGCTGACCTTGCCCGCATTGCGAATCGGCGAACCGACCAGCGTCACCGACACCGTGCTGCCATCGAGCCGCTGAATCAGTTTGGAATGTTCGCTGCCCCCACTGAGTTGACCACTCAGAATATGTTCGATCAGGGTAAACCCGTCAGCCTGGGCGTTTTCGTCCAGCAAGTTGAACAGCGCCGCCAGAGGCAAACCCGTCGCCTGTTCGGCTTTCCAGTGGGTCAGGGCCTCGGCGGCGGGGTTCATGTAGGCGATAGCGCCTTCGACATCCGTGGTGATCACCCCGTCGCCGATCGATTGCAAGGTGATCTGAGCCCGGTCTTTCTCCAGTTGCAGCGCCTCGGCGAACTCATGGCGCTGTTTGAGCAACTTGTGCGTACGCAGCAACGCAAGGGCAATCAGGCCCAGCGCCGTGGCGAGGTTGGTCACCAGCAATAACCGGAGAATCAAGCGAGAGCCCTCGCCCAATGCGTCGCTGAACGCTTTGGCGGCTGGCGTCACGGCATCGTTGATGGCGAGTATCTGGTCTCTCCAGCGCTTGATATCGGCAGATGTGACCTGACTGTCGGCCACGCGCCGGTGCATCTCTTGCGCAACCTCATCGAGCTGCAGCAGGTACGCGTCCCCCACCGTCCAGCGGTCGATGGCTTTTTCAAGGTAACTGAAGTGTCGGAAGTTGAGGTAGAGCCAGATCAGACTGGAAACGTCGTCCGGGTGATTGCCGCCCTTGAGGATCGCCACTCGCGCGGCTTCGATATCAGGTGGCTGGTGGTCCAGCGCCAGGCGCAACTCGTGGCCACCCTGAGGTACAGCAATGGCTTTCTGGTATTTGAGAAAAATCGCCTCGTCGCGACTGTCCGCGTAAAGGTTGAGGTAATAGATGGCGTCTTTTTGCCCCTTCGACCACAAACTTTCACCGGCCACATAGCCGCGCACTGCCGACAGAACGTAAAGGCTGACGCCACCCAACAGGGCCTGAAACAGCACGACGGCAATAAATGGCCAGACAATGCCCAATAGCCGCGGCGTTCCGAGAGTCCGGGTTTGATTCATGAGGTCCCTTGTTTTAGCACTGCCAGATCATCATCCCAATGTGATCGCTCCTCCAAGACTAGGGTGCGTTGCCCCTACAGGCAAGCCAGAGTCGACATTTCACCCTCCGTGCTTCCTGAGAGGCATGTGGATGCATTCTCAAACACTAAAAAGCCAATGCACGCAAACCAATACAGTCACTCTGGATATCGACCTATGAACCGCTCTCGTCGGGGCCTCATGCCGAGAATCTGGAGCGATATATATGTACCTCACTATTATTTTTTGCCGGCGTAAAACTGGTCGTCTTTCTGTAAGCGCTTACAACTTGAACATCGCCTTACAGGAGTCCAACCAATAATAGAGAGACACCCATGAACATGCCGTCACCTACAACATCACCGAGTGACTTATCAGAAGAACAACATCTACCATTCTCCGCGGCCATGGAGTACCAAGGTGTGTTGTCCGACTACGACACACTTATCGCCGCTCTGAGAAAGCCCGATTTCTCATCAAAAGACCTGGAAACCTTCATAGTTCTCCAATCTACTTCCCTCCTCCGCGCCCAAGATAAAGAGCCAGGCACCCTCAAGCTTGTACAAATGATCAACCATTACGGCATTTCCCCCTGGGATCCGGGAAACGCCGCTGAACATCGTGCGACGATTCACACCCTGGAAGAAAAGCGCGCCCGCTACTCGCTGCAACTGGACAGTGGTGTTGATATCGAAGCGATCAATCGCACCCCAGACAAAAAAGACCTTAAGCTCCTGGCAACCATCCAGAAGGCCTCACCGAAAGATGGCATGACCCTCGATAGCCTGATCGCTCAACTGACGGATCGGGACATTATCGACATCGTTAAGCGATTCCTCCCCGAATCACAAACTTCACTCTTTAGCCACTTCGAAAAAAACACCTCCCCTCGCCCGACCATCGAGCAAGTTCGCGCGACGCCGATGGTTTTTCTCGAAAAAATTCTGCGCTCTGCGGAGTCCCAGCGACTAGGAAGTTTATTGCTGGAAGGATTGAACTGGTACGGCGGAAAACCGGGTGAGGATGCCTCTGCCGGGGTACGAATCAAATTAATCAGTAAAGCCATTCGGCTCTGGACAAATACATCACGGAACGACAAGCCAGAAAACATTTCCGGGTACCCTTGGCAACAGCGCTCAAACTGGGGAAAGAGTTACCAGAACATCTGGGCGGAATTCGAGCAGCATCTATTCGACAGCAAACGGGCGTCCTCAATGGTTGAGGCCATCTTGCTCGCTCGCTTGTTCCAAACCGAATTTCCAACAGAGTTTCAAGTCTGCGACATCCCGCCCGGCCTGCCCTATAGAAGCTCCGTCGTCTGGGTCAATTTCGTTCACGGAGTCACGCTCGCTGAAGCCATGGAGCCGGACTTGATCCAGCGCATGAGCTTCCAGCAATTGGTGGATTTGCCGCTTCGGCAGTCTATGCAAGCCAGTCCACAAGAGCTGGAACTCATCACCCTGTGCAGAATGCCTGCAACTCTCGAATGGGCGATTACCAATGGTGTTGTTACTGAGAGAACCGACTCGGATTACTCACTTGAGGAAAAAACTCAATCTATCAAGTCACTCGACGAACACACCGACGCCTTGAGAAAAGCGATCATTCAACTGGACGTCGACTACCCAAAAAGATCTTCTATCGCCGAGAGGGAGATGAGGACGTATTTCAGGGACTCTTTACGCTGGACGCCTGTAGGATTCAGAGAAGTCTTTGGCAACCGAACCCACTTTCCGTTCATCTCTGACGGGCGAAAGTTAATTGAAGACTTCGAATCCAGTGAAGCAGGTGGGTTTTTACGAACACCACCGCTACGGGACAAAATCTACACCTTTCAAGACGTCTACATGTCAGGGAGGCTGAACAGAAGCTGGCACATCACCCAGCAGGATGGAACACGCAAAAGCGCGTATCGAATCAGCCTCAACACAGACCGTACAATTAACTCCAATGATCCCAGTTTTCCTGCCGCACTGAAGCGAAAACCCCTGCCAGATGCGACGCAGTTATTTGAGGCGGAATTCAAAAGCTATCTCGATTTGAGTAAAAGCGCGTATCAAACACTGCTGAAAAGCCTGCTGACATCACTCCCCCATGATGAACGCCAAGCCATAGAGTTGGGCGAGGTAAAGATCTACACCTTGAGAAAATCCACCAACGAGATAGAGCTAGAAGACGAGACACCCGCCATCACGCTACCGCTTCGGCTTCGAATGGGCTTTATTTTGCAGATCTCTTACAAGAACCGGGTTGCCTATTACGAATGTTTACCACGTGCAGGAATTATTAGACTGCGTACGGATTTTTTATTATCCATGCTTGGCGGAACAGTAAGCTCCCAGCTAACCCCAGTGCCCCTCGTTAACTTTAAAGCCGTTTCTTTTCGCCATAAAACAAGAGTGCCGTTTGATTGGCAAGCTCATGAAGCCGGTAGTTTTCCAAAGAAAGATGCAGCGTGTGAGGCAATTATTGATCAGTTTGGTAAAACATTTACCGCCCCTTCCATTGGCATCGAGAATGAGCAATCGGCGCGCCCAAGCGTAACGAGTTCCCGAGCAACGGAACTTTCAAACTACATTGCCGACCACTTTTTTTACTATGACGAAAAACTGCTTCATGCTTCGGCCAAGGGCGAAACCGAGATTGAGCGTATCGCCGCGCGCCCTCATTGGCTGGTCTCCGTCAAAGGGTTCATACCGTTTTGGGGAGGCATAGAGGACCTGCTTTCAGGCGACCCGAAAAAAAGGGTATGGGCCATTTTTGGTTTGATTGTGGATGCGGCCTCGTTCGCGCTTCCCTTGGGGAAATTCGTATCGGGCTCAGTGAAGCTGGCCTCCATTGCAGTCCGCTCGGGTGTACGCGCTGCACTTCCGCGATTTGGCGCACTGGCTGAAAAACTGCTTATTTCATCCGTACAAAACGCAATTCCTTTCTATGGCCTTCCGACGCTGGCACTACGGCTCTCACGCGGAACTCTGAGAGGTTTGTATGCAGGCGTTAAATTCGCAGCCAAAAAGTCTTACAACAGCTTGAAGCCTGCACTCGGTAGAGCAAACACGTACAACTTCATCGAAGGCTTGCCTCAGGTCAATGATCCAGGCCGCTGGCGCCCCCTCACACAGAGCGATCAATTGGCGACCTTTCGCGGACTCGACGATGTCCCTGTACGCAACATCGGCTCGACCACCAAGCCCGCACACTATTTGATCGACCCCCTATCCGCCAAACCCTATGGGCCTGTATTGAAAGTGTCGGAAAAAGAACTGTCCATCGGGCCATCGATGTATCCGACCGTCAGAGAAAACAGCGAAGCACTGCTGTTCAATATCCCCGAAAACACTCGCGTAAACGAAGTCCTTGAAATTGACGGCCGAACGACGCTGTTCATCGACGACGTGCCGTATCGACTGGACGGCGACGCCCTACGGCGCGCAGACCTGCGGGATGCCCGGGAAACGCTCAAGCCGATACCTTGTCGGCCACGACGCGCCCCAGGGTCCGTTTGCGAAACCAGTTACGCATGGCGCGATCCCGCTCCGACGCCGGCCGCCGGCACATTCGACGAAACCAAAGGCTGGGCTCCATGGTTCGGGGACAGTATCTATACCTCAGCCATAACGGGGCGCGTTCCGTTACTGAAGACCGTGAATTATCCTGGCAGGCTCATGGCTACGATCGAGTATCAGAAAGGGATTTACGGAAGAATCAAAGCGAACATCTCCGGCCGCGGGAGTCAATTTGATACCTTCAAGACCGGCGCTATCATTGTCCCGGCACTGGACGGTTCGAAACACTATATTTTCACCCGACTGGGCGCCGGCGATTTTTACGTCGCCGAGCGCTTTGCGGGGCAAAGCCTCACCGCGCCCCTGACTTTGCGCAAGGCAAAAACATCGCCCCACGATGTGGTAGAGGAGTTGAAGAAGGTTTATATCGGCTCGCTGAATGCCAATAACATGGCCAGAATTTATGGTATTAACCGCGTCGAGCGCGCCTTGAAAGCCATGGATGACATTGCCATACCGATCGGTGGCCATACCAATCCACCCCAGACCCTTAAACATCTCAACGTGGATACCAGCCCCGCGGAAGCCGTGTTGTTCGATCACTCGACAAGAATGATCGTGCGTCATTCAACCGACGGTGCTGCGACGTGGTCACTGTCCCGGACGGCGCCGGACAGTGCTCGTGAAACCACTGCTGAAATCTTCAATACACTCTTTTGCAAAACGGTTGTCACTGTGGAGTCGTCGGTTCGGGGCGCACCCAAGGCCTTGAAAATCGATAACACGATGCGACAACTGCAAATAGAGATCAGTAAAAAACTGAATAGGCCGATACACAGTTCCAGAAACATTGCGTTCGCCGAGATCAAGACGAAGGCCGGGGTGCGTGAAGTGTATGTCAGTGTTTCTGGCAATCAAGGGGACACCCATTTCCTGCCCCTGTTTTCCAGAAGCAGACAGACAAACGAAGTGAAAGTAGACGGCACCAGTTACTTCAACATAGATCATGACATCAACTTCCCGCAGACATCACTTAGCGTCTCCGATTCCGGCAAGCTACGGGCGATCCCTCACACCATCGACAACATCGAAACATACACACCTGCGCTCACGTCGCGCCCTACCTCACTGGACACCGAGAGCAAGCTCATCAGCGCCATACGAGACAAATACCCTGACCCTAAAGAGCTGGATTCCATCACGATCGCCACCACCATGGCACCTTGCGATTCATGCGCGATCGTCATGAAGCAATTCAGCTATGACGGCAACCCTGATGCGCTGGGCGTGATATGGAAGTAAACATCCGACGTGGCTACAACTGCTGCAAATGCCCATAAAGCTTGGCGTACAAACCACCATCGGCAATCAACTGCTGATGGTCGCCATCCTCGGCAATCTGCCCGCCATCGAACACCAATACCCGGTCGGCCTGTTTCACCGCCGACAAGCGGTGCGCGATGATTAGCGTGGTGCGGTTGCTCAGGAACCGTGCCAGCGCCTGGTGCAGGTTGTATTCAGTGGCAGCGTCCAGTGCGGAAGTGGCCTCGTCGAGGATCACCACTTTGGGTTCGGCCAGTACCATCCGCGCAATCGCCAGGCGTTGGCGCTGGCCGCCGGACAAACGCACGCCGGAGCGTCCGACGATGCTGTCGAGGCCGTCAGGCAATTCTCGAACCGTGTGCTGCAATTGCGCAATTTCCAGCGCTTGCCAGCAGGCTTCGTCACTGCGCTCACGGCCCATCGTCAGGTTGGCGCGAATGGTGTCGTTAAACAGCGCGGGGTGTTGCAGGACGACAGCGACGTTTTCGCGGACCGTTTCCAGGCCGATCTCTTGCTGGGTCGAACCACCGAAGCGAATGGTCCCGGCCAGCGGCGTGTATAAACCCAGCAGCAACTGCACCAAGGTGCTTTTACCGCCGCCACTGGCACCGACGATGGCGACTTTTTCCCCGGGGGCGATGGACAGGTCCATCTTGTTCAACACCAACTCGTCGCCATAACCGAAACTCAGGCCCTGGACTTCAATGCCCACGGTGTCACGGCCCTGAAACGGGTCGACGCCACCCGGGTACTGCGGCTCATCGGCCCGGGACAGCAGTTCGTTAATCCGCGACAACGCGCCGCTGGCGGCGTAATAGGCGTACTGCAAGTTCAGCAGTTGTTCCACCGGACCGATCATGAACCACAGGTAGCTGAACACCGCCAGCATCTGGCCGATGGACAGGTCGGAAAACAGCACGGTGAGCATGGCCGCGGCACGGAAAATATCGATGCCAAACTGGAACAACAGGCCGCTGGCGCGGTTCGAGGCATCGGTTTTCCACTGAGAGTTCACCGCGTAATCGCGCACCTCCCGGGCTCGCAGGCCAAGGCGCCCGAGGAAGAACCCCTGGCGGTTACCGGCGCGTACTTCCTGAATTGAATCGAGGGTTTCGGTCAGTGCCTGGGTGAAGCGCGAGGTGCTGTCGTTTTCGAGTTTTTTCAGGTGTTTGACCCGCTTGCCCAACTGCACCGTGGCATAGATCACCAACGGGTTGAACAGCATGATCAGCAGCGCCAGCTTCCAGTGCATCCAGATCAGAATGCTCGCGGTACCCACCAGGGTCAGCATCGCCACGAGGAAACGACTGAGGGTTTCGCCGACGAATTTGTCCAGCGTGTCCAGGTCGGTGACCAGGTGCGTGGTCACGGTGCCGCTGCCCAGGCTTTCGTATTCGCCCAGGGAAATTCGCTTGAGCCGCTCGATCAGCCGGGTGCGAATGCGATAGACGATGTCCTTGGCCAGCGCCGCGAACAACTTTGCCTGCACGACGTTGAACAACAAGGCCCCGCAGCGCAACACCAAGGTCACGAGCAACATCAGGCCAATGTAGCCCGCCGCTTTCTGCCAGCCTTCGGGCAGGGCGTGGTTCATGACCTTCAGCGCGGCGTCACCGTGCCCCAGCAATACTTCGTCCACCAGCAACGGCAGCAGCAATGGAATCGGCACGCTGCACAAGGTCGCCAGCACGGCGACGCCGTTGGCGATCCACAGGGATTTTTTATGGTGCAAGGCCAGTCGGCGGATTTCGGCCCAGCTCAATCGATCGACAGGCTTGGGCGCCGGGACGTCATCGGGCACATCATGCACAGGCAGCACGCTCCAGCCAGCGGCCGAGCAACGGGGACAGTTCACTCAGAGGCTGATACCCGTTGGTCAGCAACGCCAATTGACCATTACGCTCAGCCAGCAAGGTTGGGAAACCGGCGATGCCCAAGTCCTGGACCCAGGTGAAGTCGGCCGCCGTGGCGGCGTGCATATCGGCACGGTCGAAGGCGGCGGCAAACTCAATGCGCGGCAAACCGGCCTGCTCGGCGAGTTCGACCAGCACGCTGGCGCGGGTGACGTCGCGACCTTCGGCGTAGAACGCGTGCTGAATCAGGCCCAGCAGCTTCCACGCGCAATCCGGCGCCAGGCTGCGCGCAGTGACCAGAGCCCGGCACGCGGGCTCGGTGTCGTAGACAAAACCGTCGGGCAGCGCCCCCTCAAGCTTGAACGGTTGGCCGGTGGCCTCGGTGACCGCTTGCCAATGTTCAAGAATGTAGCGCCGTGTGGTGGGCTCCAGCGCCGCGCCGCTGCCGGTGCGCAAACCACCGACGATCAAATGCACGTCGACGCCTGCCGCCTGTGCTTGCGCGACCAAGGCGTTAGCCACTGGCGCAAAGCCCCAGCACCAAGAACACATCGGATCCATCACGTAAAGCAGGCGGCGCGCTGACATGGTTCAAGCCTCGGAAGGAGTTTGCTTGTAGTTGTAGCCGATCGGGTGAGGCAAGTTGCGCGCCTTGGCCAGTTCGATCTGCTTCTGCCGATCAATGGCACTGCGCCGGGTTTTCTCGCTCAAGGTGTCCCAGCAATGCGGGCAACTGATGCCGGCCACGTAGTGCTCTGAGGCGCGGTCTTCAACACTGACTGGCGTACGACAGGCATGACACTGATCGTAATCACCTTCGCTGAGGTCATGACGAACGGTCACACGGTTATCGAACACAAAGCAGTCGCCCTGCCATTTGGTTTCTTCCTGCGGCACCTCTTCGAGGTACTTCAGGATACCGCCCTTGAGGTGGTAGACCTCATCGAAACCTTCGCTGAGCATGTAGCTCGACGCCTTCTCGCAACGGATGCCGCCGGTGCAGAACATCGCGACCTTCTTGTGCACGGCGGGGTCGAAGTTGGCTTTGATGTAGTCGGGAAATTCGCGAAAACTGGTGGTTTTCGGGTCGATGGCGCCTTCGAAGGTGCCAATCGATACTTCGTAATCGTTGCGGGTGTCGATCAACAGCACTTCCGGATCGTTGATCAACGCATTCCAGTCCTGCGGATCAACGTAGGTGCCGACCTTTTTGTTCGGGTCCACGCCATCAACACCCAGGGTGACGATTTCTTTCTTGAGTTTGACTTTGGTGCGATAGAACGGCTGATCGTCGCAGTACGACTCTTTGTGATCGATGTCGTCCATGCGTGGGTCGTTCTTGAGCCAGGCCATCAGTCCGTCGATGCCTTCGCGGGTACCGGACACGGTGCCGTTGATGCCTTCTTCAGCGATCAGCAGCGTGCCTTTGATGCCGTTGTCGACCATGGCTTGCAGCAGTGGCTCGCGCAGGGCGACGTAATCTTGCAGGGTGACGAACTTATACAGTGCCGCCACGACAATCTGTTGTGTCATGGGTGTTTCTCCAGGTGGCTACCCTCGCAAAGGGTGAACCGGATTCAAAAAAAACGCGCCGGGTGAGCGGCGCGTTGCGGATTCTAGCAAAAAACGCGGGTTTAATGCTTGCTGCCGCCAGCACAGGTCGGTGAGGCCGGGGCCGCGTCGATCTGTGCCCATTCCTCGGGCGTGTAGGTATGCAGCGCCAACGCATGGAACTCGCCCATCAACTCGCCGAGCGTGCCGTAGACTTTCTGGTGACGCTTGACGCGATTCAGCCCTTCGAACTGCTGGCTGACCACCACGGCCTTGAAGTGAGTCTGCAACCCACGGCTGTGCATGTGGCTTTCATCCAGCACTTGCAGGTGTTGCGGCTGTAACAGGCCCAGTGTCGATTCGATGCGTTGTTGCATGGTCATACCGAACTCCGCTTAAGGCTTTTTCTTGGCTGGAGCGGCGGCGCCTTTCGGCTCCAGCTCGGCCGTCATGTCAGCCAGCAGCTTGTTGACTACAGGCACTGCGCTTTCCAGCTTGGCTTGAGTCATCTGGGCCGATTGCTGAGTCAGCTGTGGCATTTTTTCCAGGACTTTCTTGCCCAGTGGCGACTGGTAGAACGCAACCAGGTCTTTGAGCTCGGACTCGCTGAAGTTGGCGGTGTAGAGCTTGACCATTTCCGGTTTCAGCTTGTTCCAGCCAATGGCTTGGTCCAGCGCAGCGTTGGCTTTGGCCTGATACGTTTCCAGCAACGCTTTTTTCGATTCAGGGGCTTTGGTCTGTTCAAAGCGCTGAGCGAACATTTGCTGCACTTGCATGTACACCGGAGTGCCCAATTTGTCAGCGTGCGCCAGGGTCAGGAAAGCTTCGGCACTGGCGTTATGGCTGGCGGTATCGGCAAAAACAGGGCCGCTGGCGCAAACCAGTGCAACCGCGGTACAGATGGCACGAAGACGAGTCATCGAGTTTCCTTTTCTAGCAGGCGAGGTAAAACCCCAAGGGCGTCCATTCTGCGCCTAAAAAAGTGTGTCGCTCAACCCCAAGCCTTGTCGGGCCTGAATTAGAGGGGTTGAAGGCTCAAAAACCTGTCAGATGGAACCACTGCCGACGATCACGGCCTAAACTGCGCTATCAGACCTACAGGAGTGTGCATGATGAGCCGTATCGAAACCGACAGCCTTGGCCAGGTGGAAGTCCCCGATGAAGCTTACTGGGGCGCTCAGACGCAACGCTCGCTGATTAACTTCGCCATCGGCAACGAAAAAATGCCGCTGGCGGTGCTGCATGCCCTGGCACTGATCAAAAAAGCCGCGGCGCGAGTCAACGACCGTAACGGCGACGTGCCCGCCGACATCGCCCGGCTGATCGAACAGGCGGCGGACGAAGTGCTCGATGGCAACCATGACGACCAGTTCCCGCTGGTGGTCTGGCAGACCGGCAGCGGCACCCAAAGCAATATGAACGTCAATGAAGTGATCGCTGGCCGCGCCAACGAACTGGCCGGCAACCCGCGCGGCGGCAAGTCGCCGGTGCACCCCAACGATCACGTCAATCGCTCCCAGAGCTCCAATGACTGTTTCCCCACCGCCATGCACATCGCCGCGGCGCAGGCCGTTCAGCAGCAGTTGTTACCGGCGATCAGTGAATTGTCGGGAGGCCTGGCCGAGCTGGCAGCGCGCCACATGAAACTGGTCAAGACCGGCCGAACGCACATGATGGACGCCACGCCGATCACGTTCGGCCAGGAAGTTTCGGCGTTTATTGCGCAACTGGATTACGCCGAACGGGCGATCCGCAGCGCGTTGCCAGCCGTGTGTGAGCTGGCCCAGGGCGGTACCGCGGTCGGCACGGGGCTGAATTCGCCTCACGGTTTTGGCGAAGCGATTGCCGCCGAACTGGCCGCCCTCTCCGGCCTGCCTTTCATCACGGCGCCGAACAAATTCGCCGCACTGGCCGGTCATGAGCCGCTGACGACCCTGTCGGGTGCACTGAAAACCCTGGCGGTGACCCTGATGAAAATCGCCAACGACTTGCGCCTGCTGGGCTCCGGGCCACGAGCCGGTTTTGCTGAAGTGAAATTGCCGGCCAACGAACCGGGCAGCTCGATCATGCCGGGCAAGGTCAATCCGACGCAGTGCGAAGCGCTATCGATGCTGGCTTGCCAGGTCCTGGGCAACGACGTCGCCATCGGGTTTGCGGCGAGCCAGGGCCATCTGCAATTGAATGTGTTCAAACCGGTGATCATCCACAACCTGCTGCAATCTATCCGCCTGCTGGGCGATGGCTGCAGCAACTTCCAGCAGCACTGCATTGCCGGACTTGAGCCGGACGCAGAGAAAATGGCTGAACATCTGGAGCGGGGCTTGATGCTGGTGACCGCGTTGAACCCGCACATCGGCTATGACAAATCGGCAGAGATTGCCAAGAAGGCGTATGCGCAGGGGCTGACGTTGCGGGAGGCGGCGTTGCAGTTGGGTTATCTGACCGATGAACAGTTTGATGCGTGGGTGCGGCCGGAAAACATGCTGGAGGCCGGGGCCAAGGGCTGAGATGTGTAGCGCCTGACAGTCAGCCATCGCGGGCAAGCCATGCGCCTACGGGTTTTGCGTCGATCAAAATGTCCGGTATCGACACAAAACCCGTAGGCGCATGGCTTGCCCGCGATGAACGATGACGCGGTTTAACCGGCCGCCATCCGCACCTTCCGGGCCTTGAGCCCGGCAATCAACGAAGGCCCCAACGCCACCAGCGCCGACCCCAGCACCACCAGCACGGCGCCGCCATAGCCCAGACCGTTGATCGTCTCGGCATGCACAAAATCAGGCCACAACCATGCCGCCACGGCCACCGCGGCAAACGTCACCAACGGCGTGATCGCCAGCGTCGCACTCACCCGCGAAGCTTCCCAATGGGCCAACGCTTCGGCAAACGCGCCATAGGCAATCAGCGTATTCATGCAGCACGCCAGCAGCAGCCAGCCTTGCAGCGGGCTCAGTTGCAGCGCTTCCAGTGGGTGCACCCACGGCGTCAGCAACAGCGCACAGAACAGGTAGATCACCATCATCACCTGCAACGAATTCCACACGGTCAGCAGTTGCTTCTGCCCCAAGGCGTAGAAGGTCCAGACCGTGGACGCCAGCAACACCAGCAGCACGCCGGTGGTGTATTCGGTCAACGAAGTGAGTAACTCGGCCAGGCGCTGATTGAAAAACAGGGCGAAACCGACCAGCAGCACCAGCAGCCCAACTCCCTGCCCCACGCTGAAACGTTCCTTGAACACAAACAGACTGGCGATCAGCAACATGATCGGGCCCATCTGCACCACCAATTGCGCGGTGCCGGCGCTGAGCAAGTTCAAACCCATCAAGTACAACACGTAGTTACCGACCAGACCGAGCACCGCCATCAGCACCAGCCAGCCACCGCGTGGACCGAGGGCTTTACGGCTCGGCAAGCGCTTGGTCGCCGCCAGATAAACGAACAGGCACCCGCCGGATACGATCAAGCGAAACCAGGTGACGGTCACCGGGTCCATCACCAGCAGCACTTGCTTGAGTTTGATCGGCAGGATTCCCCACAGCAGCGCAGTCAGCAGGGCCAGAAACAGACCGTAAACCCAGCGACCGGATGAAATGTGCATGCGAACCCCAACAGCCAGATGGCGAGAATCGTCATTCTAGGCGCAGAGAGGCCTGGCACACAGGGACAGTTGGCGAGCAGGCGCAAATGAAACTGTGCAGGTCGCAGCAACTAATTGACGATCGGCCGTCGATCAGTTGCTCAGGCGTGCCAAGGGGTTCGTGCATAAGCTCATCGGATCACTTTCAGGAGAATCGCCATGTACGGCATGCGCGCCCAGGACAAAGCCCCCGCGACACACTTTCGCAGTGACCGGTTGTGTCGCGTGAATGGGGAGTTGTTTTTCAGCACCCGTGAAAACACGCTGGAGGGGCCGTTTAATAATGCAGAGGCGGCGCAGCGCGAGATTCAGGCGTACATCGAGCGGATGCAGGCATCGAGTGCCCAGCTTTAGACCGAGGCGCTACCTTCGCGAGCAGGCTCGCTCCCACAGTTGATCGCATTCCAATGTGGGAGCGGGCTTGCCCGCGATAGCGGTTGATCAGGCGACACAGCTTTGCGAATTTAACGCACCGCCTCAAACAACCCCGTCGCGCCCATCCCGCCGCCCACGCACATGGTAACGATGCCGTAGCGCAAATTGCGGCGCTGCAACTCACGCACCAGATGCCCGACCTGACGCGAGCCGGTCATGCCGAACGGGTGCCCGATGGAAATCGAACCGCCATTGACGTTGTACTTCTCGTTATTGATCTCCAGCCGATTTCGGCTGTACAGGCACTGCGAGGCAAACGCTTCGTTGAGCTCCCACAGATCAATGTCGGCAACCTGCAAGCCCTTGGCCTTGAGCAACTTCGGCACCGAGAACACCGGGCCGATGCCCATTTCATCCGGCTCGCACCCGGCGACCGTGAAACCACGGAAAAACGCTTTCGGCTTGAGCCCCAGTTCCAGGGCTTTCTCCAGGCTCATCACCAGCGTCATCGAGGCACCGTCGGACAGCTGCGAGGAGTTGCCCGCCGTCACCGAGCCGTCTTCAGCAAACACCGGCTTCAGTCCCGCCAGGCTTTCCAGCGTGGTGTCCGCCCGATTGCAGTCATCGCGATCAACGATGCCATCGAGGATTTGAATCGCACCGGTGGCCTTGTCTTCCACGCGGTACTTCACCGCCATCGGCACGATTTCATCATCGAACAGACCGGCGGCCTGCGCCTGGGCGGTGCGCTGCTGGCTTTGCAAGGCGTACAGGTCTTGCTCCTGGCGGCTGACGTTGTAACGACGGGCGACGATTTCGGCGGTCTGCCCCATCGGGAAGTAAATGCCCGGCACCTGCTCCTTGAGCAGCGGGTTGATCAGGTTATCGGTGTTGACGCTTTTCATGGTCAGGCTGATGGATTCGACGCCACCGGCCACGATGATGTCGCTGCACCCCGAAGCAATCTGGTTGGCGGCAATGGCAATCGCCTGCAAGCCCGAGGAGCAAAAGCGGTTGAGGGTCATGCCGGCGGTACCAATGCCCAAGCGCGAGAGCACGGCGACATTGCGCCCGATGTTGTAGCCCTGCGCGCCTTCGTTGGAGCCCGCACCGACGATGCAATCCTCGACGCTGGCCGGGTCGATGCCGTTGCGCGCTAGCAACGAGTCGACACAATGCGCCGCCATGTCGTCCGGACGGGTCTGGTTGAACTTGCCGCGAAAGGACTTGGCCAGGCCGGTCCGCACGCTGTCGACGATCACCACTTCACGCATGGCATACCTCATTGTTGTTATCGGTTGAGAGTGGACCGAGCATATGTCCACCTCATAACCGACCGCGACAATCATTCATCCCGCGTATGCGCAACCATCGACTCAGTCCTTGTGTTTCTTCGCCTTCTTGTCGGACTTTTCGAACGCCTCTTCCAGCGCCAGATTTATGGTGCGCAACACCTTGACCCGCGCCCAGCGCTTGTCATTGGCTTCCACCAGGGTCCACGGAGAGATTTCCGTGCTGGTACGGTCAACCATGTCGCCGACCGCGGCGCGGTACGCGTCCCATTTGTCGCGATTGCGCCAGTCATCCTCCGTAATCTTGAACCGCTTGAAGGGGATCTGTTCGCGCTCCTGGAAGCGTTCCAGCTGCGTCTGTTTGTCGATGGCCAGCCAGAACTTGACCACGATCACCCCGGCATCAGCGATCTGCTCTTCGAAATCGTTGATTTCGCTGTAGGCGCGCAGCCAGTCCGCCGGGCTGCAGAATCCTTCGATGCGCTCTACCAGCACCCGTCCGTACCAGGAACGATCGAACACGGTGAACTTGCCCCGCGCCGGAAGGTGTCTCCAGAAACGCCACAAATAGGGCTGCGCCCGCTCTTCTTCGGTGGGCGCGGCAATCGGCACGATGCTGTACTGACGCGGATCAAGCGCCGCCGCCACCCGGCGAATCGCCCCGCCCTTGCCCGCCGCATCGTTGCCTTCGAACACCGCCACCAGCGCATGTCGGCGCATGCGCTTGTCACGCATCAACCCGGAAAACCGCGCCTGTTCAGTTACCAACTGCTCTTCGTAGTCGTCTTTGTCCAGTTGCTGGGTCAGGTCGAGGCTGTCGAGCAGGTTCACTTGATCGACGCTGGGGAATACGGGCGCGGCACTGACTTTTTCCGGGTGTATCTTCGGCCGCTTCAACGCGCCGTGCAGGCTATCGAGCAGAATCTTGCCCACCACCAGGCTGCGATAGCGTGCGTCCATTCCGGCGATTACATGCCACGGCGCGTAGTCACGACTGGTGCGACGCAATACCCGCTCGCCGAACTTCACGAACCGGTCATACGTTTGCGATTGCTGCCAATCCAGCGGGCTGATGCGCCAGCTGTGTAACGGGTCGTCGGCCAACGCTTTAAGGCGGGCCTTCATTTGTTTCTTGGAGAGGTGGAACCAGAACTTGACGATCAACGCGCCTTCATCGCACAGCATTTTCTCCAGACGCTCGGCCGCGTTGATGGCCTGGTCGAGCCGAGGGTCCTTGAACTCGCCATGGACCCGGCCTTGTAGCATCTGGCTGTACCAGTTTCCGAAGAAAATCCCCATGCGTCCCTTGGCGGGAAGCATCCGCCAATAGCGCCAGGCCGGTGGCCGTGACAGCTCTTCGTCGGTTTGCTGGTCGAACGTGCGGACCTCGATCAGGCGCGGGTCCATCCATTCGTTGAGCAACTTGACCGTCTCGCCCTTGCCGGCACCTTCGATGCCGTTGATCAGAATGATCACCGGAAACCGGCTCTGCTGGCCTAGCTCAAACTGAGCTTCGAGCAAGGCTTCGCGCAGTGCCGGCACTTCGGCGTCATAGGTTTCTTTGTCAATGGCGTGGTCGATTTCAGCAGACTCAAACATGGGCGGCTCCCTTCCAGATGTGAGCAAGACTAGCGGATTGATTCCTCCAGCGGGGGAGAAATCCGATTTTCACTGTCGGGACCGCCATGGACCTTGCCATGGATCAGGCAGCGTCCCGGCGATCGGCTAGAATGGCGGCCTTGCCGTTGCCGAGCCTGCCATGAAACCTGTATTGCCTCACGCCCAACTCGACTGGGATGACCAGGGTCGTCCGTACTCGCGAGT
Organism: Pseudomonas sp. OV226; assembly: GCF_003148705.1. Lineage (NCBI taxonomy): Bacteria > Pseudomonadati > Pseudomonadota > Gammaproteobacteria > Pseudomonadales > Pseudomonadaceae > Pseudomonas > Pseudomonas sp. OV226. The sequence goes on along the minus strand of NZ_QGGS01000002.1, from coordinate 565,304 downwards.
GTTCGACGATGTCTATTTTTCTGACAAGTCGGGCCTCGAAGAAACCCGTTACGTGTTCCTTGAGCAAAACGCTCTGCGTGAGCGTTTCAGCGCGTTGGCGGACGGCGGCCGACTGGTGATTGGCGAGACGGGCTTCGGCACCGGGTTGAATTTTCTGTGTGCCTGGCAATTGTTCGAACAGCACGCTGTGGCGGGTGCACGGCTGCACTTCGTCAGCGTCGAAAAGTACCCTCTGAGCTCGCCCGACCTGCAGCGAGCCCTGGCGTTGTGGCCAGAACTCAAACCGTTCGCCGATCAATTGCTCGCCCAATACGTGGCAATTCACCACGGCTTCCAGCGTCTGATTCTGGACAACGGCCGCGTGACGCTGACCCTGTTGATTGGCGATGCACTGGAACAATTACCGCAACTGGACGCACAGGTTGACGCGTGGTTTCTCGACGGTTTCGCCCCGGCAAAAAACCCCGACATGTGGACCGCCGAACTGTTTGCCGAACTGGCACGGCTGGCAGCGCCCGGCTCGACCATCAGCACGTTCACCAGTACCGGTTGGGTGCGACGCTTGCTCAATGGCGCAGGGTTCAAGATGAAACGCACGCCGGGCATCGGCCACAAGTGGGAAATCCTGCGGGGCGTGTTCCTCGGATGGCCCGAGGACGCCGTTGCGCCCATTGCCGTAAAACCCTGGTTTGCGCGTCCGGCGCCGTTGACGGGCGAGCGTCATGCCTTGGTCATCGGTGCCGGCCTGGCCGGTTGTGCAAGCGCTGCCAGCCTGGCGGCGCGGGGTTGGCAGGTGAGCCTGCTGGAGCGCCACGACGCGCTGGCGCAGGAAGCCTCGGGCAATCCACAGGGCGTGCTGTACCTCAAGCTTTCGGCCCATGGCACGGCGCTGTCGCAATTGATTGTCAGTGGTTTTGGCTACACCCGACGCCTGCTTGAACATTTGCAGCGGGGCCTCGACTGGGACGATTGCGGCGTCCTGCAACTGGCCTTCAATGCCAAGGAGGCGCAGCGTCAGGCGCAACTGGCGGCGGCGTTCCCCGAGGATTTATTGCACACACTGGATCGAGAGCAGGCCCAGAGCCGTGCCGGCATCGGCCTGCAATCGGGCGGCCTGTTTTATCCCGAAGGCGGTTGGGTGCACCCGCCCGCCTTGTGCCAATGGCAAGCCGGGCAACCGAATATCAAGCTCCTGATGCACCACGAGGTCCTGGAACTGCGTCGCCAGGATAATCAGTGGCAAGCCTGGGACGGCGAGACCTTGCTGGCGAGCGCACCGGTCGTGGTGCTGGCCGGCGCCGCCGAGATCAAGCGCTTCCCCTACAGCAGCGAACTGCCGCTCAAACGCATTCGCGGACAAATCACTCGTCTGCATCAGACACCTGGCAGCCAAAGCCTGAGTACTGTGGTCTGCGCCGAAGGGTATGTCGCGCCGGCCCGGATGGGTGAACACACACTGGGCGCCAGTTTCGATTTCAACAGCGATGACCTGACACCCACGGCGGCCGAGCATGCCGGCAACCTGAACATGCTCGAAGAGATTTCCGCGGATCTGGTCACACGGCTCGGCGCGCACACCCTGCAACCTGAAGCACTTGAAGGTCGCGCGGCGTTTCGCTGCACCAGCCCGGACTACTTGCCGATTGTCGGCCCCTTGGCCGATCACCAGGCTTTCGCCGACGCTTACATCGCCCTGAGCAAGGATGCCCGGCAAACGCCGGACATCCCTTGCCCATGGCTGGACGGCTTGTACGTCAACAGCGGCCATGGTTCACGGGGATTGATCACCGCGCCGTTAGCAGGCGAATTGCTTGCCGCCTGGCTCGATGACGAACCCCTGCCACTGCCCAGGGCCGTGGCCGAAGCCTGTCATCCAAACCGTTTTGCGCTGCGGCGTTTGATTCGGGGTCAATGACCCCGAAGCAACTCGCTCAACGACCGATGAACAACACGAAAATCTGGTCTGTTCAGTGGTTGATACAGCAGGATTTTCAATGCTTGGCAGCAATATGTACCGCACGTCCCCACCTTTTTTCGGGTAAGACCGCCCCGTCCACCACACGGGCTTATTACTTATCGATCTAAAACTCCCACAGTCCCACTGGGTCAGTTTCTGAGTACTCGCCGATTTGGCCGGGTATCGATTGACCCTCCCCAACGGAAAAACCGGTAAGGACTTTATGTGCGGATTAGCTGGCGAGTTACGCTTCGATCATCAACCTGCGGACCTCGCGGCCGTTGAACGAATCACCCATCACTTAGCCCCTCGTGGCCCTGACGCCTGGGGTTTTCATGCTCAAGGACCGATTGCCCTGGGCCATCGGCGCTTGAAAATCATGGACCTGTCGGACGGCTCGGCGCAGCCGATGATCGACAATCAACTGGGCCTGTCCCTGGCCTTCAACGGCGCGATCTATAACTTCCCCGAGTTGCGCACCGAGCTCGAAAACCTCGGTTATACGTTCTACTCCGGCGGGGACACCGAAGTGCTTCTCAAGGGCTATCACGCCTGGGGTGAAGCCTTGCTGCCCAAGCTAAACGGCATGTTTGCGTTCGCCATTTGGGAGCGCGACGCCCAACGATTGTTCATCGCCCGCGACCGACTCGGTGTGAAGCCGCTGTACCTGTCGCGCACCGGTCAGCGCCTGCGCTTTGCCTCAGCGTTGCCGGCGTTGCTCAAGGGTGGCGACATCAACCCGATTCTCGACCCGGTGGCGCTCAATCATTACCTGAACTTCCACGCCGTGGTCCCGGCGCCGCGCACCCTGCTGGCCGGCATTGAAAAACTGCCACCGGCGACCTGGATGCGCATCGAAGCGGACGGCAGCAGCGAACAGAAAACCTGGTGGACGCTGCCCTATGGTCCACGCGCCGACGAGATCGACCTGACCCTCGAAGACTGGCGTGACCGTGTCCTCGATAGCACGCGCGACGCCGTGGCGATCCGCCAACGGGCGGCGGTCGACGTTGGCGTTCTGCTCTCGGGCGGCGTGGATTCAAGCCTGTTGGTCGGGCTGTTGCGTGAAGTCGGCGTGGAAAACCTGTCGACCTTCTCCATTGGCTTTGAGGATGCCGGCGGCGAACGCGGCGACGAGTTCCAGTATTCGGACCTCATCGCCACCCACTACGGCACCCGGCATCATCAATTACGCATTGATGAAAAAGAGATCATCGAGCAACTGCCGGCGGCGTTCTGCGCCATGAGCGAGCCGATGGTCAGTCATGACTGCATCGCCTTCTATCTGCTGTCACGCGAAGTGGCCAAGCATTGCAAAGTGGTGCAAAGCGGCCAAGGTGCGGACGAGTTGTTCGCCGGTTATCACTGGTATCCGCAGGTCGATGGCGCAAGCGATCCGTACACGGCTTATCGCGAGGCGTTCTTCGACCGCAGCCATGAGGAGTACGCGGCCACTGTGCAGCCGAAATGGCTGACGGCGAATGACGCCGCCGGTGACTTCGTGAAGGAACATTTCGCACAGCCCGGTGCCGAGGCGGCAGTGGACAAGGCCTTGCGTCTGGACAGCACGGTGATGCTGGTGGACGACCCGGTCAAACGCGTCGACAACATGACCATGGCCTGGGGGCTGGAGGCACGCACGCCGTTTCTTGACTATCGCCTGGTGGAATTGTCGGCCCGCGTGCCGGGCAAATTCAAACTGCCGGGCGGTGGCAAACACGTCTTGAAAGAAGCCGCGAGATCGGTGATTCCGAGCGAAGTCATCGACCGCAAGAAAGGTTACTTCCCAGTGCCAGGCCTCAAGCATTTGCAAGGTGACACGCTGAACTGGGTACGCGACCTGTTGCTCGACCCCAGTCAGGATCGCGGCCTGTTCAACCCGGCCATGCTCGACCGGTTGCTGACGGATCCGCAGGGTCAATTGACTCCGTTACGCGGCTCAAAGCTGTGGCAACTGGCGGCCCTGAACCTGTGGCTCAGTGAGCAAGGAATCTGATCGATGAAACCCCACGCCACGGCTTATAGCCAACGCTTGCTGCGCGGCCAGCCACCTTCTTATGAACGCTTGCAGGCGCGTCTGGCCGAAGATGGCAGCGCCTTGAGCGCCGCGCCGATTGCCGTGCATTGCGGCTGGGGCCGGTTGCTGATCGGGCACACCTTCCCCGATCCGGCCAGCCTCGCCCAAGCGTTGCTCAACGAGCAGCCGGGCGAGCGCGACATTGCCCTGTACGTCGCCGCGCCCCAGCAAATCCTGGGGCTGGAGCCGGCTCAGCTATTTCTCGACCCCTCGGACACCTTGCGCTTGTGGTTCAGCGATTACCGTCAGGCCACTCGCGTGTTTCGTGGTTTCCGCATTCGTCGGGCACAAAGCGAGGCGGACTGGCAGGCCATCAACCAGCTGTATCAGGCGCGCGGCATGTTACCGATCGATGCAAGTCTGTTGACCCCACGGCATCTGGGCGGCCCGGTGTATTGGCTGGCCGAAGACGAAGACAGCGGCGCAATCATTGGCAGTGTCATGGGCCTCAACCACCACAAGGCGTTCAACGACCCGGAAAACGGCAGCAGCCTGTGGTGCCTGGCGGTCGACCCGCAGTGTTCACGACCGGGTGTGGGCGAAGTGTTGGTGCGTCACTTGATCGAGCACTTCATGAGCCGTGGGCTCAGTTGCCTGGACTTGTCCGTTTTGCACGACAACCGACAGGCGAAAAGCCTCTACGCCAAACTCGGGTTTCGCAACCTCTCGACCTTCGCCATCAAGCGCAAGAACGGCATCAATCAGCCGCTGTTTCTCGGACCGGGGCCGCAGGCCAATTTCAATCCATATGCGCGAATCATCGTCGAAGAAGCCCATCGGCGCGGCATTGACGTACAGGTGGATGATGCCGATGCGGGCCTGTTCACCCTCAGCCATGGCGGACGCCGGGTGCGTTGTCGCGAATCGTTGAGCGACCTGACCAGCGCCATCAGCATGAGCTTGTGTCAGGACAAAAGCCTGACGCACAAAGTGCTCAAGGCCGCAGGGCTGAACCTGCCTGCGCAACAATTGGCCGGTAACGCCGATGACAATCTGGCGTTTCTCGATGAGCACGAGCGCGTGGTGGTCAAACCACTGGATGGCGAACAAGGCCAGGGCGTTGCCGTGGATTTGCGCACGATTGAAGAGGTGCAGCACGCCATCGAAGCCGCCCGCCAATTCGACAGTCGCGTGCTGCTGGAAAGCTTCCACGAAGGGCTGGACCTGCGGATTGTGGTGATCGGGTTTGAGGTGGTGGCGGCGGCGATTCGGCGCCCGGCGCAAGTGATCGGCGATGGTCAGCATGCCATCGGCGCATTGATCGAAGCCCAGAGCCGGCGTCGGCAGGCCGCCACCCGTGGTGAAAGCAAAATCCCGCTGGATCATGAAACCCAGCGCACGTTGCATGCGGCGGGTTACGACTACAACAGCGTCCTGCCAGCGGGCGAGCAGCTGTTCGTACGCAAGACAGCGAATCTTCATACAGGCGGGATTCTGGAGGACGTCACGGCGATCCTGCACCCGACCCTGGCGGACGCCGCGGTGCGGGCGGCACGGGCGCTGGATATCCCGATGGTCGGGCTCGACCTGATGGTGCTGTCCGCCGACCAGCCTGAGTATGTGTTTATCGAGGCCAATGAACGCGCCGGGCTGGCCAACCATGAACCGCAGCCGACGGCTGAGCGGTTTGTGGACTTGTTATTTCCGCACAGTCAGCCGGCGGGCTAGCGCCCGTCATGATCGTTACTCATCAGGAGTTTCCATGATCAGCAAAATCCCTGAACCGGATCTCGATTACCTGCAAAAAGTCCTGCTGGAAATGCTCGCCATTCCCAGCCCGACCGGGTTCACCGACACCATCGTGCGTTACGTCGCCGAACGCCTGGAAGAGTTGGGCATTCCATTCGAAATGACCCGGCGCGGAACCATCCGTGCAACCCTCAAAGGCAAAAAAAGCAGCCCCGACCGTGCGGTTTGCGCTCACCTGGATACCATCGGTGCGGCGGTTCGTGCCGTGAAGGATAACGGTCGCCTGGCCTTGGCGCCGGTCGGTTGCTGGTCCAGCCGTTTTGCCGAGGGCAGCCGGGTCAGCCTGTTCACCGATAACGGCGTGATTCGCGGCAGCGTGTTGCCGCTGATGGCATCCGGGCATGCTTTCAACACGGCCGTGGACGAAATGCCGATCAGCTGGGATCACGTCGAACTGCGCCTGGATGCCTACTGCGCCACCCGCGCCGATTGCGATTCGCTGGGGATCAGCGTGGGCGATTTCGTGGCCTTCGACCCGCTGCCGGAATTCACTGAAAGCGGCCACATCAGTGCCCGCCACCTCGACGACAAGGCCGGGGTCGCCGCACTGCTCGCGGCGCTCAAGGCCATCGTCGACAGTGGTGAAGCGTTGATGATCGATTGCCATCCGCTGTTCACCATTACCGAGGAAACCGGCAGTGGCGCGGCGGCAGCGTTGCCGTGGGACGTCAGCGAATTCGTCGGAATCGACATTGCGCCCGTCGCACCCGGCCAGCACTCCAGCGAACACGCCGTCAGTGTGGCAATGCAGGATTCCGGCGGACCTTACGACTATCACTTGTCGCGCCATTTGCTGCGACTGGCCAGTGACAATGAACTGCCCGTGCGCCGCGACCTGTTCCGTTACTACTTCAGCGATGCGCACTCGGCGGTGACCGCCGGGCATGACATTCGCACCGCCCTGCTCGCCTTTGGTTGTGATGCGACCCATGGCTACGAACGCACCCACATCGACAGTCTGGCGGCGCTCAGTCGATTGCTCGGTGCCTACCTACTGAGCCCGCCGGTGTTTGCCAGCGATGCGCAACCGGCGACGGGATCGCTGGACCGGTTCAGTCATCAGATCGAACATGACACACAGATGGAAAGTGATACGCGGGTGCCGTCGGTGGACAGTCTGGTCGGGCAGCGGTCTGAAGGCTGATCCGGGTACTTCGTTGTCAGGTAGATCCCTTCGCGAGCAGGCTCGCTCCTACAACTGATCGCATTCCCCTGCTCGCGAAGGCGGTAGGTCAGAACGCATGAGGCCGAGACTAGTCGCAAGCGGTCATTCGCCGTAGCATCCCGACATTGTTTTAGCCGAGGTGCCCATGCTGATTCCCCACGACCAACTTGAAGTCGACACCCTGACCCGCCTGATCGAGGACTTCGTGACCCGTGACGGCACCGACAACGGTGACGATACACCGCTGGAAACCCGCGTTTTGCGGGTTCGCCAGGCATTGACCAAGGGCCAGGCGCTGATTGTCTTCGATCCGGAAAGCGAGCAGTGCCAATTGATGCTCAAGCACGATGTGCCCAAGCATCTGTTTGACTGAACGGTTCAGCGGCCCTTGGCCTTTGCCCGCTTGGCCTGGATGCGCTCATAGACTTCGGCGCGATGCACATTGACGTTTTGCGGCGCTTCGACGCCAAAGCGCACATTGGCGCCGTTGACGTTGAGGATACGCACTGAAATGTTGTCACCGATGGAAATCATCTCGCCCACAACACGACTGAGTACAAGCATGGCATTGGTCCTTCAGGATTACCGGTCCTTGAAGATGCCCGGCGCATCGAAGGGCTTCAATGCGATGACGACAAATCAGTCCGGCCCTACAGCACCGGACGACCACCACTGACGGAAACATCCGACAAATTGTTCGGACGCAGGAACAATCCTTCAGGAAACCGAGAAGCGCGGGCCGAACAAAATGACGCTCGCGCCGATCACGCACAACGCCACGCCGATCCAGTCCGAACTCAATGGACGAATCCGCTCGACGACCGCCAGCCAGCCAATTGAAGCGATGATGTAAATGCCACCGTAGGCCGCGTAGGCGCGACCGGCGTAGGCGGCTTCGACGCGGGTCAGCAGCAGCGCGAACAAGGTCAGGCTGAGCAGTGCCGGCACGACCCACCACACACTTTTGCCTTGGCGCAACCACATCCAGAACGCGAAACAGCCAGCGATTTCGAACAGCGCCGCGAGGAAAAACCACAGGTAATTGAGCATGCAGATGCCTCGTGAGGATGGCCGATGGCGGCCACCCTAACGACGCTGACACCCATGGGCAAGTTCAGTCAGCGTTTTGTTTGGCCTTGGCGCGCATTTTGTCGGCCATGACGGTCATTTCGTTGTAGAGCAGTTGCGGGTTCTTCTGTTTGATCGCCCACGCCATGCGGCCTTGTTCGTGAGGCAGGATCATGAATTCGCCGGCGGCCACCTGTTTGTAGATGTAGTCGGCAATGTCGGTGGCGGTGATTGGCGAACTTTCCAGCAATTTGCCGACCTGGGCTTTCATCGCCGGGGTCGGGCCGCGGAAAGAGTCGAGCAAGTTGGTCTGGAAGAACGACGGGCATACGACATGCACGCCTACTTCCTGTTGTGCCAGTTCGATCAACAGGCTTTCCGACAACGCCACAACGCCGGCCTTGGCCACGTTGTAGTTGCTCATGGCCGGGCCTTGCATCAGGGCGGCCATCGACGCGATGTTGATGATCTTGCCTTTGCTTTTCTCCAGCAGCGGCAAGAACGCCTTGCAGCCCTTGACCACACCCATCAGGTTGATCGCGATCTGCCAGTCCCAATCCTCCAGGGACAGTTCGCTGAAGAAGCCGCCCGACGCCACGCCCGCATTGTTGACGATGACATCGATGCCGCCGAGCTTCTCTTCGCACGCCTGGGCGAAGGCCGTCAGTTGGCTGTAGTCGCGTACATCGCAACGCTGGATAAAACCATCACCGCCGGCGTCGCGAACGAGTTTGAGGGTTTCTTGCAGGCCAGGCTCGCTGACATCCGACAAGGCCAGTTGCCAGCCTTCACGCGCCCAGCGCAGCGCGATTTCGCGACCCAGGCCCGAGCCCGCGCCAGTGATCATCATGCGATTTTGCATAGCAAACAGCCTTGTGGTTCCGGGGAAGATGCGCTGAGTGTAGCGAAGGACATAACCCGACCCACGCTGTATCAGATTGCTGAATGGCCCGAGCAAACCGCGGGCGCGTGTGCTCCAACTAATCCTGTGAAAAAGAAATAGCCGGGTCTTCAAAAAACATTAAAAAAACATGGAATTTTCCGACTCGCGCATCAGTCGGACTTTGTAAGCAGCTTGAAATTTTAACCTTCCAGCAGACAGTTAAAAGTCAGGTCATTCCATAACACTTCCAACAAGGTAATAGACATGGGCACAATTTTGATCGTTATTCTCATTCTCTTGCTGATCGGTGGTCTGCCGGTCTTCCCGCACTCCAGAAGTTGGGGCTATGGCCCGTCGGGTATCATCGGCGTGGTATTGGTGGTGCTGTTGATTTTGCTCTTGCTTGGCCGGATATAACGGTTTAACAGGCAAAAAAAGAGGCCCTTGAAAAGGGCCTCTTTTTAATGCGCTGGAAACTTAGTCCGGTTTGCCGTCAACCACACCGGCGGTGTTGTCGAGCAGGCTTTTGGTCGCCGTTTGCAGGAACGACTCGAGCTTGAGTTTCAACTCGGCAGTGCGCGGATCGTTAGGAACGATCTCGGCGTGCGGGTTGGCGCCCAGTTCGTAGCGGTACACCTTCGGCTCCATTTCCTTTTCTTTTGGCAGCACCAGGATCTGGTCAGCCGTAAGGATGGCGGTAGTCTGCTCGCTCCCCGACGGTTTGATCACACCAAAACCGGCATCGCCTTCAGGCAGGTTGAGCAGGTCACGTCCCCAGCACTGATGGCGCACTTCGCCACCGATACGGCCCATGATGGTCGGCACGATGTCGATCTGAGTGCCGACGGTGTGGTCACGCTGGCCGAACTTTTCCTGGATACCCGGCGCGATCATCAGCATCGGAACGTTGAAGCGGCCCAGGTCCATTTCGGTGATTTGCTGTTCGTTGCCGAAACCATGGTCACCCACGATCACGAACAGGGTTTCCTTGAAGTACGGCTCTTTACGCGCCTTCTCGAAGAATTGCCCGAGCGCCCAGTCGGAGTAGCGCATGGCGGTCAGGTGTTCGTTCAGGTTGCCGCGATCAGTCACGCGTTCAACCGGCAATGGCGTCGGCAAGGCATACGGCGTGTGGTTCGACAGCGTCTGCAGCAAGGCATAGAACGGCTTGCCATTTCCACGAGCCTTGAGCTCTACCAGGCCACGGTCGAACATATCCTGGTCAGACACGCCCCAAGTAGGGTCGGAGAACACCGGGTTCACGTAGTCGTTACGCCCGATGAAGTTGGTCATGCCCTGGTTGCTGAAGAAACCCGACTGGTTATCCCAGGCGAAATCGCCGTTGTAGACGTATACGTCGTCGAAGTCGCGGGCACTGAGCAACTGCGGCAGGCCGGACAATTTGTGGCTGCCTTCCGGGGTTTGCATCAGGTATTCGAAACCCGGCAGGTTCGGGAAGCAGGCCATGGTGGCAAACATGCCCTGGTGGGTGTGGGTGCCATTGGAGAAGAAGCGGTCGAACAACAGGCCTTCCTTCGACAGTTTGTCGAGGTAGGGGGTGATGTTACCCGGGCCGCCCAACGCGCCGACCGAGTGACCGGCCATGCTTTCCATCAGGATCACCACCACGTTCTTGATCGGCAGGGTCTTGTCGGCCGGTGGCATGTAATCGCGACGCACGGCGGCGATGTCGGCATCCACCAGTTTTTCGTCTTTCATCACCAGCATGTCACGCACGGTCTGCTGAGCCTGAGGCTGCGGCAGCGTAGCTTTCCAGATGTTGTCGCGATCTTCGGACATCCGGCTCTTGGCCGCCGCGATCAACGACAGTGTGCCGTTGAGGCCCAACTGGTTGGCGAAATTCGAGTCGGTGGTGTAAACGTCACCCCAGCGCAGCGGCGGGCCCTGACGCAAAGTGCCACGAGCGGCCACTACGCAGATCAGCAGGCAAACGACGAACACGCCGATGCGCGCATACCACGGGGCGATCTGGCGAGTGCCGATGCTGCCGCCGCTGAACGGGCCGCGAGGACGGGTCGCACGATCAGCGCCCTTGAACGCCAGGGTCAGAATCAATGTGCCAAAGGCCCAGGCCAGCAGATAGCGAACCACCGGGAAACCGTACCAGAGCATGCTCATCACGGTTTTCGGGTCTTCCTTCACGTACTGGAAGACCAGACCGTTGAGGCGCTGGTGGAACTCGCGGTAGAAGTCCATCTCCATCAGGCCGAGGAACAGCGCGATGCTCGACGCGATGGTCAGCCAGAAACGGAAGAAGCCGCGCGCAGCCATGGCCCGCGCGCTGAACAGTGCCAGCAACAGCGGAACGCAAAGGTAGACCACCAGTCGCAGGTCGAAACGCAGACCGTTGGCGAATGCTTCAAGGAAAGTGGAAGCCGGTGTGTCGAGGATCATCGAGCGGTTGTAGACCAGCAGCGCAACACGCAGCAGGCTGAACATGACCATCATGATCAAGGCGCACAGCAGCGTGTAGGCCAGGTGCGATTTGACGGTCGGTTGCAGCAGGCGACTAGAAGCTCGCTGCTGATTCAGGGCGTCCGGGTTTGCCATGTCGTTTTAGGACCCATTGGAAGTTGAAGTTTCAAAAAATACTGCGGCGCCCTGCCCTCTGTTAGCCAATACCTGGCCCCGGGGCTTGCGCGGTGCGCAAATGTTGCACGATCACCCGCCTCATTGCCATTGATTACTGTTTGACTGGCGGGTGCGGGCGGATTGTCTTGGAGCCATTGTGAAAATTTTGTGCAACGCATATCCGGAAACACAATAAAACCGGGGCCTGCGTTAAAACGCAAACGCCCCGAACCAGTCGGGGCGTTTTGTAGAACAACGCTGTGATTACTTCTCGGCGCGTTGTTTCAGGGCTTTCAAAGTATCGAACGGCGCATCGACCACAAACTTGTTGGCAACCATCGACGGCACGCTGCCGCCTGGCTCGGTGTGAACCTGATAGGTCACTTCAACCTGGTCACCCTTGGGTACGAACTTCCAGAAGCCGTCGACCTTGGTGACGCGCACGAAACCTTTTTCTTCCGGGACGTATTTCGGTACGCCTTCGAGCTTGCGGGTCAGGCTGCCATCGGCACCTTCGACGGTGGTGACGTGCAGCACCGAGTCACGCGGGGTAACCGGCCATGGGGTATTGAATTGGGTGTAGGTCCAGCTCTGGTCACCTTCATGCTTGAGCAGCTTTTGGGTTTTGCATTCGTGAATCCAGGCACAGGCACCGGACACGTCTTCCTGCAGTGCGCGCAGTTTGGCAACAGTGGTCTTCATCAATACGACGCCCTGGTAGGCCTTGTAGTCCGAGCCAGGCACTTCACTCAGGGAGACCTTGATGCCGTCCTCGTTCTTGGCGACTTTCCAGTCTTCAGCCTGAACGGCCGTGGTGGCCAACGCGGCGGTCAGTCCACACAAAACAGCAATACGATGCAGCGAACCCATAGTCTTATTCCTTATTGTTGAAGTTCCGTTGTTTGAACACATCACGCCGCGGTCATTTGCTCCCACCATCCCAGCAATTTGATCGCCTCGTCACTGCTGCTTCCGCACACTTCGACGTCGGCTTCAAATGCCGAACACACCGCGGGGCGCTCCGGGTTGCCGAAGATGCTGCACAGGTTATCGACCGAAAGTTGTACGCAACGTTCGCCCGCGGCTTTGCCATTGGGCATACCGGGAATCGGTGAACTGATGGAAGGGGCAATGCAACAGGCGCCACAGCCTTCACGGCATTTCATGACGACGAGCTCCTCACGAGGTGTGATATGTAAAAGGACGGGGCACAGAGTAACCGCTAAAACAGTTGTTTAAAATTACCTGAACCGGGGTTTTTTCGTTCAAATCAACGTGACTGACCAGTCTCCGACAAAGCGTCTGGCCTGCGGGTCACGGATGGGAATGATTTACTGCTTGAACTCGAAATCCAGCGCCGCCCCTTCGACTTCCCGGCGCTCTTCATTGCGCAGTTGCAACTGCATTTCGTTGCTGAGCAAACGGCCGTTCAATTGAAAAGGGCTGCTGTCCGGCTTTTTTTCGCCAAACATGGGCGGCAACAACGGATCGTGCCTGGGCAAAGGCACAGTGCCGAGCGGTTTGAATTCTTCTGCCATTTGCGGGGGCAGTCTCAAATCAAGATTGGCGGAAGGAAGCTGGGTTTTCACCACTTCACTGGCCGGTTTCGACTTGGAGGCAATGGGTGGTCGCTTTTTCACCACAGCCGCATTCTTTTTGGCTGGCGCGGCTTTCTTGGCGGGTGCCGGCTTTTTCGACGTTGCGCTGACTGCCGGTTTTTCCTGACCAGCCGCCGCCATGACGCCTTCGGCTTGAACGGTCATCAACAGGCAAAAAGACAGGCAGACGGCAGGAAAAATCGGCTTCATGAACCCAACAGCGCTAACGGCAGAGGGCCATATGCTCGCCTGTTGCACGTCACATGACAAGCACCGCGCAAAACGACCGCACGACGGCTTAGAAGCCGCCGGCCATCTCCTGGCAAAGTTGCGTCGCCAACATCCCCAAGGTCATCAAGGCACGTTCGGCTTCTCGATTCCAGGGGATGCCACAGTTCAGCCGAATGCAGTGATTGAACTGCTCGGTGTTACTGAAGATCAGCCCCGGCGCGATGCTGATGCCCTGCTGCAACGCCCGTACGTGCAGTTCCTGTGTGTTTACCCGTCCCGGCAAACTGACCCACAGAATGAAGCCGCCAGTAGGCCGGGTCATCTGCGTGCCTTCCGGGAAGTATTGCTGGACTGCGAGCTGAAAGGCGCTGAGGTTCTTGCGGTATTCCTGACGGATGTAGCGCAAGTGCCGGTCGTAACCGCCGTTTTCCAGATAAGCCGCAATGCCCATTTGCGTGACGCTGCAGGCCGAATGGGTACTGAACGTCTGCAAGCGCTGGATTTCCTGCTGGTACTTGCCAGCGATCATCCAGCCGATCCGCACGCCCGGCGACAAGGTCTTGGAGAAGCTGGAACAATAGATGACCCGATCCAGCCGATCGTAGGCCTTGAGCGATTTGGTGCGCCCCTGCTCGAACATCAGCTCGCCGTAAATATCATCTTCGACAATCTGGATGTCGAAATCCGACGCCAGGCGCAGCAATTGTTTCTGGCGCTCCTCGGGCATGGTTCCGCCCAATGGATTGCTCAGACGCGTGGTCAACACCAGCGCCTTGATCGACCATTGATTGGCCGCCAGTTGCAGGGCTTCCAGGCTCATGCCGGTAGCGGGGTCGCTGGGGATTTCGATCACTTTGAGACCGAGCAAGTCGGCCAGTTGCAGCAGACCATAATAAGTCGGTGATTCGGCGGCGATCAGGTCGCCGGGCCGAGTCAGTACCCGCAATGACATCTGCAATGCGTCGACGCAGCCGTGGGTGATGACCACTTCGGAGGGATCAACCACCACACCGGCATCGCGCATGCGGATCGCCACCTGCCGGCGCAACGGTTCAAAACCTGGGCTGAACATGTAGCTGAAGGCACGCGGGCTATGGAATCGGGTGACTTTGGCCAATTGCTGATGCAGCGCCCGCACCGGCAGGTAATCGACGCTGGGCACTGCGGCGCCCAGCGGAAAAACGCCTTCGCGGCGGGATTCGACCAACACTTGTTGAATGATGCTGCTGCGCGTGACCAGGCCTGGGCGCTCGACCCGGGCAATGTCGGGAGTCGGCGCGGTCAGGGCCGGTGTCTGGTGAACGTAATAACCCGACTGCGGCCGGGCACGGATCAGGCCCTGATCTTCAAGATTGGCATACGCCTGCAACACCGTCGCATGGCTGACGTTGAGCTGCGAACTCATCTTGCGCACCGAAGGCACGCGCTCTCCCGGTTGATAGACACCACGGCGGATGTCTTCGGCCAGTTGTTGAGCAATACGTTGGTAGAGCAAAAGATTGGTCATGACGCAGCACTCGATTTCACGGGCATTTTATTCTTGTGGGGAACAATACCGGAACAGTTTAGAAGTGTACTGGGACAGTTGCCACAATAGTCGACCATACAGTGCAGTGTCAGCAAAATCTGTACTGCTTTTTGGGAGAACGTGAAGCCGTTTGCAGGCGTAAAAAAACCCGGCGCTGACTGGCAGGCCGGGCTTTCCAATGACGCAGCCCTTAGCGAGCAGCGCCCAATTGGCCTTTTTCGTCGGAGAAAACAATTTCCACGCGGCGGTTTTGCGCACGACCGCGCTCGGAGGCGTTCACGTCCACCGGGTATTCATCCCCGTACCCTTCGACATGAATGCGCTTTTCATCGATCCCCAGATCCATCAGCACATCGGCTACCGACTGTGCACGGTCACGGGACAGCTTGATATTGTCCTGCTTGCCACCGGTGCTGTCGGTATACCCCTCGATCCGCACCACGCGGTTGGGGTTGAGCTGCAGGAACTGCACGATCTTCAATACCACGCGGTTGGCCGAGTTCTTCAGCTCCGCCTCGCCCGTATCGAACAGCATATCGCCCAATGTCATCACCAGACCGCGGTCGGTCTGAGTAGTGGTCAATGCGAGGATCTGTTCTTCGAGCCATTTGCCTTGCTGTTGCACGCTAACCAGTTTGGATTCACGCAGAGCCAATTGCAGACGCTGGCGCTCCAGTTCGAGCTTCACCGCGCGCTCTTCGTTGAGCACTTGATTGGTGTGCTCACGCGCAATTTCGCTGTAGCGCTGGCTCAAGTAGGCGTAATGCACGACGTCCCAACCACTGCCCCAATAGCTGGACAGACGATCGGCGCGGGCCAGGGATTCACCGGCGCGGATCACGTCTTTGGGCGCGATACGCAGCACATTGGAGTCTTCCTTGACCTTCTGGAAGTCTGCGCCAGCCTCTTGCAAGGCGGCTTCACTGTGTTGACCGGCGCACCCATACAGGCTTGCACAACCGGCGAGGATCAAGCCGCCGAGAACTGTTGACTTGAGGCTCATTGGGCATCTCCCAGTTGCTTGCGCAAACGAGTGATGCGGGTGTTGAGCACATTCAATTGCTCCTCGCTCTTGAGGGTCAGCACTTTGGCTTCAGCCAGACGCGCGTCCAGCTCGGCCTGCTCGGCCCGCATGCGCGCATGTTTGTAGGACTGGTCAGCCATGTTGCCTTGGGCACGGGCGAATTTTTCTTCGGCCAGCTTCATTTCCGGCACGTCTTCGGCGGTGGCACCCACGGCTTTGGCTTGTACGAGTGCCTGTTCGGTCAGGCGAATCTGTTCATTCGGCGCAGGGTCAGCTGCACAACCCGCCAGAGCCAGAACGGCCAGGGCAGCGAAAAGAGGTCGAATACTCACTAAAAATCCCTACTGTTTTGGGGCGCTGACAGGTTGTTGCTGTTGCTGCGCTTTCCAACGCTCGATATTGCGCTGCAATGCGGTGTCCGCCAGTCCTGAGGCGGGCAATTCTGTCATCTTTTTGGCCAGCTGTCCGCGCAACCAAGGATCGTTGCAGGCGGAGTTATGAGACACCGCGAGGAACAGGCCGGGTTTGTCGACGGGTTCGGCATGGGCGATCAGGTCGTTGGCCATGCTCAATGCCTGCGCGGCCGCCATGCCTGAATAGCGGCCCGCGAGAACAAACTCCACTTCACCCAAGAGCAGTTTCTGAAACGCCTGGGTCAGGTTGGGCGTGCGGCTGAGCGTCAGTTGCTGCTCGGCAAAAGTGCTGAATGCCGGGGTCATTCGAGACTTTTCCGACAATGCGCCGTGATGGCCGTGAAGGTCTTGCACGTTGTTGTAGACCAGTTTCGAGTCTTTACGTGTCCAGACCAGGTAGTCGTTTTCCAGTAGGGGCGGATGAATGTAATCGAGGGTTTCCAGCTCAGTGACCGTCAATGGCGTGTCCGCCAGCAGGTCCATGCGCCCGCTGCGCACTTCGTCCAGCGCCTGGGAGCGTTTGCCGGCGTAGAGCAACTCGACTTTGATGCCCAATTCCCCCGCCACGTGCTGCAACAGATCAGCACTGGCACCGATCAGGTGCTTTGGATCTTGCGGGTCTTGCCACAGGTACGGCGGCGCATCCGGACTTCCGGTTACCACCAGCCGCTCGCACTTGCCCGCTGCACTGGACAATGCCGGCAACACCGTCAAGCCCAGCAGTAATGACCAGCCACATACGCAGCGCAGATCCATGGCAACACTCTCCACTAAAACCCTGTTATCGCCTGTAGGAGCTGTCGAGTGAAACGAGGCTGCGAATTTTCAGGTCCACTCGAATCCCAAGCGGAAGATCAAAAGATCGCAGCCTCGTTTCACTCGACATCTCCTACAGAAGAACAAAAAAAAGCCCGACCAAAAGGTCGGGCTCTTTATAAGTCAGGCCGCTGGATTAGACCAGCTTCTCGAACTCGGGGATGGCTTCGAACAGGTCCGCCACCAGGCCGTAATCGGCCACCTGGAAGATCGGCGCTTCTTCGTCCTTGTTGATCGCAACGATCACTTTGGAGTCTTTCATGCCGGCCAGGTGCTGGATCGCGCCGGAGATACCGACGGCGATGTACAGCTGTGGAGCAACGATCTTGCCGGTCTGACCGACCTGCATGTCGTTGGGTACAAAACCTGCGTCGACCGCGGCGCGCGATGCTCCGACAGCAGCGCCCAGCTTGTCGGCCAGGGCGTACAGGTGTTTGAAGTTGTCGCCGTTCTGCATGCCGCGACCGCCGGAAACGACGATTTTGGCAGCGGTCAGTTCCGGACGATCGGACTTGGCCAGTTCTTCGCCAACGAAGCTCGAAGTGCCAGCGTCGTGAGCAGCCGCAACGGCTTCAACAGCAGCCGAACCACCTTCAGCAGCCACCGGGTCGAAACCGGTAGCACGCACGGTGATGACTTTCACCGAAGCGGTCGACTGAACGGTAGCGATAGCGTTACCGGCGTAGATCGGGCGCTTGAAGGTGTCAGCGCTTTCAACCGAGATGATCTCGGAGATCTGGTCAACGTCCAGCGCGGCAGCAACGCGCGGCAGGATGTTTTTGCCGTTGGAAGTCGCGGCAGCCAGGATGTGGCTGTAGCCCTTGCCCAATTCAGCGACCAGCGGAGCAACGTTTTCCGGCAACTGGTGAGCGTAAGCGGCGTTGTCGGCCAGCAGCACTTTAGCCACGCCAGCGACTTTCGCAGCGGCTTCAGCCACGGCGCCAGCGCCCTGACCTGCAACCAGAACGTGGATGTCGCCACCGATTTTGGCAGCAGCAGCAACGGTGTTCAGCGTGGCCGGGGCCAGCACTTTGTTGTCGTGTTCAGCAATAACCAAGATAGTCATTTAGATTACCTTCGCTTCGTTTTTCAGTTTCTCGACCAGTTCA
Organism: Pseudomonas sp. OV226; assembly: GCF_003148705.1. Taxonomy (NCBI): domain Bacteria; kingdom Pseudomonadati; phylum Pseudomonadota; class Gammaproteobacteria; order Pseudomonadales; family Pseudomonadaceae; genus Pseudomonas; species Pseudomonas sp. OV226. The sequence goes on along the minus strand of NZ_QGGS01000002.1, from coordinate 547,094 downwards.
GCCACCGACTTGACCTTGATACCCGCGCTGCGTGCAGCAGGGGCTTCGACTTTCACGGTCTTGTTGGTGGAGGCGGTGGAAACGCCCAAAGCATCCGGAGTCAGCACTTCGAGAGGCTTCTTCTTGGCTTTCATGATGTTTGGCAGGGACGCATAACGCGGCTCGTTCAAACGCAGGTCGGTGGTGACGATCGCCGGCAGTTTCAGGGAAACTGTCTGCGCGCCGCCGTCGACTTCGCGAGTCACGGCAACGCTGTCGCCGCTGATTTCGACTTTCGAAGCGAACGTGCCCTGACCGTAGCCGCTCAATGCAGCGAGCATCTGGCCAGTCTGGTTGTTGTCGCTGTCGATGGCTTGTTTGCCAAGGATCACCAGCTGAGGCTGTTCCTTGTCGACAACCGCTTTCAACAGTTTGGCAACGGCCAGGGAAGTCAGGTCTTCGGCGGACTCGACGAGGATGGCGCGGTCGGCACCCAGAGCCAGCGCGGTGCGCAGTTGCTCTTGAGCGGTGGACGGGCCGACGGAGACGACGACGATTTCAGTCGCAACACCTTTCTCTTTCAGGCGTACGGCTTCTTCCACTGCGATTTCGCAGAACGGGTTCATCGACATCTTCACGTTAGCGAGGTCGACGCCGGAATTGTCCGCCTTGACGCGAACCTTGACGTTGTAATCCACAACGCGTTTGACAGCTACAAGAACCTTCATGGATTCCTCGTTACTCTCCGGTGAAAAGAAAGTCGCCTAGGCGAACCTGGCGGTTGATGCTCATCGGGCGCAAGGGCACCTCTAAAAACGCCGGCAATCGTGTCAAGTGACCTTCGCTCACGATGATGATGACCGTTCGTCAGTAGTGACTGAGGAGTCATTCATTATCGCGGCGTGTAAACTGCGCGCCAAACCTGCGCTACGCATCACCTTGTACGGCCTTCGCCCTGTCTTTAGAGGTGCTCTTGAAACCAACAGCCAGCCTACGGCGAGCGCAAAACCGACCGTATCTTGACCGGAACGCCTATTCCGGTCAATACGGCAAAATGGCCGTTCGTAAGCCGCGTGACTTTGATTTCTCTGGCTTTGAGCCAATTCAAACAAACGTTTGTATTGGACGCTGAGAGTGGTGTAGATATAATGCGCCACCCAGAGAGAAAGGTGGCTCATCGATTATCCTCTCCTGGCATTGTGCCGGGATTCATGGATGCGACACCAAACCTCCAATTAGAAAAAAAACTGTTGAGCCTTGAGTAGGAGATAACCTGTGGAACGCGAATACATGGAATTCGACGTGGTCATCGTCGGTGCCGGCCCCGCTGGTCTTTCCGCCGCCTGCCGTTTGAAGCAGAAGGCCGCCGAAGCCGGTAAGGAAATCAGCGTCTGCGTGGTCGAAAAAGGCTCCGAAGTCGGCGCACACATTCTTTCTGGCGCGGTGTTCGAACCTCGGGCTCTGAACGAACTGTTCCCGGACTGGAAAGAACTCGGCGCCCCACTGAACACGCCGGTCACCCGCGATGACATCTTCGTTCTCAAGAACGCTGAAAGCGCGCAAAAAGTTCCGGACCTCTTTGTGCCCAAGACCATGCACAACGAAGGCAACTACATCATCTCCCTGGGTAACCTGTGCCGCTGGCTGGCCCAGCAAGCCGAGAACCTGGGCGTGGAAATCTACCCGGGCTTCGCCGCTCAGGAAGCGCTGTTCGACGAGAACGGCGTGGTTCGCGGGATCATCACCGGCGACCTGGGTGTTGACCGTGAAGGCAATCCGAAAGAAGGCCTGTACACCCCTGGCATGGAACTGCGTGGCAAATACACGCTGTTCGCCGAAGGCTGCCGTGGCCACATCGGCAAGCAACTGATCAAGCGCTTCAACCTCGACAGCGAAGCCGATGCCCAGCATTACGGCATCGGCCTGAAAGAGATCTGGGAAATCGATCCAGCCAAGCATCAGCCGGGCCTGGTGGTTCACACCGCTGGCTGGCCGCTGGACATCATGGGCACCGAGAACACCGGCGGCTCGTTCCTTTATCACCTGGAAAACAACCAGGTGGTCGTCGGCCTGATCGTCGACCTCTCCTACAGCAACACTTACCTGTCGCCGTTCGACGAGTTCCAGCGCCTCAAGCATCACCCGGTGCTCAAGCAGTACCTGGAAGGCGGCAAGCGCATCAGCTACGGCGCCCGTGCTATCTGCAAAGGCGGCTTGAACTCGTTGCCGAAAATGGTCTTCAAGGGCGGCGCGCTGATCGGCTGCGACCTCGGCACCCTGAACTTCGCCAAGATCAAAGGCAGCCACACCGCGATGAAATCCGGCATGCTCGCCGCTGAATCCGTGGCCGAAGCGCTGTTCGCCGAGAAAGACGGCACCGAAGAGCTGACCACTTACGTCGACGCCTTCAAGAAGAGCTGGCTCTACGACGAACTGTTCGCCAGCCGTAACTTCGGCCCGGCGATCCACAAGTTCGGCGCGATCGTCGGCGGTGGTTTCAACTGGCTGGACCAGAACATCTTCGGCGGCAAACTGCCGTTCACCTTGCACGATACCAAGCCGGATTACGCTTGCCTCAAGCTCGCGGTCGACTGCAAGAAGATCGACTACCCGAAACCGGACGGCAAGATCAGCTTCGACAAACTCAGCTCGGTGTTCATCTCCGGTACCAACCACGAAGAAGAGCAGCCGTGCCACTTGAAACTGGCTGATGCGAGCATCCCGATCGGCAAAAACCTGCCGCTGTACGATGAACCCGCTCAACGTTATTGCCCGGCCGGCGTGTACGAAGTGATCACCAAGGAAGACGGCGAAAAGCGCTTCCAGATCAACGCCCAGAACTGCGTTCACTGCAAGACCTGCGACATCAAGGACCCTGCACAGAACATCACCTGGGTCACACCGGAAGGTGCTGGCGGCCCGACTTACCCGAATATGTAAGCCGAACGCCTGAACATCAAGGCTCCCGAATGGGGGCCTTTTTGTTGCCCGCTAATATTGTAGGAGCCATTGCCAACTCAGGCGGCGCGTTCTTCCCCAGGATTACGCTCGAAGTACCGCTTGTACTCACGACTGAATTGCGACGTGCTTTGATACCCCACACGGTGCGCCACCTGCGCGACGCCCAGCCCCTCTGACATCAGCAACGCCTGCGCCTTGAGCAGCCGCAAACGCTTGAGATACTGCACCGGCGACAACAATGTGCTGCGCTTGAAGTGCTCGTGGAACGTCGACGCACTCATGTTCGCGCAACTGGCCAGGGTCTCGACATTCAACGGTTCGGTGTAATGCGCATGCAGATGACTGAGTGATGCTGCAATCCGGGCGAATTGCCCCTGTTGCTCCACCAGCGCCCGCAACACGTCGGCCTGAGGTCCACGCAGCGCCACAAACAACAATTCACGCAATCTCGCCGGGCCCATGATCCGGCTCTCCAGCGGATCGTGCAGACAACGCAGCAGCCGCTCGACACATCCGCGCATCTCATCATCGAGCACCGCCGAAGTCATGGACTCTGGCGTTTGCGCCGCAATATGACGCCCCGGCGCCAACCCCATTGCCAGCACCAACTCGCCCAGCATCACCCTGTCGATCGCGACCGACACCCCCAGCATCGGCCCGCCGGGTGCCGCAAAGGTTTCACACTCGAACGGCACCGGCAGCGCCTGAATCAGATAATGCCCGGCGCCATATTCAAGGGTGCGCGGCCCCAGATACGCCAGTTTGCTGCCCTGGGCGATGATCACCAGGCTCGGTTCATAGATCTGTGGCCCACGGGCGACATCGCAACTGGCGCGTAAAACCTGCACGCCCGGCAATGCAGTCGGCACGAAGCCATCACGGGTGGACAGTGGCTCGATGAGCGAAACCAGGGAGGCATTGGCATCGAGGTGACGGGTCAACTGCATGGAAGCTCTTCACAAAAAAGTCGCGAGAAAAGGGATGAAAGCATCATCGCAGGTCTGGTTACCAATGGGATCGGTCAAAGGCTGATGCCGGAGGAATAGGCATGACACCCGGAGGAATCGCCATGGCCGGTGATCGGCGTGGCGCCCAAAATGCGCCGCTTCACCTGTCACTGCTTTTGCGAGGTTCCTCATGTACACCGCCATCGGATACGCCGCCCAGTCGCCCTCCACGCCCCTCGCCCCGATGAAATTCGAACGCCGCAGCCCTCGCGCCGACGACGTTGCCATCGAGATTCTCTACTGTGGCGTCTGCCATTCCGACATCCACCAGGCGCGAAACGAGTGGGGCATTGCCGTGTACCCGCTAATGCCCGGCCACGAGATCGTAGGCAAAGTCACCGCCATCGGTGCGAACGTTACCCAACACCAAGTCGGCGATTTGGTCGGTGTCGGTTGCATGGTCGACTCCTGCCGCAGCTGCGAAGCCTGTCAGTCCAACCTTGAGCAATATTGCCTGGAAGGCCCGACGATGACCTACGCCACCCCGGACCGGGTCGATGGCAGCAACACCATGGGCGGCTACTCCGACAGCATCGTCGTCAGCGAACACTTTGTGGTGCGCATCCCGGAAAAACTTGCCCTGGCCAGCGCCGCGCCGATCCTGTGCGCCGGCATCACCACCTACTCGCCGCTCAAACACTACGGCGTGAAGCCTGGCGACAAAGTCGGGATTCTCGGCATGGGCGGCCTCGGCCACATGGGCATCAAGTTCGCCAAGGCGATGGGCGCCGAAGTCACGTTGTTCACCCGTTCGGCGAGCAAGGCTGAAGAAGCCCGGCGTCAGGGCGCGGACCATGTGATCGTGTCCACCGATGCCGAGCAGATGAAAACAGCGGCTGGCTATTTCGACTTCCTGCTGGACACCATTCCGGTGCAGCACGACCTCAATCCCTACCTCGACACCCTGCGCTTCGACGGCGTGCACATTCTGGTCGGCTTGATCGAACCGGTGGACCCGCCCGTGCACGCCGCCAAACTGGTGTTGGGCCGTCGCATGCTGGCTGGTTCGTTGATTGGCGGCATTGCCGAAACCCAGGAAGTGCTGGATTTCTGCGCCGAGCACAACATCACGTGCGACATCGAAATGCTCGACATTCGCCAGATCAACGAGGCCTACGCCCGCATGATCGCCGGCGACGTGAAGTACCGCTTCGTGATCGACATGGCGACCCTCAAGGTTTAAACCTTCAGGCCAAGCTCCGCCGACAGCCGGGCCGTGACCCCTTTGATCAGGGGAATCAGCTCGGCCATTTTTTCCAGCGGCATGTACGGCACGGTGCTGGCGATGCTGATGCCGGCGACGATGCGTTTGCTCGCATCACGGATCGGTGCCGCCACGCAACGGATCGACGGTTCGTTGTCTTCCAGGTCAAAGGCGTAACCACCCGCCACGTACTCGACCATGCGCTGCTGAAACTGCTCCCAGGACTGCTCCGGGTGCAGCGGCCAGAACTGATTTTTCCCACCCGCCGGCAAGCTGACTTCGTACAGCCGTTGCCACTCTTGCTGCGTGTCATCGAGCATCAACGCCTTACCGATCCCGGTGCGCGCCAACGGCATGCGATGGCCGACCCGCGAACGCATTTCCGGGCCATTGCGCCCCGGATTCTTGTGCAGGTACAGCACTTCGTCACCTTCACGAATCGCCAGGTGCACGGTGTCGCCAGTCAACGCCGACAACTCATCCAGATACGGCCCGGCCAGCGTCACCAACGGCAACTCTTCGCGCGCCTGGAAACCCAGTTCGATCAACTTGGGCCCCAACAGGTAACCGACCTGCGGCACCACGCGCAGATAACGTTCGTCCACCAGGCAACTGGCCAGACGATGGGTGGTGCTGCGCGTCGTGCCGATCAGCCGGGCGATTTCCTTGAGATCGCGGGCGCCGCTGGCCACGGCCTGAACCACACCCAGACCACGAAGCAGTGTCTGGGTGCCGGTCGGTGCGGCGTCCTTGGCGATTTTTGGGGCGTCTTCCTGCATATCCAGCCTTTACCGTTGAGCGAGTGAACGGGCGGCATTATGGTCGCCCGATGCCTGCGACTACAACTTGATACGCTCGACTTTGCCGACCAGCAAGATGTAGGAAAGCGCGCCCATCAACGCCAGCACCGAGATGTAGGTAATCGCCGGGGCAAACGAATCACCGGTCGCCAGGAAGCCGATGACAATGGGCGTGGCAATCGCCGACAGGTTGCCGATGAAATTGAACACCCCGCCGGTCAGTCCCAGCAACCGTGCCGGGGCCAGGGTCGATACCAGCGACCAAGTGATCGAAGCCAGACCGTTGCCGAAAAAGGCCAACGCCAGGAATGCAATTACCAACGGCGTCGACTCGACGAAATTGGCGCCGATGATCGAGGTGGAAATCAGCAGCCCACCAATGATCGGCAGCTTGCGGGCGAAGCCTACGGTGTAACCACGACGAATCAGAAAATCCGAGAAAAACCCCGAACACAGCACGCCGACGAAGGCCGCGAGAAACGGCAGCGACGCCAGCAGGCCGGACTTGATGAAGTCCATGCCGCGATATTTCACCAGGTAGGTCGGGAACCACGTCAGAAAAAACCACAACGTCGAGTTGAGGCAGAACTGCCCGAGGTAGATGCCCCACAGCTTGCGCTTGGTCAGAACAATCCCGAGGTCCGTCCAGCTGAATTTCGCTTTGACTTTGGCTTGTTCAGCCTGGATATCCACCAACCCGCCGCCCTCGCGAATCAAGTCGATTTCAGCGTCGTTGGCGCCTTTGAAATCCCGGGGCTCGCGGTACACCGCATACCAGATCACCGCCCACAGAATCCCCACTGCGCCGGTGCTGACGAACACCATGTGCCAGCCGTAGGCGTGTTGCAGCCAGGCCAATACCGGCGTCAGGAACGCCAGGCCGACGAACTGCCCGGAGGTATAGAAACCGATGGCCGTGGCGCGTTCTCGCTCGGGAAACCAGGTGGTGACCACGCGGCTGTTGATCGGGTATGCCGGTGCTTCCAGGGCACCGACCGCCATGCGCAACACGAACAACGCGATGAAACTGGCGGCGAAACCGAGCATCACCGTAGCGATCGACCACAGCAGCAAGGCGACGCTATAGAGGATACGCGGCGGTACACGGTCCACCAGCCAGCCGCCGGGGATTTGCATCGCGGCGTAGGTCCAGCCAAACGCCGAGAAGATCAACCCGACGTGGATCGGATCAATGCCCAGTTCGCTGGTCAGCGCCGGGGCCGCGATGGACAGGTTGCTGCGGTCCAGGTAGTTGATCACCACGGTGATGAACAGCAGGACCATGATGAAAAATCGCTTGCGACTGGGCGTCACCAACGACGCTTGCCCAGTGAGGGTTTGCGGTTGCATGAGGAGTGCCTCTTCTTATGGTTATTGAGGTCAGTGGGCGCAACGCACCCCTGTAGGAGCAAGGCTTGCCCGCGATTGGGCCTTACACGGTCCAGCGGATGGTCAGCGGCGTCAGTACTGACGCCATCGCAGGCAAGCCGTGCTCCTACAGGGGCGGTGTGGAGTCAGGGATCAATCACCACTCGGCAAAACTGCCATCGGCATGGCGCCAGATCGGGTTGCGCCAGCGGTGGCCGACCGCTGCGCGTTCGATCACGTATTCCTCGTTGATCTCGATCCCCAGGCCCGGGCCATTAGGGATCTTCACGAAGCCTTTGTCGTAGTCGAACACCCGCGGATCTTTCACGTAGTCGAGCAGGTCATTGCTCTCGTTGTAGTGGATGCCCAGGCTCTGTTCCTGGATGAACGCGTTGTAGCAAACCGCGTCCAGTTGCAGGCACGCCGCCAGCGCAATCGGCCCCAACGGGCAATGCAGCGCCAGCGCCACGTCGTAGGCTTCGGCCATGTTGGCGATTTTGCGGGTCTCGGTGATGCCGCCGGCGTGGGAGGCGTCCGGCTGAATGATGTCGACGTAACCTTCGCTCAGCACACGCTTGAAATCCCAGCGCGAGAACAACCGTTCGCCGAGGGCAATCGGGGTGCTGGTCAGTGGCGCGAGCTCTTTCAGCGCTTCATAGTTTTCGCTGAGCACCGGTTCTTCGATGAACATCAGTTTGTACGGATCAAGCTCCTTCATCAGCACCTTGGCCATGGGCTTGTGCACCCGGCCATGGAAGTCCACACCGATGCCGACGTTCGGCCCGACCGCATCACGCACGGCTGCGACGTTGGCCAGGGCGAGGTCGACTTTCTCGAAGGAATCGAGGAATTGCAGCTCTTCGGTGCCGTTCATTTTCACCGCCGTGAAACCACGGGAGACCGCTTCTTTCGCCGCACGCGCAGTGTCTGCCGGGCGGTCGCCACCTATCCACGAATACACACGAATCTTGTCGCGCACCTGGCCACCGAGCAGATCGCTGACCGACACGCCCAGGGCCTTGCCCTTGATGTCCCACAACGCCTGATCGATACCGGCCAGCGCGCTCATGTGGATCGCGCCGCCCCGGTAGAAGCCGCCGCGATAGAGCACGGTCCATATGTCTTCGATGTTGCGTGGGTCTTTGCCGATCAGGTAGTCGGACAACTCCTCAACGGCAGCCGCCACGGTGTGGGCACGGCCTTCAACCACGGGCTCGCCCCAACCGGTCACGCCCTCGTCGGTTTCGATCTTGAGGAAGCACCAGCGCGGCGGAACGATGAAGGTGGTCAGTTTGGTGATTTTCATTTTCTTGTCTCTCTTATTAGAGGCAGCGCTCACAGCGCCAAACAGTCTTAGCGAAGGGCTTTCCAGGCAGCCACGTAGGCCTTGGCATTGACGGCCACGTCCTCTGGGGTCATTCCCGGTTTGAACAAGCCAGAACCGAGACCGAAACCTTTGACACCCGCGTCGATAAACACCTGCATGTTGTCCGGCGTGATCCCGCCAACCGGCGCCAGAATGGTCCCGGCCGGCAATACCGCGAGCCAGGCTTTGACGACGGCCGGGCCCATCTGCTCGGCGGGGAACATCTTCAACACGTCGGCGCCTTCGGCCAGTGCGGCGAAGGCTTCGGTCGGTGTCGCCACACCCGGCGACAGGAACAACCCCGCCGCTTTCGCTGCGCGCAGCACTTTCGGATCGCTGTGCGGCATGACGATCACTTGGCCGCCAGCGGCTTTCACCAGCTCGACCTGCTCCGGTGTCAGCACCGTTCCCGCGCCGATCAGGCAATCGGCGGGCAAGGTACTGCGCAGGATGCGGATGCTTTCGTACGGTTCAGGGGAATTGAGCGGCACTTCGATGACGCGAAATCCGGCGGCGTACAGGACTTCGCCGATGGCCGCCGCTTCTTCGGGGCGCAGGCCGCGCAGGATCGCGATCAGGCCGTTTTGCGCCAAGGCGTGTTTGAGCATGTCAGACCTCCAGTCAGGTTTAACGGGATGGGTTGGAAGTGATCAGTCCGGCGGCGAGTGCCAGTTGCCACAATCCGCGTTCGGTGGCTTGTTCGGCCAGCGTCACCCGGGCAAATCCGCAGGCGTCGAGGGCCCGGCTGTAGCGGGCACAGAGTTGGGCATTACCGATGAGGACGATCGAAGGCAGGTGCACGCTGTTGCGTCGACGCCGCTGGGCCGTCGCCAGCGCCGCCAGCTCATGACCGATCAACAAGCCCGACAAATAATCCGCCTGGGCCGTGGCGCTCAGTTCGCCGGTCAGTCCGAGGCTGCGGGCACTGAACACCGTCGACAGCGGGCCGATCTCGCCGTCCGCCGACAACGCCACTTGCACCCCACGATCAAAAGCCTGGCCATCTAAGGACGCGCCTTGCTGCTGGGTGCGCCCCAGAATGCTGTGTTCGCTAAGCACGGCGAAGATTTCGCCGGTCATGAAGGTATCGAAATGCACGATGCAGCCATCGGCCACTTCCACCCATTTCGAATGACTGCCCGGCAGGCCGATCAACAGATCGTTGCCCGCCTCGCTCGACAGGGTTTGCAGAACACCCAGCACCTGGGTTTCTTCGCCGCGCATCACGTTCGGCAATCGCGACCGCTGAATCACACCCGGCACGATGTGCACATCGACACCGCGAAGACTGCGTACTGTTTGTAGGGAAGTTCCGAGAGTGGCGACGTTCGCCGGTGTATCGCGGTAAGCCGCTTCAAGCCAACCCTGGGCGCTGCCGACCATGCCACAGGCAATCACCGGCAAATCCGGCTGCGCATCGAGCCAGTCACCGCAGGCCTCATCGAAAGCCAGTTCAAAACCGTCAGCGCACACCTGACCGGCAATCACTCGCGGCGTGTTGGGCAACTGCATGATCCCCGACGACAGCGCACGCTGTTCGAGCACCTGGCCACCGTCGGCGAGTTTGTAAGCACGTAATGAGGTTGTCCCCCAATCGAGCGCGATCAATTGCGCCAGCATCGCTTCACCTGTTTTGTTTATTGGCAGTGAGTGAGCGGGACTATAAACCCGGAAGCGGGATAATCTCAATATATAAATATCACTCCCATATATTGGGATGCATGCAAAAAAAATCGCAGCTCATGGCTGCGACCTTTTAACCGACAAGGCTGACGATCAATGGCCCTCGGCAAACTCGCGCAATACCTTCCCATCCATCCGATACCGAACCCACTCCTCCTGCGGCTGCGCACCCAGCGATTTATAAAACTCGATCGCCGGTTTGTTCCAGTCCAGCACGCTCCACTCAAACCGTCCGCAATCATTGGCGCAGGCGATTTTCGCCAGGTGGCGCAGCAAGGTTTTGCCGGCGCCGCCGCCGCGCTGTTCGGGGGTGATGTAGAGGTCTTCGAGGTACAGGCAGTTGCTGCCAAGCCACGTGGAATAGCTGAAGAAGAACACCGCGAAGCCGATCGGCAGGCCGTCGCGCAGGCAGATCAGGCCGTGAGCGGTGGCCCCTTCGCTGAACAGGCTGCGCTCGATGTCGGCGACGCTGGCGATGACTTCGTGGCGGGCACGTTCGTAGTCGGCCAGTTCAGTGATGAACCCGAGGATTTGCGGAGCATCGCTGGGGGTCGCCGGGCGGATCTCGATCGTCATGGGGACGTGCCTTCGTCAAAGGTTGAAAAACGCCATACTAAGTCGCCTCGCGGCGCTCGTCACACTGGAAATTCAAAGCTGATCTGTAGAGCATGTGTAGCAGCTGGCGAAGCCTGCGTTCGGCTGCGCAGCAGTCGTAAAACCTGAGCACGCGGTTTTCCTGTAACACCCCATTGTCTGATCTCACGACTGCTGCGCAGCCGAACGCAGGCTTCGCCAGCGGCTACAACACTTTCACTTCAAAGGACTGTTATGACAATTCATGCTTTCTCCCCTCTGCAAACCCTTGCCGCTCAATTGCTGCCCCATGCGCTGGAACCCTCAGAGGACGGCGCCCACGATCTGTCGCATTTGCAGCGGGTCTGGCACACCGTGCGCACACTTCACGCGCAAGAAGGGGGTGATCTTGAGGTGCTGCTGGCAGCGGTGCTTTTGCATGATTGCGTGGCGATCGAGAAGAACTCGCCATTGCGATCGCAGGCGTCGCGAATGGCTGCCGAGAAGGCGTGCGGCGTGTTGGCCGACCTGCATTGGCCAAACGAACGAATCCGCGCAGTTGCCCACGCCATCGAAGCGCACAGCTTCAGCGCCAACCTTCCCCCCACGTCACTCGAAGCGAAAATCATGCAGGACGCCGATCGCCTCGACTCCCTCGGCATGCTCGGTGTAGCGCGCACGTTCTACGTGGCCGGGCGCATGGGCAGCGCGTTGTATGACCCGTTCGACCCGGAGGCGAAGCACCGCGACTACGACGACACGCGTTTTTGCCTCGACCATTTCCAGACCAAGCTGCTGCACCTGGCGGACGGTTTCCAGACCCCGACCGGTCAAGGCCTGGCGCAGATCAGGCATGCACGATTGAAGGGTTTCATGGAGCAGTTCAAGGAAGAGATCGGCGCCTGCTGACGGCAATACTCCGGCCAGCACTAACCCTGAAATCGGTAACCAGGGACCTAACATCGACGCCATGCGTGATAGATAGAGGACGCTCACTTCTATCGGGTCAAGGAACCGTTTCATGTCCAGCGCAACACCCCCAGTCTCCGGCCGGTTGTTCGGCTTGTTTTGCCTCGCCAGCTATTTGCTGTCGCTGTCCTATGGCTCGACCTTTTTGCTGTCGTTGCTGATCGGCTCACGCGGCGGCAATGAACACGATGCCGGCAGTGTGATTTCGGCCGCCATGCTCAGTACCTTCGCTGCGGTGATTGTCTCCGGGCACTTGTCCGATGCGCTCGGCGCTGCGCGTTCGATTGCCGTGTTTGGCGTGTTGCTGGCAGCGGCCAGCCTTGGTTTCGCCTTGACGCCTGGCTTCGGCAATCTGCTGTTGTTTTTCGGACTTCTGCTGGGACTGGGTTGGGGCGTGTTCTATACCCTCGGACCGATCATTGTCGCCAGTCTGGTGACGCCGGCCCAACGCGCGAAATACTTTGCGCTGCTGTCGGGCAGCATGATGACCGGGATCGGCAGCGGGCCGTTGCTCGGCCGGGCGGCCAGCGCGCTCGGCTATCCGGTGACGGCAGCGTTTTACCTTGCTGCGCTGGCCAGCCTGATCGGTGTTTTGCTGTTCTGGCGACTGGATGCACAGCTGAAAAAATCGCCCGCGCCGTCCACTTCGGCCGCCAGGATTTCCTGGCGGGCGACGGCGCAGGTGCTGTCGTCCAAAGCGGTGTTCCCGATCATCATGGTCGGCCTCGGCGGGTGCGTGTTCGGCGGGCTGTCGAGCTTCCAGACCAGTTACGCCGCATCGCGTTCGCTGGACTACTCGCTGTTTTTTTTCGGCTTCATGGGCGCGGCGATCAGCAGCCGGATGCTGATTGCCGGGATCGTGGTCAAGCGCGATCCGTTGCGGGCCTCCTGCCTGTTGTCCGGCCTGATGATGGGGTCGATAGTGATGTTTGGTTTCGTCGTCGACAGCGGGTTCAGCTATGTGCTGGCGGCCGTGATGCTTGGGGTCGGATACGGGCTGACTTATTCGGTGATCAATGGCCTGGCGGCCAACGAAGCGCCGCATGGCACCACGTCGCAAGCCTTGTTGCTGTTCAGCCTCTGCTACTTCATCGGCGTGTTTGGCTTTCCGCTGCTGGCGGGGAAAATCATCGTCGAGCACGGCATGCCGGCGCTGCTGATGACTGTGCTGGCCGTGGCCTTCGTCAATTGGTCGATCACCGTGGGCCGGTTGATCTGGCGTCGGGTGGCAGCACCTAAAGTCGTGCAGCAGGCCTAGACCATTCGTCGTTCATGAGGCACCAATCCAGATTGGGGCGGACCAACATCAGGTAAGGACTCTATTAAACGGAGACGATGCCATGATCCTGTCCAGGTTGACCGCCCTCTCCTTTACCGCCCTGTTGTCTTGCGCATCCCTGGCCGGAACGCTGGGCCCGAGCACCGGTCCGACCAACCCGATCGAGAGCCCGAAGGCACCCGCCATCCAGAGCGCCCCCGGCATGGACACCAACGGCACAGACCTCGACAGCAGCCTGCCGCCCTCCACCGGGACGGACCCGAGGACTCAGGGCAATGATGCCGGCCGCCAGGGCGGGTTGAATTTACCGGACACCAAGACACCCAGCGAAGGCGGTCTCGGTTCGAGTGATAGTTCGGGTAAAAAAGGTGGCCTCAGCCCATAACGATCAACATCCCTGAAGCCAGGAGAAATCCCATGCCTCGTGGAAGCAAAGACATACCCTGATCGAGGCGTTGCGCAATGCTGGGTAAGGTCAGAATAGCGGTTGAATCCACTGGCCCCTTCGCGGGCAAGCCCGCTCCCACAGGTTCGGTTGTGAACACAAGAATTGTGTTCGACGACGTTCATTGTGGGAGCGGGCTTGCCCGCGAAGGCGATAAATCAGACGCCAAACGTCTCGCGAATCAACGCATCCACTTCATCCGCCATCGGCGAAGTCGCCGGCCCCCACCGTGTCACCGCCAACGCCGCGGCCGCATTCGCCCGGCGTGCCGCCTCCAGCGCCGACAAGCCTTGCGCCAATCCGGCAACAAACACCCCGGCATGTGCATCACCGGCGCCGTTGCTGTCTACTGCCGCCACCTTGAAACCCGGCACATGCTGACGATCGCCACGCTGGCTGATCCAGCACCCTTGCGGGCCATCGCGAACCACCATCAGCACCTCGGCCGGCAGATGATCGACCAAGCGATCCAGCGCCAAGGCGATGTCCGGTGCGCCGGTAAAGCGCAGGGCTTCGACACTGTTGCTGGTCCAGATATCGATGCGCGCCAGCAAGGCTTGCATCAATGGCTTATCCGGCGAATCCACCAGCGGGCCCGGATCGAACATCACCGTGATCTCTTTCGGCAGTTCCAACACCCAATCCACCAGCGCCTGAGCCTTGCCAACCTGCAGCAGGCTGTATCCACTGACGTAGACAAAGTCGCCCGCCTGCGCCGGCACACTTGCCAGGTCGCCAGCAGTCAACTCGCCTTCGGCACCGATGTAGGAAATGAAACTGCGCTCGGCCGACGCTTCCGTCACCGCTACGCACAATCCCGTGTCCCGTTCAGCGCGGTGGGCGATGCCGATCCGGATGCCTTCAGCGCTCATCGCCTCACGCGCCAGGTCGCCGAAACGACCAGTGCCGTGACGTCCGAGGTAAACCACGGCCAGGCCATTACGCTGCGCGGCAGCCATCACATTGAAGCCACCGCCGGCTTCGAAACTGGCAGACTGGGCCAATACATCGCCGCCCGCCTGCGGCAGTTTATCCACGGCCATGACCAGGTCGATGATGACCTAGCCGGTGTGTAGCAATCTAGGCATGAGCATTCTCGGTCATGGCGGCGCGGCGATCTTTTGCGCCGCCGAGTACCCAGTAGATCCCGCCGGCCACCAGGAAGGTTACGATCCAGCCCAGGCCGTTATGACCCAGCCACGAATCGGACAGGAAGCCGCGGAACCACACAGTTTGTTCGGTGGTGCCGATGGTGGTGAAACTGAAGCCCAGCACGATCGCCACCGCCCACGCCCCGAACGCGCGCCATTCGATACCGCCGCTGTACCAGTAAGCGCTGCTCGGGCTGACGTCGAGCAGATCTTTGGGGCTGTAGTAGTGACGGTGAATCAGGTCGACGACGAAGATCCCGACCCACGCGGTGATCGGTACCGCCAGCAAGGAAATGAAGGTAATGAACGGGCCGTAGAAGCTGTCTGCAATCAGCATGAAGTAGATCGAACCGGCGAAGATCGCGACGATATCGACCACCACGGCGTGCACGCGCTTGACCTTCAGACCGAGGGTCAACGTGGTCAGCCCGGCGGAGTACACCGACAGGTTGTTCGACAGCAGTAACCCGCCGAACGCCGTGATCAGGTACGGCACCGCCATCCAGGTCGGCAGCATGTCGCGGATCGCGACGATCGGGTCGGTGGCCGAGGCCAGGTCGTTGTTACCCACCGACAGCAGGCCGCCGAGGGTGATCAGCAACACCAGCGGAATCCCCGCGCCGAACGCTGCCGAGGCCACGAGGCGCACGGCTTTGACGCTGCGATGCTGGTAGCGCGACATGTCGGCACCGGCGTTGGCCCAACCGATCCCGGTGCCGGCGGCCATGGTGCCGACGCCGATGATCATCGCGCTCAACGGCGCGGGCGTGGCGTTGAACACCGCACTCCAGTCGATGGTGGCGCAGAGGAAACCGCCGACCAGAATGTTCAACGCGCCGAACACGTAAGTCGCCCACTTCTGGATCACCAGCAACGTCGCGTGGCCGAGGCCGGACACCGACAACGTCAGCAGCACGAAAATCGCGATAAACACCAACGTCAGGACCGGCGCGCTTTTGGCTTCTACCGGCGAGCCGAACAGGATCGAGCAGAGCGACAACAGCACGAACGCGGCGGTGGTGGTGTTGACGGTTTCCCAACCCAGACGCGACATCAGCGAGACCAGGGTCGGACCGATGTTGCCGCGCACACCGAAGATCGCGCGCGACAAGGTCAGGCTCGGTGCGCGACCACGACGGCCGGCGATGGAGATGATCCCGACGACGGCGAAGGAACCGGCGGCGCCAAGGATCGCGACGATGATCGCCTGCCAGATCGCCAGCCCCCGAAACGCCACCAGCGTGGCACCCAGCGGCAGGCCGAGGATGGAAATGTTCGCGGCGAACCAGACCCAGAACAGTTGCAGCGGATGACCGTTGCACTCCGCTTCCGGCACCGGTTCGATGCCGCGTGTTTCCAGTTGCCCGGCACTTTGCCCGGCGGTTGATGAACTCATGAAAATGCTCCTGTTGCCATTTTTGTGGTTGTGGGCAATGACGGAAGTTGCGGTGGAAAATTCAAATAGGTGGCGCGCCCATCGCGGGCAAGCCCGCTCCCACAGGGGATGCATCGTACTTGTGGGAGCGGGCTTGCCCGCGAAGGCGTCAGCGCGGTCAGCGCAAGGCCAACAGCCCCTGCACCAACGGTTCCAGCTCCAGATCGTTGACCGCTTTGACCGTATCGATCATTGCCGCTGGCCAACTCTCAAGGCCCAGGCAGGCCCCGAGCATGGCGCCGAGAATCGCCGCGATGGTGTCGGTATCGCCGCCTAAACCGGCGGCCATGCACACGGCTTCGAAGGCGCTCATCTCGCCGATGGCCACTTGCTGAGCCAGGGCAAACGACACCACCACCGACTCCTGCGAGGCCACCGAAGTACCGATCACGTCATACAGCAGATCCGCCAGCAACGCCTTGTCACTGTCGACACTGATGCTGCGCGCCCAACTGATGCGCGAAGCCATCCGCCCGCCCGCCACCCAGTGGCCATGACCTTCGGCTTTTTGAGCGATTTGCTGACCGAGGTTCAATGCCTCGCCCAGGTCCATGCCATTGATCCCGGCCGAAACCACCGCCGCCACCGCCGCTGCGCTGGAGATGCCCAGCGTGGTGTTGTGGGTGACCTGACAGGCCTGCACCACGGCGTCGATAAAGCGCTCAGGGTCGGCGACATCCGCCGCAATCCCGATGGGCGTAATACGCATCGCGGCGCCATTGGTGGTGCCATAGCGCCCCGCCTCTTCAGGCGAATGACCCGCCAGGATCATCTCGATCGCCCGCTTGGTCGAAGGCCCGAGCAAGTCTTGCGAGCCCTTGGCCTGCATCTCGGCTTCCCACTCGATCAGGCGTTGCGCAAGCATCGACGGATCAATCCTGCCCTTGCCTTCAACCAGCAACTGCCCGACCAGCATCGCCTGTTCTGTGTCGTCGGTGATCGAGCCTTTGGGCATGTTGGCGGCGATGGGTTGATCGGGGCCGGCATCCTGCAAATCGGTGATTTCGCCGAAGCGGGCCTTGATCTCGGTACGGCTCAGCGATTGGGTCGGCATGCCCAGCGCGTCGCCCAAGGCCAGTCCGTAGAACGCGCCCAGGGCACGATTGAGCGCGGTCATGAAGAAGTTCCAAATTGCAGGTGCAGGCGAAAATGCACGGGGTCGAGCAGGCTTTCGACCTGTTCCATGAAGCGGTTTTGCCGGTCGTAGGTAGTGCGCAACGCTTTGAGGAACACCGTGCCGACCGGACGGCCCAGCAGCTCGGCGTCTTCCGCATTCAAGGGTTCTGCGCCGATCCATTGATCGCCGCGCTCGCCGATGTAGCCGTAAGCGGCCAGAGTGATGGTCAGGGAGTTGTCGATCAGGCCAACGCGCGGCAGGCTTTCCAGGCCTCCGGTGGCGGGCATCAATGAGCGTTCAAGGGAAACCAGCGTGCCGTCGTTGGAGCGGCGACGACGGTCGAGGGTGATGAACTGGTCGGTGCCAAAGCGTGGCAGCAGATCGGGACGGGTGACCGCCTCCAGCCGCAGCACTTCGGTGTTGATCAGCGCGCCGCTGTCGGCCAGTGCCTGCGCCCAGCCACTGCGCTGATCGAGCACCACACCGTCGAAGGTGACGATGGAACCGACCCCGCTTTGCGTCGCGATGTAGTTGCGCCGTTTCAACTCGGCCAGGGCTTCACGCAGCGTACCTCGGCTGACTTTGAATTCTTGAGCCAACTGATGCTCGCCCGGCAGCAGAAAGCCGTCCTCCATGAGGCCGCTTTCGATGCGCCGGATGAGTTCGTCGACCACCCGTTGTTTCTTGTCAAATCGTACCTGTCTAATCATGTACAAAGTGATAACCGAAACGGGCGACGGCGGGCAAGGGATATTTCAGGGAAGTGACGGGAGGCGCCGCACCTGATCGTTCCTACGCTCCGCGTGGGAATGCCTCAACGGACGCTCTGCGTCCGCTCTTGGGACGCGGAGCGTCCCTGGCTGCGTTCCCACGCAGAGCGTGGGAACGATCAGTCAGCAAGAATCTCAGCGTTGCTTGAGGCGGTCGATGACAACGGCCAACAGCAAAATCGAACCGCGAATCACGTACTGGTAAAACGTGTCGATGTTCTTCAGGTTCATCGCATTCTCAATGATCGCCAGAATCAGCACCCCGGCAATCACGTGCCGGATCATGCCGATCCCGCCACTGAGCGACACCCCGCCCAACACACAGGCCGAAATCACCGTCAGCTCAAAACCCTGGCCAATCATCGGCTGACCGGAGGTCATGCGCGAAGCCAGAATCACCCCGGCCAACGCCCCGATCACGCCGTGCACGGCAAAGATAATGATCTTGGTCCGATCAACGTTGACCCCTGCCAGCAACGCCGCTTCCTGGTTACCGCCGATGGCCATGGTGTTGCGCCCATAGGTGGTGTAGTTCAACAGCCAGCCGAAAAACAAAAAGCAGACAATGGTGATCAAGATAGGCACCGGCACGCCAAACAACTGGCCGTTACCGAAGACGAAGAACTGCTCTTGCGAAACGCCGACCGCTTTACCGTTGGCGAAGATGTACGCCAGACCGCGAACGATTTGCATGGTTGCCAGCGTGGTGATCAACGCGTTGACCCGCAACTTGGCGATCACGATCCCGTTGATCAGCCCGACAATCAGCCCCATGAACAGCGCCGCCACCACACCGAGAAATACGCTGTTGGTGTCGCGCATCACCACTGCCGCCACCACGCCGGCGCAGGCAATCACCGAGCCCACCGACAAGTCGAAGTGCCCGGACGCCAGGCAATACAACATCGTGCACGCGGCAATCCCGGTGGTCGAAATCGCCAGGCCCAGGCCGCGCATGTTCAGCGGCGAGAGGAAGTTGTCGATCAGCAACGTGCACAGCACGAAAATCCCGACCGCCGCCAGCAGCATCACCCAGTCATCGAGAAAGCGCCGCAGGTCGAGCGGTTTGCGCTGGGTCGGCAAAGTGTTGTTTTGGGTTGTCATCATAGTCACCTCTCAGTTCGCCACGCCGTCAGCGCGTTGGCGCGGCAAAGCCAGTTGCAGCAGATTGGATTCGTTGGCCTCGGCGCGAGACACCTCGCCGCGCATCGCGCCTTCGCAGAGCACCAGAATACGGTCGGAAATGCCCATCACTTCCATCAGGTCGCTGGACACCACAATCACCGCGATGCCGCTTTCGGCCAGGTTATGGACGATCTGGTAAATTTCGGCTTTAGCACCAATGTCGATACCGCGAGTCGGTTCATCCAGCAGCAGGACTTTCATCGGCATCGATAGCCAGCGACCCAGAATGGCCTTCTGCTGATTGCCGCCGGACAGGTACATGATTTTTTGCTGGGCGCTCGGCGTCTTCACCTTCAGCGCCTTGATCTGTTTGTCGGCATTGCCCTTTTCCCACAAGCCGCGCAACAGGCAGCCGAAGGTGGAGTGCGCACCGCGAGCGCTGATGTTGATGTTCTCGGCGACACTGGCGAGCGGCAGGATCCCCTCCTTCTTACGGTCCTCAGGGCACAGCAGCACACCGGCCGCGATGGCATCGCGGGGTGAACGCAGTTTCAATTCATGGCCCCGTAATTCCAGGCGCCCGGCGGTGTTGCGCTCCAGTCCGCTGAGCAAGCGGAACAACTCTGTGCGCCCCGCGCCGACCAGGCCGAACAACCCCAGGATCTCGCCTTTGTGCGCCTCGAAACTGACCGGTTCACGCAAGCCTGGCCCCAGCAGTCCTTCGACTTTAAGCGCCACTGCACCCCGTTTCCGGGGTCGGTAATCGTAGATGTCCTGAATATCGCGACCGACCATGCACGTGACCAATTGATCGTGGGTCAGCTCGCGCATGTCTTCGAACGTGCGTACGTAACGGCCATCCTTGAACACCGTCACGGCGTTGCAGATGCGGAACACTTCTTCCATGCGATGGGAGACGTAGAGCACCACTTTGCCTTCATCGCGCAGGCGCCCGATGATCGCCATCAAACGGTCGATTTCTCGCGCCGACAGGCTGCTGGTGGGCTCGTCGAACGCGATCACATGAGCGCCGCGGGACAGTGCCTTGGCGATTTCCACCAATTGGCGCTGACCAAGGGACAGGCGCCCGACCTTCTCTTGCGGATCAATTTCATCGGCCAGGCCTTTGAGGCAGGCCAGCGCCTGTTGGCGCAAGGCGCCGCGATTGATCAAGCCGAAACTGGCAGGCAGATGCCCCAGGAACAGGTTTTCCGCGACGGTCATTTCGGGCACCAGGTGCAGCTCCTGATGGATCACCGCGACGCGGCTGGCGATGCTGTCGGCGGTGGACTTGAAGACCATCGTCTGCTCGCCGATCTGCAGGGCGCCACTGCTTGGAGAGTAGGCGCCGCCGAGTATTTTCAGCAGCGTGGATTTGCCGGCACCGTTTTCGCCCATCAAGGCGTGAACCTGCCCCGGATGCGCGACGAAGCTGATGCCATCCAGCGCCTTCACGCCGGGAAAGGTCTTGCCGATCCCGTTGAAACGCAGGCTGCCGCCAACGCTGTGTTCGTGTGTCTGTAGTTGCGCGTGCATAAAACCACCTCTTCACACAGGTCAGGCAGCCCCGTCGCCAGGGCCGCCGTTGAACTCAACCAGCCGTTAATTCCAGAGGCCGATCTTTTCCAGTTCCTGCTTGAAGTTGTCGCGCGTGATCAGTGTCACGTCGTCCATGGCGGTGTACTTTGCCGGTTCGGTGCCGGTGGTGACCCACTCGTACATCATGCTGGCGGTGTTGTAGCCCTCGATGTGGGGGCTGGGCAGCATCGAGCCGAAGAAACCGCTGTCAGGTTTCTTCAGTTCACCGATGGCGTCGGTGCCGTTGATGCCGATTCCGATGACGTTGGCCGCGGCAAAACCGGCGCTTTCGGTGGCGCGCACGCCGCCGAGCACGGTGTTGTCGTTCATGCCGCCGATGATCAGGTTTTTCGCCGCGCCCGGCAGTTTCACCAGTGCCGAGTTGGTGGCGTCCATGCTGCCCGGTACGTCGAGGGTTTTCAGCGCCGAGAACAGGATGTGGTCCTTGGGCATGCCGGCGTCTTCCAGCGCCTTGACCGAACCGTCGGTGCGTTTCTTGCCGGTGTCGAGTTCGTTGTAGGTGTTGATCACCGCATAGGTGTCTTTCCAGTCCCAGCCGCGTTTTTTCGCTTCGGTGGCCATGGCGTGGCCTTGTTTCTGACCGACTTCAAAGGCGGCCATGCCGAGGTACGGAACGTCCTCCATGAACTTGCCGCCAGCATCGACAAAGCGGTCATCGACGGCGATCACTTTCAAGCCGTTGAGCTTGGCCTTGGCCATGATCGCAGGGCCGAGGGACACGTCGGGCGGGCAAATCACGAAGCCCTTGGCACCGTTGGCGGCCAGGCTGTCGATGGCGGAGA
Organism: Pseudomonas sp. OV226; assembly: GCF_003148705.1. Classification (NCBI taxonomy): domain Bacteria; kingdom Pseudomonadati; phylum Pseudomonadota; class Gammaproteobacteria; order Pseudomonadales; family Pseudomonadaceae; genus Pseudomonas; species Pseudomonas sp. OV226. The sequence continues at coordinate 525,481 of NZ_QGGS01000002.1, read as the reverse complement.
GGGTTTTCTCGCCGTCCGGCACGGCGATTTTGATCAGGGTAAAGCCCTTCTCTTTGCCGGCTTTTTCAGCGAACGCCCATTCCGTCTGGAACCACGGCTCTTCCGCTTGTTTGACCAGAAAACCGATTTTCACTTCCTCGGCCGCCAGCAGCGTACTGCTCAGGCTGACCGCAGTAACCGCCAAAGCGGCACAGCACAGGGAACGGATCCCACGACGACGATTCATAAGCAGACTCCTTGTTATTTTTTTTGAGCGTTATTTGAAAGCCGGTGCAAACGGTGAAGCTAATAGTCATATCGTATGATGATTGGCTTTCAGGCGTAATTCCGCGCCTGAAAGCCGTTTTGTTCAGTCGTGGTACATCACCGAGCGACCACCATCGATGGTGATGCACGACGCATTGATGAACGGCGCTTCATCACTGGCCAGGAAAACAGCGGTCATGGCCACTTCAATCGGCTGACCGATGCGGCGTGGTGGATGCAAATCAAAGGCGCGCTGACGCTCGGCATGTGGATCGGCAAAACCGTTCCAGTAATCAACGTTCAGTTGGGTTTCGATATAGCCCGGCGCGATGGCGTTGACGCGAATGCCCTTGGGCGCGTATTCGATGCCGAGTGCGCGTGTCAGGCCGAGCAAGCCGTGCTTGGCCACCGGGTACGGGAAGCAGCCCGGAATGATGTGGGTGGAATGGGTCGAGGCAATGTTGATGATGCTGCCGATGCCTTGCTCGATCATTTGCGGCAGCACAGCCTTGCAACCGTACCAGGCGCCGTCGAGGTCGATGGCGAAGCAGCGGCGCCAATCTTCTTCAGTCATTTGCAGTGGATCGCGGAACACGTTGACCCCGGCGCAGTTGACCAACACGTCGATTCGCCCGTGAAGGTCGATCGCCAGCCTGGCCATGGCGTGCAGGTCTTGCTGGCTCGACACGTCGGCCTTGATCGCCACCACATCGGCGCCCTGCTCACGCCAATGCGCCGCGACTTTCTCGACTTTTTCGGCCTGGATGTCGCTGATGATCAGCTTGGCCTGCTGCGATGCGAACGTCGCGACGATGGCCTCGCCAATACCCTGGGCGGCACCGGTCAGCAGGACCACTTTGTTTTTAAGACGCTCGCCTTTGGGCGGCTCAGGCACCGGCGGCAAGGAAAGGGGTTCAGCCATGAATCAAGACTCCTTTTTCGGGCACGAAAAAAACCGGGCATCTGTCGATGTCCGGTCAAAAGGCTGTATGGAAAATCGCTGCATCACTTCACCTGTTTTGTTTTTTTAAGTGTGAGTGCGTGTAACTGATGGCCGACTATAAACCTGCCCGATAAAAAATCTCAATATATAATTTTGCATCCCATATTTTGGGATTTATCCAGCGAAGCGCGTACAAGGCTTTCCAGCCACGTCCACTCGAATGGACAACATCGCGCCGTCCAGCGGGTGGTTGAGCGGGCTCGCAGCGCTGGTGATGTACAGGGTTTTCAAGTCTTCGCCGCCAAACACGCAACTGGTGGGCCGGCTGACCGGCAGTTCGATGACTCGATCAATATGGCCGTCCGGCGTCAGTCGGATCAGGCAATTGCCGTCCCAGCGGGCGTTCCACACATAGCCTTCGGCATCCATGGCCGAGCCGTCGGGAACGCCCCGTTTGTCGGGACCGAACCAGACATAAGCGGTGTCCAGGTTGCCGTCGGCATGGATGAAATACCGGTACAACGTGGCGTCGAGGCTGTCGGCGAAGTACAGCGTCGTGGCGTCTTCGCTCCACAGCAGCGTGTTGGGAATCCCCAACCCCCGCAGCAGCGGCGTGACCCGGGCATCGCGGTCGATGCGAAACAGACCGCCGGAGCGACGCGTGACGGGCAAGTCTTCGCCGTTTTCACCGATGTTGTTTTGCATGGTGCCGAGCCAGAGCCGACCCTGCGCATCGCAACGGGCTTCGTTGGGGCGATTGCCGGGTTGCGGGTCGGCGACGCAGAACAAGGTCAGGCGCGGCTCAAGGCCTGGGGAGTCGAGGTCCAGCCGATAGACGCCACTGCTCAACGCGACTAACGCATCACCGCTTTCACAGGGGATGAACGCGGAGATGTGTTCCGGCATTTCCCAGATCTGTACGTTGGCACCGATCAGCCGCAACGCCTGTTTGCCGGCGATGTCGACCCAGTACAAGGCTTGCGTGCGCACGTCCCAGAACGGGCCTTCGCCAAGCCGTGCACGGTGCTGGGTAACCGCATTCAACGCCATGAAACCTCCATTCTTATTGCTTTTATGTGATCAGCTGACCTTTTTGTCGGCCATGACTTGCGGGTAGTAACGCTTGATCGCCAGCTCCGCGTTGTCGATCAGGGTCATGCAGGCCCACACCCCGCGCGCAGCATCGCGGGCGGCGATGGCATCGGCCATGTCTTTGTGAATCGGCAACGTACGACGCAGCTCATCCGGATCAGCGGCGGAAACCTCGAAGGATACCGCCAGCAGCGCGCCGAGGGCCGGGACCATTTGCTCGATGAATTGATTGTGGCTGGCGGCGAGGATGCACTCGTGGAATATCCGGTCGGCGCGGTTGTAATCGACGCCGCTGTCCACCGCCCGCGCCAGCGCGTTATAGGCCAACAGCACGGCTTGCACCTGTTCGACAGTGGCCCGCTCGCAGGCCCAGCGTACGGCCATGGGTTCGATGGTGCGGCGCAGGTCGAGCAAGTCGTCGACGAAGTTTTCCGGCAAACCGCTGCGTGACAGCCAGCCGACGACTTGCGGATCGAAGAGATTCCAGCGACGCACCGGCAACACTCGCGTGCCGACCTTCGGCCCGACTTCGAGCAGGCCTTTGGCGACCAGGGTTTTGATGGCTTCGCGGATGACCGTGCGGCTGACACCTAATTGCTCGCCCAGATCGGCTTCTACCTTGAGGGTTTCGCCGGGCTTCACCTGGCCTGCGGCAATCCAGCAACCGAGCCAATCGACGGTCGACGCATGAAAACTGCTGGACATGGATACCTCAGAACCGGGCGCGATGGAGCCCCACGCTAATCATCATACGATTAGGTGTCAATTTGATTTTTGGATGAACACTGGGAGCGTCAAGGCTCCAGGCCGATGGGAAAGAACTCCCCGCCACTCCACACACCCAACCAGCGCTGCCCGTCGATCTCACGGTTCACTGCCAGCTCCACCAATTGGTAGAACACATTGCGGTGAATCAAGGCTTCGAGGTTAGTACGCACATGAACGTAAGGCGCAGGCTCTTGCGTGACCGGGTCGATCACCACGCGGATCGGATGTTCGGCACCCGCCTGCGCAGTTTCGTCGACGTTGGTGGTGAAGTTCAGGATCTGAGCCTCGCCCTCGCCTTCCACATCAACGGCAACTGCCACAAACGGTGCATCATCGACCTTGATCCCGACCTTCTCGACCGGTGTGATCAGGAAATAGTCGTCGCCATCGCGGCGAATGATGGTGGAGAACAGTTTGACCATCGGCTTGCGCCCGATTGGCGTGCCCAGGTAATACCAGGTGCCATCGCGGGCGATGCGCATGTCGATGTCGCCACAGAAATCGGGGTTCCACAGATGGACCGGCGGCAAGCCTTTGGTTTTGGGGATTTGCCCCAACAAGTCGTTGGCTTTTTGCGGGCCACTCATGGCGTTCTCCCTGGATTACTGGTTACTGATCCCGATCAGGCTGCGCGCATATTGCTCTAGCGGTGGGCCAATCAGGTCTTCTGGCTTGTTGTCGTGGAACGTCAGTAAACCGCCACGACTCTTGATGCGTGCAGTATCAATCAAATACTGGGTGCTGGTCTCGATCAACATGATCTGAATCACGCCGCTGTCGATGCCGAGACGGTCCACATACTCCTGATCGATCCACTCATCGGTGTTGCCAATACGGTCGTCCGCCTTGGCGAACCGGGTGTAAAGCAAGTAATGCGCACCGGCGGCACGGGCGTCCGCCATAGCCTGGTCGAGGCCTTCGGGAGTTTGGGCGCGGCGCACCATCGGGAAGTATTCGATAAAGCCGTTGAAAGCTTCTTCAGCCACCGCGTTTGGTCGCGGATAAACGATACCTGGTGGCGCGAAAGGACCTTGGGCGATGTAAATGAACGAGTCCGGCTGAATGCGCAGATTGTTCACCCGACGGCTGTCGCTGTGATCCAGCAGTCCCACGTCACTCATCTGGTAGTGAGTCTCTTCAGCCATGTCGCTGACTTTCATGCAGCCACCAAGCGCCAAAACGGCCAGCAGCAAAACCAGGCTACGCATCCTACCCTCCAGAGGCCGGTGACGGAAAACCGGCGAATGGCCATGGGATGCAGCTTCCGCGCCAGCTCGGGAGAAGCACGCCCCTGTAGCAGCTGGCGAAGCCTGCGTTCGACTGCGCAGCGGTCGCAAGATCAGGCGATACGGTGCTCCAGATATATTTTGATTACAGGATTTACGGCTGCTTCGCAGCCGGACGCAGCCTTCGGCAGCTGCTACAGGGGAGCCTGCTCAGCCGCCGATGATCTTCATGATGGTTGCACCACCGGAGAACGCCACTTCCTGCTTGTCGCCCAAGGCTTTCACCAGCAGGCGCTGCAAGGCGGGCAGCGCTTGATGACGCGGTTTGTCCAGCAAGTCGCCGACATAATGGCGATTGCTCGACGACAGGCAGCCATGCAGCCAGCCCGTGGACGAAAGACGCAAGCGTGAGCAGGTGCGGCAGAACGGCACACTCTCGTTGGCGATGACGCCGAAATGGCCCAGGCCGGAAATCTCGTAACGCACCGCCGTGGCATCGACCGGCGCATCGGCTTGCAGATACTCATAACGCTCGCCGATCAGGCTCAGCAACTGCTGAAGGCTGACGAACTGCTGCAGGAACGCATTGGAGTCGGTCGCCAGATGGCCCATGCGCATCAGCTCGATGAAACGCAATTCATAGCCGCGCTCCAGGCAGTAATCGAGCAGCGGCATCACCTGATCAAGATTCTGGCCACGCAGCGGCACCATATTGACCTTGATTTTCAGGCCAGCGGCCTTGGCTTGATCCATGCCATCGAGCACGGTCGCCAGATCGCCGCCACGGGCGATGCTGCGAAAGGCGCCAGCGTCCAGGGTGTCGAGGGAAACGTTGATACGACGAATGCCGGCATCCACCAGCAACGGCAGCTTTTTCGCCAGGAGCTGACCATTGGTGGTCAGGCTGATGTCTTCCAGGCCCATCTTGCCGACGGCCGTCATGAAGGCTTCGAGTTTGGGGCTGACCAGCGGCTCGCCGCCGGTGATGCGCAAGCGTTCGATGCCCGCTGCTTCGATCAGATAAGCTACGCCGCGTGCCATGGCCTCGGCCGACAACTCATCCTGCGCAGCCACCAGCCGCTTGCCGTTAGGCACGCAGTAGGTACAAGCGTAGTTGCAGGCGGAGGTCAGACTGATCCGCAAATTGCGAAAACGCCTGCCTTGACGGTCAACGATCATGGATCACTCCGGCGAAAGTAATAGAACGCTTAAAACTTGACTCACAAATCAAGTTTTAGCAAGTCCCATGCCTGAGTATATTCCTGCGGTACTGCGCCATATAGCTAAATCATGGCGCAATCAGGCGGCTGAATGGTTCAACTGCTCGGGGTGTCGGTATCGCGCTTGCGCTTGTTGCCCATACGCACGCCGATGTCCATCAGGAACTGGAAGAAACCTTCCTGATCTTCCAGCACATTGCTCCAGAACGGCGAGTGATACAGCGCCACGGCGCCATGCACCAACGCCCAGGAAGCGCAGTAGTGAAAGTAAGGCGGCACGTCTTCGAGCTTGCCTTCGCTGATCCGGCCTTTGATCAGCAGGGTCAGGCGCTCGAAGTTAGAGGCGCGGATCTTGTGCAGTTCCTCGACCATCTCCGGCACTTGATTGCCCTTGACCACCTTCTCTTCCAGCCGGTCGAACAACCGATAGCGTTGCGGGTCGCGCATGCGGAATTCGAAGTAAGCCCGGGACAGCGCTTCTTTGTCCTTGTCGACATCGGCCGAATGCAACAGCTCGTTCAAATCACGCTCGTAATCGAGCATCAGGCGCAGATAAATCTCGGCCTTGGACTTGAAGTGCTTGTAGATCGTGCCTTTGCCGATACCGACGGCATCAGCAATCATCTCGACGGTGACACTGTCTTCACCTTGATCGAGGAACAGCTTGAGCGCGGTATCGAGAATTTCTTGCTCGCGGCGACGAAACTCACGGACCTTACGAGGTTCTTTATGCATAAGAAAAGGTCTGTTGGGGTCAAAATTCGAAGCCGCGTATTATGCCTAACTTACGCAAAAATGCACGGATCATCCGACCATATCTGTGTTTCTTGATGATTTCCCGCAGAGTCGCCAGTGGATGAGAACGCTTCCGAAGCGGGCGTATTCCAAAATTGTTTAAAAACCTTGGCCGGGAAACTGGACGAGGCGCAATAGTGATCAATACTTGAAATGTCGGCGGGACATCTCCCCCAAGTGTTGCGCCGATATTGGTACCAACGGACCGCGTGCCATTGTTTTACTCCTAATGGTCTTAACCCGGATTCACCCCCCAGAACCCGGGTTTTTTTTGCCTGCGATTTAACCTTTCACATGCGCCAGCGGGAACAGCCGCTTGAAGTTCGCCGTGGTCTGCTCGGCAAATCGCTCGTAAGGCTCGCCTCGCAACATTGCCAGAAACTCCGCGACTTCACGCACGTACTGCGGCAGGTTCGGCTTGCCGCGATACGGGATCGGCGCGAGGTACGGCGAATCGGTTTCCACCAGCAACCGGTCGGCAGGCACCTTGCTGGCCACATCGCGCAGCGCATCGGCATTGCGGAAAGTGACAATACCGGACAGGGAAATGTAATAGCCCATATCCAGAGCCGCCTTGGCCATGTCCCAATCCTCGGTAAAGCAATGCAACACGCCAGCCTGAGGCAACGCCGCTTCACGTAACAGGTTCAAGGTATCGGCGCGAGCGCCCCGGGTGTGGATGATGACCGGCTTGCCAGTCTGTTGGGCCGCTTGCAGGTGCAGGCGAAACGACTCCTGCTGTAACTCGGCCGCTTCCGGTTCGTAGTGATAATCCAGACCGGTTTCACCGATCGCGACGACGCGCGGGTGATTGAGTTCGCGCAACAACCAATCCAGCGCCGGCGCTGCGCCCGGTTGCACATCCAGCGGATGCACGCCGACCGAGCAATCGACGTCGTCATAACGTTCGGCCAGGGCTTTGACCTCGGCGGCGTTGTCGACGCTGACGCCGATGCACAGAAAATGCCCTACCCCGCGCTGACGGGCTGCATCGAGCGCAGCATCCAGAGAGCCGTCGTGGGCGGCGAGGTCGAGACGATCAAGGTGACAATGGGAATCTACGAGCATAAAAAGGGCTGCAACTTACATCGTATGAGTGGGACGGTCGGACTTGAGGGCTCCGGCCAGATGGGTTTCGATTCGACTGCGCGCAGTGTTGTCGCCGTCGTTGAACTGCACGCCGACCCCGGCGGCCCGGTTGCCCTGAGCGCCTTTGGGGGTGACCCAGGTCACTTTGCCAGCGACGGGAATCTTCTCGGCTTCGTCCATCAGGTTCAGCAGCATGAAGACCTCATCGCCCAACCTGTAGCTTTTGTTGGTCGGGATAAACAGGCCACCGTTCTTGATGAATGGCATATAGGCCGCGTAAAGCACCGACTTGTCCTTGATGGTCAGGGACAAAATGCCGTTACGCGGCCCAGGGTTGACGAGTTCATTCATGCTGGCCTCCACTGCTGATGAACAGAGTCTAGGCCCGGACGATCACTTCTGGGTAGGCAGGGATGCCCATTGCACCAGGAGCGCTTCCAGCAACAACACCCGGTTCAGGTTGGCCTTGCTCATCACCTTCTGGCGCTGGGCGAGGATCCAGTCCTGAATACCGAGGACTTTGTCCTGACTGGTTTTCTGCGCCAGGTACTGAACCACCTTGCGCATGTCCGCCAGACCCAGGCCTTCTTCATCCTGGGTTAATTGATAACGCAGAATCAGGCTCGACCAGTCACAAAACCAGTCGAACAACAGCAATAACGGGATCGCATTCCAGCCTTCGGCCAATTGCGTCGGCGACTGTTGCTGCTTAAGCAACTTCTTCACCCCATCGACCACCAGCGCCCGCTGCTCGCGCACGCCTTGCGCTTGCAAGGTAACCGCCGCCAGTGGCGAACCCGCAGCCAGGGTCAGCAGTTCGATACGCTCCTCTTGCGAGCAATCCGGCAAGGCTTGCGCCAGCCAGGTCAAGCTCATCGCTTCGCTCGGCAAGGGGCAGGCTTGCTGCACGCAGCGGCTCTTGATGGTCGGCAGCAGGCGACTGGTCTGGTGACTGACCAACAGCAAAACGGTATCGCCCGACGGCTCTTCAAGGCTTTTGAGCAAGGCGTTGGCGGCGTTGACGTTCATCGACTCGACCGGCTCGATCAACACGACTTTTCGCCCGCCCATCTGCGAGGTCTGCACCACAAAGCTGACCAGTTCGCGCACCTGATCGACCTTGATCGCCTTGTCGGCCTCTTCCGGTTCCAGGATGTAATTGTCGGGATGGCTGCCAGCCTTCAGCAGCAGGCAGGACTTGCATTCGCCGCAAGCGTCCTGCGCGGTGGGCCGCTGACACAGCAGGCTGGCCATCAAGCGTTCGGCCAGCGCGCGCTTGCCGATCCCGGCCGGGCCATGCAGCAGATAGGCGTGAGCGTGTTGCTTACGACCGGCCAACTGCTGCCAGAGACCGTCCTGCCACGGATAGGCCTCAGCCACGGGTCAACTCCAGCAGGCGCGGCAACAAGGCGTCCAGGGACTGTTGAACCTGTGCCAGTGGCTGGGCGGCATCAACCAGGACATACCGCGCAGGATCCGCTTTCGCGCGCTTGAGGAACGCACTGCGCACCGCATCAAAAAAGGTTCGGCCTTCGAGTTCGAATCGATCCAGTCGACCGCGAGCGCTGGCGCGGGCCAGACCGACTTCTACCGGCAAGTCGAAGATCAGCGTCAGGTCCGGGCGCAGATCGCCCTGGACGAACGTTTCCAGGGTTGCGATGCGTTCCATCGACAAACCGCGACCGCCACCTTGGTAGGCGTAGGTTGAATCCGTAAAGCGATCGCATAACACCACCGCACCACGCGCCAGCGCCGGGCGAATCACCTCGGCCAGGTGTTGGGCGCGCGCGGCGAACACCAGCAGCAATTCGGTGTCGGGGTTCATGACTTCATCAACCGGCGCCAGCAGCACTTCGCGAATTCGCTCGGCCAACGGCGTGCCGCCCGGTTCGCGGGTCAGTACCACCTCGATACCGGCAGCGCGAAGACGCTCGGCCAGGTGTTCGCGATTGGTGCTTTTGCCCGCGCCTTCCGGGCCTTCCAGGGTAATAAACAAGCCAGTCACAGGCAGTCCTTAGTCAGAATTATTGCGGGCTTTGCGGCGCGACTGCATCCGGCGCGGGCTCAGGTGCGGGAGCCGGCTCGGATTCAGGTGCAGGCGTCGGTGCAGGTGCAGTTTCTTGCGGTGCTACCGGGGGCATTGCCTCGGGATCGGGATCAGGCGAAGCCGCCGGAATCGGCGCCTCGGTATCCGACGTTTCGGCACTCGTCGCCTCAGGCGCAGGGATCGGCGCCGGGCTGGAGCGGTAATCGGCACGACGCTTGAGCTGGAACTCGCGCACCGCGTTGTTATGGGCGTCCAGGTCATCGGAGAACACATGGCTGCCATCGCCGCGCGCGACGAAGTACAGGCTGTTGCCTGCCACCGGGTTCAACGCGGCATGGATCGCTTCGCGGCCAACCATGGCAATCGGCGTCGGCGGCAACCCGGAGATCACATAAGTGTTGTACGGGGTCGCTTCCCTGAGATGGGCGCGGGTCAATTTGCCGCTGTAGCGATCACCCAGGCCGTAGATCACCGTCGGGTCGGTCTGCAGCAACATGCCGATCGCCATGCGGCGAACGAAAACACCGGCAATCTGCCCGCGCTCCTGCGGCACGCCGGTTTCCTTTTCCACCAGCGAAGCCATGATCAGCGCTTGATAGGGTTCGGTGTATGGCACGTCGGCGGCGCGTTGATCCCACTCTTTGGCAAGAACTTCGTCGAGGCGGTCATAGGCTTTTTTCAGCAGATCGACGTCGGTCATGCCACGCACAAACCGATAGGTATCCGGGAAGAATCGACCTTCCGGGAAAATCCCGCGGTGACCGAGTTTCTCCATCACCTGGGTGTCGCTCAACCCGTCCAGGGTCTGTTCCAGTTTTTCGTCTTTGGCCAGGGCTGCGCGCACCTGACGAAAATTCCAGCCTTCGACCAGGGTCAGGCTGTACTGAACCATTTCCCCACGCTTCCACAGGTCGATCAACCCCTCGACCGTCATGCCCGGCGTCATGCGGTATTCGCCGCTGTGCAATGGCTGTTTGGGGAGATTGAAGCGCCAGTAAACACGCAGCCAGAACGCGTCCTTGATGACGCCGTCGGCTTCGAGTCGATAGAAGGTGCGGGTGGGTGTCGTGCCTTTGGGCACTTCCAGCAATTTTTCCTGGGTGATGTTTAGCGGTTGTTCCAGCGCCGAATGAATTTTCCAGGCAGAAGCGCCCAGACACAGCCCCGCCAGTACCAATCCGGTTTCCAGCAGCAGCAAGAATTTACGTCTCACGTATCAAGCATCCAGTAGCGCGCGGGCAATGGTTTGGAGTTTACGGGTGAGCGGCCCAACCGGCCAGCTCAGCGCAGCATAGGCGCGCACCGGCCAAACGCCATACACGCTGTTGCAGACAAAGACTTCATCGGCCCATTGCAGCTGTTCCAGCGTGATGTCAGTAATTTGTGTAGGAATTCCCGACGACTCGGCTTGAGACAATAATTCCGCACGCATCACGCCAGCCACGCCACAGCGTTTCAAATCGGCCGTGATCAACACGCCATCCCGCACCAGGAACAGATTGCTGAACACTCCTTCAATGACACGCCCGGCCTGATCGAGCATCAAGCCTTCGGCATGTTCGGTGTCTTGCCATTCGGCACGGGCAATCACTTGCTCAAGACGGTTCAGGTGTTTGAGCCCGGCGAGCAGCGGTTGCCTGGACAGTCGTGTGGTGCAGGGGAACAGGCGAACGCCCTGCTCTGCATGAACAGCCGGATAAGCAGCAGGAGGATTGCCTTGCAGAATACGTCGGGCCTGGGCCGAAGGATCGGGGGCGTAACCACGCAGGCTGTCGCCGCGCGTGAGGATGAGCTTGAGCACGCCCTCACCCAATGTGGCGGCGTAGGCCAACAGTTCGTTGCGGATCAGTTCGTGATTGGCGGTGATAGCCAGCCGCGTGCAACCTTGCGCCAAACGCGCCAGATGCCGGTCCAGCAACAGCGGTTGCCCACCATGCACGGCAATGGTCTCAAACAGACCATCGCCGTAAGCCAGGCCGCGATCCTTCAGCGACAGAGCGTCAGCCGGCTGACCGTCGACCCAGCTCTCCATCAGTCAGCGAACCGACGGAACACCAAAGAGCCATTGGTCCCGCCAAACCCGAAGGAGTTCGACAGCACCACATCGATGTCCATGTTGCGCGCAGTGTGCGGCACGAAATCGAGGTCACAGCCTTCGTCCGGCTCATCGAGGTTGATGGTGGGCGGCGCTACCTGGCTGTTGATCGCCAGCACGCTGAAGATCGCTTCGACTGCACCCGCCGCACCCAACAGGTGACCGGTCATGGATTTGGTCGAACTGACTGCCAGCTTGTAGGCGTGATCGCCAAACACCGACTTGATTGCACAGGCTTCAGCCAGGTCACCGGCCGACGTCGAGGTACCGTGGGCATTGATGTACTGAACCTGATCGGCATTGACCTTGGCATCGCGCAGGGCATTGGTGATGCAACGTGCGGCACCCGCACCGTCCGCCGGTGGCGAGGTCATGTGGTAAGCATCGCCACTGGTGCCAAAGCCGATCAACTCGGCATAGATGGTCGCGCCACGCGCCTTGGCGTGTTCCAGCTCTTCGAGCACCAGAGCACCGGCACCGTCGGACAACACGAAGCCATCACGGCCTTTGTCCCAAGGACGGCTGGCACGGGTCGGTTCGTCGTTGCGGGTCGACAGCGCACGGGAGGCACCAAAGCCGCCCATGCCCAAACCGCATGCCGCCATTTCGGCGCCGCCGGCAATCATCACGTCAGCTTCGTCATACATGATGTTGCGAGCAGCCATGCCGATGCAGTGCGTACCGGTGGTACACGCTGTGGCGATGGCGTAGTTAGGCCCCTGTACACCCAGGTGGATGGACAGAAAACCGGAAATCATATTGATGATCGAGCCAGGCACGAAAAACGGAGAAATCCTTCGTGGGCCAGAGTCATGCAGAGTGCGGCTGGTTTCTTCGATGTTGGTCAGACCGCCAATACCCGAACCCATGGCCACGCCGATGCGCTCGCGATTGGCATCGGTGACTTCAAGACCTGCGTTACGCACAGCCTGAAAACCTGCGGCCAGACCGTATTGAATAAACAGGTCGAGCTTGCGAGCTTCCTTGACCGACAGGTATTCCTCGACATTGAAGCCCTTTACCGAGCCGCCAAAACGGGTGGAATAGGCAGAAAGGTCGGTGTGTTCGATCAGACCAATGCCACTGCGGCCAGCCAGAATGCCCTGCCAACTGCTCGGCACATCCGTGCCCAGTGGCGACAACATACCCATACCGGTGACTACGACGCGTCTACGCGACACAGCACTCTCCTTTTTTCAAATGACGACTTTGCATCAGGCCTAAAGAAAAAACCGCACGCCGTGATGGCAGTGCGGTTTTTCCATGACAGCAAGCAACGATTACAAGCTATTAAGCCTGGTGGTTAGTAACGTAATCGATTGCGGCTTGTACAGTAGTGATCTTCTCAGCTTCTTCGTCAGGGATTTCGGTCTCGAATTCCTCTTCCAGAGCCATCACCAGCTCAACGGTGTCAAGGGAGTCGGCACCCAGGTCTTCAACGAAGGAAGCAGTGTTGACCACTTCTTCTTCTTTAACGCCCAGTTGCTCAGCAACGATTTTCTTGACGCGCTCTTCGATGGTGCTCATACCTTGTTTTCACTCCTAATGGACAAATTCAGGCAGCTGGCCAGTGGGTAAGTGTATAGAAAGACTTTTCAGCTTTTCAACTGAAAGCTTCACTCCTCAAACCCGACAGCCCTCTGCCTATAAATAGATTGCAGCTTTATAACGGATTTTAGACAGCTCGTATGACATTTTTTTGAAGCGATCCGTCACATTTAACTCATGTACATCCCGCCGTTCACCGGGATTGTAGCCCCAGTAACGTAAGCCGCACCGTCGGATGCAAGAAAAGCGACCACAGACGCGATCTCTTGTGCTTGCCCCAGACGGCCCAGCGGAATTTGCGTCTGCAAGGCTTCACGCTGTGCCTCGGGCAGTTCGCGGGTCATGTCGGTATCGATGAACCCTGGGGCCACCGAGTTTACCGTAATCGACCGCGAACCGACTTCACGTGCCAGTGCACGACTGAAACCTTCCAGACCGGCCTTGGCGGCTGCGTAGTTTACTTGGCCAGCGTTGCCCATGGCACCCACTACCGAGCCAATACTGATAATTCGTCCCCAACGGGCTTTGGTCATACCGCGCAAAACGCCCTTGGACAGGCGGAACAGACTGTTCAGGTTGGTATCGACGACATCATGCCACTCGTCGTCTTTCATGCGCATCATCAGGTTATCGCGGGTGATACCGGCATTGTTGACCAGGATCGCCGGCGCACCGAACTGTGCCGTGATCGCTGCCAGCACCGCGGCAACGGATTCGTCGCTGGTGACATTGAGTTCCAGACCGGTGCCTTGAACACCGTTTTCCTTCAGGTTGGCGGCAATACGCTCGGCACCCGAGGCAGAGGTCGCAGTGCCGATAACGATGGCACCCTGACGACCCAGTTCCAGGGCGATAGCCTGGCCGATACCGCGGCTCGCACCGGTGACCAGTGCAACTTTACCTTGCAGACTCATGCAAGTTTCTCCTGATTCAGGCCTGCGCTGCACGGGCGGCAGCGAAAGCGTCTGGGGTATTGAGGTTGGATGTCGATACGCCTTCGGCGCAGCGTTTGTTCAGGCCGGCCAGCACTTTGCCAGGTCCGCATTCGACCAGATTGGTCGCGCCCTTGGCTGCCAGCGCCTGGACCGATTCGACCCAGCGTACAGGCTTGTAGAGCTGCTCAAGCAGATCGCGCTTGAGGGTTTCCAGATCGGCCGGCACATCGGCACTGACGTTCTGGACCACAGGAATCTGCGGCACCTGCCAGTCGATCGCGGCGATCGACGCAGCGAAACGCTCGGCGGCCGGGCGCATCAGTTCGCAGTGGGACGGCACACTGACCGGCAACGGCATGGCGCGCTTGGCACCACGAGCCTTGCAGCCTTCAATGGCACGCTCGACCGCGGCCTTGGCGCCGGCAATAACCACTTGGCCCGGGGAGTTGAAATTCACCGCACTGACCACTTCGCCTTGCGCCGCTTCGGCACAGGCTGCCAGCACGTCAGCATCGTCCAGACCGAGGATAGCGGCCATGCCGCCCTGCCCGGCCGGAACGGCTTCTTGCATCAGCTTGCCCCGGGTTTCAACCAGCTTCACCGCGTCGCCCAGACTCAAGCTGCCCGCAGCGACCAGGGCGCTGTATTCGCCCAGGCTGTGACCGGCAACATAAGCTGGACGCGCGCCACCTTCAGCCAGCCACAGACGCCACAAGGCGATCGAGGCGGTCAGAATGGCCGGTTGGGTTTTATCGGTTTGATTGAGTTGCTCTTCCGGCCCTTGCTGGGTCAGCGCCCACAGGTCGTAACCCAGGGCATCGGAAGCTTCTTTGAATGTTTCGAGGACAACCGGATGTTGCGCGCCCAACTCGGCCAGCATGCCGAGGGACTGCGAACCCTGTCCTGGAAAGACGAATGCGAGGGAAGCAGACATGTAACAAGCCCCTAATGATCTTGTCGTCGGAGAATTGACGTCCCGCTATGGGGGACGCAAGAAACTGACAGTTGGATGGCCAAATGAACTGAGCGGTCACATTTAAGCATTGTCCGACGAAAACACCTAAAGCAACAAATCCTCCAGCCGACCGTGAATACGCTCCGGCAGGTTTTCCTGAATCTCGATCAGTGCTCGGGAAATGGCGCTCTGGAACCCCTGAACTCCGGCCGATCCGTGACTTTTCACGACAATTCCTTGCAACCCGAGAAAGCTTGCACCGTTGTGCCGGGCGGGCGCCAGATCGGCTTGCAGGCGCTTCATCAACGGCAGCGCCAGGGCGCCGACCAATTTCGAGGCGAGGTTTTGCCTGAACAGCGCTTCAATGCGCCCGGCAATCATGGTCGCCAGACCTTCGCTGGATTTAAGCAGGATATTGCCGACAAAACCGTCACACACCACCACATCGGCCTCGCCACGGTACAAGCCGTCACCTTCGACAAAACCGATGTAATTGATGCCACGGGCCGCCTGCAACAAAGTGGCGGCCAGCTTGACCTGCTGATTGCCCTTGATGTCTTCGGTGCCGATGTTCAGCAGCGCCACACGCGGCCGGACAATACCGAGCGTTTCGGCCGCCACCGACCCCATGACCGCGAACTGCAGCAAGTGCTCGGCGCTGCAATCGACGTTGGCGCCCAGATCGAGCAACTGGCAATAACCCTTCTGAGTCGGAATCGCCGCCACCATCGCCGGACGATCAATACCCGGCAAGGTTTTGAGCACAAACCGCGACAACGCCATCAGCGCACCGGTATTGCCAGCGCTGACACAGGCCTGAACCTTGCCATCGCGCAATAACTCGAGCGCCACGCGCATCGACGAGTCGGGCTTGCCGCGCAGGGCCTGCGCAGGCTTCTCGTCCATGGTGATGACTTCAGACGCAGGCACAATCGACAGGCGCGAGCGATCCACAGCCGACTGGCCAGAGAGCAATTCTTCAAGAAGAGAGGGTTGACCGACGAGGGTCAGGTGCAGCGAGGGTGTTGCAGACAGGCAAGCAAGGCTGGCCTGAACAATGCTGCGGGGACCGAAGTCCCCGCCCATTGCGTCAATCGCGATGACTTGAGCAGACAAGGATTACTCGTCAGCGCCCTTGTCGATCACTTTACGACCACGGTATACGCCTTCTGGCGATACGTGGTGACGCAGGTGAACTTCACCGGTGGTTTTTTCTACAGACAGGGTGCTAGCCTCGAGAGCGTCGTGCGAACGGCGCATGTCACGGGCAGAGCGGGATTTTTTGTTCTGCTGAACAGCCATAATTGATTAACTCCTAAACGTTTGGGTCACGCTTTAACTGCGCCAATACACTGAACGGGTTGGACCGCGTTACCTCGTCCTCGCTCGGTTCGGGCTCATCGAGACCCGCCGGCTGCTGGCATTCTTCCGGATGATGAGCAGGCACAATGGGCAAGGCGAGCAGAAGCTCCTCCTCGATCAGTGACTGCAGATCCAAAGGATCTTCGCCCAGTTCCAGCACGTCATAACCTTTCGGCAACGACTGGGTATTCGCACCCTCCTTCACCACAGCATAACTGCATTCGCTATGGATCGGCAGGGTGACCAGCTCAAGACAACGCTGGCAAACCATTTTGACTTCGGTGTCGATAAAGCTGTGGATGACCACAGATTTACGTTCATCTCGTTCAAAAACGAATTTAGCCTGCACCGTACCGACAGTATCGGAAAGCGGGTCGCAGAGTCTCTCCAAATCGGCCAGCAGCAGTTCACCTTGAAGGGTGGTGCCACGGTCAGCCAATTTGCGCGGGTCAACGTGAGGTGGAATCGGGTCATTCAACATAGGCGCAGCATTATAGGGATGCCCCCGGCCATGTCAAAGGAAATTCAGCCCTGTCCGTCACTTGCAAGCCTCCGCTAGAATCCGGACCTGACTTTTGGAGTTGCGCATGCTGCCTTTACTACTCGCTTCAAGCTCGGTGTATCGCCGGGAATTACTGGCCCGCCTGCAGCTGCCATTCACCTGCAGCTCGCCGGATATCGACGAAAACCATCGTCCGGGCGAACTCGCCATTGAACTGGTCAAGCGCCTCGCCAAAGAAAAAGCCCAGGCACTGATGCGCAGCCATACCGCTCATCTAATCATCGGCTCCGACCAGGTCGCGGTACTCGGCGAGCGGATTATCGGCAAACCCCACACCTTCGAAAAGGCCCGCGAGCAATTGCTGGCCGCCAGCGGTGCCAGCGTGACCTTCCTGACCGGCCTGGCGCTGCTCAACAGCCAGACAGGCGAATGCCAGGTTGATTGCGTGCCGTTCACCGTGCACATGCGCACGCTGGATCAGGCGCGCATCGAACGCTACCTGCGCGCCGAGCAGCCCTACGACTGCGCTGGCAGCTTCAAGGCAGAAGGCTTGGGGGTGAGTCTGTTTCAAAGCACAGAAGGCCCTGACGCTACCAGCCTGATCGGCCTGCCACTGATCCGCCTGATCGATATGTTGCTGGCCGAAGGCGTGCAAATCCCCTGACCACCACAATCGTGTAGCAGCTGGCGAAGCCTGCGTTCGAGTGCGCAGCGCTCGCCAAACCATATGCCGCGACCTGTCAGGCAAACCGCGAAATCCGGATTTGCGAGCGCTACGCACTCGAACGCAGGCTTCGCCAGCTGCTACAGAGACCGCACAGGTATTAAAAAACCGGCCACCTGGGCCGGTTTTTAATGCCAAAGGAGATCAGCGCATTGATGGACCGTGAAACCCCATCCACATCGCCAATTGCTCCGCAACACTGGCACCGAGCTTTTTCGAGAACCGATCGAACGGCGATTCCTGAACGGTGAAGTCCACCAATTCCTTCTCGCCAATCACGTCACGAGCCACCGAACTGGCATTACCGAGACCATCGATCAGACCGAGCGGCAATGCCTGCTCTCCGTTCCAGACCAACCCGGAGAACAGCTCCGGATGCTCTTTGTCCTTGAGACGATCGCCACGCCCCTTCTTCACGCTGTTGATGAACTGCTGGTGCGTGGTGTCCAGCACACCCTGCCAGAACTGAGTTTCCTCAGGCTTCTGCGGCTGGAACGGATCGAGGAACGACTTGTGCTCACCCGAGGTGTAGGTGCGACGTTCGACACCCAGCTTCTCCATGGTACCGACAAAACCATAGCCGGCCGCCGTCACACCAATGGAACCCACCAGGCTCGCCTTGTCGGCGTAGATCTGATCCGCCGCACTGGCGATGTAGTAAGCACCGGAAGCCCCCAGATCCGAAATCACCGCATACACCTTGGTATCCGGATGCAGGCCACGCAGGCGGACGATTTCGTCATACACATAACCCGACTGCACCGGACTGCCGCCCGGGCTGTTGATGCGCAGCACGATACCTTTGACTTTCTCGTCCTCAAAGGCAGCACGCAGGCTGCCGACGATATTGTCAGCACTGGCCGGCTCCTTGTCGGCGATCATGCCCGTCACATCGATCAATGCCGTGTAGTTGGTGCTGCGGGTCGCACTCTTTTCCATGTCCATCAGCGGCGTAAACAGGATCAGCGCGACAAACAGGTACACGAAGGTCAGCAGCTTGAAGAATATCCCCCAGCGGCGAGACCTGCGTTGTTCCTGCACACCCGCCAGCAGAGTCTTTTCCAGCAGCTTCCAGCTTTTCTCGTCACCGCTCTGCGCACTCGACTTGTCAGGCGCCTTCCATTCGTCGGTCATGACATCTACCCCAGCAAAAACCTGTTAAGCCCGCTGATTCAGCCAGGCATGCAATTCTGAAAAACGATCAATGGCCAGCGCCGGCCCGAACACTTTCAGCGCCTCGATCGATTGCGCGCCATAGCTGACTGCAACCGAATCCATGCCGGCGTTGCGCGCCATCTGCAAGTCGAAGGACGAATCGCCGACCATCAACGCTTGCTCAGGGCGAACCTCGCAGTGGGCGAGAATCTGCTCAAGCATCAGCGGATGAGGCTTGCTCGCGGTTTCGTCGGCGGCACGGGTAATGTCGAAATAGTCCTCCCACCCGTGAGACTTCAGCACCCGATCCAGCCCGCGACGCGCCTTGCCGGTCGCCACAGCCAAATGATACCCCTCGGCACGGAACGCCTCCATCGACTCGACGACCCCCTCGAACAACGGCGAAGGCACCGCCTCCGAAGCGATGTAGTGATCGGCATAGTGCTGACGAAACGCTACCAGTTCGGCGTCGCCAATCTCGGGATACAGGGTGCGAATCGCTTCCGGCAAACCGAGACCGATGATGCCCTTGACGGCAAAGTCGTCACGCAACGGATACCCGGAGCGTTCGGAAGCGACATGCATCGCCTCGACAATCCGACCGATGGAATCAGCCAATGTGCCATCCCAATCGAAGATCAGCAGCTTGTAATCAGAGGGGCGCACTCAATCGCTCCACGGTCTTGGCCCACATTTCATCCACTGGCGCCTGCAACTTCAGCTCGCCACCATCGGGCAGCGGCACGGTCAGCATGTAGGCGTGCAGGAACAGGCGCTTGCCGCCCAAATCACGGATCTCTTTGCTGAAATCGTCATCGCCGTACTTGGTGTCGCCGGCAATGCAATGCCCGGCGTGCAAGGTATGGACGCGGATCTGGTGAGTCCGGCCGGTAATCGGCTTGGCTTCGATCAGGGTGGCAAAGTCGCCGAAGCGGCGCAGGACCTTGAACACGGTCACCGACTCCTTCCCCTCCTCCTCGTCGACCTCGACCATGCGCTCGCCGGAGCGCAGATTGCTCTTGCCCAGCGACGCACGAACCTGCTTGATCGAGGCCGCCCAGTTACCGCGGACCAGCGCCATGTAGCGCTTGTCGACGCCATCGCCGCGCAATGCCGTGTGCAAATGGCGCAGCATGCTGCGCTTCTTGGCGATCATCAGCAGGCCGGAGGTGTCACGGTCGAGACGGTGGACCAGCTCCAGCTCCTTGCAATCGGGACGCAACTGACGAAAGGCTTCGATCACTCCATAAGTCAGGCCGCTGCCGCCATGAACCGCAATGCCGCAAGGCTTGTTGATCACGATCAGCGCCTTGTCTTCGAAGACAATCGAGGCCTCGAGGCGCTGCAGCAGGCCTTGGGCCAGCGGCACCGGCTCGTCGCGCTCAGGCACGCGAACCGGCGGCACGCGCACGATATCGCCCGCCTGCAGCTTGTATTCGGGCTTGATCCGCCCCTTGTTCACACGCACTTCGCCTTTACGCAAAATGCGGTAAATCAAGGTCTTGGGCACGCCTTTGAGCCGAGCGAGAAGGAAGTTGTCAATACGTTGGCCGGCATATTCCGGCGAGACCTCCAGCAGCTGTACCGCTGGGGTCGGAGGGGTTGTAGTCGTCATGGCGCGGATGATAACAATTTTTTATGGAATTGAAGCACTTAATCATTGCTGCTATAGTCGCGAACGCCGCCAAAAGCGGCCTGGACAGCGGACCAACGGTCAAAAACCGGCCCTGACCAACGCAATTCACCAGGACGTGAGGCCGTCCTACGGGGCTTTCGCTACGTAACGGTGGAGTTTGCAGCTGTAACGAGCGCAGGTGACATGAGGCCTGAATCAAGCCGCAAAGCAGAGTTTTCACTCGCCTTGCGAGCCAATATTCACGGCCAGTTCACAAAGTGCAGTCAGCGACGAACGACCCCGAGCGAACGCTTCGGAAACAACGCCTAAATTAGCCATGATGCGTGACCTCCCCCTTCGGAGCTCACGGTAAATGCCAACCCGCTGCGGATTCTGCGCGCGGCAGCACCCGAATTATCAGGGATACGTGTAGGGTGGAGATGCACAACCGCTGGACTGTGTAGCAATAGGCTTTATCAAGACGCTTCATCTCGTCCACAGCCGCTGGTTGATTCCTCCTCCTGACTGAGTGCTTAAGTAGCCACAGCAAGCAGGACGCGTACGTCGCGACACCGACCCAATTGGTCGGGGTTCGCTAGACACTGGAGTGGCCAACCACTCCTGACGCACCTGACACCGACCGTGAGAAGTCGTGTGTGCCGAACGCCGTTTCCGGCAGCCCGGAAACCGACGGTACTACATGAAAAGAATGCTGATTAACGCAACTCAACCCGAAGAGTTGCGTGTTGCACTGGTAGATGGCCAACGCCTCTACGACCTGGACATCGAATCCGGTGCACGCGAGCAGAAGAAGGCCAACATCTATAAAGGCCGGATTACTCGCATCGAACCAAGCCTTGAGGCTGCCTTTGTCGATTTCGGCTCCGAGCGCCACGGCTTCCTGCCCCTCAAAGAAATCTCCCGCGAATACTTCAAGAAAGCCCCCGAAGGCCGCGTCAATATCAAGGACGTCCTGAGCGAAGGCCAGGAAGTCATCGTTCAGGTCGAAAAAGAAGAACGTGGCAACAAGGGCGCCGCCCTGACCACCTTCATCAGCCTGGCCGGTCGTTACCTCGTTCTGATGCCGAACAACCCGCGTGCCGGCGGTATCTCCCGTCGCATTGAAGGTGAAGAGCGCAACGAATTGCGTGAAGCCCTGAACGGCCTGGTTGCCCCGGCCGACATGGGCCTGATCGTTCGCACTGCCGGCCTTGGCCGCAGCAGCGAAGAAATGCAGTGGGACCTCGATTACCTGCTGCAACTCTGGACCGCCATCAAAGAAGCCTCGCTGGATCGCTCCGCGCCGTTCCTGATTTACCAGGAAAGCAACGTGATCATCCGCGCCATCCGCGATTACCTGCGCCAGGATATCGGCGAAGTGCTGATCGACAGCGTTGAAGCCCAGGACGAAGCCCTGACCTTCATCCGCCAGGTGATGCCGCAGTACGCCAGCAAGATCAAGCTGTACGAAGACAGCGTTCCGCTGTTCAACCGTTTCCAGATCGAAAGCCAGATCGAGACCGCTTTCCAGCGCGTCGTTGAACTGCCTTCCGGCGGTTCCATCGTTATCGATCCGACCGAAGCCCTGGTGTCCATCGACATCAACTCGGCGCGCGCCACCAAAGGCAGCGACATCGAAGAAACCGCACTGCAGACCAACCTTGAAGCCGCCGAAGAAATCGCCCGTCAGTTGCGCCTGCGCGACATCGGCGGCCTGATCGTCATCGACTTCATCGACATGACCCCTGCCAAGAACCAGCGCGCCGTGGAAGAGAAAGTCCGCGAATGCCTGGAAGCCGACCGTGCTCGCGTGCAAGTCGGTCGCATCTCGCGCTTCGGCCTGCTGGAAATGTCCCGTCAACGCCTGCGTCCATCGCTGGGCGAAAGCAGCGGCATCGTTTGCCCGCGTTGCAACGGCACCGGCATCATCCGTGACGTTGAATCGCTGTCGCTGGCCATTCTTCGCCTGATCGAAGAAGAAGCCCTGAAAGACCGCACCGCCGAAGTTCGCGCACAAGTGCCGATCCCGGTTGCAGCGTTCCTGCTCAACGAAAAACGCAACTCGATCACCAAGATCGAACTGCGCACCCGTGCCCGCATCGTCATTCTGCCGAACGATCACCTCGAAACGCCGCACTTCGAAGTTCAGCGTCTGCGCGATGACAGCCCGGAAGCCGGCATCAATCAGTCCAGCTACGAAATCGCTGCTGCCGCTGCCGAAGTCGAAGAAGTCCAGCCAGCCGCTGCGACCCGCACCCTGGTTCGCCAGGAAGCGGCAGTCAAGACCGCTCCGGCCCGCGCCAACGCTCCGGTTCCGACCGAAGTCGTTGCCGCTCCAGTAGCCGCACCGGCTGCCGTGCCAGAACCAAGCCTGTTCAAAGGCCTGGTGAAGTCACTGGTCAGCCTGTTCGCGACCAAGGAAGAGCCTGTTGCTCCGGTTGTGGTTGAAAAACCAGCGACCACCGAGCGCCCGGCCCGTAACGAAGAACGTCGCAACGGTCGTCAGCAGAGCCGCAACCGTAATGGTCGCCGCGACGAAGAGCGCAAGCCTCGTGAGGAACGTGCACCGCGTGAAGAACGCGCACCACGTGAGCCACGCGAAGTCCGTGAAGAAACCCCGGCCGTAGCTCGTGAAGAACGTGCTCCACGCGAAGAACGCGCACCACGCGCCCCTCGCGAAGAACGTGCACCGCGCGCTCCACGCGAAGACCGCAAGCCACGTGGCGATCGTGAAGAACGCCCGGTTCGTGAACTGCGCGAGCCTCTGGATGCTGCTCCGGCCGCTGCGGCTACCGCTGAAGAGCGTCCGGCTCGTCAGCCACGTGAAGAACGCGCACCACGCCCACCGCGTGAAGAACGTCAGCCACGTGCAGAACAAGCTGCTGCCGCCGTTGCTGAAGAAGAGCTGACCTCCAACGAAGAGCAACTGCAGGAAGACGGTCAGGAAGGCGCCGAAGGCGATCGTCCACGCCGCCGCTCCCGTGGCCAGCGTCGTCGCAGCAACCGTCGCGAGCGTCAACGCGATGCCAACGGCAACGTGATCGAAGGTTCGGAAGAATCCGAAGGTAACGAAGCGGGCGAAAGCAACGAAGCACCAACCACTGCCGATCTGGCCGCCGGCCTGGCTGTTACCGCAGCCGTTGCCAGCACCGTGATCAGCGCACCGGCTGAAGCACAAGCTCACGAGCAAGCTGAACGCGCCACTGCATCTGTTCAGGAAACGGCTCCGGTTGAAGCGCCAGTGGTTGAAGCAACGACTCCGGTCGAAGCGACTGCCGCTCCGGAAATCGAAGTGGCTCCGGTTCGTGAAGCGTTCGTTCGTGAAGAAGCCCAATCTGTAGTTGAAGCGACTGTCGTCGCCGAGCCAGTGGTTGCTGCCGAGCCTGCTGCCGAAACCGTCACTGAAACCGTGACCGAAGCTGTTCGCGAAGTTCGTGAAGAACAAACCGCGTTCAACTGGGTTGCCGAGCCGGTTGCTGTTGAAGCGCCAGCACCGGTGGCTGAAGCTGAAGTAGCTGAAGTAGCTGAAGCGATGGTTTCCGAGCCCGTAGTCGTGGCTGCCGAACCTGCTCCAGTGGTTGAAGCACCGGCTCCGGTTGTTGCCGAAGTGGCTGAACCTGCTGTTGAAGTGGCCCCAGTCAGCGCCCTGACGCCAAGCGGCCGTGCACCGAACGACCCGCGTGAAGTGCGTCGTCGCAAGCGTGAAGAAGAGCGTCTGCAGAGGGAAGCCGAACTGGCTGCCACTGCTGCTCCGGTTGAAGCGCCTGTCGCTGCAGAGCCAGCGCCGGTTGTTGCTGAAGTGGTCGAAGCGGCACCTGCCGAATCGGTCATCGAGGAAGCACCTCGCTCCGTTCAGGAAGCAGTAGAGCAACACGAACAAGCCCAGGAAAAAGAGCACGAGCCTAAACCACTCGTCTAACATCCTCGGTTATTAAAAAGCCCCGCCTGGTGATCCAGGCGGGGCTTTTTTATGTCTGTTGTCTCGTTCCCACAGGCGATCTATCCCGGCTTGTAGATCAGCGCTTCAGGCACATCCACATCCCACAATACCCCTGGATCATCCACTGCCACTTCGATCACCCTGCCCTGCGCAAACAACGGCTTGGCCCCACGATCTCCCGACAGCGCCATCAACGCCGAGCAAAAGATGCGACCAAATCCCACCGGATGCCCAAACTCACCCTCCAGCACCGGCACGCTGATCGCATCGTCAGTCACGCCCGCCAGCACTGCTTCAATCGTGGACGGCAGGATAAACGGCATATCCCCCAACACCATCAGCCAGCCACTGAACTGCGCACACGCCGCCACGCCGGCTGCGATGCTGTCACCCATGCCCGTCGCTTCGATCAGTACAATCTCGCAGCCATACGCCTGAGCCATGCGAATCACTTGCGGACGATCCGCAGTCGTCACCAACACGCGCTTATCCAGCGAAGCCGGCAGGTTCACCAATACCTGCTCAATCACCGAGCGAACAGCACCGTCGCGCCCCGTGCAATCGGCCAACAACTTGTCCTTCTCAGCCCCCGCCACCTGACGAAAACGACTGCCCTGCCCCGCCGCCAGCACAATCACGCCGATGGGTTCATTCATAAAGCCTCCCGCAACGGCTTTTTCTGCTTCAGTTCAACGCCGTTCTTGATCGCGACAATTTCCGCCATCAATGACAAGGCGATTTCTGCCGGACTGTGGCTGCCAATGTGCAACCCGATCGGCCCGTGCAGGCGCTCGATGGATTGCGCCGACAAGCCCAACTGAGCGAGGTTCTCCCTGCGCTTCAGGCTGTTGACCCGCGAGCCCAGTGCGCCGACATAAAAGGCCTTGGAGTCGAGGGCCGTGAGCAGTGCCATGTCATCCAGACGCGGGTCGTGAGTCAGGGCAACGATGGCCGTGCGCTCGTCGGTCTGGATGTTCAGCACCGCTTCGTCCGGCATGCCCGGTACGAAGCGTCCGTGCTGTTCTTCCCAACCGTAGACGAATTCGGTGCGTGGATCGCAGATCAACACTTCGAAATCCAGCAGCCGCGCCATTTCGGCGACGTAACGGGACAATTGCCCCGCACCGATCAGCAACAGGCGCCAACGCGGGCCATAAATAGCGCGCAGCGTATGGCCATCAAAACTCAGCACATCGGCCTTGTCCGCCGCCTGCAAAGCCACTTCGCCGGTCGCGATGTCCAGCGAACGTGCGACGATTTCATGGGCTTCGCAGCGCGCCAGCAACTCAGCGACCCAGGCCGGGTCGCCGACCCGCTCTTCGGTCAGGCGCAACGTACCGCCGCACGGCAAACCAAACCGCGCGGCCTCCTCGCGAGTGACACCGTAAGTGATCAACTGAACGGGCGGCCCGTCGGCCGGGATACGCCCGTCGTGCAGACGGGCAATCAGATCATCCTCGACACAACCGCCCGACACCGAGCCAATCACCACGCCATCTTCACGCAACGCCAACATGGCACCCGGTGCCCGAGGCGCGGTGCCCCAGGTCTGGACCACGCTGTACAGCACCACTCGCTGACCGGCGCGGCGCCATTCAAGCACGCTGCGCAGGACGTTCAGATCGACGCTATCCATCAGGTGGTAGCCTTCTGCCAACCTTGCAGTTGATAGCGAACCGGCAGGTTGCGGATGCGCTTGCCGGTGGCGGCAAAGATTGCATTGCACAGTGCCGGCGCAATCGGCGGCACACCTGGTTCCCCGACACCGCCCAACGGCACAACCCCTGGCGGCGTGACCAAATGAACGGCAACTTCCTTGGGCGCCAGGGACATGCGCGCCACTTCGTACATGTGGAAGTTGTCCTGCTGGACCTTGCCGTCCTTGAAGCTGATTTCTCCCAGCACCGCGTTGCCCAGGCCCATGACGCAAGCGCCCTCGAACTGCGAGCGGATACGCTCAGGGTTGATTTGCGGCCCGCAATCCACGGCGATGTCGGCCTTGTGCACAATCAGCGTGCCGTCGTCTTTGACTTCGACCTCGATCGCGGCAGCCACATAAGTGACAAAGCTGTAATGCACGGCCAGGCCCAGGCCTCGGCCCTTGGGCATTTCACGGCCCCAACCGGCGGCTTTGGCCGCGGTTTCCAGCACTGTGCGCAGGCGCGCGGTGTCGATTGGATAACGCTCGGGGGATTCGCCGTAGTTCCACCCGTCACTCAACGTTCTTGGATCGATCTGACGGTCAGGGCCGATCAGCTTGATCTGGTACTTGAGCGGATCCTGCCCGGCCTTGTGCGCCAGCTCATCGACAAAACTTTGAATCGCAAAGCCGTGCGGGATATTCGATACCGAGCGATACCAGCCGACGCGGGTATGAACCGTGGCTTCCGGGTTTTCCAGGCGCACGTTGGGAATCGCGTAGGCCATGTTGGTGAACCCCATGCCCAGCTCGAACGCCGCCTCGTGGTTCATGCCTGGTGCAAACAGCGCGGTGATGCTCGGGGCCACGGTGCGGTGCAGCCAGGCGGATGGCAGGCCGTCCTTGTTCAGACTGGCTTTGAGGTACTCGACCGACACAGTGTGGAAATAGGAACAGTGGATGTCGTCTTCACGGGTCCATTGCACCCGCACAGCCTTGCCGGGAAACTCTTTAGCGAGGATGGCGGCTTCAATGATGAAGTCAGGTTTGGATTTGCGACCAAAACCGCCACCCAGCAAGGTCACGTTGAACGTCACGTTATCGAAGGGAATGCCCAGGCGTTCGCCGATCCTGGTGCGGGTCACCTGCGGCGCCTGACTCGGCCCCCAGGCTTGGCAGACACCGTCCTTGAAGCGGGCAATGGCGACCATCGGCTCCATGGGTGCCTGAGCCAGATGCGGCAAGTAGTAAGACGCGTCGAAAGTACTGTCGGCACTGCTCAAAGCCTCTTCGATGTTGCCGGTATTGCGTACCACTTTGCCGGGCTTGAGGGACGCCGCTTCCAGTTCCTTGCGATAGGCAATGGAGTCATAACTGGCGTTCGGACCGTCGTCCCACTCGATCTTCAGCGCATCACGCCCTTTGATCGCGGCCCATGTGTTGCTGGCCACCACGGCCACACCGCCCAAGGGTTGAAACTCGGACGGCAGCGGGCGGCCTTCGATCTGCAGGACTTTGATCACGCCCGGAACTTGCAGCGCGGCGCTGGAATCAACGGATTTGACCTTGCCGCCGTACACCGCCGGACGCGCAATGGTGGCGTAGAGCATGCCGTCAAAATGCACGTCGGCACCGTAAATGGCGCGGCCATTGACGATGTCGGCGCCATCGATGGCCTTGATTCCTTCCTTGCCGATGTAGCGAAACTCTGACGGCTGCTTGAGCCGCAGACTGTCACGGGCCGGCACGGCCAGCGCACCCGCCGCTGCGGCCAGGGCGCCATAGCCCAGCTCACGCCCGGTCGGCTGGTGAATCACTTTATGCAATTGCGCTCGGCACTCGGCGACCGGCACTTTCCACTGCGCGGCAGCGGCTTGTTCCAGCATGGTTCGCGCGGCGGCACCGCAACGGCGCATCGGTTCAAACCAGTGACGCATGCTGCGGGAACCGTCGGTGTCCTGATTGCCGAAACGTACTTCGTCGCCCGGCGCCTGCTGCACCTTCATCATCGACCAGTCGGCGTCGAGTTCATCGGCCACCACCATCGTCAGGCTGGTGCGCACGCCCTGGCCCATTTCCGAACGGTTGCAGACCACCGTCACCATGCCGTCGGCAGCAATGCTGATGTACACCTTCGGATCATCGACCCAACCGTGCGGCATGCCCTCGGCGCCAAACTGCTTCGGCTCCTCGGCCAAAGCGTCTTGCCAACCCCAACTCGCAGCCAGCACCAATGCGCTGGTGGCGCCCACACCCTTGAG
The DNA here is from genome assembly GCF_003148705.1 of Pseudomonas sp. OV226. Classification (NCBI taxonomy): domain Bacteria; kingdom Pseudomonadati; phylum Pseudomonadota; class Gammaproteobacteria; order Pseudomonadales; family Pseudomonadaceae; genus Pseudomonas; species Pseudomonas sp. OV226. The sequence goes on along the minus strand of NZ_QGGS01000002.1, from coordinate 497,324 downwards.
AAAACCCCGGCGACTCAAATTACTGAGATTACTCAGGGCAAAATCATTCGGTAACTGGCTCATGCCTTGGCCTCCTTCAAGTGTATGGAAGCCTGACGGATGGCAGTCTTGATGCGGTTGTAAGTGCCGCAGCGGCAAATGTTACCGACCATTGCCTCTTCGATTTGCGCGTCGGTGGGATCGGGATTGGTCTTGAGCAGTGCCGTCGCGGACATGATCTGCCCGCCCTGGCAGAAACCGCACTGGGCCACGGCGGTGTCGAGCCAGGCTTGCTGGACAATCTTGCCTATCGGGTCGTTGTGCAATTCGTCGATGGTCGTGACGTTTTGCCCGAATGCGGAACCGACGGTCGTGATGCAAGCCCGTGCGGGTTGACCGTTGATATGAATCGTACAGGCGCCGCACAGGCCCATGCCGCAGCCGAATTTCGTGCCGGGATGGCCGCCCGCAACATCGCGGATAGCCCAGAGCAACGGCATCTCGTCCGCCACATCCATTTTGTAAGGTTGTCCGTTGAGAATCAGGGTATTCATGGGCACGCCCGCATAGTTCTTGAGGTATGGGGTCGAGCAATCTGCCGTTGGGACTTGGTTCGTAACACGCAGATCGACTCAAGCTGAGGCTCTCTTGTGCGACGGGAACGTCTGCACCGGGCCTTTAGTGGAGCAAGTGCTTGCATCGTTAGGTGGCTAAGTTAACCCAGCATTAACAAAAAAGCCCTGTACGGTTGAAGGCGTTCAGGGCTTTGAGATCAGTCTTGAAAGCGTAGCCTCAGTACTGATTGGGCTCCATTTCCAGGTCGACATGGAAACGTTCCGATATGTCTTTCTGGATACGCTGCGCCAGGCTGAGCAATTGCAGGCCCGTCGCAGTGCCGTAATTGACCAGCACCAACGCTTGCAACTTGTGCACGCCAGCATCGGCATCGCGGAAGCCTTTCCACCCTGCCCGTTCGATCAACCAGCCTGCAGCCAGCTTCATTTGACCGTCCGGTTGTGCATAGGCGACCAGGTCCGGATATTCGCCCTTGAGCTGTGCGACCAGTGCCGCGGGCACCAGCGGGTTTTTGAAGAAACTGCCCGCATTGCCCAGCAAGGCCGGGTCCGGGAGCTTTTCATTGCGGATGCTGCAAATGGCCAGGCTGACATCCGTTGCCGTCGGTTGCTCGATGCCTTGCTCGGTCAGGCGCTGGCGCACTGGGCCGTATTCCAGATGCAGGTGCGCGGCGCGGTCCAGCGCAAAACGCACCCGCAGGATCAACCAACGCCCCGGCTGCTGTTTGAACACGCTGTCGCGATAAGCGAAATTGCATTCTTCGAGAGTGAAATCCCGCAGCTCGCCAGTCTGGCGATCCAGCGCGGTCAGGCCGGAGAACACGTCCTTGATTTCGACCCCGTACGCGCCAATGTTTTGCATCGGCGCCGCACCGACGGTACCGGGAATCAGGCTGAGGTTTTCCAGGCCCGACAACCCTTGCGCCAGCGTGTGCTGCACGAACGGATGCCAAGGCTCGCCGGCCTCGGCTTCGATCACGACTTTGCTGCCGTCATCGCTGAGGATGCGAATCCCGCGCGTGGCCATGCGCAGCACCAGCGACTGGATATCCGCTGTCAGCAGCAAGTTGCTGCCGCCACCGATGACCAGCAGCGGCACATCATGCGCCGCCGCATACGCCAGGGCTTCGCGCACGTCAGCATCGCTGTGGGCTTCGGCAAACAGACGAGCCTGAACGTCGACACCGAAGCTGTTGAACGGTTTGAGCGAAACCTGTGATTGAACCTGCAAACTCATAGCCGTCCCTTCAATTCGATCACCAGCAAATCACTGGCGCGCTCGATCAGGTCCAGCACCTGTTCGAAGCCCTGGTCACCGTCGTAGTACGGGTCCGGGACCTCATCGAGTTCCGACTGGTAGCGACGCAGGAACAAATCCAGCTCGGCTTTGCCCTTGGCCGGTTGCAGCGACTTGAGGTGGCGCAGGTTGCTGTTGTCCATCGCCAGAATCAGGTCGTAAGTGGCGAAATCGGCACGGGTGACTTGCTGGGCGCGCTGGGCGGACAAGTCGTAACCGCGCAACTTGGCCGCGGCCTGGCTGCGTTTGTCCGGCGCCTTGCCGACATGCCAGTCACCGGTGCCGGCGGAGGCGACTTCAATCTGATCGGCCAGCCCCGCTTCGCGCAGTTTGTGCCGCAGCACGCCTTCGGCCGTTGGAGAACGGCAGATGTTGCCCAGGCACACGAACAAAACGCGCATCAGGCCTCCAGCAGGCGACGAACGCGCTCAAGGTCTTCAACGGTGTCGACACCGGTTGGCGGCGCGATCAGCGCGTCGGCGACGTGAATCCGCACGCCGTGCCACAAGGCTCGCAGCTGTTCCAGCGACTCGGTGTTTTCCAGCCAGCACGGGCCCCAGCTGACGAAGTCCTGCAGGAAACCGGCGCGATAGGCATAAATGCCGATGTGGCGACGGTATGGCACGCCTTCCGGCAATTGCTCGCGGCTCTTGGCGAACGCGTCCCGGGCCCACGGCAAGGTCGAGCGACTGAAGGTCAGCGCCAGGCCATTAAGGTCGCTGACGACCTTGACCACATTGGGGTTGAACAGTGTTTCCACGTCTTCGATCGGCTCGGCCAGGGTGGCCATGCGCGCTTCGGTGTGAGCAGCGAGGTTGGCGGCGACCTGATCGATCACGCTCGGCGGGATCAGCGGTTCGTCACCCTGGACGTTGACCACGATGGCGTCGGGCGCCAAGCCGAGTTTTGCTGCGACCTCGGCCAGACGGTCGGTGCCGGAATTGTGGTCTTCGCGGGTCAGCACCACTTCAGCACCGAACCCGTTGCACGCCTCGACAATGCGCGCATCGTCGGTGGCAACCACCACACGCTGTGCGCTGCTTTTGCTGGCCTGTTCCCAGACATGCTGGATCATCGGCTTGCCGGCGATCAGCAGCAGCGGCTTACCCGGCAAGCGGGTGGAGGCAAAACGCGATGGAATGACAACGGTAAAGGCTGTGGTCATTTATCCAGACGCTCGTCGGTGGTCAGGGTGCGCGCTTCAGTTTCGAGCATCACCGGAATGCCGTCGCGAATCGGGTATGCCAGACCGGCGCCCTTGCTGATCAGCTCGGTCTTGTCGGCGCTGAGCTTGAGTGGGCCTTTGCAGACCGGGCAAGCGAGGATATCGAGCAATTTGGTGTCCATGAGCATTCCCTGGATAAAAACGGTTTTAAGGCAAAAGACGATCCGGCAACAGGCGCATCAGCTGCGTATCGAACCAGGCCACGAAGGCCGGCGATGGCACAGCATCGACCGCCAGGTACCACCAATCGGCGGCGGCAAAGGCACGGCACTTCACCGCGTCCTTTTCAGTCATCACCAACGGCAATGACGGTGTGAAATTCAAGGCCTGCACGCTGTACTCGGCGTGGTCGGCAAACGCATGCGGAACTGGCTTGCAGTGTAGCGTTTCGAGGGTTTTGAAGAAACGCTGCGGATTGCCGATCCCGGCCACTGCGTGCACCGCCTGGCCTGCGGGAAAGTGGTCGAGGGGGCGCCGCTCACCGCTTTGCAGATTGATAAAGGCGGTGGGTTGGAGCTGGAAGGCAAAACCGTTGTCGCGATCATCGCTAGCGCCGTTGTACAGCACCGCGTCGACGCTTTGCAGGCGCTCGACCGGTTCACGCAACGGCCCGGCGGGCAGGCAACGCTGATTGCCCAGACCTCGTGCGGCGTCGATCAATACCAGTTCCAGGTCACGGGCCATCCGGTAATGTTGCATGCCGTCATCGGACAGGATCAGGTCCAACGGCTCGCTCGCGAGCAGTGCTTTGATGGCGCTGCTGCGGTCCGGGTCGATCATCAAGGGCACGCCGGTGCGCTGGACGATCAACAGCGGTTCATCGCCCGACACATCGGCGCTTTGATCGGCTTCGACTCGCCAGGGTAGCTGCGGCGGTTTGGCACCGTAACCGCGACTGACCACGCCGACCCGCAAGCCGCTGCGCTGGCAATGCTGGATCATCCACAGAATCAGCGGCGTCTTGCCGGTGCCGCCCACCGTGATATTGCCGACCACAATCAGCGGCACGGGCGGCTGATAGATCTCGCCCTCACCCGCCAGAAACCGCTTGCGCTTGTTCATGACCACCCGCCGGTACAACCACTCCAGTGGCTGCAACAGCTTCAGGGCCGGATGACCTTCGTACCACGCGGCGAGCAAGCGATCAGACATGGCCATCAGGGCGCGGGCGCCGCCTCGACGGTGGTCATGCGCAAGTGACTGAAACCGAGTTTCCCGGCGGCGTCCATGGCGGTGATGACGGATTGATGTTGGGTCTTGCCGTCAGCGCTGATGGACAGCGGCAAATTGGTGTCACCGTTGGATTCTTTTTGCAGCGCTTCCATCAAGGTCACCAGATCACTCTTGGGCAACACATGATTGTTCACCGAGATCACGCCTTCGGCGTTGATGGTGATGTCCAGTTGCTTGACTTGCTGATCTTCGGCCGGCGAGCCGCTGACCGCTTCCGGCAGTTCGACGCGCAACTGGGTTTCTCGGGTAAAGGTGGTGGTCACAACGAAAAACAGTAGCAAGACAAACACCACGTCGATCAGCGACACGAGATTGATGTCCACGTTCTCCCGTTGCTTGCGGCGGAATTTCACGCTTTGCCCTCAGCCAGATCAACGTCACGGTCGCCCTGCACCACTTCAACCAGCTTGATGGCTTCCTGCTCCATCCCCACCACCAGTTCATCGATGCGCCGTTGCAAGAACCGGTGAAAGAATACCGACGGGATGCCGACGATCAGGCCCGAAGCCGTGGTGATCAAGGCTTTGGAAATACCGCCGGCCAGCACTGCGGCGTTGGTGGTCATGCCCGTGCCCATGAACGAGCTGAAGATATCGATCATGCCCAGCACCGTCCCCAGCAATCCGAGCAACGGGGCCATGGCGGCGATGGTGCCCAAGGCATTGATGTAGCGTTCGAGTTCGTGAATGACCCGCGCGGCGGCTTCTTCAATGCACTCTTTCATGATCTCGCGACCATGCTTGGAGTTGGCAAGGCCCGCCGCCAGGATCTCGCCCAACGGTGAGTTGGCGCGCAGTTCCTTGAGTTTTTCTTTATTGAGTTGCTTGTCCTTGATCCACACCCAGACCTGCCCGAGCAGATGCTCCGGGGTCACACGGCTGGCTCGCAGGGTCCAGAGACGCTCGGCGACGATCGCCATGGCCGCGATGGAACTCAGAATGATCGGCAGCATCATCCAACCGCCGGATTTGACCAATTCCCACACAGTGACAGTCCCCTCGAAAAAGTGCGCCACTCTAACATAGGGGCCGAGCGCACCGAAGACCGTGATGTCGCATCCGGTCGGGCTTTAATAACTCTCGGCTATTTGTTGAGCGGTGGCGGATCGCGCCAGAAACGCCGATCCAGACGCATCGTCCACGGCGGTTTGAAACGGCCCAATTGCAGATGAATGGCGCCGTGCTCGGCGCTGTCGTAGATCATCATGCCGAGCTTTTTATAGCGCGCCACCACGGTGGGGTGCGGATGGCCAAAGGAATTGCCTTGCCCACGGGAAATCAGCACGGCCTTGGGTTGCAGCGCGCTCAACAGCGCCATCGACGAGGAACTGCGGCTGCCATGATGAGGTGACTGCAACCAATCGGTGTTTTGTGCGAGAGGACTTTCAAGCAACGCCCGCTCGGCAGCGGTGTCGATATCACCGGTCAGCAACAGTCGCTCGCCGCTGGCTTCTATTTGCAATACGCAGGATTTCTGATTGCGGTCATGGGCTGACGTCCATTGCCACAGTTCGAAGTGCACGCCGTCCCAGGTCCATTGCCGACCACTTTCACAGCCCTCGGCGTGCAGTTCGGCAGGCAGCCCCTCGGGATCGCCACTGAGTACCCGACTGACCGGCAAACCATTGGCCACTGCTCGCGCACCACCAGCGTGATCGGCATCGGCGTGGCTGATCAGCATCAGGTCGAGCCCCTTCACCCCCAGTTTGCGCAACGAAGGCAGGACCACCCGCTCACCGAGGTCGAAATCGCCGAAACGAGGCCCGGTGTCATACAGCAGCGTGTGATAGCGAGTACGCACCAGGATGGCCAATCCTTGGCCGACGTCCAGTTGCCAGACATCGGCCCGGCCTTCAGGCAACAACGGTCGAGGTGGAAACACCAGCATCAACAGCAGCGGCCAGCCCAAAGGGCGTAGCGCAACGCCTCGCGGCATCAAGAGTAGAAAGGCCCCCAATGTGCCGAGCGCCCAACTCCACAGCGGTACCGCCGCCGGTAACCACGCAGGCAGTTGCCCGGCCATTAATGCCAGTGCCCTGAACAGCCAGTCGATCAACCCGCCCGCCAGCCACAGCAACCCTTCGCCCACATAAGGGACGGGTAATAACAATGTGCCGAGCAAGGCTGGTGGCAACACCAGCAGACTGATCCAGGGCACCGCCAGCAAATTGGCCACAGGCCCGCTGATGCTGATCGGCAAGCCCAGCACCAACAACAACGGGCACAAACCGATTGCAATCAGCCACTGGGCCCGAGTCCAGGTTTGCCACCATCGCCAGGGGCCCAACCGCCCGCCAAAGGTGAAGATCAACACCGCCACTGCTGCAAAAGATAGCCAGAAGCCTGGTTGCAGACTGGCCAGCGGATCCACCAGCAAAACGCCATTCAACGCCAGCAACAGCGGCCACCACGCACCGAGGTGACGAAAACGCAGCCGCCACAACAGCACCAGCCCGATCATCACGCACCCGCGTTGCACCGGTACGTCGAAACCGGCCAGTAACCCATAAGCCAGCGCTGCCGAGAACGCCAGCCCGCACGCCCATGGCAGCCAGGGTAAACGCCCTGGCCACAGCCCCAAACGCGCCAACCCTGTGATCAGCAGATAGACCAATCCCGCCAGCAAGCCGATGTGCTGCCCAGAAATCACCAGCAGATGCACGGTGCCGGTGTCTTGCAGCACTTGCCATTCCTCACGGCTCAGCCCGGCGCCATCGCCCAGCACCAGCGCCGTCAACGCCCCGGTTCGGCCCTGGGCATCTACGGCTTGCAAACGCCGACGGATGCCGTCGCGCCAGGCCCATCGGGCTTCGGCGACCAATTCGCCGTCCTTGACCGTGCCGGTCGCACCGATGCGTTGAGCCAGCAGCCAGGCGTCATAATCGAACGCATGCGGATTGAGCAGCCCGGCAGGACGCTTCAATTTGACCGCCAGCCGCCACCGTTCGCCGCTATTGACGGGCGGCCCGCCATACCAGGCCAGACGCAGGTGTCGGGGCAGTTTGGTTCGGCGTGACTGGCTGTCCGTCAGCTCGAAACGCACCACGCCGTCTGCCTGTTGCTGCAGGCCCGTTACCCGCCCTTCGACCCAGCGCGTCTCGCCATCGAGTGTGTGTGGCAACCGATCATCCAGCGCCCACTGCGCGTTCGCGCACGCCCAACTGAAGCCGAACAGGAAAAACGCCAATGGATACGAGCGAAACGGCAACACCATCAAACCGACTAACGGCAGCAACCCCCATAACCCAACCGGCGGTAGTTCCGGCAAAAACCTCAGGGCCAGCAAACCCAACGCCAGCGCTATCATCCCTGTGCGCATACGCTCATCCTTGAGAGTTCCTCCCTAGGCATAGCCGGCTAACCGCACAGGCGCCGTTATTAATTGTCACAAAGTCTGAATGGGCGCTTCGTAGAATCCAGACATACTTGCCGCCTTAACCGACCGAGAAGCCTTATGCCCCGGCGCTTATTCAAACGTTACATGCCAGACCCGACCAGCATCAGGGAACACAAGTCCTTACGCTTTCTCGGCACCTTGCTGCATGACCCCAACCTCTGGCACCTCAACCGCCACTCTGTGGCCCGGGCGATGGCGGTCGGCCTGTTCGCGGCGTTTCTGCCGATCCCGTTTCAAATGCTGCTGGCGGCCGTTCTTTCCATCATGGTGCGGGGCAACATACCGATTGCGGTGAGCCTGGTCTGGCTGACCAACCCGATCACCATGCCAGCGGTGTTTTATTGCACTTACCAGACCGGTGCCTGGCTGCTGGATGTGCCCGCTCGGCAGTTGCCAGATGCATTGACCTGGGAATGGGTCAGCAGCGAACTCTCGACACTGTGGCAACCATTTTTGCTGGGCTCGGTCGTCACCGGACTGGTGCTGGGCGCCCTCGCCTACTGCCTGACCATGCTGTACTGGCGCTGGTGGGTGGCGCGGCAGTGGAAACGGCGCAAGAAAAGCCGGCTGTAGAATGCAAAACGGCCTCCAATGTGGAGGCCGTTTTTTATGCGGTGTCTGGGTAAGCGTCTTGGCGATCCTGAATCAGGTACGCATCCCGCGACCGCTGACCAGCAAACGTGCGCAACCGATGTACAACACGACAGTCGCCACCAGCATGAAGGTGATGGCGATGCTGATCTTGATGTCCGACACACCGAGGATGCCATAACGGAAGGCGTTGACCATGTGCAGCACCGGGTTCGCCAGGGACACGGTCTGCCAGAACGGTGGCAACAGGGAAATCGAGTAGAACACCCCGCCCAGGTAGGTCAGCGGTGTCAGTACGAATGTCGGAATGATCGAGATGTCATCGAAGTTGCGTGCAAACACAGCGTTGATGAAGCCCAGCAGCGAGAAGATCGTCGCCGTCAGCACCACCACCAGAATAGTCACGCCCAGGTGATGCACCTGCAAATGCGTAAAGAACAGCGACAGCAACGTCACGATGATCCCGACCATCAACCCGCGCAGCACGCCGCCCAGTGTGTAGCCGATCAGAATCGTATGCGGTGACACTGGCGACACCATCAATTCCTCGATGGAGCGCTGGAACTTGCTACCAAAGAAACTCGACACCACGTTGCCATAGGAGTTGGTGATCACCGACATCATGATCAGCCCCGGCACGATGTACTCCATGTAGGTGAAGCCGCCCATGTCACCGATCTGGCGACCGATCAGGTTGCCGAAGATCACGAAGTACAAAACCATGGTGATGGCCGGCGGCAGCAATGTCTGCGGCCAGATCCGGGTAAAGCGCCGGACCTCACGGTAAACGATGGTATTGAGGGCAACGAGGTTGGGCTGCAGCTCGGAACTCATACCGCCACCTTCGACAGATTTTTCTCCACCAGGGACACGAACAACTCCTCTAGGCGATTGGTTTTGTTACGCAGGCTCAGCACTTCGATGTTCTGCTGCGCCAACTGGGTAAACAGCGCGGTGATGCCCATGGCCTTGTCGACCTGGACTTCCAGCGTGTGGCCGTCAAGCAGCCGGGTCGGGTAGCCGAGCAACTGCGGCGCACTGTTCAGGGTGTTTTTGATGTCGAGCAGGAACGTCTCCACATGCAGCTGGCTGAGCAACTGTTTCATGCTGGTGTTCTCGACGATGGTGCCGTGGTCGATGATGCCGATGTTGCGGCACAACTGCTCAGCCTCTTCCAGATAGTGCGTGGTGAGGATGATGGTGATGCCTTTCTTGTTCAGCTCGGTGAGAAAGGTCCACATCGAACGACGCAACTCGATGTCCACACCTGCCGTCGGTTCGTCGAGGATAAGCAAACGCGGTTCGTGAACCAGCGCGCGCGCAATCATCAATCGACGTTTCATGCCACCGGACAGCGAGCGTGACGGCGTATCGCGCTTATCCCACAGCCCCAGTTGGGTCAGGTATTGCTCGGCGCGTTCCTTGGCGACTTTCGCCGGAATGCCGTAGTAACCGGCCTGGGTCACCACGATATCGAAGGTCTTTTCGAACTGGTTGAAGTTGAATTCCTGGGGCACCACGCCGATGGAGCGTTTGAGCTGCGCAGGATTCTTGTCCAGGTCGTGGCCGAAGATATTCACCGTTCCGCTGGTCTTGTTCACCAAGGTCGAGAGAATGCCGATGGTCGTGGATTTGCCGGCGCCGTTCGGGCCGAGCAAGGCGAAAAAGTCACCTTCGGCAACGTCCAGATCGATACCACTCAGGGCCTGGAAACCGTTGCCGTAGGTTTTGGTTAGCTGCCGGATGGACAGAGCGGAACTCATATCGGATTACGCACCAAGAAGGAAAAAAGGAATAAAAGACTGCTGGCGGCGACAGGTACAACCGCGGCACATGGGCGCAATGGTGCTTGTCGCCGCCACACAAGTACAGTCAAGTGTGTCGATAGTGAGTATTAAGTCAACGCGGTCATGACTGCTTTTTGATAGGCAGGACGTTGTTTCAACCGGGCATACCAAGCTTCAAGGTGCGGCTGCGACGCGCGCTCGATTGGCATCTCGAACCAGGCATAAATAAAACTGCCGAGGGGGATGTCGCCCATGCCGATCTCATCGCCGGACAGGTAGGATTGGGTCGACAACGCTTGATTGGCCATCGACAGCAACTCGTCGCACTCCTTGATCGCCGCCTTGATGGCCGGCCAGTCCTGCTTGTCGGCCGGCGTGCGCAACACGCCCCAGAATACGGTGCGGAAGGGGCCGGCAAAACTTGAAGTGGTCCAGTCCATCCACTTGTCAGCCGTGGCGCGGGCTTGCAGGTTCGCTGGATACCAAGACGTGCTGTTGGCATGGAGGGCCATCAAGTAACGCACGATGGCGTTGGATTCCCACAACACAAAACCGTCGTCTTCGATCACCGGTACGCGACCATTGGGGTTCATTGCACGGTACTGCGGCGTATCGACCACACCAAAAGCACCGCCCGCATCGATGGCCTCGTAGGCCAGCCCCAGCTCTTCGGCGGCCCACAAAGGCTTTCTGACATTCGACGAGTTTTTCCGACCCCAGATCTTCAGCATGACCGCCTCTTTTTCGATAAGTGGGCAGGCAGCATACGCCGGATCAGGCGCGACTCAAATCGCTCTGCATATCACCCAGCAACGTGGGTAGCTTGTCGCTGAACAGGTGCGGATAGCACTTTTCCAGGTGCTCGAAAAAGAACGTTTCCGGCACATCGGCGAACTGGCCGTGATCAACCAGGTACTCCATCAACTGCGCGCCATCGCGATTGAACGGATGAAAGACGCTGTCGTTGATGCCGTCGAATTCCAGCGGCGCAACATTGAACAGTTCACAGAGTTTTTGATTGAACGCCGGTGTCGCCTTGACCCAGCGGTCGTTCAGATACAACTCCGTGTAGCCATGCATCGCGAACACATCGCTCTTGAGCAATTCGAGCAAGCGTGGCGTCGACAGGTGATTGCGAACGTCAGCCAGACCAATGCGTGCCGGGATCCCGCAATGCCGGGCAGCGCCCGCCAGTAGCGTGGCTTTGGGCACGCAATAGCTTTCCCCCGTTGCCAGCGCATAACTGCCGCACAACGTCTGCGGATCGCGGCTGAACGTGTAGGGGTTGTAGCGCACGGCCTCACGCACGGCGTAATAAAGGTTGATCGCCTGCTCGATCGGATCTCGACGGCTGCCGCGATGTATTTCGGCGAACTCCACCACCGAGGGGTGGTCACTATCGATGAAGCGGCCGGGGCTCAGGTACTCGTGCATGAGAATAATCTCCAGGGGAAGCCTCGAGTCTAGCGACAGCTTCAGCACAGAGATAACGACGTTTCGGCCAAACTTGGGCGCATTGTCGCGTAGGAAACGAACCATTTCCCGAGCGTGTTGCCAACCGAACCTACAAAACTCACCCAAGGTTTCCCACGAATTCAATCACATCGCTCTGACCACCCTGTTTGGCGGATGCCGTCTAAGCTCTGAAGGTTGGTTTTACCCTGGTTCACGGAGGATTAAATATGCTGCTGTTGTGGATACTGGTTCTGGTTGTCGGGATCGCCTGGTTAGCCCATCGTCGCATCGCCCCCCTGCCCGCTCTCTGCATCGTTGCCGTCTATGTGGTGGCCATGGGCGCTTTCAGCCGCGCGCCCGGTTGGCTGCTGCTGTTGCTCTGGGTGTTGATCGCCGCCGTTGCAGCGCCATTGCTGCTGCCCGACCTGCGTCGCAAGTTCTTCAGCGCGCCGCTGTTCAACTGGTTCCAGAAGACCCTGCCGCCGATGTCGCAAACCGAACGCGACGCCATCGATGCCGGCACAGTGTGGTGGGACGGTGAGCTGTTCAGCGGTCGCCCCGACTGGAACAAACTGCTGTCCTATCCCAAAGCCCAACTGAGCGAAGAGGAACAGGCATTCATTGATGGCCCGACCGAAGAACTGTGCGCCATGGTCACCGACTGGCAGATCGGGCAAGACATGGACCTGCCCGCCGAAGCCTGGACGCATATCAAGGACAACGGCTTCTTCGCGCTGATCATTCCCAAGGAATACGGCGGCAAGGGCTTCTCCGCCTATGCCCACTCACAGGTCGCCATGAAACTGGCGACCCGCAGCGGCGACCTTGCGTCCACCGTGATGGTCCCCAATTCCCTCGGCCCCGCCGAGCTACTGCTGCATTACGGCACCGATGAACAGCGCAACCATTACCTGCCTCGCCTGGCCCGTGGTGACGACATTCCCTGCTTCGCATTGACCGGCCCACTGGCCGGCTCCGACGCGGGGGCAATGCCCGACACCGGGGTCATCTGCAAAGGTGAATGGGAAGGCAAGGAAACGCTGGGCCTGCGCCTGAACTGGGAAAAGCGTTACATCACCCTCGGCCCGGTGGCGACCCTGCTCGGCCTCGCCTTCAAGGCTTATGACCCGGACCATTTACTGGGCGACAAGGAAGACCTTGGCATCAGCCTGGCCCTGATTCCGACAGACACCGCCGGTGTTGAAATCGGCCGCCGTCACCTGCCGCTGGGGGCCGCGTTCATGAACGGCCCGAACGCTGGCAAGGACGTGTTCGTGCCGCTCGACTTCCTCATCGGCGGCCAGGACATGCTCGGCAAAGGCTGGATGATGCTGATGAATTGCCTGTCGGTCGGGCGTTCGATTTCATTGCCTGCCGTTGGCACCGGCGCCGCCAAATTCACCAGCCTGGTGACCGGTCAATACGCTCAGGTTCGCGAACAATTCAACGTTCCACTGTCGGCGTTCGAAGGGATTCAGGAAGCCATGGCGCGCATCGGCGGCAACGCCTGGATGATGGACGCGGCGCGCATGCTGACCGCCAACGCGGTGGATCTGGGCGAGAAACCGTCGGTGCTGTCGGCGATTCTCAAGTACCACCTCACCGAACGCGGCCGCGAGTGCATCAGCCATGCGATGGATGTTCACGGCGGCAAAGCCATCATCATGGGGCCGAACAATTACCTCGGTCGCAGCTGGAATGGCGCGCCGATTTTCATCACCGTCGAAGGCGCGAACATTCTCTCGCGCAACCTGATGATCTTCGGCCAGGGGGCGATTCGTTGCCATCCGTTCGTGCTCAAGGAAATGGCCCTCGCCGGTCGTGAGGACAAGGATCAGGCGCTCACCGAGTTCGATGGCCTGCTGCTCAAGCACATCGGTTTTGCCATGAGTAACGCCGCCAGCACACTGGTGCTGAACCTGGGGTTCGGGCATTTCGAACACACGCCGGGCAACAAGCTCAGCCAGGGTTACTTCCGCGCCCTTAATCGTCAGGCTGCGGCGTTTGCCCTGCTGGCGGACCTGAGCATGATGCTGCTGGGCGGCGAACTGAAACGTCGCGAGCGTCTGTCAGCACGACTGGGGGATGTACTCAGCAACTTGTACCTCGCCTCTGCCGCCCTCAAGCGTTACCACGATCTCGACTCACCGGAACACATGGCGCCGTTGTTCACTTGGGCCATGGAAGAAAGCCTGGGTCAGTCGGAGCGTGCGCTGGATGAGCTGCTGACCAATTTCCCGAACAGGGTGTTGGGTTGCCTGATGCGGGTGATCGTGTTTCCGTTCGGCCGTCGACACAAAGGTCCATCGGACAAGCTCGGGGCCGAAGTGGCCGCCGTGATTGGCCGCGCCAAGGGCGACCCGACCCTGGAAGAGTTGCTGGGCGGTTGCTACCGTCCGCAATCGGCCGATGATGCCGTCGGCGCATTGCAACATGCCTGCAATTTGCTCAACGCCGCGCAGCCGCTGCAGAAAAAGCTGCACGTGGCCCTCAAAAGTGGCCAGGTCAAACCGGCCGCCGGGGAACACATCATCGATGCCGCGCTGGAGGCCGGTGTCTTGCAGGCAATGGAAGCGCAGACTCTGCGTATCGCCGAAACGGCCCGACGCAAGGTGATTGATGTCGATGATTTCGACAAAGAGGAGCTGGCACTGGCTCAAGGAAAGGTCCGCTGATCCAGCCGAACATGTCGGTCCATGCAAAAAGGGCGCAGGCGCTTTATACTCCCGCGCCCGTTTTGCTCTTGAGGACTTATCTCGTGTCCAACGTCGTTGCCGATCATCTCGTCTTGCTTGACCACTTGCGCAGCATCCTGGTCGCCGTGGGTGAGGCCGAGCAGGTTCCCGAAGAAAGCCATGCCTTGTTCCTGGAGCGCTTCGACGAGTTGCGTGCGTTGCTGCCGGTCGACCCGATCGAAAGCCAATACCTGGGCCAGGACATTCTCTGCCAGGTCATCACCCGCTACCCGCAAATTGCCCACCTGGTCCCGCGCGACCTGCTGTGGTACTTCGCCGGTGACTGCCTGCATTACATGCCCGATGATGAAATCGATATGTATCAGGCGCTGGAAGAGCGTCGCTTCGAAGCGGAACAAAACGACGAACCGTTCGACTGGAATCAGGAAAAACAGCTGCTGTCGATGTCGAACGAAGACAGCAAGCACTGATCCCGGTCCTGCAATGAAAAAGGCCCGCATGATTAACATGCGGGCCTTTTTTTGCGCTCAGAACAAGCCGTCACTCTCCGGCATTTCATATTCCGATGAGGACCAAACCGGACCATTGGACTTACCGGGCTTGCCCAGCGTCGGCTCCTTCTCCAGACACGTCACCAGGTAATCAATCAGCACCCGTATCTTGGGCGGCAGGTACCGGGTTGGCGAATGCAGCAACCAGGCACCTCCGTGGTAGGACGCCAGAAAGGTCCAGTCCGGCAGCACCTGCACCATCAACCCTTTCTCCAGGGCATGGCGCGCAGTGAAATAGGGCAAGCTGCCAATGCCGATATGCTGCAACACCGCGCCATAACGTACGCCGGTGTGATTGGCGGCATATCGCCCACGCACACCGACGGTCACCGATTTGCTGCCCTTCCTGAATTTCCAGCGCGCATCGCTCGGGGTTTCACCCAGGTAAATGCAACTGTGATTAAGCAAGTCATGGGGGTGAGTCGGCGTACCGTGTTCAGCCAGATACTGCGGTGTCGCGCAGAGCAAATGGTCGATGGTGAGCAACTGCCGACCCACCAGCCCTGCTGGCGGCCGGTCGGTAATGCGAATCGCCAGGTCGACGTTGTCGTCGATCAAATCAACCTGCCGGTCCTCAAGCAATAGCTCCACGTCCACTTTTGGATAACGGCGTAAAAACTCCGGCATATGCGGGTGAATCACGATCCGGCCTACCGCTTTCGGGACGCTGATACGCACCAGCCCTTCGGGTTCGTCAGTGAACTGGCCACTGATTTCCATCACTGACTTGGCCGCGCTGACCATTTCCTGACAACGCTTGAACACCTCTTCGCCACCGTCGCTCAGGCGCAGTTTGCGCGTGGTGCGTTGCAGTAGACGCGTGGCCAGGGCCTTCTCCAGTCGCGAAATACTACGACTCACTGCCGAGGGTGAAGCCCCCAGTTGGCGCGCGGCTTCGGAGAAGCTGCCGGTCTCGACAACCTTGACGAAAATCGCCATTTCACCGAGCAGCGGCAGTGGAAGATTTATGCTCACAGCGCAACAGTCCTTTGATGTTTGAACGGATTATCACGCAATTCCACGCTTCATATAATAAAAAAAGAAACTTTAATCAGGGCATGGAATATGACGCTCCGCCTCTTTTTCCATAGTGATGACCTCAAGGCTAATGTGGAAGTCTTGGAGTGCACGCCCCACGAGAACGAATTTGCCGTGGTGCTGCGCGCCACGCTGTTTCACCCGCAAGGTGGCGGCCAGCCTTTTGATACCGGCTGGATCGGCGATAGTCAGGTACTGCGTGTCGTCCAGGATCCCGACCGGATCATTCATTTCGTCGATCAACCGGTTAAACCCGGCATGACCCAGATTCGTATCGACGAAGAGCGGCGCCAGTTCAATACGCGCATGCATTCCGCCGGGCATTTGATTGGTCATTTCGTCCAGGCCAGAGGCTGGATGCCGACCAAGGCGCATCACTGGCCGGACGAAGGTCGGGTGCAGTTCAAAGCGCTGGAAAGTGCCCAGGAGCTCGATGTCGAATCCGTTCAACTCGGCATCGCACAGTTTATTGGCCAGGATTGGCCGCGCCTGACGTCATTGCGTGAAGGCGCCCGGGAAATCGGTTTCGGTGAACTGCCCGCCTATGGCTGCGGCGGCACCCATGTACGTAGCCTGAAGGAATTAGGCACGGTCACGATCGCTTCCCTTTCATTGAAAAAGGGAACGCTGTCAGTCCACTACTCCGTGGATTGAGCATTTGGGCGATGCCGGCAACGTCATCGCCTGACGCCGGGGGAGCCTGCGCTCGCGGGTTCTGTTGACTATCTGATAGATGGACCTAAGACATGATGCTTGACGTCGAGCGTCTCGATGAGACGTGCATAAAAAAACTGGCCAACGAAGAAGTCCTCGCCATCCGCGTCAAAGGCTTGCTGCCCCAGCCGCTGGCGATTCAGATTGGCGACAAGATCCTCGCCCCGGGCTTCGAAGGCTATATCAATGCGCCAAGTATCGGCCGTATCGGCATGGCGTTTTATGAAGCGGAAAACCAGCCACTGCTGATCGAGGACTACTTCGAACGCGCCACCCGCAATATCGCGGAATTACGTAACCGTTGCGCGCCCTATTCGTCCCCGGTCGACACCCTGCGCTGCATGCTCGACGAATCCTGGCCGGCAGGCGCTCACCTGGAAAACCTCTACGGTCGCAAGATGTATGTCGGGCTGTCACGGGTCGTGAAACCGGGGGTGTGCTTCCTCGCCCACCATGACATTTTCGCCAAGGACGCCCCGGACAGTTACCAGGCCAGAAGCCTGGAAGCGCAGTTCGCCTGCAACGTTTACCTGAACATGCCCACCGAAGGCGGCGCGCTGCAGATGTGGGACGACGACATTTCGCCGGACCAGTTCGACGAAATGCGCGGCGACAGTTACGGCATCGACCCTGCCCTGCTTGGCCCTCCCACGCTTGAGATACGTCCCGAGCCGGGTGATTTCATCATGTTCAATTCGCGCTGCATGCACTCGGTGACACCGGGTGTGGCAGATCCACGATTGAGCCTTTCGTTCTTTGTCGGCTATCGCGGCAATGCTTCACCCCTTACCTTCTGGAGTTGAAATGCTTTCGAGTTACTTGGGCGAGTTTCTGGCGCTGGCAACCATTCACTTTCTGGCCGTGGTCGCACCCGGGCCGGATTTTGCCGTCACGATTCGTCAGAGCGTGCGCTTCGGTCGGCTGGTGGGCATCTGCACGGCGCTGGGCATCGGCGCGGGGATTTCCGTGCACGTGCTTTACACGCTGCTCGGGGTCGGCGCGCTGATGCATACAACGCCTTGGTTGTTGACCGTGGCCAAGGTCGTGGGCGGCGCTTACATTTTGTACCTCGGGGTCAGCCTGTTGCGCAGCAAACCCAAGTCCGCGCTTGAGGGCGACCAGGCCGTGGACGAACCTGTCGTCAAACAAACGCTATTGAAGGCATTCACCACCGGGTTTCTGACCAACGCGACGAACCCCAAGGCGACCCTGTTTTTCCTGGCGATTTTCACCACCATCATCAGTGCCACGACACCGCTAAAGATCCAGGCGCTGTATGGGGTCTGGATGTGTTTTGTGAATGCGTTGTGGTTTGTGATCGTCGCGCTGTTCTTTTCCAGCGCCCGGGTGCGCGTGCTGTTCATGCGCATGGGGCATTGGTTTGAACGGACGATGGGGGTGATTCTGATCCTGTTTGCCGGGCGTCTGATTCTGTCGATGTAAAACCTGCGCCCACGCAAAAGGCCCGCCGAGTCTGACTCGCGGGCCTTTTTCATATCTGCGTCGCTTTTGCGTTTCTGTGCGACAGATCCTGCATCAAGGGCTCTGCATCAAGCCTACCGGGTGTTAGCTTTGAAATGTTTCTGATTAATCGATCAGATATTTCTCACAAACTGCCTGCAAAGGAATGCCCCAGCAATGGACTTTTCACTCAAGCACCTGGCCGCGACCACCCTGATGATCGCCAGCCTTTCTTCGTTCACCCCTTCTGCATTTGCCAACATCACGACGCAACAGAGCGCGGCCATCCTCAAGACGTTCAGTGAATCATCGGTCACCGACTTCAGGGAGTTCCTGGGACGCCTGGCCCAGAGTGACGTCGCCAAATCAGGCGACCTCGGCCCGGCCATCAGCGCCTTTCTCGATAACAAGGCACTTTCTTCTGAACAGCAGAACGAAATCCATCGCCTGCTTGGCCTTTATGCACGATTGAAATACGGCAGCGCGGCCACCGAGACCCTGCGTGAGCTGGTGGCCATCCCGACCTTCCGCGTGGACGGCGTCGCTCAGTACGACAATCCTGAATTCATCAAGATCGCCGACAAGATCAAAGACCTGGCCCAGTCCTTCAACCTGAATTTTCGCAACATCGACAACCGCATCTATGAAATCGCCCTTGAGGGCAGCGGCGATGAAGTGGTGGGCATTCACGCGCATGCCGATGTGGTGCCCGTGACGCCGGAGAACTGGGTACTGAAAGACGGCACCCGACTCGATCCGTTCAAGGTCACCCTGATCGGCGATCGCATGTATGGTCGGGGTACCGAGGACGACAAGAACGGCATCGTGGTGTCGCTCTATGCGATGAAGGTCATCAAGGAAGAGAAGCTGCCGCTGGCGAGGAACTTCAAGCTGCTGGTAGACACCACCGAAGAAACCACCGGCGACGCCATTCCCTACTACTTCGAACACAATCCGACACCCAACTACAACCTGGCGCTGGATGGCGGCTACCCGGTGGTGATTGCCGAGAAAGGCTACGGCACCGTCATGGCCAGCTTTGCCCGACGTGATGGCGAGGGCAAGGGTGCTGAAATCGTCTCAATGACGGGCGGACTGGCCACCAACCAGATTCCGTCGGCATCGGTTGTCACCCTGGTGAGTGACAAGCCTGACGAATTGGCCGCCAGCCTGCACAAAGCGGGTACTGAGTATGCGAAGCGCAATGGCGGTAATTTTGAGGTGACGGCCAAGGTCGTCGGCAAGGACGTGAAACTCACGGTTACCGGCGTTTCCGCCCACTCCTCCGAGCCTGAGTCAGGCGTCAACCCGGTGGCCAGGATGCTGGACTTCATCAACAGCCTCGACGGCAAGGTCGCGCTCAAACATAACCACATCACCGACGCCGCCCGCTACGCCGCCGACAACTGGGGGCTGGACTACCTGGGCGGCAAACTGGGTGTCGGTTTTTCCGATTCATTCATGGGGCCACTCACCGCGTCCCTGACTTTTGTCGGGATGGATGAAAAGGCTTTCAAGCTGGCGGTCAACCTGCGTGTACCGAAGGGCAAGTCCCCGGAAGCGCTGAACAGCGAAATCACCGATAAGCTGGCCACCTGGAGCAAGAAAAGCCACATCGCACCGACCTTCGATATCTCGATCGCCGAGCCGATGTACCGCAACCCTGAGGGTGAATGGGTCAAGGCCTTGCTGGCCGTAGCCAGCGAAAACCTGGGCATGGAGCACAAGTATGGCACCTCTGCCGGCGCCACCTCGGTCCATGAACTGCCCAATGGCGTGCAGTTTGGCCTGGCCCGGCCCGAGGTGAAATACACCGGCCACACCGACAATGAGTTCAAGACGGTCGACCAGTTCCTGCTGGACCTGCAGATCGTGACCGAAATGATGGGGCGCATCGGGCAGCTGCCGAAGCTCTGATCGCCTCTTGGACCCGCCCTGCTGGCGGGTCCAAACCACAAAACCGGAGAACGACACAATCTGTAGCAGCTGGCGAAGCCTGCGTCCGGCTGCGCAGCAGTCGTGAAATCAAATGACGCGGTGTTTCAGAAAGACCGCACACACAGGTTTTACGACTGCTTCGCAGCCGGACGCAGGCTTCGCCAGCTGCTACAAAGTGCGTTGTCGCGTGCTATGCCATAAAAAACGCACAAACAAAAACGCCGCTCATTGCTGAGCGGCGTTTTCGTTAAATATGGAGCGGGAAACGAGACTCGAACTCGCGACCCCGACCTTGGCAAGGTCGTGCTCTACCAACTGAGCTATTCCCGCAAATGGCGTCCCCTAGGGGACTCGAACCCCTGTTACCGCCGTGAAAGGGCGGTGTCCTAGGCCACTAGACGAAGGGGACACGCTAACTGAAACACATGGTGTGTATTTCAGTGCCCAAATCCGCATCCGAAGATGTCGGTTCTGGTTTCACTCAACGCCGCCCGAAAGCAACGCTGCTTAAAAATGGAGCGGGAAACGAGACTCGAACTCGCGACCCCGACCTTGGCAAGGTCGTGCTCTACCAACTGAGCTATTCCCGCATTGGCGTCCCCTAGGGGACTCGAACCCCTGTTACCGCCGTGAAAGGGCGGTGTCCTAGGCCACTAGACGAAGGGGACACACGTACAACATTCACTCCCTACCGCGTTTCGCTGTGTGCTTTACGCTGTAAGTGGCGCGCATTCTATGGATGGATTGAGGGGTCGTCAACCCCCAGATATAAATTTATTTAAATCAATGACTTCGCCCTGCTTTCAGACGCGTTTCGGGCTTTTGCGCAGCCTGGGCTCCGACGCCTATATTCCGGTCTCCTTCAAGACGCTATAGTCCACGCCATCAAGATGATGGCAATCTGAAACATCTTCGCCACCATTTATATAAGCAGAACAACGGCCGATACATTTATGGCCATAGCTGATTCAAGTCGTCGAGTGGCCTATGCGCCCCAATGGCAAGCCACTACACTCGAACGCAAACCCTATAAAGAGGTCTTACCGGTGACACCACTCATGATCACCCTGCTAGTTGTAGCCGGGATCGCACTATTGATCGCCATTGGCTACATGAACCATGTGGTGGAAAACAACAAGCTGGAAAAGGCCCGCACCAAGGTTGAACTCAACGACCGCCTGCGCCGCTGCGGCGAAATCACCGAGACCTTCCCCGGTCAGTTGATGACACCTGCGCTCAAGCTGCTGTTGACCCGCCTGGAGCTCAACGTCTGCCAACGCCTGCTCAACCTGGAAAAAACCAGCGCCAACCTCAGGGCGCGGATTACCGAGCTTGAAGCACTGGCTGGCCAAGGTGAATCGATCCCGATCAACAACCCGCCGTCACCCATCCAGACCGAAGCCAAGGCCAAGGACGTACGTTTCCTGCTCGAAGCCCTGCATGGCCAGATCACCCGCGCAGCACAAGACGGCTTCCTGCCACCCAACGAAGCCAAGCGCTGGATCCGCGAAGTCCGTCATATCCTGGTGCTGCTGCACATCGAGTTCTTCAACAACCTCGGGCAGCATTGCTTGCAACAAAACCAGCCAGGTCAGGCGCGCCTGGCGTTCGAACGCGGCGTGCAATACCTGCGCAAACAGCAGGACCCGCAGGCCTATGCCGAGCAGCTTGAGTACCTGGAGAAACTCCTGGCTCGCGCCAACGCCTTGGTGATGGACAACATCGCAGCCGTTGAGAGCGAGGCAAACCAGCTGAACACCGGCCTCAAACAAGTCGACGCCGATGCCGACTGGAAGAAGAGAGTGATCTACGACTGATCAGCAAAAACACAAAAGCCACCTGAGAAGGTGGCTTTTTTTTGGACTGTGTTTGATGGGTGACCAGGAGAACCTTCAGAGCCGGAAGTGCCCCACCATCCCTTTCAGCTCAAGCCCCAATTGAGCCAGCTCAATACTCGACGCTGCGTTGCCTTGCATCGCCAGCGACGACTGATCTGCGCTGGCACGAATACTCGTGACACTGCGATTGATCTCCTCGGCCACCGAGCTTTGCTCCTCGGCTGCCGCGGCAATCTGCTGGTTCATCTGCTGAATCAACGAGACTGCAGCGGCAATACTTCCCAGTGCACTTTCGGTCTGCAACGCATCACTGACCGCCAACTTCACCAGTTCGCCGCTGTTCTGAATCTGCTGCACCGATGACTGAGCGGCCGAGCGCAGGGCACTGACCAGCCGCTCGATCTCCTCGGTCGATTGCTGGGTACGCTTGGCCAGCGCCCGAACTTCATCGGCCACCACGGCAAAGCCCCTGCCCTGCTCACCCGCCCGTGCGGCCTCGATCGCCGCGTTGAGCGCCAACAGGTTGGTCTGCTCGGCGACACTTTTGATCACGCTGAGCACCGTGCCGATGTTCTGGATCTCTGCGCTCAGGCTTTCGATGCTGGAACTGGCCGAAGTCGCGGAATCCGCCAACTGCTCGATACGCGCCATGCTCTGGCGCACCACATGCTGACCACTTTCAACCTTGCCATCCGCCGTCTGTGCAGCCTGTGCGGCCTCCTCGGCGTTGCGCGCAACGTCGTGCACCGTCGCCGTCATCTGGTTCATCGCGGTGGCGACCTGCTCGGTTTCTTCTTTCTGACTGCTGACTTCCAGGTTGGTCTGTTCGGTCACCGCCGACAGTGAATGCGCTGAACTCGCCAATTGCTCGATACCGGCCTGCAAGCCACTGACAATACGGCTGAGCCCGGCGCCCATCTGCTGCATCGCCTGCATCAACTGGCCGATCTCGTCACGGCGGGTCACTTCAACAGTCGCACTCAAATCACCCGCAGCGATCTGCTGGGCGACACGGATCACACTGCGCAACGGCGCCACGATCAACCGGGTAATCACCCACGCGGCCACCAGGCCAACCAGCAACGCCAGGGCCGAGGAACCGAGGATCAACAACGAGTTCTTTTTCAGTTCGGCCTGCATCGACAGATCTTCGGCAACATAGGCCAGATCGACCCGCTCCACCACTTGCGCGGCGCGCTGATGCAGTTGTTCGTAGACGGTTTTTTCCTGGGCCAACAGGCCGGTGTACTCCGTCAGTTTTTCGCTGAAACTACTAATGTGGCCTGTCACCTCATTAAGGACCGTCTGATAGCCCTCGTCCTTGACCGTGGTTTTCAGCTGCTCGGCCTGGGTCAGCGCTTGATCCGCCTGTTCGATCTTGCCCTGGCCTGCGCTGTCGTCGCCCTTGCGGCTCTGGTCCAGACGCACGCGCGCTTCGTTCATCGCCTGCAACATCAATCGCGAGACCTGGCTGACCTGGCTGGCCTGCTCGATGAACTGCCCACCGTCCTTGCCTTCGGATTGCTTCAAGGTATAGGCGCCGTCATCGGCCAGACCGGATTGCAACACATCAAGGTTATTGGCCACGCTGGACACCGACCAACTGGCCATTTCCAGTGCCAGGTCCTTGGCCTGACTCAGAGAGACGAACTCATCGAACGCCTTTCGATAAGCGCCCAGCGACTGTTCGACGTCATTCATCACCGGTACGTTGGCGGCCGATGCAGACTTGAGCTGGGTCGCCAGAGCAATCAGGCCATCAACGCCCTCGTGCAGGGCATCGGCGGTTTTCGGGTTGCCATGCAAGGCGTACTCCTGCTCAAGCAGTCGCACCTTGAGCAACCCGCTATTGAGCGACGACATCTGCTTGAGTCCGTCGAAGCGATGACTGATGGTTTGCAGGGACCATACACCGATGGCAGCGACCAATGCTGTCAGCAGCAGTACCAGTACAAATCCCACACCCATTTTTTTTGCCATACCGAGGTTGGCAAAACGTCCTTGCACGGCCGAAATCATTGCACTTAGTCCCCTGACATAGTCTGTTGACGCAGATTCGCAACGGGCATACGCCAGCACAAGTCTCTGGCGTCGGAATAATGGCAAAAAGCTACGCCTGCGTCGTTTTCAGAACGCTTGAGGTCGATTCAAAGCAGTGGCCTGAAAGAATGCCCGGGCACGAGGATCACAGGCGTAAGCCACGTTGATGCGTTGCCAGTCCGTGGCCTCACCGTCGGGACTGAATGCTGTGGCAGAAGACAGCAACACACCAAAGCGCCGGGCCTGTGTGCGCACCTGAGCGTAGTTGGACAACCGTGATCGCGCCCAGATGAAAAGCCCTCCCACCGGTTTGCCGAAAACCTCCCAGTCGGCGTCTTCGAGCACTTGCAAGGCGGCCTCTCTGTCGGCGTGCAATCGTTGGCGCTGACGCTGCACCAACTTGCGATAGGCGCCGCTGGCCAACAGGCTAGCCAACACCGCCTCACAGAACATCGAGGCGCCCATGCTGCTGGTCATCTTGACCTGGGCCAGTCGTGACACAACCGCGTCACTGGCCACAATGAAGCCGATGCGCAATGAACTGCTGAGGGTTTTGGAGTAGCTGCCGAGGTAGATCACATTGTCGTCAATCCCCAGTGCCGCGAGGCGCGTGCCTGGGCCGCTGTGCAAATCGGCATGGACGTCATCCTCGATCAGCAACATGCCATGGGCTTTGGTCAGTTGCAGCACCTGCTGTGCCACCAGTGCCGTGAGACTACTGCCCGTCGGGTTGTGGCAGAAACTATGGATAAACAGCGCACGAGGCTTGTGCTTGCGCAATAGCGCTTCAAGCGCCTGCGTGTCAGGCCCGCGCGGGGTACGCGGTACCTCGATCATCGTCACGCCGTTCAGCCTGAGCAGATCGAATAACAACGAATACCCCGGGCTTTCGACCACCACGCAGTCGCCGGCCTTGAGCAACGTGCGCATGATCAGATCGAGCCCATGGGTCGCCCCTGCCGTGGTCATAATCCGTCGATCGTCCACGTTGATGTCGAATAGATGCAGACGCTTGCGGATCTGCTCACGCAAGGCAGGCAACCCCAGGGGGGTGCCGTAGTTGAACAAAGCGGCCATGTCGGTGCGACTCACCTGGCGAATGGCGTAGCTCAAATCGTCGGTTTCACGCCATCTTTCCGGCAGGCAGCCACAGCCCAGCTTGAGTGCGCCCGTGACGTCACCCTGCGTCACGTCCGCCCCTTCGAACCAATGGCCATCCTGTCGCTTCTGCGCGATTGATGCTGGAAGGGCAACAACGAAACCGGTGCCCTGACGCGGCGCCAGCACACCTTGCGCCACCAGACGCTCGCAGGCTTCGACGACGCAGGATTGACTGAGCAGATTGACCCGCGCGATTTGCCGTGCGGACGGCAGACGCGTTCCCGGCAACACATCACCCTGACGCAGCCAATCGGCCAGCGCATCGACGATTTGCTGCACGACCGGCACCAATGCCTGTCGATCGATTCTCAACTCCATGAGCAAGCAAACTCCTGTCTGTTTTGCGGGAAACAGTTAAGCACAGGAGCGTCGATGGGGATGTGCGACAACGCCGCTAAAACCCTCGGTTCTAACCCTTTGAAACACATTGCCCGGCACCATCACGGAACTGTAAAAAAACCCGCATAAATGCGGGTTTTTTCCTACGTGAAGTGCCTGACTTCAGAACGCTGTAACGCCACCATCCACGGCCAGCGAATGGCCGGTGGTGAACGCGGCACCGTCGCTGCACAGATACAACACCGCGCTGGCGATCTCTTCCACCTTGCCGATGCGACCCACCGGGTGCATCGCGTTGGCAAACTCACCCTTCTTCGGGTCCGCCTCATACGCACGACGGAACATGTCGGTGTCGATCACCGCCGGGCATACCGCATTCACGCGAATCTTTTTCTTGGCATATTCGATGGCCGCTGACTTGGTCAGGCCGATCACCGCATGTTTGGACGCCGCGTAAATGCTCATCTTCGGTGCAGCCCCCAGGCCCGCCACCGAAGCGGTGTTGACGATGGCACCGCCGCCCTGGGCCAACAACAACGGCAGTTGATACTTCATGCAGAGCCAGACGCCTTTGACGTTGACGCCCATGATCGCGTCGAACTCATCCAGCGTGCCTTCGGCGAGCTTGCCTTTCTCGATCTCGATGCCGGCGTTGTTGAAGGCATAGTCCAGCCGCCCGTAGGTGTTTACCACTTCGTCCATCAGATGTTTTACATCGCTTTCCAGCGTCACGTTGCAACGCACGAAGGTCGCTTCGCCGCCCGCTGCACGAATCAGCGCCACGGTGCCTTCGCCACCCGCGGTGTCCAGATCGGCGACCACGACCTTCAGCCCTTCGGCGGCGAACGCCTGGGCGGTCGCACGGCCAATACCGGCCGCCGCGCCTGTCACCACTGCCACCTGGCCGGAAAACGTCATGCTCATTGTTATGTCCTCGAAGAGAAGAATGCGGGGGATTGACTGTTTTCAGTCTAGCCACAGAGGGCTGCGCCACGGCAGCACTATCAAGTGGCCGGTTGGGTACCCATGAGTGACAGTGATAGAACGCCGGCCCCGACTATCACTGCACTGGATCCAGGTGCATTCGCCGCATCAGCCAGACTTGCGGCATTGATCATGAAGGGCTATCAACAAGGCTTCATTCATCTTGAGTGCCTGTCATGACTACCCAGACCAATCGCCAGTTCCTGCTCGCCAAACGTCCCGTGGGCGCGGCCACCCGCGAGACTTTTACCTATCAGGAAGTACCGGTCGGCGAGCCGGCGTCGGGGCAGATTCTGGTTAAAAACGAATACCTGTCCCTGGACCCGGCCATGCGTGGCTGGATGAATGAGGGCAAGTCCTACATCCCGCCGGTGGGTTTGGGCGAAGTCATGCGCGCATTGGGTGTAGGCCAAGTCATTGCCTCGAACAATCCGGGGTTCGCGGTCGGGGACTACGTCAACGGTGCCCTCGGCGTGCAGGATTACTTCCTCGGCGAACCACGAGGTTTCTACAAAGTTGATCCGAAACTGGCGCCATTGCCGCGCTATTTGTCCGCCCTTGGCATGACCGGGATGACCGCCTACTTCGCCCTGCTCGATGTCGGCGCGCCGAAGGCCGGTGACACGGTGGTGCTGTCGGGCGCTGCCGGCGCAGTGGGCAGCATTGCCGGACAGATCGCCAAGATCAAAGGCTGCCGCGTGGTCGGGATTGCCGGCGGCGCGGACAAGTGCCAGTTCCTGATCGATGAATTGGGTTTTGATGGCGCCATCGACTACAAGAACGAAGACGTCATCGCCGGTCTTAAACGCGAATGCCCGAAAGGGGTCGACGTGTATTTCGATAACGTCGGCGGCGACATTCTCGATGCGGTGCTGAGCCGACTGAACATGAAAGCCCGCGTAGTGATTTGCGGTGCCATCAGTCAGTACAACAATAAGGAAGCGGTCAAGGGCCCGGCCAACTACCTCTCGCTGCTGGTCAACCGCGCGCGCATGGAAGGTTTTGTGGTGATGGACTACGCCGCCCAGTTCGCCGCCGCCGGGCAGGAAATGGCCGGCTGGATGATCCAGGGGCAACTCAAGAGCAAGGAAGACATTGTCGAAGGACTGGAGACATTCCCGGAAACGCTGATGAAATTGTTCAGCGGCGAGAACTTCGGGAAGTTGGTGTTGAAGGTTTAACCCAAAGCTTTCAGCAACCCCAAAACCAATGTGGGAGCGAGCTTGCTCGCGATTGCGGCGTATCAGACAACGAATATGTCGACTGACAGGCCCTCATCGCGAGCAAGCTCGCTCCCACAGGGGTAGCGGTGGTCAGGCGAGTTCGGCGACTACGGCGGCGAGTGCCTTGGCTGGATCTGCCGCCTGGCTGATCGGACGGCCAATCACCAGATAATCGGAACCGGCGTCCAGTGCCTGGCGCGGGGTCAGGATGCGGCGTTGATCGTCTTGGGCGCTGCCCGCTGGACGAATGCCTGGCGTCACCAGTTGCAACGACGGGTGAGCCGACTTCAAGGCCTGGGCTTCCAGCGCCGAGCACACCAGACCGTCCATCCCGGCTTTTTCCGCCAGGGCGGCCAGGCGCAGCACCTGCTCTTGCGGCTCGATGTCCAGACCAATACCCGCCAGGTCTTCACGCTCCATGCTGGTCAGCACGGTCACGCCGATCAGCAGCGGTTTCGGCCCGGTACGCTGGTCCAGCACTTCACGGCAGGCCGCCATCATGCGCAGGCCACCGGAGCAATGGACGTTGACCATCCACACGCCCATTTCCGCGGCGGCTTTGACGGCCATGGCAGTGGTGTTCGGGATATCGTGGAACTTGAGGTCGAGGAACACTTCGAAGCCCTTGTCACGCAGAGTGCCGACGATTTCCGACGCGCAACTGGTGAACAGTTCCTTGCCGACTTTTACCCGGCACAGTTTCGGGTCCAACTGATCGGCCAGCTTCAGTGCGGCGTCACGGGTGGGGAAATCCAGGGCGACGATGATAGGAGTCTGGCAGACGGACATGTGCGGGCTCTCAGGCAGGACGAAATCGGCGCGCATTGTAGCGGAACCAGCGGCGCTGCGGGACCCGATGATCGGTAATTCGTCATCGCCGCTCAGGCAAGACTAGTCCTTTGGCCAATTGTGTCGAGCCCGATACACTCCCGACACGTCCACAACATCGTTCATCACTACCCTCGGCAGCCGCAACACGTCCTTACAGCACTTCCCGCCTCCGGGCCGGACGCCTATGCTGAAGCCACAACCTCGCAGCCCATCTTTGTGGTTGGCAGCCTCTCTGGCAGATGAACGCACGCATGCACAACTCCCAAGCCCCTTTGAAGGACGATCAAAAAGCGCCCGGCGACGACAAGCGCTGGAGCATTCGCGCCCTGATCGTCGACGATGACGTCCCGATTCGCGAACTGATGATCGACTACCTCGCCCGGTTCAATATCCACGCCAGCGGCGTCACCGACGGCACCGAGATGCGCCTGGCGCTGCAAGCCGAGCATTTCGATGTGGTGGTGCTCGACTTGATGCTGCCCGGTGAAGACGGTTTGTCATTGTGCCGCTGGCTGCGTGCCGAATCGGACATTCCGATCCTGATGCTCACTGCGCGCTGCGAACCGACCGACCGGATCATCGGCCTGGAGCTGGGCGCCGACGATTACATGGCCAAGCCGTTCGAGCCCCGTGAACTGGTGGCCAGGATTCAGACCATTCTGCGTCGAGTGCGCGATGATCGCACCGAACAGCGTGCGAACATTCGCTTCGACAATTGGCGCCTGAACAGCGTGTTGCGACAGTTGATTGCCGACAACGGCCTGGTGGTCCCACTGTCCAACGCCGAGTTCCGCCTGCTCTGGGTGTTCATCGAACGTCCGCGCCGGGTGCTCAGTCGTGAGCAATTGCTGGACGCCGCTCGCGGTCGCTCGATTGAGGCCTTTGATCGCAGCATCGACCTGCTGGTCTCGCGCCTGCGCCAGAAACTCGGTGATGACCCCAAAGCGCCACAACTGATCAAGACCGTTCGCGGCGAGGGCTATCTGTTCGACGCGAGAGACATCGGCTGATGCGTGCGCGCTTCGATACGCTGTTCGGCCGCCTGTTCGGTGTGCTGTTGCTGGCGATCGTCCTCGCGCACTTGCTGGCGTTTGCCTGGTTTCACCACTACGGCCCACCTCCTCCGCCACCGCCGCCGGAGTTTTCCGAAAGCGTTGACGGGAAACGCCCGCCGATGGACCCACGCTTTGAAACCCGGCCGCCTCGGCCGTGGTTCGGCGGACCGTTAGTGCCGCTGACCTTTCAATTGATTTCGCTGATCATTGCGGCCTGGTACGGCGCCAAACTGCTGAGCCGGCCAATCCAGCGCCTGAGCGATGCCGCCGAGCGCTTGAGCGAAAACCTCGACAGCACGCCACTCGATGAATCGGGACCACGGGAAGCGCGGCAAGCGGCCTACACCTTTAACCTGATGCAGAAACGCATTATCGAACAGGTGCAGCAGCGTTCGCGGATGCTGGGCGCGGTGTCCCATGACCTGCGCACCCCACTGTCGCGGCTCAAATTGCGCCTGGAACAGATCGACGACGAAAAACTGCAAGGTCAGATGCGTCAGGATCTGGACGACATGATCAACATGCTCGACGCCACCCTGACTTACTTGCACGAACAGCGCACCAGCGAGGCGTTGCAATGGATGGACGTGCAAGCGTTGGTGGAGTCCCTGTGCGAAAACGCCCAGGACCAGGGCGCCGATGTTCAGGCCAGTGGTCACTGCGCCCCGCTGCACGTACAACCGATGGCCTTGCGTTCTTGCATCAACAACTTGCTGGATAACGCGTTGCGCTATGCCGGGCAGGCATTGATCAAACTCGAAGACAGCCGCGAAACCCTGGTGATCCGAGTGATTGATCACGGTCCGGGCATTGCGGCAGACAAACGTGAAGCCGTGTTCGAGCCATTCTTTCGCCTGGAAGGTTCACGCAACCGCAACTCTGGGGGTGTAGGCCTGGGCATGACCATCGCCCGCGAGGCCGCCGAACGGCTGGGTGGACAATTGAGCCTGGAAGAAACTCAGGGCGGTGGTTTGACCGCAGTCATTGAGTTGCCGAGATCCCTGTAGCAGCTGGCGAAGCCTGCGTCCGGCTGCGCAGCAGTCGTCTACCGAAACACCGCGGTGAATGGTCTGGCGGCTGCTGCGCAGCCGGACGCAGGCTTCGCCAGCTGCTACAAAGGCGATCTGTGTACTGACCGGTACAAACCCCACATACCCACGACACCTTGCCCCTTGAGGCTGCATAAGCCGGTGCACCCACCGGTTTTCCATTCCAGGGAGTGAGCACAATGATTGGTAGCGTCAGCAACTACACCAGCTATACCGGCAGCACCAGCAGCACCACGACCAACAGCGCCCGCAGCCAGCAGTTCCAGAAAGAACTGCTCGCCAAGCTCGACAGCAACAGCGACGGTGCGGTGGATCAGGACGAGCTGAACAGTGCCTTGTCACAAAAAACCGATGACGGTCTGTTGGTCAGCCTGAGCAAAAACTTCGCCGACCTCGACAGCGACAGCAGCGGCAACTTGAGCAGCGAAGAAATGGCCGCGATGGCGCCACCGCCACCTCCGTCGCATGATCAACCTCCGAGCACGGAACTGGCCGATGCGCTGATCAGCGCCCTGGACACCGACGGTGACGGCGCCATCAGCAACGACGAGCTGAGCACCGGCCTGACCAGCGCCGGCAGCAGTGCCGACAGCAAAGAAATTTTTTCGGCCCTGGACAAGAACCAGGACGGCACCGTCAGCAAGGACGAACTCGCCGCCAGCCTGACCCCACCGCCACCGCCGCCACAACAGGTGTCCAGCGAGGAACTGTTCAGCCAACTGGATTCGGACAGCGATGGCAGCGTGACCGCCACCGAATTGAGCAACGCGTTGCAGGCGAGCGACAGCACGTCATCGACCAGCACGGACACCAGCGCCGCGTTGCTCAAGGTTCTGGACAGAGATAGCAGCGGCGGTGTCAGCAGCGATGAGCTGAAAGCAGCCCTGCAAGCCGGCCGAGAACAAAACAGCGACAGCTCCACCGATCAGTTCAATGTCAACGAAGCGTTGAACAAGATGATTGCCAACTTGAGCAAGCAGTACTCGCTCGATAACGTGGCAACGGTGGGCAAGTACCTGAACGTCGCGACCTAAGCAAAAAGCCCACTGACCTTCGCAGGTCCAGTGGGCTTTTTGTCATGGCGCAATCATCACTCAGAGCCGGGGATCTTCCAGCCGCGTCGGTCCCTTGCTCCAATCGGTCAGCAAGCTGTAGGCCACGGCCAACAATGTCGGGCCGATGAACAGACCGATAAAGCCAAACGCAATCAACCCGCCAAACACGCCCAGCAGAACGATCACCAACGGCAAGTTTCCGCCCCGGCTGATCAGGTACGGCTTGAGTACGTTGTCGACGCCGCTGATGATGAACGTGCCCCAAATACCGAGGAATATCGCCATCCCGTACTCACCCTTCCAGGCCAGCCAGGCCGTGGCCGGGATCCACACCAGCGGTGGCCCCATCGGGATCAGGCTCAACAGGAACGTCACAATACCCAGTACCAGAGCCCCGGGCACACCGGCAATCAGGAAGCCGATCAGGGCCAGCACGGCCTGCGCTGCCGCCGTCCCGATCACGCCATTGACGACTCGTTGTACCGTACCGGCCACCAGTTCGATGTAGTACCCGGCACGGTGGCCGATCAACCGCTCCAGCAACCCGTGTACAAATACCGCCAACCGGGGGCCGTCACGGTAGAAAAAGAACACGAAGACAATGCTCAGCGTCAGTTCGAGAATCCCGCCGCCAATCTGCGCACTGCGCGCCAGCAACCAGTTGCCCATCTGCCCGACATAAGGTTTCAGCGACGCCATCATCGCCGCGCCCTGCTGGTCGATACTGTTCCAGATTCCTACCAGCCGTGCGCCAACCAGCGGAATACCGCCCAGCCACGCCGGTGCTTCGGGCAGGCCATCAACCTGTACATCCTTGATGAACACCGTGGCATCTCGCACATGATCTGCCAGGTTGAAACCCAGCCAGACCAGCGGCACCGCCACCAGCAACATCCAGCCGAGGGTCAGCAAAGCGGCCGCCAGGGATTCGCGACCATGGAGCCAACGGGTCAGCAAACGCATCAGCGGCCAACTGGCAAACGCCAGCACTGCGCCCCAGAACATCGCCGACCAGAAAGGCGCCATCACCCAGAAGCTCGCGCCAAACAACACCAGGAGCAGAATCTGCACCACCAGTCGATCGTTATTGATCATCTAAATCTCGAAAAAGTCAGTCCGCAAAAAGAATAGGCGAACGTGCAAGACACGTTCGCCTGATAGAGCTTATCGCAACAGTTCGATGTGCAGGCCAGAGCCTTCGACGTTGCCGGTTTCCAGTCGGGCCGCACGCACGCCCTGCTGGATCAGGGCCTGACGCCAGGCTTCGGCTTTCGCCCCAGAGACACTGACCCGCAACGTGGTGTCCAGGTTCAACCCACGGGAGATCAGACGCAGCCAGGTTTCATCCGGCTCGGCGGTCAGCGTGAGGAAATCCAGCTCACCGGTGTTTTTGAGCTCGCGCAGCAACGTGGCCGACGTCGGCAGCAATTCCCCCAGCGGCGCCGCGGCGTCGAACTGTTCGACGTGCAAATACGCTTTGCGATTGCCGCGAGTGATGCTGTAAAGCGCCACCAACGAATTGTCCCGAGGGGCCGCCAGACGCAACAGCAAGTACGCCTGCTGATCGTCGGCGCCATACAGCTTGGCGTTGCCGAAAACCTCATTGGCCCACAGGCTGCTTTCACCGCAATCGCGAGACTGGCACCAGAACAACAGTTGCGCGCCTTGCTTCTGCAATGCCTCTCGAGCGGCAGTGAAAGCCTCGGTTGAAGAATGTTCCGGTGGTAATTCGTAGGTCACCGAAGTGGCCGTGCCACGAGCGCTGACTTGACCATCGAAACGCAATTGACCGCTGATTTTACGGATCGAACCCAACGGGTAGATCCGCTCCAGCTCGGCCGCCGGGCGAAAGTCGACAATCTGCGCATCTTCCATACGCGGCAGGATCGGCAGGTCCTGACTGCCCGGGACATCGGCGGCAAACGATAAGGGACTGATGCAGCACAGCACCAACAGACTGAGTGAACGCATGGTCAGACTCATCGGATCAGCATGGCCTGGGCACCCTTGATGACACTGGCTTCATCGGAGCGTTGGGGCACTTGCAACCCACGCTGCACCGCCGGACGCGCCTCCATGGTCGCCATCCAGCGTTGCAACGCCGTCAGGCCGTCCACGGAAACACCTGACCACTCATAGCCACGCACCCACGGGAAGGTCGCGATATCGGCAATGCTGTATTCGCCGGCCAGAAACTCTTCGGTTTGCAGGCGCGTATCGAGTACCTCATAGAGGCGCCGGGTTTCATGCTGATAACGATCGATGGCGCCCTGGAGTTTTTCCGGAAAGTAGCGGAAAAACACGTTGGCCTGCCCCTGCATCGGACCGATCCCACCCATCTGGAACATCAGCCACTGCAACACCACCGAGCGCCCTTTCGGGTCGGAAGGCATCAGTTTCCCGGTCATTTCAGCGAGGTAAATCAGGATGGCGCCGGATTCGAACACGGCGAAATCGCCATTGCCGCGGTCGACAATGGCCGGAATCCGGCCATTGGGATTGATCTTGAGGAAGTCTTCGGACTTCTGTTCCTTCTTGTCGAAACTCAGGGTTTGCACCGTGTAGGGCAGGCCGAGTTCCTCGAGCACGATAGAGACCTTGTGGCCATTCGGGGTCGCAGCGGTGTAGAGATCTATCATGGTTGTCTCCCATTTCAACCCGCCCAGCCTCGACAGTTGCCCGGCGCAAGTCAAGGAACGGCGAAGAACCGATTGAAACAGTCTGCGACAAGGTCGGCGCCGGGTTCGTCATTCAGGTGCAAATGATGACCGCCTGGCAGCTGTTCACGGCTAAAGGGTAGACGCTCCAGCAATTCAGGATGTTTGGCGAGCATGCCATCCGCTGCGACCACCAGTTTTGCCGGGCAACTGACCCGCTGGACAAAGGCCATGGCCTGTTCGGTAGTCAGGCGCAACGGTGAAGGCAGCGTCAGCCGGTTATCGGTGCGCCAGGTGTAACCGCCCGGCACCGGCATCAAACCTCGCTGGGCCAGCAGCTCGGCGGCTTCTCGGCTGACGGCCACCAAGCCTTTCATGCGCGCTTCGATGGCACGGTCCTGGGTGGTGTAGACCGGTTTGCGTTTTTCCCGCAGGTCCAGCTGCGCTTGCAGGGCCATGCCCATTCGCTCGGCAGCATTTTCGCCTTTGTCTGTAGGAGGAATGATGCCGTCGATCAAGGCCAGGTGCGTGACACGCTCCGGCATCGATCCGGCAATGATCAAAGAAGCGATTGCCCCCATGGAGTGCCCCATCAGCGCAAAACGCTTGAGGCCCAGCTGTTCGGCGACTTGCAGCACGTCATGGGCGTAGTCCCACATCGCGTAGCCGGCACCGGGCGGGCGATGCCCGGAATGACCGTGACCGGCCATGTCCAGGGCGATGATGCGCAGGCCTTTAAGCTTGGGTGCGAGTCGGGCAAAGCTGTTGGCATTGTCCAGCCAGCCATGCAACGCAATGACCGGCAGGCCGTCTTCATGACCG
Source organism: Pseudomonas sp. OV226 (assembly GCF_003148705.1). Lineage (NCBI taxonomy): Bacteria > Pseudomonadati > Pseudomonadota > Gammaproteobacteria > Pseudomonadales > Pseudomonadaceae > Pseudomonas > Pseudomonas sp. OV226. The sequence goes on along the minus strand of NZ_QGGS01000002.1, from coordinate 462,334 downwards.
AACAAATGCGCCGCCAGCTCGATGTGCGGCAGGCTCAGGCGGACTTCTTCGACGGCGTTGCTCATGCGCAATCCTGTTGGCGGCGACCGTCCCAGCGACTGAACAGGGTTTTCAGCAACGTGGCCGTGTCGTGTGGACGTTCAAGCGGAAACATGTGGCCGCCAGGCAGGGTCAGGGATTCACCCTGCGGCATGCGCCCAACGGAGCTGGCGTGATGACGCATCACCACACGGCTCTTGTGCCCGCGCACCACCGCCAGCGGTACTTTCAATTGCCGAGTGCGACCGGGGCTGGTGTGGGGCACGCCACGGTAGATGCTGATTTCCGTGGCAGGATCGAAGCGCAGGCGCAGTTTATCGCCGACCTTGTGCAAACCGTGTTGCAGGTAGGCGTCAAAACATTCCGGATCAAAACTGCGGAACAGGGTTTTACCGGCGAAATAGCGGCGGGCGCTTTCCAGGTCGGCAAACTCTTCCCGACGCCCCAAGGTACGACCGGCCGGGGTCAAGCGGTCGATAAAACCGAATCGCTTGGCGGCGCGGATGACCCATTGATCGGTGCGGGTCAGGACCGGAGAGTCCAGCATCACCACACCGCGGTACAACTCTGGGCAACGCAGTGCCGCGTGCAAGTGCAGCACACCGCCGAAGGAATGGCCGACGCCCCACACCGGTTTTGCTTGTTGCTTGAGGTGATGGATCAGCTCGTCCACCAGGTTGTACCAATTGTCGTCCGCCGGAAAACGCGGGTCATGAGCGTGCTGCTCCAGATGCGTCACCTGGTACTCGGGCGCGAGCGCCGCGAACAACTTGCCGTAGGTCCCTGAAGGAAAGCCATTGGCGTGGGCGAAAAATATCTGTTGCGACATACCGGCAAATCCATGAGCGAGACAAGGCGTTGATTGTCCGTAAGACGACGGCTGACAGCAATGACTGTAAGTGACAGGAAGGATGACAGTCCGGTCAGCGCAATGTCCGAAACGACAATGAATATCTCTGTAGCAGCTGTCGAGCCCCAGCGAGGCGGCGTTCGGCTGCGCAGCAGTCGTCAAACCAGCCAACGCGACATTTCAGGTAAACCGAGGTGGTCGAACTGACGACTGCTGCGCAGCCGAACGCCGCCTCGCCGAGCCTCGACAGCGGCTACGGGCCAGGCCGCAGGCGGATCAACGCGCCGGCGGATTCTCGCCCAGCGGCACAACTGCCATGGTCAGACGCGACACACAACTGGCCTTGCCTTCATCGCTACTCAAACGGATATCCCAAACGTGGGTCGTGCGGCCAATGTGTATCGGCTTGGCCACGGCGGTCACTCGCCCACTGCGCAGGCCGCGCAAATGGTTGGCGTTGATTTCCAGGCCCACGCAGTAAAACTTGCTGGCATCGATGCACAGGTAGCTGGCCATGGAGCCGACGCTTTCGGCCAGCACCACCGAGGCGCCACCGTGCAGCAGGCCGTAAGGCTGGTGAGTGCGGTGGTCAATGACCATGCTCGCGGTCAGGGACTCTTCGTCGAACGCTTCGAAGCGGATATCCAGCACTTCGCCGATGGTGTTTTTCTGGATTGCGTTCAACTGCTCGATGTTGGGAGTGGTACGCCACAGACTCATCGCTGCTTTCCTTTGTAGGTGTTGTTCGTCGCTCAATCCTGCCACAGCACGGTCTCACTGCGCTCGCTCCATTCTTCGAAGCGGGCGCCGTAAGCCGCTTCGATCACGTTACGCTTGATCTTCAGGGTCGGCGTGAGGAAGCCGTTGTCCACGGCCCAGCTGTCCTTGACCACCACCAGACGCCGCAGGCGCTCATGTTTATCGAGCACGCCATTGACCTCGTCCAGCAGTTTTTCCAGGCTTGAGTGCAGCCCTGCCCTCGCCGTTCCACTGGCATCCTGTTGCCCGACTGCCGACAACACACACAGCCCCAGGGGCGCACTCAGACCATCACCGACCACGCACACTTGCTCGATCCGCGAATGCACTGCCAGGCGGTTTTCGATCGGTGCGGGCGCGACGTATTTGCCCTTGCTGGTCTTGAAGATTTCTTTCAGCCGCCCGGTCAGGCGCAGGTTGCCTTCAGCGTCCTGTTCGCCCTTGTCGCCGGTACGCAGGAAGCCATCTTCAGTGATGGTTTCAGCGGTTTTCTGCGGTTCCTTGAAGTAGCCGAGCATGGTCGCACCACTGCGCACCATGACCTCGCCCGAGTCGTCGATTCGTACTTCAACCTCCGGGCAGGGCTTGCCGATCCAGCCGGGCTTATTCTCGCCGGGCCGGCCAATGTGGGAATAACCGCAGCTCTCGGTCATGCCGTAGACCTCAAGCACATCCAGCCCCAGTTTGCGGTACCACAGCAGCAGGGTCTGCGGCACAGGCGCCGCGCCAGACAAGGCGACACGCAACGCATCCAGCCCCAACCCGGCGAGGACTTTGTGCCCGACCCGCTTGCCGATAATGGGCAGGCCCAGCAAAAAATCGAGGCGTTTTGCCGGGATCTTGCTGTACACGCCCATCTGGAACTTGGTCCAGATTCGCGGCACACCAAACAATGCGGTAGGCCGCGCACGTTGCAAATCAGTCAGGAAGGTATCGAGGCTTTCGGCAAAGAACACCGTCTGCCCGGTGTAGATCGATGCCAGCTCGACGAACATCCGTTCGGCCACGTGGCACAGCGGCAAGTAAGACAGCAGTCGGTCCGACTCGTTGAGCCCAAACAGTTGCGTACCCCGCGTGGTGGCAAAGCCCAGATTACCGAAGCTGTGCATCACGCCTTTGGGCAACCCGGTGGTGCCGGAGGTGTAAATGATGGTCGCCAACTGATCGGCGCCGGGCTTGGGGTCATCCTGGATGGGCGAACTGCGCTGCAGGTCGGCCCAACTGAAATCGAAAGTACCGGGCGGGTGCAGCGGCAGACTGATTATCGGCAGGTCAGATTTGACGCCACGGGACATGTTCGGCCAGTCGTCGAGTTTGCCGATAAACGCCAGTGCCGCTTCGGAATGATCGAGCACCTGGGCCACGGATTCGGCAGTCAGGTTGGGGTACAACGGGACTGAGACGTGCCCGGCCATCCAGATCGCCAGGTCGGCGATGATCCAGTGGGCACAGTTTTTCGAGATCAGGGCAATGTGGCTGCCTTGTGGCAGTTCGCGAGCCCTCAGCCAATGCGCGGCGCAGCGAGCCTGGTGGCCGACGTCGGCCCAGGTCAGGGTCTCGACCTGCCCGCCACCCGTGGGCTGGACCAGGAAACGCTGGCGTGGATGGCGGGCCTCACGCTCGTAGAAAACATCCAGCGGCAATCGAAAAGCAGCAGACATGCGACTCGCTCCTGAATTTTTGTTCTGGAGCAAGCGTAGCCAACCAAGCAAGTGCTTGGTTGACTATTTCGTACAAATTTTCCCGTCGGCAAATTTTATGGGTGTTTGATGCCGTTGAGCTTCATCGAACCAATCAGCAGCTCATCGGCGTCGAGTTCGGCCAGCCCGGCGGTGCTGACTTTCTCCGGCGGATGCCCGGCGCCATGTTGCAGGTAGCTCAACAAGTGACCGACCAACGGGTTATGACTGACCAGCAGCACATTGCTCACCGACACGAGTTGCTCGGCCACCTTGTCCGGATCGGTTTCCGGGGTCAGCCACTCGACCGTACGAATCTCCGGCTCGAAACCCAACGCTTCACGCACCACTTGCGCGGTCTGCTGCGCTCGCAGGTAGGGGCTCGCATAGATCGCCGTCAGCGGTTGCCCGATCAGCAGCGCAGCAGTGCGCAACACTTCCTCGCGACCGTGGTCGGTCAGCTCCCGTTCCGAATCAGGACGGGAGCCATATGGTTCAGCTTCACCATGACGCAATACCCAGAGTTTCATAGCTTGGGTTCCTCATCTCTGACCGGATGCGGTGCGGGTGCCACGACGTGCGGCGCTTCACCTTCCGGTGTACGCGGCGCCGGCCAATCGGCAAACGGCCAGGGCTTCTGGTCGCTGTGGAAGGTGCCGAACCGACCGATCTGGGCCAGGAACTGGCTCAGGCTGTCGCCGAAGTTCATCAGGCTGGCGCTCGGGGCGCCATAAAACAAACGATAGATCAGTTGAACCAGCACCACCGCGCCAAGGATGAACTGCGCCACTTGCCAGACCAGCAGGAAGACGATCATCCACAGCACCCGCAGCAGGATGGATTCGTACTTGGACTCGGTTTTCGGATCGTTCATGTCGCTGTCCCCTGCTTTGTTTTAAAGCGTGCTTAGTTGAAACCGCTGGTGGAAATAAAATCGACGTCGGTTTTCGGTTCGCCGCGCATCAACAGCCCTATCACCTGCTCAAGCGTGCGCCCCTCGAACAGAATTGCGTGCAACCCGGCGACCAACGGCATATAGACGCCGACCTCTTGAGCCTTGGCCTTGAGCACTTTGAGCGTGTTCACGCCTTCGGCCACTTCGCCCAGACGCGTGACCGCGTCTTCCAGGCTCAGGCCTTGGCCAAGGGCGAACCCGACCTGGTAGTTACGGCTTTTCGGTGACGAGCAGGTAACGATCAAATCGCCCACGCCGGCAAGACCGAGGAAGGTCATCGGGTTGGCCCCCTGATTCACCGCAAAACGCGTCATTTCCGCCAGCGCCCGGGTGATCAGCATGCTCTTGGTGTTTTCGCCCATGCCCAGCGCCACCGCCATGCCGGCAATGATCGCGTAAACGTTTTTCAGCGCTCCGCCCAACTCGACGCCAAAACGGTCGGCGCTGGCATACACGCGAAACGTCCGGCCATGCAGCGCAGCCTGGACCCGCTGGCACAGTTCTTCGTCTTCGCTGGCGACCACAGTGGCGGTCAATGCGTGTTCAGCGATTTCACGGGCCAGGTTCGGCCCCGACAGCACGCCGATGCGCGCTTGCGGAGCGATTTCCTCAAGGATCTCGCTCATCAGCTTGAACGTGTGGGCTTCGATGCCTTTGGTCAGGCTGACCAGCAACTTGCCACTCAACCGCTCGGCGTGCGGAACCAGGACCGAACGCAGGGCGCTGGAGGGCAGCGCGACGAAACACAGGTCGCAGGCATCCAGCGTGGCTTGCAGGTCAGTCACCGGTTCTACCGCCGGGAGAATCTTGATGCCTTTGAGGTAACGCGGGTTTTCACGATTGACCCGAATGGCCTCGGCCTGTTCGGGGTCACGCATCCACTGCCGGACCTGATGCCCGTTCTCGGCCAATAGATTAGCCACGGCGGTACCAAAACTTCCGCCTCCCAGGACCGCAATTGGGCGCTGTTCAGTCATATGCAATCCGTTAATCCATACCAGTGGCGATGTCGGCATTATACGGAGCGTCCCAGTGGCGGCCAGCCCCTGCGTCAATTACCCACAAATGTAGGAAGAAGGCCGATAAATCCTAGGAAAATGCCGGTATCGCCAATGGAAAAGTAGACAAGCTCGGTTAACATGCGCGCCAACCTATCGCGATCAAGGGTATGACGTGACGTTTGCTTCTCCTTCACCCCGCTCGCCGCTGGTCCTGGCGCTGATTTTCAGCCCGTCCTTGCTGGCCGACGACTTGTTTCTCGACAACGAACCGCTCCCGCAAGTGCTGACGGCCACCCGCCTGAAGCAGTCGCCGGCGGCGGTTCCGGGCAGCATGACGGTGATCGACAGCGAACTGATCAACGACAGCGGCGCGCGCGACATCAGCGAGTTACTTCGGCTAGTGCCCGGCATGATGGTCGGCAACCTCAGCGGCAACCAGGCCGCCGTGAACTACCACGGCACCAACGTCACCGGGGCCCGGCGCATGCAAGTGCTGATCGACGGTCGCTCGGTGTACCGCGCGGGCCTCGCCACGGTGGACTGGAGTGATATCCCGGTCGCCATGGAAGACATCGAGCGCATCGAAGTGTTTCGCGGACCGAACACCGTCAGCTATGGCGCCAATGCGCTGATGGCGGTGGTCAACATCATCACGCGCAACCCGGCCGACAGCCATGGCACGCGAGTGAAAGTGACCCGTGGCCAACGCGGCATCAACGACTATTACGCCAGCCAGGGTACCGGTTGGGACGGTGGCGACCTGCGTCTGTCCCTGTCAGGCCAGCAAGACGACGGTTTCGATTCGGACCGCAACGAGGCCGATTATCGTGACAGCCGTCGCCTGAACCGCTTTAACCTCGCGGTCAGCCAGACGCTCACGCAAAGCCAGAGCATCGACTGGCAATTGAATGCGAAGGAAGGCACCAACCAGCGGCCCTATACCTACCGCCCGGTGTTCCCCGGGATTACTGCCGCCGGGGACAATTCTGACGTCACCGCCAAAGACTACGCCGGCTCCTTGCGCTGGAACCTGGACTTGAATCCCGAGCACAGCCTTTATATCCAGGGTTCGGCCCAGCATTGGGATCGCCAGCAAACCTGGCGCGCCTGTGATGCCGAGGTGTCATTCAGCCCGGAACTGACCCGACTCTGGCAGCTCAATCCAAACTACACCGAACGCCTGGCGCGCAACATGGATCGCTTCACCGGTTCCGGCGCACCTCGCGGCACGCCAGCGGAACAAGCGCTGGCCAATCAGGTGCTGGCGCAATGGAAAAACGGCGCGCGGCAAACACTCTGTGGTGACATCGATCAGAGCGCCCGTGAATCGCGCTACGACCTCGAAGTGCAAGACACCCTCAGCCTGTCCGACAGCCTGCGACTGGTCAGCGGCATGAACTATCGTTATGACCGGGCAGATTCCGAGACCTATTTCAATGGCACGCTCGACGACACGACTTGGCGCACGTTTGGCCAACTCGAATGGCGTGCCACAGAGCATTGGTTGTTGCAGGGCGGGGCGATGTTCGAGGACACGCAGTTGACCGGCAGTTCTCTGACCCCGAGGGTGGCGGTCAATTACCTGATCACTCCGCGTCACGGTTTGCGCGCCGTATACTCTGAAGCGATCCGCTCACCGAACATGTTCGAAAACAACGTCAACTGGAGTTACCAGGTGACCAATCTGCGGCCCACGGCCTACGGTCAGACCAGCGCCCGTTATTTCGTCAAGACCCGAGGTCCGGGTGACCTCGACAAGGAACACATGCGCTCGCGAGAGCTGGGTTACAACGGCTACTTCGCCAAACTGGGGCTGAGCGTCGATGTGAAGCTGTTCTACGACGAAATCAGCGACATGATCAGCGAGCCGCTGCGCAACAACCAGTACATCGCCAGCAACTCGAACAACGCGCGGTTTTCCGGGGCTGAAACGCAACTGGACTGGCGTCTTGATAACGCTGACCGCCTACGCCTGACTTATGCCTATGTCGACGCCGACGCGAGTAACCCGCTGGATGAGCAGCAGACTGCGCGCAACAGTGGTTCCGCCGGTTGGCTGCGCGATTGGGGCTATGGCTGGAACAGCGCGCTCTTCTACTATGGCGACGATGCGCTCAACGGTTACCGCTTCGAGCGCGTCGACACGCGCATCGCCAAACGCATCGGCCTGGGCAAGGCCAACCTGGAACTGGCCGGTGTCCTTCAACAACGTCTGGATAACCAGCCCACCACGTTCATCGACAACAATTACGACGAGCGTCGAGTGCTTTACTTCAGTGCGGAGCTGACGTTTTAAATGCTGCAGCGCTTGGCATGGAAATCGCCGCCACTGGGCCGCCTGCTGGTCGGGTTGTGCCTGGCGGTTGGTTGCCTGTTGGGCGCCGTGCCGGCACAAGCCGCCGACATTCTATTGACCGGTGCCGAAGACAGCCCCGGAGTGCAATCCTTCGTCCATGCGCTGAGTGAAATGCGCCCGGCCGACAGTGTACGTTTCCAGCCACTGGCGAGCCTCCCAATGCCCGGCAAATTACCCGCTGGCACTCGCTTGATTCTGCTCGATCTGCCGAGCCTCGACTGGCGCCAGCAAGAGGCCCAGGGCCCGGCGACGCTGGTGCTGCGTATCAGCCGCCTGCAAGCCCGGCAACGTTTCGAGAATAACGTCCCACCGCACCTCAGCCTGCTCTGGAGCGATCCGCTGCTGGATCGGCAATTGCGCCTGACCCGGCTCATCCTGCCCCAGGCCAGGCGCATCGGTGTGCTGTACGACAGTCACAGCGAATTCCTGCTCAATGAATTAAGGGAGGCCGCCCTTGGGCTGGGCCTGGAAGTGGTCACCGAGCGTTGGGATAACATCAACGACAGCCGTCCTTTGCAGGCCCTGCTGAAAAATTGCGACGTATTACTGGGTCTTGACGATCCCGACCTTTACAACCCGAAAACTGCAAAAAATCTGCTGCTGAGCAGCTATTCCCGGCAATTGGCATTAGTCGGCCCCAACGCCGCGTTCGTCAAGGCGGGCAGCCTGGCCAGCACTTACAGCGATCAGAGCGACTGGCTGCAAGTGCTCGACGAAGTGCTCGACCTGCCACCCCCGAGCTGGCCGCGTGCTCTCTATCCGCAGCACTTCAAAGTGTTAAGCAATCCGCAAGTGGCTCGTTCATTAGGAATTGAACAGGTGAATGAAACATCTGTCGCCACCCAGTTGGCTGAAGGAGAAAGCCGTCCATGACCCTCCGGCGCTCTTGGGACATCAGTACGCGCACCCAGATGATCAGTCTCGGCCCTGCCCTGTTGCTGACGTTGCTGCTGATCAGCTTCTTTACCTTTGTGCGGATCCAGGACTTGCGCCAGGAGCTCAACCACACCGGGCAATTGATCGCCAACCAGCTGGCACCCGCCACCGAGTACGGAGTGATCTCGGGGAACAACGAGGTGCTCGAAAGTTTGCTCAAGGCCACGCTCGCCACGCCGAACGTGCGATTTCTGGAGGTCCAGGACAACGCCAACCGGATATTGGTGTATGTCGAGCAGCCGTCGGAAACCTACAGACGCTCGCAGCAAGTCGAAGTGTTTCAGGCACCGGTGCGGCTACAGCGGATTGCGCTCAACAATGATTTTTTCCAGGGTTCCAAAGCGGCGAGCACAACCCCCTCCGAGGACTACCTGGGCCGGGTGATCGTCGGTTTGTCGAATGACGCCTTCAACCAGCGCCAGCAGGAAATCTTGTTGAAGGCTGCGATCCTCGCGCTGTTCGCCCTGCTGTTTACCTTTCTCGTTGCCCGGCGCCTGGCGGGCAGCCTCTCCCAACCGATCCGCGATATTGGCGACGCGGTGAAAGCGATTCAGGAAGGCGATTACAAAACACCCCTGCCGATTGTCGACGACACCGAGTTGGGCGCGCTGTCGCAACACATCAACAACCTCGCCGCCGGCCTCGAACAAGCCAGCCGCGAACAGCATCAGGCAATGGCACAGTTGATCCAGACGCGTGAGGAAGCGGAAAAGGCCAACAATGCCAAGTCTGACTTCCTGGCAATGATGAGCCATGAACTGCGCACGCCGATGAATGGCGTGCTCGGTATGCTGCAATTGCTGGAAACCACCGACATGACCGAGGAGCAGATCGAATACGCGGCTTTGGCGTCGGAGTCCACCGAACACCTGCTCAAGGTCATCAACGATATTCTCGACTTCTCGCGCATCGAGCGCTCGGAACTGGAACTGGAGCACATCCCGTTCAACCTCGCGGACTTGATCAGCACTTGCGCCCAATCGTTCCAGCACAGCGCGTTGCAGCGCGGCCTCGACCTGCAGTTGCAAATCCCCGAGGACATGCGCGCCCTTCAAGTGCAGGGTGATCCGACGCGGATCCGGCAGATTCTGGTCAATCTGGTCGGTAATGCCTTGAAGTTCACTGAGCACGGCCGCGTGAGCATCGAACCGCAGTGGCAATCGCTGGATCACGAACTGCTGTGGTTCACCTGCACCGTGCGCGACAGTGGCATCGGTATTTCCGCTGAAAGCCTGGAGCTGATGTTCAATGCATTCCAGCAAGCCGACAGCTCTATTTCAAGACGCTATGGTGGTACTGGCCTGGGCTTGCCGATTGCCCGTACTTTGGCTGAACGCATGGGCGGCACCTTGCGGGCTCAGAGCGAAGAAGGCCTGGGCTCGGTGTTTACGCTGGAAATCCCGCTGGCACTGTACAAGCAGCCGCTGCCCGTACTGACACCCCGGGCACAGACCGGCAACGATGATGGCGAAGGGCGCAATGTGCTGCTGGTCGAAGACAACCCGGTCAATCAGACCGTCATCGAAGCAATGTTGCGCAGCCTGGGCTTTACTGTCAGCGTCGCAACCGATGGCGCGCAAGCGGTGCGCAGTGCCGAGAGCCTGGTATTTGAAGCGATTCTGATGGACTGCCGCCTGCCAATCATCGATGGCTACGAAGCAACCCGTCAGATCCGCCAATTGCCCGGCTGCACCGACTTGCCGATCATCGCATTGACGGCCAATGCGTTGCAGGGCGACCGCGAAGCCTGCTTGTCGGCTGGCATGAACGATTATCTGGCCAAGCCCTTCAAACGGACTGATTTGCAGCAAATTCTGCAGCGCTGGGTGCAGTAGTACAGGCCTTTCGACCATCTGCGACTGGCGTGAAAGGCGAAAGTGCGGCAGTCTTAGTCACCCGAACAGGCCCGAAAAGGGGCTTGAATAATAATTTCAGTGCACAAGTGTACATTCATGTCCTTGGTGCTGTGACTTTCACCACAACGCAATAGTCTATGAGTAGGCTGCCGGTTCGAGGCATGAACGCTTCGATCGGCCGGGAAGATTTGCCCCACCTGCCGCATGGGACTATTGAGGAGCTCGCATGACCAAACAAAACGCCTTTACCCGGGAAGACCTGCTGCGCTGCAGTCGCGGTGAGCTGTTCGGCCCAGGTAACGCGCAACTGCCCGCCCCGAACATGCTGATGGTTGATCGCATCACCCTGATCAGCGAAGAAGGTGGCAAGTACGGCAAAGGTGAATTGGTCGCCGAGCTGGATATCAATCCGGACCTGTGGTTCTTCGCCTGCCACTTCGAAGGCGATCCGGTGATGCCGGGCTGCCTGGGCCTCGACGCCATGTGGCAACTGGTCGGCTTCTTCCTTGGCTGGCAAGGTCTGCCGGGCCGTGGCCGTGCGCTGGGTTCGGGCGAAGTGAAATTCTTTGGCCAGGTCCTGCCGACCGCCAAGAAAGTCACCTATAACATTCATATCAAGCGCGTCCTGAAGGGCAAGCTGAACCTGGCCATCGCCGACGGTTCGGTCACTGTCGACGGTCGCGAAATCTATACCGCCGAAGGCCTTCGGGTCGGCGTGTTTACCTCCACTGACAACTTCTAAGGGTTATTCGCATGCGCCGCGTCGTTATCACTGGTCTGGGCATCGTTTCGTGCCTGGGCAATGACAAAGAGACCGTCTCCGCTAACCTGCGTGCAAGCCGCCCTGGCATCCGGTTCAACCCGGAATATGCCGAAATGGGTCTGCGTAGCCAGGTTTCCGGCTCCATTGACCTTCCCCTCGAAGAGCTGATCGATCGCAAGATCTATCGCTTCGTCGGCCACGCGGCGGCTTACGCCTACCTGGCCATGAAAGACGCCATCGCTGACTCCGGTCTGAGCGACGAACAAGTTTCCAACCCGCGTACCGGCCTGATCGCCGGTTCCGGTGGTGCCTCCACGCTGAACCAGATGGAAGCGCTGGACATCCTGCGCGAGAAAGGCGTGAAGCGCGTTGGCCCATACCGCGTAACGCGGACCATGAGCAGCACCGTTTCCGCTTGCCTGGCCACCCCGTTCAAGATCAAGGGCCTGAACTACTCCATCGCTTCTGCCTGCGCCACCAGTGCTCACTGCATCGGTACCGCCATGGAACAGATCCAGATGGGCAAGCAGGACATCGTATTCGCTGGCGGCGGCGAAGAAGAACACTGGAGCCAATCGTTCCTGTTCGACGCCATGGGCGCACTGTCCAGCCAGTACAACGAAACCCCGGAAAAAGCTTCCCGTGCCTACGACGCCAAGCGTGACGGTTTCGTCATTGCTGGCGGTGGCGGCATGGTCGTGGTCGAAGAGCTGGAACACGCTCTGGCGCGCGGCGCGAAGATCTACGCGGAAATCGTTGGCTACGGCGCGACCTCCGACGGCTACGACATGGTCGCCCCAAGCGGCGAAGGCGCCATCCGCTGCATGCAGATGGCCATGTCCACCGTTGACGCACCGATCGACTACCTGAACACCCACGGCACTTCGACTCCGGTCGGCGACGTCATGGAAATGAAAGGTGTGCGCGAACTGTTCGGCGACAAGGCTCCGGCCATCAGCTCCACCAAAAGCCTGTCGGGTCACTCCCTGGGCGCCGCCGGCGTTCACGAAGCGATCTACTGCATGCTGATGATGGAAGGCAACTTCATGGCAGGCTCCGCCAACATCGACGAGCTGGACCCAGAAGTGGCAGACATGCCAATCCTGACCAAGACTCGCGAAAACGCCACCATCGACACCGTGATGAGCAACAGCTTCGGTTTCGGTGGCACCAACGCCACGCTGGTACTCAAGCGCTGGGCTGGTAAGTAATACCCGCCGTTTCGCTGTATTGAAAAACGCCCCGACTGGTTCGGGGCGTTTTTTTTGTGCCTGAAATATCCCCTGTAGCAGCTGGCGAAGCCTGCGTTCGGCTACGCAGCAGTCGTAAACCTGAGCATCCAGTCTTCCTGGCACACCGCATTGCCTGATTCACGACTGCTGCGCAGCCGAACGCAGGCTTCGCCAGCTGCTACAAAGAGCCCGTCGAACATGAAGCTTTTGTCATGAAACCAACGGGCCTGCGACCGAATGTCGCGCACTTAAAGGGCTGCAGGATTTTATTCAAATCTGCAAAAGTCTGTTTCCAGATCCGTCAGTTTACTTAGCAAGCTAACAACTCATATAACAGAGGCCTGCACATGCCTTGGTGCAGGTAATTGAGATTGGAGCTAGCAGATGACTGTAAAAGTAACTGAACGCGACGATTCACATAAATCCCATGAGGGTGTAGCCGCCGGTATCCGCATTTGGGATGTCCACCAACAAGACATGCTGGTGGGGATGTTTCACTCCGAGACTGACGCGCATAACTACAAAGCGGAACTCGAAACACTGGAACAGCAAAGAGCGCTGCTATCCGCCTGACCGCTGCGCCTGAGCAACTACAGCATTGAAAACGACAAACCCCGCCATGAGCGGGGTTTGTCGTTGATGAAGCCCTTAACGGCTTACCACATCAGATCATCCGGGATCTGATAGGCCGCGTACGGATCGTCCTCGGCCGCCACTTCTTCAGTCTTCACGTTCATCTGCACGATACGCTGTGGATCGCGCTCCTGAATCTTCAGTGCCGCTTCACGCGGGATCACTTCGTAACCGCCAGCATGGTGCACGATGGCCAGCGATCCGTTGCTGAGCTTGTTGCGCATCAGCGTATTGACGCAGATGCGCTTGACCTTCTTGTCGTCGACGAAGTTGTAGTAGTCCTCGGTGGTCAGCTTTGGCAGACGCGAGACTTCGATCAATTGCTTGACCTGAGCGGCGCGAGCCTTGGCCTCGACCTTTTCCTGTTGCTGGCGGTTCAGCTCCTGGTCGCGCTTGACCTTCTCGGCCATGGCTTCCTGCGCTGCACGCTGCTGGGAATCATCGAGTTCGATCTGGCCCTTGTGGGCCAGGCGCTGCTGTTTCTGCTTGTCTTTGCTGACCTGCTTGGCCTGCTTCTGGTTGACCAGCCCTGCTTTGAGTAACTGGTCGCGAAGGGAAATGCTCATGGTGCTTGTTTCTCACTTAGGCAACTGCTCAACCGCAGCTGGTCAAATTCTTTTCCTGACGTTTGGCTTCGCCCCACAGGGCGTCCAACTCTTCGAGGGTGCAATCTTCTATGGGACGGTGGGTGTCGCGCAATGCCTGTTCGATAAAACGGAAGCGTCTTTCGAATTTGCCGTTGGCGCCACGCAGTGCGGTTTCCGGATCGACCTTGAGATGACGCGCCAGATTGACCACCGAAAACAACAGGTCACCAACCTCATCGGCAATCGCTGCCGAGTCATTGTCGGCCATCGCTTCGAGCACTTCATCGAGCTCTTCGAGGACCTTGTCCAGCACCGGCAACGCGTCTGGCCAGTCGAAACCGACCTGCCCGGCGCGCTTCTGCAGTTTCGCCGAGCGCGACAATGCCGGCAGCGCGGCCGGTACATCGTCGAGCAACGACAATTGCAACGGTGCCGCTGACTTCTCGGCGCGCTCTTCGGCCTTGATCTCTTCCCAGCGCTGCTTGACCTGCTCTTCACTCAGTCGCGATATGTCCACCGGCGCATACAGATCACCGGTAGGAAACACATGAGGGTGACGACGGATCAGCTTGCGGGTAATGCTGTCGACCACGCCGGCGAATTCAAAGCGCCCTTCTTCGCGCGCCAGTTGGCTGTAATAAACCACCTGGAACAGCAAATCCCCCAGCTCACCCTGCAAGTGATCGAAGTCACCGCGCTCAATGGCGTCAGCGACTTCGTAGGCTTCCTCAAGGGTGTGCGGGACGATCGTTTCGTAGGTCTGCTTGATGTCCCACGGGCAACCGAACTGCGGGTCGCGCAGCCGGTTCATCAAGTGCAGCAAGTCTTCAAGTGAATACATCAATCATTCTCTGCATCTGAATCGCAAAACCCGTAGGAGCCGAGCTTGCTCGCGATAGCGGTACATCAGGTAAATCGCCATCGCGAGCAAGCTCGGCTCCTACAGGGATCGGTTTCACGGCGTCCGGTTACGGCGGGTTTCGATGATGTTCGGCAACTGGGAAATCCGCCCCAGTAACCGCCCCAGCGCATCCAGTCCCGGAATCTCGATGGTCAGGGACATCAACGCGGTGTTGTCCTCTTTGTTCGAGCGGGTGTTGACCGCCAGCACGTTGATCCGCTCGTTGAGCAGCACCTGCGACACGTCACGCAGCAACCCGGAGCGGTCGTAGGCGCGGATGATGATGTCCACCGGGTAAGTGAGCACCGGCACCGGCCCCCAACTGACCTGGATGATCCGCTCTGGCTCGCGCCCGCCCAGTTGCAGCACCGAGGCACAGTCTTGACGGTGAATGCTCACGCCACGACCCTGGGTGATGTAACCGACGATGGCATCGCCCGGCAATGGCTGGCAGCAGCCGGCCATTTGCGTCATCAGGTTGCCGACACCCTGGATCTGGATGTCGCCGCGCTTGCCTGGCTTGTAGCCGGTGGCCTTGCGGGGGATCAGCTCCAACTGCTCGTTGCCGCGTTCCGGCTCGACCAGTTGCTGCGCCAGGTTCACCAGTTGCGCCAGGCGCAAATCACCGGCGCCCAACGCCGCGAACATGTCCTCGGCCGTCTTCATGTTGGCCTTGTCGGCCAGCTTGTCGAAATCTACGGCTGGCAGGCCGAGGCGATTGAGTTCGCGCTCAAGCAGGGTTTTACCGGCCGCAACGTTCTGATCGCGGGCCTGTAATTTGAACCAGTGGACAATCTTCGCCCGTGCCCGCGAGGTGGTGATGTAGCCCAGGTTCGGGTTCAGCCAGTCGCGGCTCGGCGTGCCGTGCTTGCTGGTGATGATCTCGACCTGTTCACCGGTTTGCAGGCTGTAGTTGAGCGGCACGATGCGCCCGTTGATCTTCGCGCCACGGCAGTTGTGGCCGATCTCGGTGTGCACCCGGTACGCGAAGTCCAGCGGTGTCGCGCCTTTGGGCAAGTCGATGGCGTGACCGTCGGGGGTGAAGATGTAGACCCGGTCCGGCTCGATATCGACCCGCAGCTGTTCTGCCAGGCCACCGATATCGCCCAGCTCTTCATGCCACTCGAGGACCTGACGCAGCCAGGAGATTTTCTCTTCGTAGTGGTTCGAACCGGATTTGACGTCGGTGCCCTTGTAGCGCCAGTGCGCGCACACGCCCAGCTCGGCTTCCTCGTGCATGGCGTGGGTGCGGATCTGCACTTCCAGCACCTTGCCCTCAGGCCCGATCACCGCCGTGTGCAGCGAGCGATAGCCGTTCTCTTTCGGGTTGGCGATGTAGTCGTCGAATTCTTTCGGGATGTGCCGCCACAAGGTGTGGACGATGCCGAGCGCGGTGTAGCAATCGCGCATTTCCGGCACCAGCACGCGAACGGCGCGCACGTCGTAGATCTGGCTGAACTCCAGACCCTTGCGCTGCATTTTGCGCCAGATCGAATAGATGTGTTTGGCCCGGCCGCTGATGTCGGCATCGACGCCGGTGGCCTGCAATTCGTTTTTGAGTTGGGTCATCACGTCGCTGATGAAGCGTTCGCGATCCAGACGTCGCTCATGCAACAGCTTGGCGATCTGCTTGTACTGGTCAGGCTCAAGGTAACGGAAGGACAAATCCTCCAGTTCCCACTTGATGTGACCGATACCGAGACGGTGCGCGAGTGGCGCATAGATGTCGAAGACTTCGCGGGCGACGCGATTGCGCTTTTCGTCGTCGGCGGTTTTCACCGCACGAATCGCGCAGGTGCGTTCAGCCAGCTTGATCAGTGCGACGCGTACGTCATCGACCATGGCAACCAGCATTTTGCGCAGGTTTTCGACCTGGCCCTGAGTGCCCAGCACCAGGGATTTGCGTGGGCTCAGGCTGTCGCTGATCGCCGCCATGCGCTGCACGCCATCGATCAGCTTGGCCACCACCGGGCCGAAGCGCTGGCTGATGGCAGGCAACTCGATCTGGCCTTCGCGCACGCCACGGTACAAGATCGCGGCGACCAGTGAATCCTGATCGAGTTTGAGGTCGGCGAGAATCTCGGCGATCTCAAGGCCCGTGCGGAAACTCGAGGTCCCTTCGGACCAGAGATTCTTCGCCGCATTGGCCTGTTGTTCCGACATGCGAGCGAACTCGCACGCCTCCTTCAAGGCTTCGCGATCCAGTGCCGGATCGACACTGACCGCATGATCGAGCCAAGCCTCGAGATTGATACTGCCGTCTGTGTTGATCGGCTGGTGTGCTCTCACCTGTACCATCTTGCTTACCTTCCCTACGACGCAGATTCAATGCGTCAAATCGCTGACCTTCGTTGCCCGATTGCGCTCACGGGGCTCATGCGAGCGCTGCTCGGGCGGGCCAGTCGGACCAGACGAGCCATCCTAGCTCGCTTCAAATAACGCCATGGCCTCGACATGTGCCGTTTGAGGAAACATATCGAGAATCCCGGCACGTTTTAACCGGTAGCCCTGCTTGATCAACTCAACTGTGTCGCGCGCCAGCGTTGCCGGGTTGCACGACACATACACCAATCGCTCGGCGCCCAAGGTCTTGAGCTTGCGCACCACCTCGAAAGCACCGTCACGCGGTGGGTCCAAGAGTACCGCACAAAAGCCTTCGCGGGCCCATTCGGCATCAGCCAAAGGCTGGGATAAATCGGCCTGAAAAAACTTCGCGTTATTCAGATTATTGCTAGCGGCGTTCGCGGCAGCACGCTCGACCATCGTCTGCACACCTTCGACCGCCACCACTTCGCGAACGGCTTTGGCCAGCGGCAATGCAAAATTGCCCAACCCGCAGAACAGGTCGAGAACGCGTTCATCCGGTTGCGGCTTCAGCCATTCCAGCGCCTGGGCGATCATCGCTTCGTTGACGCCGGCGTTGACCTGGATGAAATCTCCCGGCCGGTACGCCAGATCCAGATCCCACGACGCCAGACGATAACCCAGCGACTGATCGGCATCGACCGGTTGCGGCTCGCCGTCACCGTGCAGCCACAACTGCGCTTCGTGGAACGCGCAGAAATCCTTGAGGATCGTCAGGTCAGCGTCAGACAACGGCGCCATGTGCCGCAGCAAGACCGCCAGCGACGAGCCGCTGAACAATTCCACATGCCCCAGCGCCTGAGGCTTGCTCAAGCGACGCAGCATTTCCGGTAAGCGGGTCATGATCGGCTGTAATGGCTGAACCAGCACTGAACATTCGTTAATCGCGACGATGTCCTGACTGCCCGCCGCGCGGAAACCTACCTCGAGCTTTTTCGCCTTCATGTCCCAGCGCACTGCAACCCGGGCGCGACGGCGGTAACCGAATTCCGGGCCACTCAACGGCGCCGCCCATTCTTGCGGTTCGACACCGGCGACCTTCGACAGCTGCTCGGCGAGCATGCGCTGTTTCAGGGCCAATTGTTCGTTGTGTGGCAGATGTTGCACGCTGCAACCGCCGCAACGACCGGCATGCGGGCACGGCGCCGGGCGTCGCAGTTCACTGGCCTGGAACACGCGTTCGGTGCGCGCCTCGACCACTTTGCCGTGGGCACCCAACACCCGCGCCTCGACGTCTTCACCGGCCAATGCGCCGATGACGAACCAGGTGCGACCTTCGAAAAATGCGATACCGCGACCGTCATTGGCCAGGCGCTCGATGGTCAAGCGCTGCTTTTTGCCGGTCGGGATTTGTGGGGCCTTGCTGCCGCCCGTGGGTTGGAAGCGCAGGCCTCTCTCGTGCTTGGCCATCAGTTGGGCGCGTCGAAAATGCCGGTCGACAAGTAACGGTCGCCACGGTCGCAGATGATCGCGACGATCACCGCGTTTTCAACTTCTTTGGACAGTCGCAACATCGCTGCCACTGCACCGCCCGAGGACACGCCACAGAAAATGCCTTCTTCGCGGGCCAGACGACGGGTCACGTCTTCGGCTTCGCTTTGCGCCATGTCGACGATGCGGTCTACGCGATCAGCCTGATAAATCTTCGGCAGGTATTCTTGCGGCCAGCGGCGGATGCCCGGGATCGCCGAGCCTTCCATCGGTTGCAGGCCGATGATTTGCACGCTCTCGCTCTGCTCTTTCAAGTAGCGCGAGACACCCATGATAGTGCCGGTGGTGCCCATCGAACTGACGAAATGGGTAATGGTGCCCTCGGTCTGACGCCAGATTTCCGGGCCGGTGGTGGTGTAGTGCGCTTGCGGATTGTCACCGTTGGCGAACTGGTCCAGCACCTTGCCACGGCCTTCGGCTTCCATCCGCTGAGCGAGATCGCGGGCGCCTTCCATACCTTCTTCCTGGGTGACCAGGATCAGTTCGGCGCCATAAGCCGTCATCGCGGCTTTACGTTCGGCGCTGGAGTTATCCGGCATGATCAGGATCATCTTGTAACCCTTGATCGCGGCGGCCATGGCCAACGCAATCCCGGTGTTACCCGAAGTCGCTTCGATCAACGTATCGCCGGCGTGGATCTGCCCGCGCAACTCGGCGCGGGTGATCATCGACAGCGCCGGACGGTCCTTGACCGAACCCGCCGGGTTATTCCCTTCGAGCTTGAGCAAAAGGGTATTGCTGGTGACGCCGGGCAGGCGCTGCAAACGGACCAGCGGAGTGTTGCCGACGCAATCGGCGATGGTTGGGTACTGCAAGGTCATGGCGTATTCGCAATCCAGACTGCGGGGGCGCCTATCATACCGGCAAACGTTCGCAGGCCATATCACGCAAAGTGCGGTGCTTATGGCTTATGGGAATAAGCGGCTGCCTCAGCATTGCTCTTCATGCGCGACATTCAACGCATAGAACTCATGCAACTTGGCCTGCAACAATTGCTTGTCTGGAAGCTGGACTTGATATTCGGCGATCAATGCTGGTGAGAGGCTGCGGTTCAGGGCGTACTCCACCACTTCGTCATCCTTGCTGGCACACAGCAACACACCAATGGCCGGATTTTCGTGGGGCTTGCGTACATTGCGGTCCAGCGCTTCCAGATAGAAGTCCAGCTTGCCCAGGTACTCCGGCTTAAAACGACCGACCTTCAGCTCAATGGCTACAAGACAATTAAGGCCACGGTGGAAGAACAGCAGATCCAATGCAAAATCACACCCACCCACTTACAGCGGATACTCGGAACCGACAAAGCAGAAGTCGCGACCGAGCTCGCTCAGGAATTCTTTTAGGCGCGCCAGTAACCCTTTTTGCAGATCGGTCTCGGCATGGCCACCGGGCAGGTCGAGAAACTCGAGCATGTAGCCGTCACGGAATATCTCAAGTGCTGCCGGGTGGGTTTGTCTCAGCATCGCTGAGGTTTTTGCTGGTTGGGTCACGCTTCGCTCGAACAGTGCTGCTTTGAACTGACGCTCCAGTTCGCGCTTCGACTATTTTTCTTGAACCGACAGACGGACGTAAAACTCCCGCTCTTCCGAGCGTTTGCTCTGGCCGAAAATGATCAGGTTGTGCGACCAGGACAATTGTCGCACCAGTGGTGCGACTTTCTCCTCCGTACAATAAATCTCATAGAATTGGCGCATGCGGAACAAATTCGACCGGGTAAATCCGCGCAACCCAGGTTGAGTCTGAGCCAGATGTTCCGCCAACTGACCGACCACAGAATCGCCCCATTCGGCTTTTTCGAGCTTGCGACTGATGTAAGCACCGACCTGCCAATACAGTTCGATCAGCTGGGTGTTCACCGCCTGCATCGCCTGCTGTTTGGCACTTTGAATCAGTGCAAGCACTTCATTGAAGCGGTCGTCGGGGACGCTGGATGGATTAATGCCGAACTCCTTGAGGCCGAGAAAAAACGCGAGTCTATTGCGTTAAGTCAGGCAGTAGGTGTCGGCAATACCCTTTAGGAAAGGTCGTACAAAAGAACGGGAACGCTCCGGAAAAACCAGCTTCTTGGTGGCTGGGAGGGCCTCATCGCGAGCAGGCTCACTCCTACATGGGGATCGGGGTGATCACACCCTTTGTGGGCGACACACCTGTACTGTAGGAGCGAGCTTGCTCGCGATGGCGTCATCACTCACACCATCAATTTCAGCCACCAACCGCATATTTAGTCGCAACCCAACCCCGGTGTTTTCGGCCCAAAGCTGCCCGCCCTGACGCTGCACCGCATTCCTGGCAATGCTCAATCCCAAGCCAAACCCGCCATCCCCCGGTCGCGAACCGTCTAGCCGAGTAAACGGCGAAAAGATCCGTTCAAGATCCGCCTCGGCCACCCCACCGCCCTGATCTTCCAGCCACACATGCCAGAAATCGCCATCGCGCTGCCCACCGAGACTTACAACGCCGCCCTCGGACGAATGACGAATAGCATTGCGCAGGATGTTTTCAAGTGCCTGCGCCAGGGTGTTGAGGTTGCCGCGAACCCAGCAGGTCGAGTCCACCGTGCAGCGCAATTGACTGACCGGCCAACCGCTTTCGTAGCAGGCGTTTTCCGTGAGCATTTCCCACAGAGCCTGAATCTGGATCGCCTCATCGGGCAGCGGTGATCGCTCGGTGTCAAGCCAGGCCAGTTGCAACGTGTCTTCCACCAGACGCTGCATGCCATCGACTTCCCGGCCAATGCGCTCACGCAACGCCGTCAGCTCCTGCTCGCTTTCGCTGGCCACCCGCAAGCGGCTCAGCGGCGTGCGCAGTTCGTGGGAAAGGTCGCGCAACAATTGTTGCTGCAGGGCCACCGTGCTTTGCAGGCGCTCGGACATGTGATCGAAGGCCCTGCCCAGCTCACCGAGTTCATCCGAACGATTGGTGGTGCTGCTCGACAAGCGCACATTCAACTGGTCGGCGCGCCAGGCGTTGGCCTGTTCACGCAGACTGTTCAACGGCACCACCAGCAGTCGATACAGGCCGACACACAGCAGCAAGGTAAACAGCCCTGGAATCACCCCGTTGGTAATCACGCGCCAGAAGGTCCTGTAACGCCCGGGCAAGAACCGCTGGGGCAGTTCGATCACCAGATTGCCGACGCTTGGATCACTGGGAAACGGTATGCGCAGCCAAGGTCGGCCTTGCTTGTGAATAGGCCAATCGAGGCCACGCAGAAAGGTCAGACGCTCGATTTCCTTGCCCGTCAGTGGCTGATTGCTCAATGTCTGCAAATCACCGCCAATGACACCAACCCAGCCCTTTTCGCGTTCCTGCATCCCCTGCAGCCAACGATCGACGCCGTCACTTTGTCCCTGGCGCCACGCCTGTTCAGCCTCGACGGCATAGCCCGCCAGGGTGCGTCGGGCCTCATCGGACAGAAACTGGTTGCGCTGCTCCATGTACCGGCCCCACGACCAGCTCAGCCAGATCATCAGCAAACAGAACGCCACCAGCAAACACGCCAGTTTCCAGAACAGTGAGTGCCGCCCCGGCAGGTCAGACCACTTCATCGGCCGCACTCAATACGTAGCCTTTGCCCCACACCGTTCGCACTTCGCGCGCGGTGTAGCCGATACCTTTGAGCTTGCGGCGAATCTGGCTGACGTGCATGTCGAGACTGCGGTCATGGGCCGCGTAGCCGCGTTGCAGTACGTGTTGATAAAGGAAGGCTTTGCTCAGTACTTCATCACCGCTGCGGTTAAGCGTTTCCAGCAATCGATACTCGCTGCGGGTGAGGCCGGCGGCGTGTTTGCCATGAAAAACTTCGCACAGCTCATCGTCAAAACGCAGGCCGCCCGTCTCGCTTTCAACCGCTGACGGCACCGGTGGCGGTCGACGGTCGAGCGCCACCCGGCGCAGGATCGCTTCGATGCGCACACGCAATTCGGCCATGCTGAAGGGTTTCGGCAAGTAATCATCGGCACCCAGGCGAAAACCGCTGATACGATCCTCTTCGGCGCCCAGCGCGGACATCAGCACCACAGGCGTGGAGTGGCTCTGGCGTAACTGCGTCAATACATTGAGCCCGTCGAGGCCCGGCAACAGAATATCCATCAACACCACATCGAAGGCCTGCTGACGCGCGATGGCCAGACCTTCCTGGCCGTTCTGGCACCAGGTCACCTGAAAGCCGCAACGGCCCAAATGCTCATGCACATACGCCCCGAGCACCAGGTCGTCTTCGATGGAAAGGATTCGGGGGTGGCCGATAGAGATGGGAGTCATGAGTATCTGCAAATAATTCTCAGTTGATGATTATTCAAGATTGCCCATCGATGGGCAACCCAAGGTTTGCCTTTGAGGCAAAAGCCGCCCGCCAGCCGACGAATGACGACATCAATTTTACGAAGATTGCCTGCCTGCAAATCGCTACACTGCCCGGGTGGCGCGTACCGGACGTACACGCAGGTCAATCAATCGCTGGATGCAGGAGAGATGCGTGCTCACGAAACTGGGAATTAAAGGCCGCGTGCTGTTGCTGACCCTGTTGCCAACCACTCTGATGGCATTGGTCCTGGGCGGCTATTTCACCTGGATGCAGCAATCCGACCTGCAAACCCAACTGTTGCAGCGCGGCGAAATGATTGCCGAACAACTGGCGCCCCTGGTGGCTCCGGCCATGAGTCACAAGGACAGTGAACTGCTGGAGCGCATTGCCACCCAGGCGCTGGAAACCGCGGACGTGCGCGCAGTGACGTTCCTCGCCCCTGACCGCACGTCGCTCGCCCATGCCGGCCCGACCATGCTCAACAGTGCACCGTTGGGCAACGGTTCGCAGATGCTGCGCCGCAGCGGCAACGATGCCACGCGCTACTTGCTGCCGGTGTTTGGCAAACACCGCAACCTGGCCGGCGACTTGATCCCCGAAGAAGCCAACCGACTGCTGGGCTGGGTCGAAATCGAGTTATCCCACAACGGCATGTTGTTGCGCGGCTACCGCAGCCTGTTCGCCAGCCTGCTGATGATTGCCGCAGGCCTGGCCGGCGCGGCGCTGCTGGCCCTGCGGATGGGCCGGACCATCAACCGGCCGATCAGCCAGATCAAACTGGCGGTGGCGCAACTCAAGGACGGGCATCTGGAAACCCGCCTGCCGCCGCTCGGCAGCCAGGAACTGGATGAACTGGCCTCCGGCATCAACCGCATGGCCGGCACATTGCAAAACGCTCAGGAAGAATTGCAGCACAGCGTCGACCAGGCCACCGAAGACGTGCGCCAGAATCTGGAAACCATCGAGATCCAGAACATCGAGCTGGACCTGGCGCGCAAGGAAGCCCTGGAAGCGAGCCGGATCAAATCCGAGTTCCTGGCCAACATGAGCCATGAAATCCGCACGCCGCTCAACGGCATTCTCGGCTTCACGCACTTGCTGCAAAAAAGCGAACTGACGCCGCGCCAGCTCGACTACCTGGGCACCATCGAAAAATCCGCCGACAGCCTGTTGGGGATCATCAACGAAATCCTCGACTTCTCGAAAATCGAGGCCGGCAAACTGGTGCTCGACAATATTCCGTTCAACCTGCGCGACCTGCTCCAGGACACCCTGACCATTCTCGCCCCGGCGGCCCATGCCAAACAGCTGGAACTGGTGAGCCTGGTGTATCGCGACACGCCGCTGTCGCTGGTCGGCGATCCGCTGCGACTCAAACAGATCCTCACTAACCTGGTGAGCAACGCGATCAAGTTCACCCGCGAAGGCACCATCGTGGCCCGCGCCATGCTTGAAGAAGAGCATGAAGACAGCGTGCAACTGCGCATCAGCATTCAGGACACCGGCATCGGTCTGTCGAACCAGGACGTGCGCGCACTGTTCCAGGCCTTCAGCCAGGCCGATAACTCGTTGTCCCGGCAACCCGGCGGCACGGGCCTGGGGTTGGTAATTTCCAAGCGACTGATCGAACAGATGGGTGGCGAAATTGGCGTCGACAGCACACCGGGTGAAGGTTCGGAATTCTGGATCAGCCTGAGCCTGCCCAAGACTCGCGATGACGCCGAAGATCTGCCTGCCGCGCCCCTGCTCGGGCGTCGGGTGGCAGTGCTGGAAAACCATGAACTGGCCCGGCAGGCATTGCAGCACCAACTGGAAGACTGCGGCCTGAGCGTAACGCCGTTCAATACCCTGGAAAACCTGGCCAATGGCGTGACCGGCGCGCACCAGACCGATCAGGCCATCGACCTGGCGGTACTTGGCATCACCAGCAACGACATGCCACCGGAGCGACTGAACCAGCACATCTGGGACCTCGAACACCTGGGCTGCAAAGTCCTGGTGCTGTGCCCGACCACCGAGCAGACGTTGTTTCATCTCTCGGTCCCCAACCCGCACAGCCAGTTGCAGGCCAAACCGGCCTGCACCCGCAAACTGCGTCGCGCCTTGTCCGATCTGGTCAACCCGCGCCAGCAGCGCAGCGAACCCGGCGAACCGGTGTCGAGTCGTGCGCCGAAGGTGCTGTGCGTCGACGACAACCCGGCCAACCTGCTGTTGGTGCAAACCCTGCTCGAAGACATGGGCGCCAAGGTATTGGCCGTGGACAGCGGTTACGCGGCGGTCAAGTCCGTGCAGACCGAAACCTTCGACCTGGTGTTGATGGACGTGCAAATGCCCGGCATGGACGGACGCC
This sequence comes from Pseudomonas sp. OV226, assembly GCF_003148705.1. Taxonomy (NCBI): domain Bacteria; kingdom Pseudomonadati; phylum Pseudomonadota; class Gammaproteobacteria; order Pseudomonadales; family Pseudomonadaceae; genus Pseudomonas; species Pseudomonas sp. OV226. The sequence goes on along the minus strand of NZ_QGGS01000002.1, from coordinate 437,276 downwards.
AAAGTACCGAAGCGATTCGTCAGTGGGAAAGTGAACGGCATTGCACACCGCTGCCGATCGTGGCCCTCACCGCTCACGCCATGGCCAATGAAAAACGTGCGCTGCTGCAAAGCGGCATGGACGATTACCTGACCAAGCCCATCAGCGAGCGGCAACTGGCGCAAGTGGTGCTGAAGTGGACAGGCCTGGCATTGCGCAACCACGGGCCGGAACGTTCCAGCGACAGCCACGGCAGCGCGCATGACTTGCAGGTACTCGACCCCGAAGAAGGTTTGCGCCTGGCGGCGGGTAAGGCGGATCTGGCGGCGGACATGCTCGCGATGTTGCTGGCCTCGCTAGAAGCCGACCGCGAGGCCATTCGCATGGCCCGGGACAGCAACGACCAGACTGCTTTGATCGAGCGCGTCCATCGCTTGCACGGGGCCACCCGTTACTGTGGCGTCCCGCAACTGCGCGCCGCCTGCCAGCGCAGTGAAACACTGCTCAAGCAACAGGACCCGAAAGCACCCGGCGCATTGGAGGAGCTCGAACGAGCGATCAATCGTCTCGCCGCTCACGCCCGGATCAATGCCTGACACAGCGCAATGGCGCCGATCACCATCGGCGCTAAGCTGGCCCGTGTAGCAGCTGCCGAAGGCTGCGTCCGGCGGCGCAGCCGTCGTAAAATCAGGCACTGCGCTCTTTCAGGGAAACCGCGTTTGCCGGATTTACGACGGCTGCGCCGCCGGACGCAGGCTTCGCCAGCTGCTACCTACAGCATGAGTTAAATGGAGGATTGCATGCGCACGATACTTTTCAGCAGCCAGACTTACGACCGTGACAGCTTTCTGGGCGCCGACCTGCCCGCCGGAATCGAGCTGCACTTTCAATCAGCGCGGCTGAGCCTGGATACCGTAGCGCTGGCAGACGCGCACGAGGTGGTCTGCGCCTTCATCAATGACGACCTCAGCGCCCCGGTGCTTGAACGTCTTGCCGTGGGCGGTACGCGCCTGATCGCTCTGCGTTCGGCCGGTTTCAACCATGTCGATCTGCCTGTGGCCAAACGCCTGGGCCTTGCGATCGTGCGCGTCCCGGCCTACTCCCCACACGCCGTGGCCGAACACGCAGTGGCGCTGATCCTGGCCCTCAACCGCCGCTTGCACCGAGCCTACAACCGCACCCGCGAAGGCGACTTCAGCCTGCACGGGCTGACCGGCTTCGATCTGGTGGGCAAGACCGTCGGCGTGGTCGGCACCGGGCAGATCGGCGCGACGTTCGCCAAGATCATGAATGGTTTCGGCTGCCAGTTGCTGGCCTATGACCCCTACCCCAACCCGCAAGTCGAAGCCCTGGGCGCGCGTTATCTGAGTTTGCCGCAGCTGCTGGCCGAGTCGCAGATCATCAGCCTGCATTGCCCACTCAACGAGCAGAGCAAACACCTGATCAATCGCGAGTCACTGGCACACATGCAACCCGGCGCGATGCTGATCAACACCGGGCGTGGTGGCCTGGTAGACACGCCGGCGCTGATTGACGCGTTAAAGGACGGCCAATTGGGCTATCTGGGGCTGGATGTGTATGAAGAAGAGGCGCAGCTGTTTTTCGAGGATCGCTCGGACCTCCCGTTGCAGGATGATGTGCTGGCGCGGCTGCTGACCTTTCCGAACGTGATCATCACCGCGCACCAGGCCTTCCTGACCCGTGAAGCCCTGGGCGCGATTGCCGCGACGACCCTGCAGAACATCGCAGCCTGGGCTGCCGGTGCGCCGCAGAATCGGGTCGAGGGCTGACCGGGTCAGGCCTTCGACAACAGGATCATCAACGCCAACCAGCCAAAACCCAGCAGGCGCTGCCCGAGGGAATGCCCGCGGCGCAGCAGGAACCAGACAAAAAACGGCGGCAGAAAGAAAATCATCAGTTTCAGCCACAGCTCTACCGGACGTGTCCCATCGAGTGCCGGTGTCGGTGCGGATGCCGGCGACTGAACGTCGGCTTCGACCGCGGTTTTGCGCTTACGCCCGAACGCGGCCGGGGTCACCCGGGCCACTTTCTCGTCCGTCGGTAAACGCCCGAACGAAAGAGGCGCCTGCACAGGCGTTGCCGTCGAAGTGGCCGCTTGCACCGTTGCCGCGGGTGCACCGCAATGAATGCAAGCAGGCGCCGTGGAGCTGATGCTCTGCTTGCACTCATAACATTCGATTAACGCCATGTCCGTTCCTTAGAGATGCAAAAGCGGCAGTGTGCCATGAGTCGGCAGGTCATTTGAACCTGATCGAAGGTCATCTACCCGCGCCATGCTGCGTGCAGGCCCGTGATAGCATACCGCGCATATTTGGAGGACCCATGGTCGAACACGATTTCCGCTACACCCTGATGAGCCCGCAACACACCCTTACCGAATGCCGCGCCCTGGTGCCGGGGCGTTATCAAGTCACCGGCAACGGCGGCTCGATCCGGATTGGCGATGTGCTGGTAGTCACCCTTAAAGGCAGCAAGGACTTGTCCATGCGCCTGACCGTCGAAACCGTTCGTCACTTGATCAACCCGCCGGGCCAATGGGTCGCGGTGAGCAGTGGTCCGGTGTTCGGCGAGTTGGGGATCCACACGTGGGAAGTCAATTGCGACAGTTGCGCCAAGGCACTGAGCTTCGAGTTCGCGGTCGACGCCAAGCTCGGCAACAAGGCTGAAAAGCCCGCTGCCACCGCGCGGATTGCCGAATTGGGCTGGGCCACCGTTAGCGACAAACACCTGTGCCCGAAATGCCAGGAGCCTGTGTGATGAAACGCCTCGCTCTGACCACTATGGTCGGTGCCAGCCTGCTGGGCTGCGCCGCCGAGCCGGTGCAACTGCAACAAAATCGTAGCTACATTCTGGAATGGATCGGCGATCGTCCGTTGATCGACTACAGCCACCTGACCATTACCCTGGGTGACGACGGTCGGGCCTATGGCAATGGCGGCTGCAACCATTGGTTCGCGCCGTATACCCTGGATGGCGACAATCTGACCTTCGGCAAAATCGGCAGCACCCGCAAACTCTGCGCACCCGCGCTCATGGAGCAGGAAAAGCGCTTCCTGGAGGCGCTGGAAGGTGTGCAACGCTGGGATATTTCACCGATCGACCAGATGCGCTTCTGGCCGGCGGAAGGAAAGCCGCTGCGTTTGTGGCTCGAAGAGGGTTGATCCCCCGCTGATGATCGCTCCCATGCTCTGCGTGGGAACTATCAAGGTGAGGGTTGAGGACGACGCCGCTCCCTGTAGCAGCTGGCGCAGCCTGCGTCCGGCTGCGTCCGGCTGCGAAGCTGCCGTGAAATCAGGCTATGCGGTCATACAGAACGACTGCATTTTCAGGGTTTACGACTGCTGCGCAGCCGGACGCAGGCTGCGCCAGCTGCTACAAATCGCGTTACGGCTAGTTCTTCGCCTGCAACGCCTCAAGCTTGGCCATCACCCCCGCCGCGGTCTGCTCGCCCATCAGTTGTTCACGCACCTTGCCTTTGTTATCGATGATGTACGTCACCGGCAAGGCTTCACTGCGCGGCAATTCAAAAAGATCGGCCGGGTCTGAAGCCAGTACCGTGAACTTGATCCCCAGTTTCTCGCTGGCGCTTTTCAGTTCCTCGCCCTGCACGTTGTCGAAATTGACCCCGAACACGCCGATCTTCTTGTCCTTCAATTGATCGGCCAACGCGTTCAACTGCGGAATCTCGGTGCGGCAAGGGCCACACCATTCAGCCCAGTAATTAAGCACCAGCCATTTGCCATCCAGGCGATTGGCAGCAACCTTGTGACCGTCCTGGTCAATACCATAGTCATTGCCGCAGCCCCCCAGCATCAACGCCCCGAAAATCGCCAATGCCGCTGCCAGTCGCCTTGTCATGTCGTGATCCTTGTTCAAAATTGAATGCGCCTGCGACCCATCGCCTCGCAAGGTTCTGGATTACGCGCTGCCCAGTTAGAATAGCCGCCACCTTACGCAAGAAGCGACCCGCACATGACCGATCTGACGCTTTATCACAACCCGCGCTGCTCGAAATCCCGCGGTGCGCTCGAATTGCTCGAAGCTCGTGGCCTGACGCCGACCGTGGTCCGTTACCTGGAAACCCCGCTGGACGCCGCACAAATCCAGAGTCTGCTGGGCAAGCTGGGCATCAGTGCCCGGCAATTGCTGCGCACGGGCGAAGACGAATACAAGACCCTGAACCTCGCTGACGCCAGCCTGAGCGAAGCACAAGTGATCGCGGCCATCGCGGCTCATCCGAAACTCATGGAGCGACCGATTCTCGAAGTCGGCGACAAAGCCATCATCGGCCGGCCGCCGGAGAACGTGCTGGAGTTGCTACCGTGAGTGCACCGTACATTCTGGTTCTGTATTACAGCCGCAGCGGTTCGACCAATGAAATGGCCCGCCAGATTGCCCGTGGCGTCGAGCAGTCCGGTATGGAAGCGCGCCTGCGCACCGTGCCGGCGATTTCCACTGAATGCGAAGCCGTGTCGCCAGACATCCCGGACGAAGGCGCGCTGTACGCCAGCCTCGACGACCTGAAGAACTGCGCGGGCCTGGCCATGGGCAGCCCGACCCGTTTCGGCAACATGGCGGCACCGCTCAAGTACTTTCTCGACGGCACCAGCAACCTGTGGCTGACCGGTGCGCTGGTGGGTAAACCGGCTGGCGTGTTCACCTCCACAGCCAGCCTGCACGGCGGCCAGGAAACCACTCTGCTGTCGATGATGTTGCCACTGCTGCACCACGGCATGCTGATCACCGGCCTGCCTTACAGCGAGTCGGCCTTGCTGGAAACCCGTGGTGGCGGCACGCCCTACGGCGCCAGCCATCACGCCGGGGCCGATGGCAAAAGCGGTTTGAACGAACACGAAGTCGCGCTGTGCCGGGCCTTGGGCCTGCGCTTGGCGAAGACTGCGCAAAAGCTGGGGAACTGACGTGGCCAAGAAGCCGAAGATTCTGCCCTCCATCGAATGGCTTGAACCGCGGGTTCGGGCAATGCGCGCCGTCAGCTTGCTGTGCTTTTTCGGTCTGGTCGGGCTGTTGTGCGCCTACTATCTGGTGTTTGCCGATCTGCATGGCGCACGGCCGTGGGTGATTCTGCTGATCGAATTGGTGCCGCTGCTGCTGTTGGCACCAGGGATGCTGATCGGTAGCCCGCGCGGGCATTCGTGGATGTGTTTTGTGGTGAACCTGTATTTCATCAAGGGCGCGCTGGCAGCGTATGACCCCAACCGGCAGCTGTTCGGATTACTGGAAATGGGCGCGAGCCTGGCGGTGTTCTGTTCGGCGTTGCTGTATGTGCGGTGGCGGTTTCAGTTGAATCGCAAGTTGGCTGGCGAGGGCGAAATTTCCGCCGCCTGACCGCGCCTAAGTTGATCGTTCCCACGCTCTGCGTGGGAATACCGCCCGGGACGCTCCGCGTCCCTGTGACGCGGAGCGTCACTTGATGCATTCCCACGCGGAGCATGGGAACGATCATGTCGCGATTCGGTTTTAATGATTGACGGTGTAAGCGAGCATCATCGAAATCTGGCTCATCGGCCGCCCGCCACTCTGTTCATGCCACTGGTTGAACACGCCCTGCACTGTCGCCAGGTCGCGCAAACTGGTCGGCACCTTGTCGACGATCTTTTGCGCATTCAATGCTGCGACCACGTCGTAACTCGGCACAAACGTGTCCTTGCCGACCATGCGCAAGAAGCGTGGCGCCGACAGCCCGCCCAATTGATGGCCGCGTTTTTTCAGGGTCGTCCACAACCCGACGATATCGGTCACGGGCCAATCGGCGAGCAACGCGCCGAAGCTGCCGTGTTCGTGCGCCACGTCCAGAATGAACTGCGCATTGCGCGGCACACTCTTGAGCTTGCCCAAATGGCGGATGATCCGCGCGTCCTGCATCAAGCGTTCGAGGTGTTCGGCGCTCATCAGCACGACTTTTTCCGGGTCGAACTTGAAGAACACTTCTTCGAAGGCCGGCCACTTGGCGTCCACCAGACTGTGCTTGAGCCCGGCGCGAAACACACGCAGCGCCATGGTCGAGAGGTAACGGTCGTCGCTGATCTTGCGTAACTGTGCCGGGGTTTTCGGAACGGGCAGATGGGCTTCCAGTTCAGCTGCCGAGCCGAAACGGTTCAGACAGTATTCGTGCAGCCACTTGTAGTCGCGCATGCCCTCTCCTAAAGAATGAAATGAAAACGGCGCCCGCAAGCGCCGTGTGTCAGAGCTATTGCAACTGTCAGAGGTTCACCACATTGACGAAGCGCGAAGCCGCCGTCTCATCGATCTTGAGGCTGGTGAAGTCGAACAGGTTGCGGTCCGCCAGTTGCGACGGGATTACGTTTTGCAGGCTGCGGAAAATGCTTTCGGTGCGGCCCGGGGTCTTGCGCTCCCAGTCTTGCAGCATGTCCTTGACCACTTGACGTTGCAGGTTTTCCTGAGAACCGCAGAGGTTGCACGGGATGATCGGGAATTGCTTGAAGTCCGAATAAGCCTGGATGTCTTTTTCGTTGCAGTAGGCCAGCGGGCGGATCACCACGTTGCGGCCATCGTCGGCGCGCAGTTTGGGCGGCATGGCCTTGAGCGAGCCGTTGAAGAACATGTTCAGGAAAAACGTCTCGACGATGTCGTCACGGTGATGACCGAGGGCCATTTTGGTCGCGCCGATTTCATCGGCAAACGTGTAGAGCGTACCGCGACGCAGGCGCGAGCACAGCGAGCAGGTGGTCTTGCCTTCCGGGATCAACTCCTTGACCACCGAATAGGTGTCCTTCTCGACGATGTGGTACTCGATGCCCAGCTCTTTGAGGTAGGCCGGCAGCACGTGCTCCGGGAAACCTGGCTGCTTCTGGTCCATGTTCACCGCCACGATCTCGAACTTGATCGGCGCGACCTTCTGCAAGTGCATCAGCACATCGAGCATGGTGTAGCTGTCCTTGCCACCAGACAGGCAGACCATGACCTTGTCGCCGTCTTCAATCATGTTGAAATCGGCAACAGCCTCGCCGGCCTGGCGGCGAAGGCGCTTTTGCAGTTTGTTCTGGTTGACCGTAAGAGTGCCCATGACGCGAAATCCGTGAGGTGTGACGAAAGGCCGGCATTTTACGCAAAAACACATCAGGGGCGAAGTGCCCACCGTCTCCTGTAGGGATCTGCGTGCACAGACCCGTCGGCGATTAACAGAGATCTTTACAGCGCGATTTGCTCTAAGCCCCTATCACCTGTGCGGTTAAGTCCTTTCTATACTGCGACATAAGGTCGCACTTAAATCCAGACCTTTACTTACGTGGCCACTTTGGCCGGTAGGCGCTCCACTGGGGGGCGACGGTAAAAACAAGAGGAGTGACTGGCATGATCCATCACGTAGTGGGGCTCTTCACCCACCCCGACCAGGAATGGAAAGAAATCCGTGGCGACCAAGAGGAAAGTATCAGCCACATGTACCTGACCCACACGCTGATTCTGGCGGCGATCCCCGCCGTGTCGGCGTTTATCGGCACCACGCAGGTCGGCTGGGTGATTGGCAGCCGTGCACCGGTGATGTTGACGCAAGAAAGCGCGCTATGGATGACGATCATGTCGTACGTGGCGATGCTCGGTGGTGTTGCAGTGATGGGCGCGTTCATCCACTGGATGGCTCGCACCTATGACGCCAACCCGAGCCTGGCCCGTTGCGTTGCGTTTGCAACCTACACCGCGACCCCGCTGTTCGTTGGCGGTCTGGCGGCGCTGTACCCACACATGTGGTTGGGGATGGTCGTCGGGACGGCTGCCATCTGCTACACGGTGTACCTGTTGTATGTGGGGCTACCCACTTTCATGAACATTCCAACAGACGAGGGCTTTCTTTTTTCAAGTTCGGTGCTTGCGGTAGGCCTGGTGGTGCTCGTAGCCATCATGGCGTTCACAGTCATTGTCTGGGGACTCGGCGTGGGGCCGGTCTATACGAATTAAAAACTCTGCACCCAAAATAACCAGATCTGCCAATACAGGCCGCCGCAAGGCGGCCTTCTAATGTCCAGGGCAGACGGGGTGGCGACCATTCGGCGCCTCGGCGATTCGCAAGCCAACAGGGTTGCGGCATACTCGACGTCTCTGGAGATCCATCAAGCATGCCCGAGCAACTCAATACCCGCGTCGAAGACTGTTACCAACTCGCCGAATCCTTTTTCAAACGAACTTTCAAACGCCCCGTGGTGAGCCTCAAGCTGCGCGGTCAAAAAGCCGGTGTCGCGCATTTGCACGAGAACCTGCTGCGCTTCAACCCGCAACTGTATCGGGAAAACACCGAAGACTTTCTCAAGCAAACCGTGGCCCATGAGGTCGCGCACCTGATCGCTCATCAACTGTTTGGCGACCGCATTGCGCCCCATGGTGAAGAGTGGCAATTGATCATGCGCGGCGTGTACGAACTGCCGCCCAATCGCTGCCACACCTACGATGTCAAACGCCGCAGCGTGACGCGCTACATCTACAAATGCCCGTGCGCGGACAGCGACTTTCCGTTCTCGGCCCAACGCCATGGCCTGGTGCGGCAGGGGCGGCGGTATTTGTGTCGGCGCTGCCGCAGCACCTTGGTGTTCAGTGGGGAGATGCGGGTCGAGTAGTTGGATGATCGTTCCCATGCTCTGCGTGGGAATGCCGCCATGGACGCTCTGCGTCCACTGTGACGCAGAGCGTCACGGGAAGCATTCCCACGCGGAGCATGGGAACGATCTATGCAATGACCTTGGCACGACGCAGATCTTCGATCCGCTGCGCACTGAACCCCAACGCCCCCAACACCTGATCGGTATGCTGCCCCAACATCGCGCCAATGTGCCGAGGCTCTGGCAACCCTTGCGAAAACTTCAACGGGCACGCCATCTGCGCCTGACTCGTCCCATCCCCGCGCGGCACCTCAGTCACCAACGCCCGAGCCTGCAACTGCGGATGCAGAACCGCTTCGCTCATGCTCAACACCGGTTCCACACAGGCATCCACCCCGGCAAACAGCTCGCACAGTTGAGCAAAGTCATGCTTCTCGAATTCAACCTTCAACTCGTTCTTCAACGCCTGTTGCTGCACCGGTTTCGCTGACAACCCCCGCGCCGCCAGTTCCGGCCGCCCCAGCGCCGTACACAGTTGCTGCATAAACACCGGTTCCAGACTGCCCACCGACAACCAGCGCCCGTCCCGCGAACGGTAATAGTCGTAGAAACTGCCGCCATTGAGCACCTGGTCTTCCCTCCCCGGCTCCACGCCGCAGGCCAGATACCCGGCGCCCGCCATCGCGTTCAGGCTGAACGCGCAGTCCGTCATGCTCACATCCAGATGCTGGCCTTGCCCGGTCTGCTGCCGGGCGATGACGGCCGCCAGCAGACCGATCACCCCATGCAACGAACCACCGGCGACATCGGCCACCTGGGCGCCCAACGGCAGCGGCCCACTGTCGGCGCGGCCGGTGTAACTGGCCAGCCCCGCCAGCGCCAGGTAGTTGATGTCGTGGCCGGCGCGGTCCTTGTAGGGGCCGGTCTGGCCATAACCGGTAATCGACACATAAATCAGTTTGGGATTGATCGCCTTCAAGGCCTCATACCCCAACCCCAGGCGCTCCATCACGCCGGGGCGGAACTGCTCCAGCACGATGTCGTGATCGGCCAGCAACTGCTTGATCACCTCCAGCGCCTCGGGCTGCTTGAGGTCCAGCGCCAGGCTGCGCTTGTTGCGATTGAGGTAGGCGTGACTGGCGGAAATACCCTGATCGTGAGGCGGCAGTACCCGCAGCAAATCCAGGCGGGTCGGCGATTCGATGCGCAGCACTTCGGCGCCCATGTCCGCCAGCAACAACGAGGCAAACGGCCCCGGCAACAGTGTCGAGAAATCCAGAACCTTGAGTGATGCCAATGGACCGGGCATGAGTGATCTCCGTGAACGATGCCTCCAGACTAGGCAGCCGATGGCATTGCAGCAATCACCCGAAGTGTCAGCAAAGGTGACCGTTGCGCTCAAATCCCAGGCAAGAAAAAACCCGCCGAAGCGGGTTTTTCAGTGCAACGAGGGTTACTTGACGTTGCTTGGGGTAGGGCCTTCGGCCACGCCCAGGTCATCTTCAGGACGGGTATCAGCGATACCGCGACCGCCAGACGCCAGTTCTGCGTTCATCACGTCGGTGTCCAGTTCTTTAACCCACTTGGCCACGACCAGGGTGGCCACAGCGTTACCCACCAGGTTGGTCAGGGCGCGGGCTTCAGACATGAAGCGGTCGATACCGAGGATCAGCGCCAGGCCGGCAACCGGCAGGTGGCCAACAGCGGACAAAGTCGCCGCCAACACGATGAAGCCACTGCCGGTTACGCCAGCAGCGCCTTTGGAGGACAGCAGCAACACCACCAGCAAGGTGATCTGGTGAGTGATGTCCATGTGGGTGTCGGTCGCTTGAGCGATGAACACGGCCGCCATGGTCAGGTAGATCGCCGTACCGTCGAGGTTGAACGAGTAACCGGTCGGGATCACCAGACCCACTACCGACTTCTTCGCGCCCAGACGTTCCATCTTGATCAGCATGCGCGGCAGTACCGATTCCGACGAGGAAGTACCCAGCACAATCAGCAGTTCTTCACGAATGTAGCGAATCACTTTCAGCACGCTGAAGCCGTGAGCGCGAGCGATACCGCCCAGCACAACCAGGATGAACAGCACGCAAGTGATGTAGAAGCACGCCATCAACTGACCCAGTTGCACCAGCGAACCCACACCGTAGGCACCGATGGTGAACGCCATGGCACCGAAGGCACCGATTGGCGCGAGCTTCATGATCATGTTGATGATGTTGAACATCACGTGGGCGAAGCGATCGATGAAGTCCAGGATCGGCTTGCCGTAGGCACCCAGGCGATGCAGGGCGAAACCAAAGATCACCGAGAACATCAGCACTTGCAGGATATCGCCCGTGGCGAACGCGCCGACGATGGTCGACGGGATCACATTCAACAGGAAGCCGACGACGCTTTGATCCGCACCCGCGGCGACGTATTGAGCGACTTTGGAAGCATCCAGCGTGGCCACGTCGATATGCATGCCGTTGCCCGGCTGGACGATGTTGACCACCAGCAGACCGACCAGCAAAGCGATGGTCGAAACGATTTCGAAGTAGAGCAGCGCGTAACCGCCGGTCTTGCCGACCGACTTCATGTTCTGCATGCCCGCAATACCGCTGACGACGGTGCAGAAGATGATCGGGGCGATGATCATTTTGATCAGTTTGATGAACCCGTCACCCAGTGGTTTAACCGCCACACCAGCTTGTGGGTAGAAGTGACCGAGCGCGATACCGATAACAATTGCAACGATCACCTGGAAATACAGGGATTTGTACAGTGGCTGACGAGTCGTCATTGCAAAGTTCCTCAAGAGTGCCCGGTGACAACATCCATCTGTTGTCCACGACACCTGAATTGCGAACCCTCCTGCTTCTGGAGGGATTTGTTTTCGAGCTGCGCGAAGGCAAGCTTCTGCTCGTTGTATCGCAAGGCCCGTGCCACCTTCACAAAATCACCGGCAAGCCTTTTGACATCAAGGGTTGCAGGTTTGTCGTGGTCATCCATCGGCTCGCACAATGTGGCGGGTTTCCGCCCATCGGCCAAACCTCGTCCTACAATTTGGCGGATATCCGCCTTGTCCGTTGCCAGCCACCACGGCTACCATCCGTCGCTCAATGGACGGACTTGCCTGCTTATGCGCGAACGCACCATCGCCAGTCATTTCGCCCGCGCCGCCCTCGGTGGCGCGCGCCGGCTGGGTGTCGACTGTTCAGACCTGTTACAGCAACTGGGCATCAGCCTCGAGTTGCTGGACGAGCCACGTGCGCGGATTGCGCCTGAACAATTCACCCGATTGATCCAGGGTTTGTGGCAGGCCCTGGACGACGAATACCTGGGATTCGGGCCCGTTCCGAGCAAAACCGGGAGCTTCGCGATGATGTGCCACGCGGTGATCCACTGCCGCAATCTGGAAAAAGCGCTGCATCGCGGCTTATTGTTTTATAGCTTATTCCCCGGCAGTCCGCGTCTGAGCCTGACCCATGAAGGCGACATGATCCGCCTGTGCCTCGATGATTCGAAGCTCCAGGACCCGGACCATTTTCTCACCGAAAGCCAACTGTTGGTCTGGCATCGGCTGGGCAGCTGGATGATCGGCCAACGCATTCGCCTGGAGCAGGCGACCTTCAGTTACCCGAGGCCCGAGCACGGCGCGGAATACGACTTGCTGTTCTCTTGCCCGCTCGAATTTTCTGCGACGCAGAGCAGCCTGCTGTTTCACAGTCGATACCTGAACATGCCGCTGTTGCAAGACGAGCGCACCCTCAAGCACTTCCTCGAACACTCCCCCGCCGACCTGCTCTCGCGCCCGGACGACGGCGACAGCCTGAGCAGCCAGTTGCGCCGCTTGCTCAGCCGCGACAGTGCACGCTGGCCAGACCTCGAAGCCGTGGCCGCGCATATGCACATCAGCCCGCAGACCTTGCGCCGGCACCTGCGCGAGGAAGGCACGAGTTTTCAGGAATTGAAGGACCAGTTGCGTCGGGACATTGCGATTTATCACTTGGGGCGTGCGGATCTGTCGTTGCAGCAGATCGCCGAGCAGTTGGGATTTTCAGAACCTTCGGCGTTTCATCGAGCGTTCAAGAAGTGGACAGGGTTGACGCCTGGCGCCTACCGCGCGCAAGAGCACTGAAGGTGCACTGATCGTTCCCACGCTCCGCGTGGGAATGCAGCCCAGGACGCTCCGCGTCCCTCTCTAACGTTGGAACGCAGAGCGTCCCTTGAGGCATTCCCACGCAGAGCGTGGGAACGATCAGTGCGTTAAGCGTTTTGCGGATCGACGTTATCCAGCATCCGGTTCACCGCCAGTTCACCCAACATGACCGAGTGTTGAATGCCCAGCAGGGTATGGCGCTGCGAACCGTCCTGTTGCCCGGCGAAATCACTCAACATCACACTCGCTGATGCCAACGTCTCACAGGCGTTGACCAGCAGGGTTTCGTCATCGGTGTCGGGGCCGACGAAATAGATAGTGCTGGGTTTGCGTGGGGTGTCTTTGGGAATGACCGGTTTGAGGTAGTAATCGAGGGCGCGGTCGGCGGCGGTGTTGAGCTTTTTGGAATCGGCGGTTTCGTAGGGGGAAACGTCGTCGGTTTCTGGCGGGTTGGGCGTGATTTTGAACATGTGAAGCTCCGTGGTTGGTTGAGCCGCCACGACCTATCGCTAAACAAGTAAAGGTGGCGGCTGTACGCAGGTTAGCGATCCGGGACACAGAAACCCCGGGTAGACCTCGAAGGTCTCCCACGCACAGCCGCCATTACGCGAACTGCAGCTTTGCGTCTGTGTAGGGGATCGGATCGCTAAACCCGATCGCTGATTCGTCAGCGACCCGCAAACGATAGAACCCACGCCCTAGACGCACAAGCCGGCGGATTCTGGCGTAGTCGTAGGCAGCGGCGCAAGGATGTGTAGCCTGAGAGAGTGTCTGTAGATTTCTTTTAAACAGCACTGTTTATTACAGAGCATCTTGATCGTTCCCACGCTCTGCGTGGGAACGCAGCCCGGGACGCTCTGCGTCCCTTTCGAGAGCAGGAACGCGGAGCGTCCCTTGAGGCATTCCCACGCAGAGCGTGGGAACGATCGGTGAAGGGGCCAGCAGGGCCACCCACTAAACCACCGGAAAATGAATCCGGAACGCCGCCCCGCCCATCGGCGAATCCCCCAGCGTCAGCTTGGCGCTGTAGCTCTCGATAATGTCCTTGACCACCGCCAGCCCGATCCCCTGCCCCGGGTGCTGACGATCCAGCCGCTCGCCGCGTTCGAGAATCCGTGCACGCTGATCCATCGGCACACCGGGGCCGTCGTCCTCGACGCACAACTCAACGCCGCTCAGGGTTTCACGCACGCTGATGCGCACTTCACCCAGGCACAGCCGATACGCGTTTTCCAACAGGTTGCCCATCATTTCCAGCAAGGCGCCTTGCTCGATCGGCACATCACATGGGTCCGGCAGATCGAAAGCGACCCGCACGCGCTTGTCGCGATAGACCTTGTCCAGTGTGTCGCACAGGCTTTTGAGCACCGGTTGCAGACGCACCTGGTGACGCACCAGACCACTTTTGCGCAGGCTGGCGCGTTGCAGTTGATAGCTGATTTGTTGGCTCATGCGTTCGATCTGGGTTTGCAGCACCCTGGCCTGTTCGCGGTTTTCCGGGCGCTGGGCCATGTCTTCGCTGACGCCTTGCAGCACGGTCAACGGAGTTTTCAGGCTGTGGGCCAGGTCGTCGAGGGAGTCGCGGTAGCGGCTGCGCTGTTCGCGCTCGCTGTGCAGCAAACGGTTGAGGGAGCCGGTCAGGCGCAACAGTTCACGCGGGTGCTGTTCGCTGAGGCTTTCACGGGCGCCGCTTTCGATTTCGTCGAGTTCCTGACTGAGCCGGCGCAACGCCTGCAAGCCCCAGGTCAGGCCGATCCACAGCAACGCGAGCAGCACCAACAACGCCGCGCCGAAACCGAGGTAAAGGTTTTCGCGCAGACCTTCGACGGTGGTTTCGTATTCGCTCACCGGTTGCAGAGCGACGATGCTGAACGCGGCGCTTTTGCCGCTGAGCAGTTTGACTTCGACGTCATAGACGAAGAACTCTTGGCCACTGGCCTCGCGAATACGCGCGAACTCATTACCACGTCCGTCGTAACGCGGTTTGTAGTTGATCATCTCCTGCCCGGTGCCCTTCGAACGCCAGACCAGGTGAGCATCGCGGTCAAAGATGTAGCCGAGCAAACGGCTGTCCGTCAGGTTGAAGCGCTCATCCGGCAATTGCTCCGGCATTTGCAGGGTGTTGTTTTCCACCCGTGCGGCGGAAATCAGCGTGTTGACGTCCGACGCCAGACGTTGCTCGATGGAATCTTGCAACGCCAGACTGAACGCGCCCTGCATCGCCGGCAACAATGCCAGCATGAACAACACCGCCAACAGGGTGGCGGCGAGCATCAACCGGACGCGAAGGGAACGGATCAAGTGCAGCGCTCATTGAAGAGGTAGCCGAGGCCACGCACGGTGTCGATCGGTTTGAAGCCGGCCGGGCCTTCGAGTTTGCGGCGCAGACGGCCGACCAACACTTCGATCACGTTCGGATCGCGCTCGTCGTCGTCCGGGTAGAGCTGTTCCATCAAGCGGTCCTTGGCCACCACTTGTTGGTGATGACGCATAAGGTATTCGAGGATCCGGTACTCATACGCGGTCAGCGCCAGCGGCTGATCATCAAGAGAGGCTTGTTTGCGATTGAGGTCCAGCAGCAGTGGCCCGGCAACGATGGTCGACTGGGTGAAACCGCTGGAACGGCGCAGCAAGGCATTCAACCGGGCGTCGAGTTCTTCGAACTGGAACGGCTTGACCACATAATCATCGGCCCCGGCGGCGAGGCCTTCGACCTTGTCCTGCCAGTTGCCGCGCGCGGTCAGGATCAGGATCGGAAAGGTCTTGCCCCGTGCGCGCAGTTGGCGGATCAAATCGAGCCCGCTCATGCCTGGCAGGCCGAGGTCAATCACCGCCAGGTCATGGTTGAACTGCTCGGTCTGGTACAGCGCCTCTTCGCCATTGGCCACGGACTCGACCACATGGCCACTTTCCGTCAGGCGGGTTTGCAGGTGATGGCGCAACAGCGCTTCATCTTCGACGACCAACAGTTTCATAACGCTCTCCCAGGCAAATCGTTATCTCCAACAGCACAGTTTTCAGTCAGGCCGCAGAACCTGTGGGAGCGGGCTTGCCCGCGATAGCGATCTGGCTGACACATCAATAGTGAATGTGCCGCCGCTATCGCGGGCAAGCCCGCTCCCACAGGGGGTTCGCTTATCTGAAGGCATTGGCACATGCCCACAACCTGTTCAGAAAGCGTAGTTTGCCGACAGGTAAGTCTGGGCGCTGCTGGTCAGGTCCAGCGAACCCTGTTTGCTGCCGCCGCGCTCGCTCATCTCGGTGCTGGCGTTGCTGCGCAGGTAACGGTAACCCAGTTCAACCGAGGTGTTTTGCGAAACCTGTTGCAACACACCGACCTGGCCGCCAATCGCATAACCGATGTCACTGTCACGGCTATAGCCTGAGGAATCCTGAGTCATCTTGGTCAAACCGGCCGTAGCCCCGCCAAACAATTTGGTGCTGCCGCCCACCGGGTAGAACAGATCGTAGCTGCCCAGCAGGTTTTCCTGGCGCAGTTTAATGCCATTGTGCGAGCCCGACACGTTGTCGTAAGTGGCGTAGTAGCGGCCCTCGCTGTTTTGCTTGCCCAGGCGCACACCATAAGTGGTGTCCTTGCCGATCATGCCGTCGGCGTTCGGATGGTTGAGGTTGTCGTTCAGGGCGTGGGATTTTTTGACTTTGTCGCTGGTCTGTCCAAGAGTAAGGCTGGCGAAATTATCGTCGGTCGCCAAAGCCGCGGTACTGGCGCCCATCACGGCGAAGGCCAGAAGCAGTTTTTTGAAAGTAGTCATTGGGGAGTTTCCTCATGCGCTATTTGCTTTTTGGGTATGGGGCAAGGTTACTCACCCCGCCCTGAACTCCCCCTGAACGCACACTGAACCTGAGCTGAATCAAATCCACCCAGCTGTTTTGCTGACTTTTTGCAGGAGATTCGACCATGCGCGTTTTCCTTGCCCTTGTATTACTGGCCTTGAGCGGACTCAGCCAAGCCGCCATCAAGACTCAAGAGATTCCCTACCAAAGTGCCGACGGTACAAAACTGATTGGCTACTACGCCTACGACGACGCCATCAAAGGCCAACGTCCAGGCGTGGTGGTGGTGCACGAATGGTGGGGGCTCAACGACTACACCAAGCGCCGCGCCCGTGATCTGGCCGGTCTGGGTTACAGCGCTCTGGCCATCGACATGTATGGCGATGGCAAGAACACCGAACATCCAAAGGACGCCATGGCCTTCATGCAAGCAGCGTTGAAAGACAGTGCCGCGTCCAGCGCGCGCTTCCAGGCCGGGCTCGATTTGCTGAAGAAACAGCCACAGACCAATCCGGATAAAATCGCCGCCATCGGTTACTGCTTCGGAGGCGGCGTGGTGCTCAATGCAGCTCGTCAGGGCGTGCCACTGGCAGGCGTGGTGAGTTTCCACGGTGCGCTGGCCACCCAGTCACCGGCGACGCCGGGCAATGTGAAGGCAAAAATCCTGGTCGAGCATGGGGCGATGGACAGCATGGTCACGCCGGATAACGTGGCCGCGTTCAAGGCTGAAATGGACAAGGCCGGCGCCGACTACACGTTCGTCAGCCTTGAGGGCGCCAAGCATGGGTTCAGTAATCCTGATGCGGATCGTCTGAGCCACGGCGATCATGGCGGGCCGGACATCGGCTACAGCAAGGCGGCGGATGAACAGTCCTGGGCGGATATGCAGGCGTTTTTCAAAAAGATATTTGGTTAGCGCAGCGATCGTTCCCACGGTCCCCGTGGGAATGCAGCCCGGGATGCTGCGCGTCCCTCGCGAATGTGACGCAGAGCGTCACTGGATGCATTCCCACGCAGAGCGTAGGAACGATCTTGCTACTACCCAGCCAGAAGGCAACCCGGCAAAATGCCGACATGAATTCCGTCCCCGCCCTCCCCGTTTGCTGCACCCCGCTCGACGCCCGTTGGCCGCTGCCGTTTGTGCTGCCCGATACGGTGCTGCTGAGCACCCGCTTTGATAGTTCGCAACTGGCCAGCGATGATTTCCAGCGCAGCGCCATTGAGCCGCCAGCGAGCATTCAGCGTTCGGTCGCCAAGCGTCAGGCGGAATTTCTGGCTGGGCGAGTCTGCGCCCGGGCCGCGTTGCAACAATTGGAAGGCCTGAGTGTCAGCCCGGCCATCGGCGAAGACCGGGCGCCGGCTTGGCCGGTGCACATCGCCGGCTCGATCACCCACAGCACTGGCCGGGCGGCCGCCATCGTCGCGAAAAAAACTGATTGGCGCGGCTTGGGGATGGACCTGGAAAACCTGCTCAACCCAGACCGGGCCGAACGTCTGGCAGGGGAAATTCTCACGCCGCCGGAGTTGCAGCGCATGGCAGCCGGTTGTCGCGATGACCTCGCACTGCTGGTGACGCTGACGTTTTCGGTAAAAGAAAGTCTGTTCAAGGCGCTGTACCCGATTGTCCAGCAGCGCTTTTATTTTGAACATGCCGAGGTGCTGGAGTGGACCGAGGCCGGTGAGGTGCGGTTGCGGTTGCTGACGGACCTGTCCGCCGAGTGGCGCAATGGCACGGAGCTTGAGGCGCAGTTCGGGGTGATGGATGGGCAGTTGTTGAGCCTGGTCAGTATCAAGGCCTGAAGAATTGCAGGGTTTGTACTGGCCTCATCGCGAGCAAGCTCGGCTCCCACATTGGATCTCTGACACACCGAAGATCACCTGTAGGAGCCGAGCTTGCTCGCGATGGCGGCCTGACTATCACCACAACTCTCAGCGCTTCTCCTGATTGCGCGGCCAACTCAGGCTGAAACACGCCCCACCCAGGCTTTTACTCTGGCTGATCAACGCCCGCCCGTCATGCCAATGGATAATCCGCCGCACGATCGACAACCCCAATCCATGCCCGCCCGAGGCGCGGGTACGGCTGTCATCAAGGCGCAGGAACGGTGTGAAAATTCGCTCCCAGGCCAACTCCGGCACCCCCGGCCCGTCATCCTCGACGTCCACCCGACAACGCTGCTGCCCCACCTGATAACTGACGGTCACCCGTGAGTGGGCGTGACGCATGGCGTTGCTGACCAGGTTCTGAATGGCCCGATGCAAGTAACGCGGTTCGGCCTCGACCCAGGCGTCGTCGCAATCGGCGGCCGACAAACACAAGCCGCGCTGCACCGTGACCTCGGCGCGTAACGGCGCCAGTTCTTCGATCACTTGATTGACCAACGCATCCAGATCAATCCGCTGGAAATTCAGCGCCGGCGAGCCCTGCTCCAGCCGCGCGTAGGTCAGCATCTCGTCGACCAGTTTGTCGAGATCCTCGATGTCGTGATCCATGCCCTCGCAGTATTTTTCCAGCTGCTGTGGCGTGGTGGCCGAACCGATCATCTCCAGGCCGAAACGCAGGCGCGCCACCGGTGTGCGCAACTCGTGGGACACGGCGCGCACCAGTTCACGCTGGATCGCCAGCAATTGCTGCAAGTGCTCGGCCATGCCGTTGAAGGCGGCGGCCAGTCGCCCCACCGAGTCGGCACCGCGCGCCGGTACGCGGGTTTCCAGGCTACCCTTGGCGATGCGCGTGGCGGCCGCTTCCAGCCCGCGCAACCGGCGCTCCAGTTGCCGCACCAACAAGTAAACGATCAGGCCAATCAGGCTCAAACCGAGGGCCGCGATCAACACCAGCCATTCGGGCGGATAAGGATTCATCTGGTACAGCGGGCCGATCTCCAGTACCCACGGCGTACCGACCATGCCGGCAAACACGCGGATCGAGTCGCCGCCCTTGCCCAGCGCCATCACGGTGTCACCCTCGGACACACGACGGCTCTGGTCCTCGTCCATGTCCGCCTGCTCGACCTTGACCAGGCGCAGGTCAAACCCAAACCCTTTGTCTTCTTTCAACAGCGCCAGCCGTTCGGGCTGTTCAGCCACCGGGTAGCGCACCAGTTCATCGACCAGCAAATAAATAGTGGCCCGGGCCAGTTGCTCGCTGATCTGCTGAACCTCGCCGGTGAGCACCAACTGTTCCTTGTCGTTGACCAGTCGGTAGACCTTCGCCGCATGCGGGCCGGTCTGTTCCACCAGCGCCTGACCGCGCAGCACGCGGGTGCGCTGGGTGAGGTCGAGGTCGGTCTGGGCAAATGTGGTTAGCGCCAACGGAATGCCGAGCAAGCGTTCCCACACCAGCAAGGCGCGGTGGCGCTCGGTTTCGTTCATCGGCTTGAGGTTGTCGGCCATCAGCGAAAACGTGCCGTGGGCCAGGCGCTCGCGGTATTGCTCGCTGCGCACTTCGTTGAGCAAGTGCAACGCCAGCACGCCCAGCACGGCGACCAGGACCAGCGCCGCACACATGCCGCCATAAATGCGCAGAAAGATCGAATTCACAGCGACGGATCTACACAGGCTTCAGGCACAAACAGATAGCCCTTGCTGCGGATGGTTTTGATCAGCCGCGGGTGTTCCGGGTCATCGCCGATTTTCGGGCGGATGCGCGAGATCCGCACATCGATGGAACGGTCCTGGCCGTCATAGCCGATACCGCGCAGCGCGGTGAAAATCTCTTCGCGAGACAGGATCCGCCCGGCGTTGGCCACCAACAACCAGAGCAGGTCGAACTCGGCGCTGGTCAGTTCGATGCCGTTGTCATGCAACCAGGCTTCACGCAACGCGTTGTCCACCACCAGCGGGCCGAACTGCAGGCGCCGTTGTTTTTCCGGGGAGGCTTCGGGGCCTTCACTGCGGCGCAACAGCGCCTGGATGCGCGCCAGCAACAGGCGCGGACGAACCGGCTTGCACACGTAGTCGTCGGCACCGAGGTCCAGACCGAGGATCTGATCGGTGTCGTCGGTGCGGGCGGTGAGCATCAGGATCGGCCCGTCATACTTGTCGCGGACCTTGCGGCAGATGCTCAGGCCGTCTTCGCCAGGCAGCATCAGGTCGAGAATCACCAGGTCCGGTTTCTCCTTGATGATACGTGCCGCCGCCAGCGCACCATTGCCCTCGATCGAGACGCGCAGGCCATTGGCTTCCAGGTAGTCGCGGGTCAGTTCGGCCAGACGCCGGTCGTCCTCCACAATCAATACCTGCCAGGCTTCTTGCTCCACGGTGACCTCTGCTTGCCAACAACACTAATAAGGAAGGATCCGCCCGTCTTTTTGTAATGATTGGGGAGGATAAGAATGCTTATACACTGGCCGATTGTATAAACGCCGCCCGCCGAGAACACAAGCCGGCAAATGCGTTCGGACAACCCGGTTTTTTGTGATAGGGTTCGCGCCCTTAAAAATCCAAACGGCTGTTTTCGATCGTTGAAAAGCGATGAAAAACGGCTCGATCCAGCTAGGTCGCGGCCTACACGCTCGTTCCACCTTTCACGCACAATTTACACACAGGTTTATCCACAGGCAGTACGTTGCAACACCTCCAAAAACGCACTATCTTGTACCCCGGCGCCAAAAAACCCCTACATGTAGGGTTTTAGCTTAAAAGCCCAACCACATTTCAGACCAGAAACTCAAGCGCTTTATTGCCTGTTTATGGTTGAACCAAGCACGATTTTACAAGACCAAACCGCACGTGCGGATGGCACCGTTTTTTCAGGCCAGAACAGCCGAAACGGTACGGGTGTTGCAGTCATAACTGGCACCCTTGAAAGGAATCCGGCTTCGAGCCCAGGCTCGCGGCCAAAGACTTCGGCAAGGAAGCGGCATCATTAGCCTTTTTCCTACTGTCCCGAAGTTGTTATGCCCGACACCACGTCGGTTGTAGTGCTTCAGGACAGAACGGTGGGCGCCGTAATGGTGCCCAAACAAACATAGAGAATGTGGAGACAACCCCCCATGCAAACCGACACAACTCGCGAGAACCCGCAGGGTACCTTGCCGCAGGCCGCTGATTCGACTTCGGATCTGTCCGCCACCGCGCCGGGTCAATTGCGTGTGATCAAGCGTAACGGCACTGTCGTTCCTTACACCGATGACAAGATCACCGTCGCCATCACCAAAGCGTTTCTCGCAGTTGAAGGCGGCACCGCTGCCGCCTCGTCGCGAATCCATGACACCGTGGCCCGCCTGACCGAACAAGTCACCGCGACCTTCAAGCGTCGCATGCCATCGGGCGGCACCATCCACATCGAAGAAATCCAGGACCAGGTTGAACTGGCCCTGATGCGTGCCGGCGAGCAGAAAGTAGCCCGCGACTACGTGATCTACCGCGACGGTCGCTCGAAACAACGCGCCGCCCACGCCCCGGCCGAAGAAGCCGTCAACGCTCACCCGTCGATCCGCATCACCCGCGCCGATGGCAGCCTGGCCCCTCTGGACATGGGTCGCCTGAACACCATCGTCACCGAAGCGTGCGAAGGCCTGGAAGAAGTCGACGGCGACCTGATCCAGCGCGAAACCCTGAAAAACCTGTACGACGGCGTGGCCCTGACCGACGTCAACACCGCCCTGGTGATGACCGCCCGTACCCTGGTCGAGCGTGAGCCGAACTACTCGTTCGTAACCGCCCGCCTGCTGATGGACACCCTGCGTGCCGAAGGCCTGAGCTTCCTCAACGTTGCCGAAAGCGCGACCCACCACGAGATGGTCGACCTGTACGCCAAGGCCCTGCCTGCCTACATCGCCAAGGGTATCGAATACGAATTGCTGAACCCGGTCCTGGCGTCCTTCGACCTGGAAAAACTCGGCAAGGCCATCAACCACGAGCGCGATCAGCAGTTCACGTACCTGGGCCTGCAAACCCTGTACGACCGTTACTTCATCCACAAGGACGGTATCCGCTTCGAACTGCCGCAGATCTTCTTCATGCGCGTGGCCATGGGCCTGGCGATCGAAGAGAAGCACAAAGAAGACCGTGCGATCGAGTTCTACAACCTGCTGTCGTCCTTCGACTACATGTCGTCGACCCCGACCCTGTTCAACGCCGGTACCCTGCGTCCACAGCTGTCCAGCTGCTACCTGACCACCGTGCCGGATGACCTGTCGGGCATTTACCACGCGATCCACGACAACGCCATGTTGTCGAAATTCGCCGGCGGCCTGGGCAACGACTGGACTCCGGTTCGTGCACTGGGTTCGTACATCAAGGGCACCAACGGCAAGTCCCAGGGCGTTGTTCCGTTCCTGAAAGTCGTGAACGACACCGCCGTCGCCGTTAACCAGGGTGGCAAGCGCAAAGGCGCTGTCTGTGCCTACCTGGAAACCTGGCACATGGACATCGAAGAGTTCATCGAGCTGCGCAAGAACACCGGTGATGACCGTCGTCGTACCCACGACATGAACACCGCCAACTGGATCCCTGACCTGTTCATGAAGCGTGTCTTCGATGACGGCAAGTGGACCCTGTTCTCGCCATCCGAAGTACCGGACCTGCACGACCTGACCGGTAAAGCCTTCGAAGAGCGTTACGAGTACTACGAAGCCCTGACCGAATACCCAGGCAAGGTCAAACTGTTCAAGACCATCCAGGCCAAAGACCTGTGGCGCAAAATGCTGTCCATGCTGTTTGAAACCGGCCACCCATGGTTGACCTTCAAAGACCCGTGCAACCTGCGTAGCCCGCAGCAGCACGTGGGCGTGGTTCACAGCTCGAACCTGTGCACCGAAATCACCTTGAACACCAACAAGGACGAAATCGCCGTTTGCAACCTGGGCTCGATCAACCTGCCGAACCACATCGTCAACGGCAAGCTGGACACCGCCAAGCTGGAACGCACCGTGAACACCGCCGTTCGCATGCTCGATAACGTCATCGACATCAACTACTACTCGGTGCCACAAGCGAAGAACTCCAACTTCAAGCACCGTCCGGTCGGCCTGGGCATCATGGGCTTCCAGGATGCGCTGTACCTGCAGCACATTCCTTACGGTTCCGACGCTGCCGTCGAGTTCGCCGACAAGTCGATGGAAGCGGTCAGCTACTACGCGATCCAGGCTTCCTGCGACCTGGCTGACGAGCGCGGCGCCTACGAGACATTCCAGGGTTCGCTGTGGTCCAAAGGCATCCTGCCGCTGGATTCGCAACAGATCCTGATCGAACAGCGTGGCCAGAAGTACATCGACGTTGACCTGAACGAATCCCTGGACTGGGCACCGGTTCGCGCCCGTGTACAGAAAGGCATTCGTAACTCCAACATCATGGCCATCGCACCGACCGCGACCATCGCCAACATCACTGGCGTATCGCAGTCGATCGAACCGACCTACCAGAACCTCTACGTGAAATCGAACCTGTCGGGCGAATTCACCGTGATCAACCCGTACCTGGTTCGCGACCTGAAGGCTCGCGGTCTGTGGGACTCGGTCATGATCAACGACCTGAAGTACTACGACGGTTCGGTGCAGCAAATCGAGCGCATCCCGCAAGAACTCAAAGAGCTCTACGCGACTGCATTCGAAGTGGACACCAAGTGGATCGTTGACGCGGCAAGCCGTCGTCAGAAGTGGATCGACCAGGCTCAATCGCTGAACCTGTACATCGCTGGCGCTTCGGGCAAGAAGCTGGACGTGACCTACCGCATGGCCTGGTACCGTGGTCTGAAAACCACTTACTACCTCCGTGCCCTGGCTGCGACCAGCACCGAGAAGTCGACCATCAACACCGGCAAGCTGAACGCTGTTTCCAGCGGCGGCAACCACGGTGAAGATTCGGTCCTGGCAGCACCTGCCGGCCCTGCTCCAGTGCCAAAGGCTTGCGCCATCGACGAGCCGGATTGCGAAGCTTGCCAATAAGCTGAGCCGGTAGGCGTCGCAAGACGCTACTCGAAAACCCCCGATCACTCCTCTGGATTGATCGGGGGTTTTCTTTTGGCTCAAGTAAAGCGTCGACTGTGCCACCCAATCGCGGGCAAGCCCGCTCCCACAGTTGATCGCATTCCTCCGGGCCAACTCGGTCCCCTGTGGGAGCGAGCTTGCTCGCGATGAGGCCAATACAGACAACCAAAATGTCAGCACCTGAGACAAATCCCGTCCATAAAAAACCCCTCTTTCGAGGGGTTTTTTATGCAGCGCTATCAGGCATCAAGTCATCTGAATGATGGTCTGCATGATGGTGCTCTGGGTGGAGATGGTCTTGGCGTTCGCCTGGTAGTTGCTCTGCGCCTTGATCAAATCAACCAGCTCGTTGGTCAGGTTGACGTTGGACTCTTCCAGCGAGTTGGACACCACCGAACCCAGCGTACCGGTTTTCGGTGCATCGATGCCAGGCACGCCTGAAGCGAAGGTTTCTTTCCAGGCAGTACCACCGATTGGCTGCAGGCCTTGTTCGTTGGCGAAACTGGCAATGGCTACCTGGCCGATGGCCTTGGTTTGCTGGTTGGTGAAGTTGGCGGTCATGACACCGCTTTCGTCGATGGTCAGGCTGGAAATCTGGCCGGTCGCGTAACCGTCCTGATACTGCGCAGTACGTGCGGTTGGCGAAGCGTAAGAAGTGGTTTTGGTCATGTCGAACGCGATACCGGCCGCGGCCGCGTCCGAACCGTTCAGGGCCCAGGTCGGCGGGTTGGTGTTGGCGTTAACCATCACGCCCGGCTTCCAGCCTGTCATGGTCAGGGTGGTACCGGTTTGCGTCCAGCCAGCACCGCCCGTCAGCGTCTTGATGGTGCCATCTGGATTGAAGGTGATATCAGCCTGGATCGGCACCGGTGGCTCAGTCAGCGGGTTGGTTGGGCTACGGCCGTCCATGTAGGTGTAAACAGTCCAGGAGTTGGACGCCGCATTTTTAACGTAAAACTGATCCATCGTGTGCTGGTTACCCTGCGTGTCGTACACAGGGGTGGAAATGGTCTTGTTGTAGCTGTTGGTGTCTTTGACGTTGAACGGGGTCACTGTTGGCAGTGGGTCCGAGGAGTTCAGGTTCATCGTCTGGTCGACACGAGTGGTCGCGTGCGGCGCCAGGCTCGAGGTGTCGATTTTCAGGTCGGTCAGCACGCCGTTGATGATCTTGCCGTTGGCGTCTACGCCAAAACCCTGCAAGCGGCGGCCGTTGTTGTCGACCACGTAGTTCTGGGCGTCAGTCTTGAACGCACCGGCACGGGTGTAACTCAGCGAGCCGTTGTCGCTCATGACGAAGAAACCGTTGCCCTGGATACCCATGTCCAACACGTTGCCGGTGTTGTTCACGTCGCCCTGGCCGAACTGCTGGGAAACGTTGGCCAGACGCACGCCGTTGCCGACGGTCTTGCTGCCGGTACCCAGGCGCGTGGCCGAGTACACGTCTTCGAATTCTGCACGGGACGATTTGAAACCGGTGGTCGCGACGTTGGCGATGTTGTTGCCGGTTACGTCCAGTTGTTTGTTGGCTGCATAGAGACCGCTAAGGCCGATATTGAAAGACATATTCCACTCCTTTGTGCCGTGTTAGTCGGCTCTATATACCAATGGTCTGTACTTTGGACAGGGCAACACTGCCCAGGCCTGCCAGGTTCAGCATCAACTCACCGCCGGTCTGGCTGATGGTCACGCTGTTGACGGTTGCCGGCAGGTAAGTCACCAGCGAGGTCGCCTTGCTGTCGTAAGTCGCGGTAGCTGCAAACTTGTAAGTGCCAGCCTTGGCCACTTCGCCCGCATCGTTCTTGCCGTCCCAGATGAAACCGGCGTTGCCGGCCTGCTGGCTGCCAAGATCGATGGTGCGAACGACTTTGCCATCGGTATCCGTGATCTTGATCGTCACCGGATTCGTCGAAGCCGGTACGACCGCCGTACCGTTGAAACTCTTGGAGGTATCGACCACTGCGGTATCGGTCTGGGCAACCACCGAACGCCCCACCAGCGAAGACGCTTGCAGCGCTTGCGAGGAGTTGTAGTTGCCGGCAATGCCGCTGACGGTATCGTTCAGCGTGGTGATGCCTTCCAGGCTGCTGAACTGCGCCAACTGCGCGACGAACGCGCCGTTGTCCTGCGGCTCCAACGGGTTCTGGTTTTTCAGCTGGGTCACCAGCAACTGCAGGAACGCGTCTTTGCCCAACGCTTTCTTGCCCGTGGCGCTGCCGGTTGCGGCAGCCAGGCCATCGGTGCTGGATTTATTGGCCTTGACCGAAGAGTTGGCCAGGACATCCTTGAGGCTCACGCCACTGGTGGTATCGATAACACTCATCTGAGTCGCCCCTTATCACTGACCGAGAGTCAGGACCTTCTGCATCATGGTTTTGGCGGTGTTCATCATTTCAGCGTTGGTCTGGAACGAACGACTCGCGGAAATCATGTCGGCCATTTCTTCGACGACGTTGACGTTCGGGTAGTAGACGTAGCCCTTGGCATCGGCAGCCGGATGGTTCGGCTCGTAGCGCGCTTCAAGGTTGCTCTGGTCTTCGACCACGCCCAGCACTTGCACGCCTTGACCCGCAGCGTCCTGGCTCTGGAACAGCGAGTTGCTGCCGCCGCTCTGGCCGCCCTGGAACATGGTGGCGAATACCGGGTGACGGGCGCGATAGGTCTGGTCGATGCTCGACGAGACGGTTTCGGCGTTGGCGATGTTCGAGGCAACGGTGTTCAAGCGAGTGGTTTGAGCACTCATGCCGCTACCGGCAATGTTGAAAACACTGGATAGAGACATGACTTACTCTCCGCGCAGGGCTGACACCAGCCCTTTGAATTTGCTGTTGAGCAGGGTGAAGCTGGCCTGGAAGCCGACCGCGTTTTCCGCGTAGTTCGACTGTTCCAGTTGGGCGTCCACGGTGTTCTGGTCGATCGATGGCTGCATCGGCGTGCGATACATCAGCGACTCGTCGCCATTGCCCAGGCCTTCAGCTTCGATATGACGGCTGTTGGTCATGTTCAAGGCAAAGGTGCCGTTCTTGGTTTTCTCGTTCTGTGCAGCGAGCACTTTGGAGAATTCCAGATCCCGAGCCTTGTAGTTCGGGGTGTCGGCGTTGGCGATGTTGTTGGCCAGGACTTCGGCACGCTGAGCGCGGAAGCCCAGGGCTTGTTCGTGGATACCGAGCGCTTTATCGAAGCTGATGCTCATGTCGGGAAACCTTCGGGTGACCTGATTTTTCGTAACCAGAGACATAGCAAGCGGCGTGCCAATTCGAAAAAGCCCGAAAACAGGGGCTTTGCGGGCGGTGGCAAAGCGGCAATGCCAGAAAAGCGGCAACCGGTTTCCGCTGGCTGCCGCTTTTCTGCCGCTTATCACCGGTTTTCAGAACACCGAAATACACTGTGGGAGCCGGGCTTGCCCGCGATGGCGGTATATCTGACAAAGTTAATTTGACTGACATACCGCCATCGCGGGCAAGCCCGGCTCCTACAGGGGTTAGCGGTGTTGGTGGGAAATCATCAGGCAAAAAAAAACGGGAGCCCCTGAGGACTCCCGTTTTTGTATTGCCGGTGAACAATCACTTCGCCTGGTAAATGATCCCCGGGCTGCACTGGACCATCTGGTAATGATCCGGCAAACCGTTCAGCGCTTCGGACGCGCCGAGGAACAAATAGCCGCCCGGTTTGAGCGTGCTGTGAATGCGCAACAGGATGTCTTTCTTCACCTCTGCGGAGAAGTAGATCAGCACGTTGCGGCAGAACACGATGTCGAATTTGCCAAGGGCCGCGTAGCTGTCCAGCAGGTTGAACGAGCGAAACTCCACCCGGCTCTTGATCGGCGCCTTGATCGCCCAGCGTCCCGGCCCTTTTGGGTCGAAGTAACGCTGAAGACGCTCGGGCGACAGGCCTCGGCCGATGGCCAGGCTGTCGTACTCGCCGGTCTTGCAGTTGGTCAGCATGGTGCCGGACAAGTCGGTGGCTACAATCTGCGCACCCATCTTCAACTGACCCATGTTGACGCGCTCGAACTCATCGATGGACATCGACAGCGAGTACGGTTCCTGACCCGACGAGCACGCCGCCGACCAGATCCGCAGACGCTGACCGGGAGCGGCCTTGATCGCTTCAGGCAATACCTTGTTCTTCAAGACTTCAAACGGATAGGTGTCACGAAACCACAGGGTTTCGTTGGTGGTCATGGCATCCACCACCATTTCGCGCAAACCGCTGCGCGGCTGGGTCTGGATGCGCTGGACCAGCTCACCCAGGGATTTGATGCCTTGCTGTTCCATCAGTTTGTTGAGACGGCTCGAGACCAGGTACTGCTTGTTTTCACCGAGCAAAATGCCACAGGCTTTTTCCAGGAACACCCGGAACTGTTCGAAATCCAAATTACCCGTAGACAATGATGCCGCCTCTTAAATCGTGTTAACCACCAGGGGCAGAAGGCCCCTAGCTGATATCTGCTGCTTTGATCCGGTCGACTACCCGGGATGCCAGGTCATCAGGACGGAATTTGGCAAGGAAGTCATCGGCACCGACTTTCTTGACCATCGCCTGATTGAATACACCCGACAACGAAGTATGCAGGATGATATGAAGCTTTTGCATGCGCGGGTCGTTGCGGATCTCGGCCGTCAGGGTGTACCCGTCCATTTCCGGCATCTCGATGTCGGAAATCATCATCAGGAACTCTTCCTCCGGCTTTTTCCCTTCGTCGACCAGCTTTTTCAGATAGTCCAGCGCTTGCTTGCCGTCGTTCAACGCGACCACTTCGACACCGACGGTTTGCAGGCAACGGGTCACCTGCTTGCGTGCCACCGACGAGTCATCGACCGTCAGGACCTTCAAGGACAAGGCCTTGTGCTGGGTTTCGACATCCACCACGCCGACCGAAATCACTTCCGGTGTCGGGGCCACTTCCGCGAGGATTTTCTCGACGTCGATGATTTCGACTAACTGATTGTCGACCCGAGTCACAGCCGTCAGGTAATGATCGCGCCCCGTGCCCTTGGGCGGCGGGTGAATCTCTTCCCAGTTCATGTTGACGATGCGTTCCACCGAGCGCACCAGGAAACCCTGGGTCTTGGTGTTGTACTCCGTGATGATCACGAACGGATTGCTTTGATCTTTCAGCGCGCCGGAACCGGTCGCCATCGCCAGATCAAGAATCGGAATGGTCGCCCCCCGGATGTTTGCCACACCGCACACGACAGGACTGGATTTTGGCATCAGCGTGAGTTTGGGGCATTGCAGCACCTCCCGAACCTTGAACACGTTGATCCCGTAAAGCTGCTGGCCGTCGAGACGGAACAACAACAGCTCCAGGCGATTCTGCCCTACCAGTTGCGTGCGCTGGTTTACCGCATCCATTACACCAGCCATGCACAGACTCCTACACCAACGCTTAAGTGTGTTGCGACGCACGTTAATTGCTAAACGGCACGGCGCTTGCTTTTTAACTCTTATGAACACAGAACCGACATTTTTCCGACGCCTGACATCACACGCTCGCCAAGTGCTTTGCGCGGTGTCTGCCGTCTGCCTGTTCAACGCTGGCAGCCCTGCCCTTGCTGACGCAGTTACCTTGCCTGACATGCTTATCGGCGTCACTCAGGGCTTTCTTGAGTTCACCGTAGAAGACTATTTGGCGACCAGTCAAACCGAAGGTCGTTATGAGATTGAGGTCAAGCAGCTCGATCCACGCCTGCGCATGCCCATGTGCGACAAGGAATTGACAGCCACCCTGGAGAGCCCGGCGATCCCGATTGGTCGCGTCACGGTCAAGGTTCGTTGTGACAGCACTTCCCCCTGGACGGTCTTCGTGCCCGCTCAAGTCCGCCTGTTTCGAGACGTCGTCACCACCACTCGGCCACTCAAGCGAGCCGGCTTTATCGAGCCGGGCGACGTCATGCTGCGCGAACGAGACATCAGCCTGATCGGCCAGGGCTACTTCACCTCTACGGATCAAACGATCGGACAGAAACTTACCCGACCAACGGTCGCTGGTCAGGTCCTGACGCTGGTCCACCTCGAACAGGCCGAAGTCATCACCAAGGGCGACCAGGTGGTGATTACCGCTCGCAGCGGTACGCTCAGTGTGCGCATGCCGGGCGAAGCGCTGTCGAACGGCGGCTTGCGTGAACAGATCCGGGTGAAAAACCTTAACTCCCAACGGGTTATCAAGGCGCAGGTGATCGCGCCGGGCCAGGTGGAGGTCTCCATGTAAGGCGCTCTGCTTGGTAAAGCTATGGCGCGCTGCCTGGCTGTTCCCTAAACTGTGCCGCACGCAGAAAATGCGCTGGCGCATGCAAGCTCATTGATAAATGGGTCTAAAGTTTTTGCAGGGAGAGCCGAAAACATGGCAAGCGTCCAAATACCCAGAGGTTTTTTATCATGGTCATCGATTTCAGCCGTTTGAACAGTTCCTCGCCACTGCCCGGCAGTACGCGTACCAGCGCCAACAAGGAAGCTGCCGAAGCCGGCAAATCCGCGCCGCTGAATACGGCGGCTCAACAGGCCAGTACCGCCAATATCGGGGAATCGGTACACCTCAGCGATGAGGCTCAACAGTTGCAGAAGGTCACTGACAAGCTGCGCGATCAACCTGCCGTCGACAACGCCCGCGTGGCCGAGTTGAAAGCAGCGATTGCCGATGGCAGCTATAAAGTCGACAGCAACCGTGTAGCCAGCAAACTGCTCAACTTCGAAGCCCAGCGCTAGGCCACGGCCTGCGCCAGGCTTTTGGACGCTTAAACCCCAAGGCCAGTCATGCACGACACTAATTTACTGCAACTGATCATCGACGACTTTGCTCCAGCGCAACACTTGCTGGAGTTATTGCAAACCGAGGCCCTCGCCTTGCATGGTCGCGACATGCCGCTGCTCGAAGACATTCTGGCGCGCAAACAGGCAATGATCATTCTGCTCGAACAGCATGGCCGCAAGCGCAGCGAAATCCTCGCCAGCCTCAACCTGCCCACCAATCGCCAAGGCCTGGAGCAACTCGCCAGCCAGTCGAGCGTGGGTGAGCAATTGCTGGCGCAGAGCGATGCCCTGACAGACCTTTTGGCTCAGTGCCAGGCGATCAATGTCAATAATGGTCAGTCGATCCTGATACAACAGGCCGCCACGGCCAATCAGCTGAAGATCCTCACCGGCGGCGAACCACCTGCGCTTTACGATGCCCGCGGATCAACCTCCAAATTAGCGAAGCCGCGCCCGCTCAGTCAGGCTTGATTCTGTTGAATAGCTCGCTCTATCAAGACGCGTCACATGCTGGCAATATGCTGGCTATTCGCAGTCATATTTTGTCCGGAGAATGATGAACCGTGTCCAATGCCTTAACCGCGGAAGATGCTCCGCAGCCACCGAAGGTACTCTCCACACCCATGGAGATCGCGGGTAACCTGCGGCAACTGCAAGAAAGCCATGATCCGCTGATCATCACGTTCCACGAGCGTAACCAGCGCTTCCAGAGCTATCTGGTGGACGTTGACCGTGACAACAACATGATTGCCCTGGACGAGATGGTGCCCCGCGATGGCGAACGCTATCTGCTGGCGGGCGAGTCGTTTCGGATCGAAGGCTTCCATGAGGGCGTGCGCATCGCCTGGGAAAGCAACGGTCTGCTGAACATCGACGAATCCGGCAACACACGCTGCTATCGCGGCAAACTCCCCGACCAAGTGGTCTACCACCAGCGCCGCAATGCCTTCCGGGCTGCGTTGAAGCTGGCGCAACTGGTCAATGTCGAACTGAGCGGTGAAAAGCTCAAATCGCCGGTCAGTGGCAAGTTGCTGGATATTTCCGCCACCGGTTGCAAATTGCGTTTTGAGGGCGACATCACCAGCCGCCTGCAATTGGGCCAGGTCTACGAGCGCTTCGTTGCCGCCCTGCCCTTCGGCAGCATGACCACACCGGTGGAATTGCGTTACCTGCACTTCGAAGAAAAGATCTCCACCACCTTCGCCGGACTCCGCTTTCACAATATGAGCGGGCTGGAGCAGCGCCAGGTCGAGCGCTTCGTGTACCAGCTTCAGCGTGAAGCCCGACGCTTCGACAAAGACGATATCTGATCCAGCGCTTCAACAAAAAACGGGCAGTCCCTTGCGGAACTGCCCGTTTTTTTATGCCTCAAGGTTAGGGCCTGGCCTCAGTAAAACTTTGCTCGCGACCTGAGTCCGGGTCTTCCGGTGGCGTCGATTCGGGCTCAGGAGTCGGATCCGGCTCCGGCTCCGGCTCCGGCTCCGCTTCAGGATGAACCGGGCTGTGCATCTGCTCCTGCACCACCTGCTCATCGACACGCGGGTCAAGGCACGCCACCAGCGGCGAGCTCGACATGCTGTCCGGCATCGCCACGTGATGCAGCGGCGCATCGTCGACCTGATGCAGGTTGGTGACCGCTTTCGGGCGGATCCGCCACACCAGCACCAACGCGAAGAAACTGAAAAACGCATAAAGACTCTGGCTGCCGAACAGCTTCATCAGCACCCCGGCGACCAACGGCCCGATACTGGCGCCGACACCGTAGGTCACCAGCAACATCGCCGTCAGCGAAACCCGACGATCACCTTCAACGTGGTCATTGGAGAACGCCACGGCCAACGGATACAGGCAGAACTGCACCAGCGAGCAAAGGAAGCCGGAGATGAACAACACCTCCAACGGCACTTTCTGCAGGATCGCCAGCGGTAGCGCGGCCAGTGCCAGGCTGAAGGCAAAACAACGGATCAACAGCGCCCGGTCATAACGGTCAGACAGCCAACCCAGCGGCCACTGCACCAGCAGGCCGGCAAAAATGCAGCTACCCATGAAAAGACCGACCTGCTCGGTGGACAGTCCCTGCTGGGAGGCATACAGCGGCGCCAGACCGTAGAACGAGCCGACGATCAACCCCGCGCCCAATACCGTGCTCAGCGACTGCGGCACGCGTTTGATGAAGAAACGCGGCTCCATCGGGGCCGGGTGCAACGGCGCCGGGTGAATCCTTCGAGTGAGGGCCACCGGCACCAGGCACAAGGCGAAGCACAAGGCGACCAGCATCAGCAGTTCCAGGCCCAGGCCGGGGTGCATGACCAGTATCAGTTGACCCAGCACCAAGCCCAGGTACGAGGCGATCATATAGCCGCTAAACACCATGCCGCGCTGCTTCGCGTCGGCCTGTTCGTTGAGCCAGCTCTCGATGACCATGTACTGGCACATCATGCCCAGGCCGACGATTACTCGCAGAAACAGCCAGGCCGGCAGCCAGTCGATCAAGCCGTGGCCGAGCACCGCCGCCCCGACGATCCCGGCACACGCGGCATACGCACGAATGTGCCCGACCCGGGCAATCAGTCGGTGACCGATCTTGCCACCCAGCACCAGGCCGAAATAGTTGGCCGCCATCAACGCACCCACCCACAGGCTGTCGACATGGTCGGCGGCCAGGCGCAAGGCCAGGTAAGTGCTTAACAGGCCCGAGCCGATCAACATCATCAGCGAGGCGAAATACAGCGCTCGAAAGGATTTCCAGATTTGGCGCATCGGCGTTCCGAGCGGCTCCTTGCAGTGAAGATCAGGCTAACCAAACGATAGCCCGAAGACGACGAAGCGTCAGGCCTGGGCGGCTAAAACACGCCGTTCCCAAGGGGTAATTTCATCAAAGAAGCTGGTCAGCTCCATGGACTTCGAAGCGACGTAGCCTTCGATGAACTCGGCGCCAAACAGTTCCTTCGCCAATTGGCTACGTTTCAGACGCTCAAGAGCCGCATGCAAGGTACACGGCAGCGAAAGATTATCCGGCACTTCGAATTCACCCTGGATCGCCTCACTCGGCTCCAGTTCTTTTTCAATACCATACAAGCCCGCGGCCAAGCTGGCGGCGATGGCCAGGTACGGATTCGCGTCAGCCCCCGGCAAACGGTTCTCGACCCGACGAGCGACCGGCGCACTGGCCGGAATGCGCAACCCGGCAGCCCGATTGTCGTGGGACCAGCAGGCATTATTTGGTGACGCATACGGATGGCACAAGCGCTGATAAGAGTTCACGTTGGGTGCGAACAGTGCCGTGAAATCAGCCATGCCGGCCTGTTGACCGCCGATGAAGTGACGGAAAGCGGCGGTCGGCTGACCGGCTTCGTCACTGAACACATTCTTTCCGGTGGCAATGTCGACGATGCTTTGGTGAATATGCATCGAACTGCCCGGCGTGTGCGCCAGCGGCTTGGCCATGCAGACCACGGTCAGGCCATGCTTTAGCGCGACTTCCTTGAGCAGGTGCTTGAACAGCAATGTCTGGTCGGCCAGCAGCAGCGCATCACCATGCAGCAGGTTGATCTCGAACTGACTGACACCCATTTCATGCATGAAGGTATCGCGCGGCAAACCCAGCGCCGCCATGCATTCGTAGACTTCACTGAAGAACGGCCGCAAGCCGCTATTGGAACTGACACTGAACGCCGACTGACCGTCCTCGCGACGACCGTCCAGGCCCACGGGAGGCTGGAACGGTTGTGTCGGATCGGGGTTGGGCGCGAACACGAAGAATTCCAGCTCGGTCGCTACCACCGGCGCCAGGCCACGAGCCGCATAGCGCGCGATCACAGCCTTGAGCTGACCACGGGTCGACAGTCGCGAACCCTCGCCGCTCAATTCGTCCGCATCGCAAATGGCCAGCGCCCGAGGCTGCTGGCTCCAGGGCAACCGATAGATGTGCGCAACGTCCGGCACCAAGGCCAGGTCGCCATCATCGCTGCCGTAAAAACGTGCCGGCGGATAGCCGCCCATGATGCATTGCAGCAGCACACCCCGCGCCAACTGCAAGCGTCGTCCTTCGAGAAAACCCTCGGCCGTCATGACTTTGCCCCGGGGTACGCCATTCAAGTCCGGGGTGACACATTCAATCTCATCAATGCCCGCCAATCGCTGTGCGAGTGAACGATGGCCATCGGTTGTCATGACGCAATCCTTTGTTGTGCGAGCCGCGAACGGCGACCCGTACAAAATAGGCTCCGCCTGTTCAGAATTTCAAGCAGTGCCACACAATAAAGAACGGTCAGGGCAGATAAAGGGTGAACATACCGCCGCCCAATGGGCCGCCATTGCTGAGCAGAGTGCGTCCGCCGACGCCATTGCGCTGGTGCAGCGCGGCGATCCGCCCGGCAAAATACAGGCCCAGCCCGGTGCTACTGCTGCTGTAGTTGATGCCCTGCACATAATCCGCCTGACACTCGATCATCTCGGCCGGATAGCCGTTGCCATCGTCGTTGATGCTCAGCACCAGTTGACCGCCCTCGTCACTGACGCTGATCAGCAGCGACTCGCGCGCGTAACGAATGGCGTTGTTGATGATGTTGCCCAGCACCGAGGCGACCAGTTCCCGATCGAAGAAACCCAGCGGGCTCAACGGGTCGACTTCGTAGGTCGCGATGATGCCGCGACTGGCAAACACTTCTTGATGACTGGCCAGTTGCGCCTCAAGGAAATCATCCAGATCGTGGTAGGCCGGCTGCAGCGGTAGCTGATTGACGCCCAGTTTGTACAGGCCCAACAACTGCACCAACATCCCGTTGAGGTGCGCGAACTCATACTCGATGACGCCCTGCTCCGGGCAGTGCTGCTGCGGATCAGGCAAGCGCGCCAGCCAATGGCTGTGTGCCTGCATCACCATGGCCAGCGAGTTCTTCATGTCATGCACGGTGGAGGCAATCACCGTCGAGAAATCCAATGCCGGGCTGTCTTGGCTCATCCGTTGAACGCCTTGATTTTGAGTTTCTGATAGCGCGGATAACGCGCGTCGGTATCGGGCATCAAGCCGACCATTTTCAGGCAAACCCGACATTCTTCTATTTCCGCCGACGGCACACTGGTGTCAGTGCCGTGCAACAGCGACTGCGCCATGTTCAGGGCGATACTGATGTTTTTCGGCTGCATTGCCAGCGCTTTGCGGAACACCGCGCGGGCTTCCACCAGGTTGCCAGTCTTGTACACCCGCACGCCTTGGCGGTTCAGTTCGGCGGCGGCGTTGCTGGAACTGAGGATCGTCGGGTCGTCAGTCAGTTTGGCGATGCCCTTCATCACGACCGGATCGTCACCGTAGATTTCCGCGCAGTTTTTCAACATCGATGCGCCAGCACTCGCCTGACCGAGCATTTGCAATTGTTTGGCCACCAGCAGCGCGGCTTCGGCGCTCATGAACTGCTCCATGCCATCAAGGCGCATCATCGCTTGCTCGGTGAGCTTCTCGGCAGTTTCGGCATCGTTGAGCAACAGACTGGTGGCTTTCATCAGGCGCGCACGAATCTGCAGGCCAGGGTCGCTCGGATTTTCCTTGGCCACCAGGCTCAGGGTCGTGTTGATTTCCAGGCGGGTGCGAGTATCCAGGCCTTTCTCGCTGCCTTTGCTGATCAAGGCATGAGCCAGGCCCAGGTTGCTTTCCGCATCCTTGAAACGCGACTGGGCCCCTTGGTTCACCGCCTGGCGATAAGCTCGGGAGGCGGTGTCGAAATCTTCGTTGGCCATCGCCAGTTTGCCCAGCAGCGCTTGTCGGCGAACCGCCAGCGGCGACAGACGAATGGCTTCTTCCAGTACTTTTTGGGCGCCCTTGTTGTCGCCTTCGACCACCAGCACGTCGGCCATGCCGTCATACAACGCAGGCATCAACGGAAACACTTTCAGCGCTTTTTCGTAGATGCCCTTGGCCTGGCTGACCTGGCCGCGCTTGAACAGCAACTGGCCCAACCCGGCAAACGCCCACGGCAACGGTCGATCAGCAATGATGCTGTCGTAGAGGCGCTCCAGCGCTTCGTTCTGATTCAAGTCGCGCAACGCATCCGCACGGTAGCGCAAGCACAGTGGTGAATAACGGATGTCTTTCTTGCACAGCTCGATGCAGGCGTTGAGCACTTCAAGTGGCTTGCCACGGTCGAGTGCTTGCAGGATCGGCTTGAGCAGGTTCTTGCGTTGCTCCAGGCGCTCCAGGCGCTGAGCCAGGCCCGAGCGGTTGAACGGCTTGGTCAGGTAGGCATCCGGTTCGTGCTCCAGCGCACTGAGGACCATGGCCTGGCTGGTTTCAGCAGTGACCATGACAAACACACTTTCATGGCTGATCAGCTTCTCGATCATCAAGTCTTCAAGCACTTGCTGACCGTTCTTCTTGCCGTCGCCGAGGTGGAAATCCTGCAGGATGAAATCGTAGGACTTCTGCGAACACATGCGCAGCGCCTGCTCGCCAGAATCTGCGGTATCCACGTCCTTGACGCCCAGCTCACGCAGCATGGACCTGACGGAACTGCGGAAATCCGAGAAATCATCGACGATCAGAAAACTCTTTTGGTGATACGACAGCATCGAAGATTTCCAGGCAATTTTAAGAAGAAGAGCGTGACCGTTCGGGTTATCGGCCAGCACTGGCGTTACCTTGAGAATTAGTAGGCCTCAAGTGTCGGCTAAATGTTTGCGCGAGTGGTCAGAACCCCACCGCCCCCCGGCCCGACGCGTATAAACGAAGACCTCCTCCCGGCGAAGTCCGCCGACTCGAGCATTACTCCAGAGATACGCCTGCCAGGGCAGTTCGCGACCGTCGTGACGCTGTTGGGTGGCCTGGTTGCGCCGGCATGGCCGGTTGATTGTCCGTCACCGGCGGTGGCCAATAACACGAACTGCACAGTACCGGTCGGTACCACCGTGACAGTCAACGCCGTCAATCCCGGGGTTATACAGCCTCACTGGAAGGCGGCTACCCGTTCTTGATCGATAAGGGCGAAGGTGAGGACAAATACGAAAACCTCTACCTCGAACCGCAGGCTCAATTGATCTATTCGCACATCGACCTCGATGACAGCAATGACATTGCTGCCGATGTACGTTTCAGGGATGTCGACTCGCTGATTGGCCGCCTGGGCGTGCGCCTTGCCAAAGACTGGTTCCGCGAAAATGACAAAGGAGAAACATTGCGCACCAATGGCTGGCTGCGTCCCAGTGTCTGGCATGAGTTCAAGGGGCAACCCAAAACCGAATTCTCCTCGGCCGACGGCTTCGTACCCTTCGAGGCGGATATTGGCGGGAGTTGGTGGGAGGCCAACCTGGGTGTCGATTATCAGGCCGACAAGAAAGTCACGTTCTATATTTCAGCCGGCTATCAGAAGGCCTTTGATGGCGACAGCCATAGCTATGAGGGCATGCCGGGGGTGAAATACGATTTCTGACCTTGGCCGGAGCGGCAAAAGGAACGTCATCGGTGTGGAAAGGAAGGTGGTGTCCCAGGGCAGGTTCGAACTGCCAGCCTTCCCCTTAGGAGGGTCAAAAATTGCTCTTACCAAACAACAACTTACCTATAAAATCAGCCACTTACAGTGTGGTTGTGTCCGGTCAATCTGGCTGATATTGTGTTTTCTGCTGGTACACTGCTGGTACGGACATGAAAGCCAAGATCACACAGAAACTAATCAACAGCCTCACGCCCCAGGAAAAACATTACCGGGTCTTTGATACCGACCAGCCCGGCCTGTACATCAGGGTACAGCCAACCGGCCATATGGCCTATATGGTTTCGTGGGCACGTAACAGGGAACGGTCACTAGGTCGCGTAGGAACGCTCACGCTCGCACAAGCACGAACGGACGCCGCTCGATACCTCGCCGACGCCCATGAGCATGGCGAGCCGCTGGCGGTTACGCAGTCCGGACGGGGGGCAGCAACCTCCAGCCTGCGCCAGTTCATCGACGACACGTACATGCCATGGTTCAAGGCCCACAACAAGGGGTCTACAAAAACATTGCACACCCTGGACAACAATTTCTCATCGATCATAGATCAGCGCCTGGACGCGATCACGAGTCGAGATCTTGAGCAACTACGCACATCGTGGCTCAGCGCCGGCAACAAGCCCTCAACCGCCAACCGCAAAATGGGCACCATCAGCGGCGTGTTCTCCAGGGCGGTCGATTGGGAGTATCTGCCCTCCTCGCCCCTGGACAAGATCAAACCTTTGAAAGTGGATACTAAGGGCCAGGTGCGGTACTTGTTGAAGGACGAAGCCAAGAACATCAGAAACGCACTGGAAGTTAGAGAGCATCGCGCATGCCTAGAGCGAGAAAGTGCAAATAAGTGGCGTACCGAACGCAATAAAGCCCTTTTTCCTGACCTGAAAAAACTTGCATTCACCGACCACTTAAAGCCGATGGTGCTGATATCGCTCAATACTGGCATGAGGCGCGGCGAACTATTCGGCCTCACTTGGCCAATGGTGAACTTTCAAAGTAAGACAATCACAGTCGGCGGTGACACCGCAAAGACTTCTGAGACCCGGCATATCCCAATGAACGCCGAAGTATTCAGCACGCTCAAGGCGTGGAAGGATCAGAGCGGAGAATCGGCCTTTGTATTCCCAGGGCTGGAAGGTGGCCGAATGGAAGACGTTAAAAGTGCTTGGCTCAAGCTGCTGCAGGAAGCGTGCATTAGCGGGTTTCGCTGGCACGATATGCGCCATGACTTCGCGTCACGCCTGGTGATGGCTGGGGTCCCGCTCAACACCGTCCGGGATCTGCTGGGGCACACCGACATCAAGATGACGCTGAGGTATGCCCACTTAGCGCCTGACGTTAAAGCTGCGGCGGTAGATCTTCTTTTTTGAATTTCGCCGTTTTAGGGTCAATCTTCATCAACACCGTTTTCAAGCTATCGGTGAGAGACCTTAGTGCTTTATTTTCATTTCGCAAGGCTTCATTCTCTCTTTCAACATCTTGATAATAACCACCATCCTCAATCGCTTGCGCCTTCCGTTCCTCAAGTTCGTATGGAGTTGGAAGCCCGACATCCTCCCACGTAACTTGAACTATTTTCCCTGACTCAGAAACTCGCCTAGTGAGCTCCGGCCAGTATTTTGTAATAACGTCAAGGCGAGCGTTTTTCCATGGGCTTGCCTCTACAACCACTAAAGGCGTAAATCGCCAGAAAGGCGGCGACAAGCGAAGGGATTCCCATAATAAACTCTCCTCAAAAGTGAGGAGACTGGGGAACTCAAACGCCAGGCGCACCAAACGTATTGCATCGTCGGGCGACCACAGCCGGTCTTTTACCGCCTCAATGACGCTCTCAGATTCTGGTAGTTCTGGGGATTTTTTGCCCGCCACCATGAAGTCAATCGGCATCTGTACTGTTGCCAATGACTTTTCAACCGACCACTCAACCACGCCGGTAACGGTACGCTTTTGTATGCGCGCCGCAATATCGATCGCATATTTTATGGCAGGGTCTACCCGCAGCGAGACACTTACCGTCGAGCTTTGATCGGTTGTTTTTCTTGGCCTGGCCACTGACGCAATCCTCCTAAATTTAGGCAAATACTCTACGCAAACGCAAACACTGTCAATCGTGTGGTTACGTGCAGTATTTGCTTGCAACCTATTATTTTGCGTTCTAGGATACTTCCACCTGGCCAACTCAACCCACCAGCCAGGCGGAGAATCAAATGTCTCAACCCCAGCCCCTCGCACCCCTAGCCCTCGGCATTGACGATGCAGCCATTGCTATCGGTGTCGCACGTTCTGCCCTGTACGCCATCGTTGCCCGCGGTGAAATCGAGAGTTTCAAGCTCGGTCGCCGCCGCCTGATCCTGGTCAAGAACCTGGACGCTTATATCAACCGCGTAGCCAAAGAGAACACACGGTGAGCGTCCGCATCATCGGGGGTGACCAGAAAATTTTGGGCACCCTGCAGCTCCCGGCCAGCACCCGCCTGGTCGATTTGGAGCTACTGCGCCGACTGGGCGCTTATCGAGTAGAGGTAATTGCAAATGCCTAAGAAACAGAACGCATTGGACGCCCGCGCCAAGCGGATCGCAGAGAAACACGGCTACCGGGCTGAGCGCTCAGAGATGCGCTACTCCGGTGACAACATGGGTGAGTTCATGCTGATCGAAGAAGCGACCAACCGCATTGAAGCTGGCCACCGCTACGACATGGGGGCCGAGCAGGTCATTGAATTTTTCGAAGGGGATGCAGCATGAATTTGCACGTAGCGAAAGGCGATGCCGAACTGATGATGGACGCCGGTATTTTCATGAGAACGATTGCCAGCTTGGTCAGTGACGATCTGTGCGAACAGGGCTGTGACGGGAAGCCGTTCCTAAGTGCGTACAAGCTTGAAGGTCTGATGAAGGGTTTGCAGTTTGCGGCTCACAGCCTGGAAGAGCGCAGCGAGTGGCTAAGTGGTGCGATGGAGAAGCACGAAGCAGCAGAAGAGGAGATGACCAAGGCAGCGCTGGAACGCCGCCAGGGTCGTGACGATCACCGGGAAAGCAATGTCAGGACAGAGTGTGGCACGCAGCGCGCAGCCTGACAATCCTCTGACCCCAAGCAAAAGATCGGCCGAAAATTTAGCCGATCTTTTGCGCCTGACTGCGAGCCGCTGAATGGAATGCCTAGCCACAAAACTACTTAGCCGTGGAGACACGGTGAGCATTGAGCTTGGGCAGCTCGCCATTCAACCGGCGAGCGGCAAGCCCGTACCGCCTGAGTGGATTAGTACCAACCGGGCCAGACTTTGCCGTGAGGCGCTTATGTCATTGGGCCTGGATGCTTTCGAGTACACAGACTATTCAACTGGCCACTATGGCAAAACCCGGAGCGCGGGCATCACGCTGCGCTTCGTCTCTCTAATGAATGGACAGTCTGTATACGCAGTGTTCAACGCCGATCTGACACGTCAACGGAACACCGCTAAGGCCAAGGCTGGCGCGCCACTCCCCAAGGGGCAATTCCGTATAGGAAAGCGCAGCCACTTCTACAAGTTCTGGATGGGCACTGGTTTGCCGTTCCCTCGGCGCCTATCAGCTATTCACGATTACATGGGGAAGCTGCGCAACGTCCTGCTGACCGGATCACTGGCTGGCGATCGTGTCGACGCCGGCAGTCTGGTGCCTGTCAGCCTGAGTGCCGAGCAATTCAGAAAGGCAGTTTTGCCGGACAACTCCCGGACAAGATCCGGACAACTCCCGGACAACATCCGGACAAATGTTCCGGACAAGGAAATGGCTATAGACCACGAACCACAAGGTCTACAGACGATTCCAACTACGTGTGCTTCAAACCACGAAAACAAGTTAATAAGAAAGGACGAATACAAGACCTTTCCTTACACCCCTATACCTACCCCTAAGACACCTCAAGACCAGAGTGTGGATGAGTGGCTGGACGCCTACGGTTCGGCCTGATCGTCCAGCCACTCACACGGCCAAACCGCTACCGGCTCAACTTTCCGCCCTACGCTGACTGACTTGCCGGAAATATTTCCGATATCTCCTACACCACCGAAATTCCGGGTATGTACCGTCAGGTCAAATCAGCGAAATTCGAGGTTTTGAAATACCCGGAAAACCGGTGATTTGCCGGTTTTGAAATATCGGAAAAACCGGCATTACCGACTCGCCAGATTTGGCTGGTCGGTGGTAACCCAACAAGAACCGGGTTGGTTACATATGGGATTTTCACAAATCTGGATTTGAGATCCGAAAACCGTCTCCTCAGTTTTGAGGAGTCCCCCGACTTGGCCAGGAGGGGAACACCTTAAGGGTTCGGTTTGAAATCGCCCCCTTAAGGATTTCAAATCCACTACCCGAAAAGTGCAGTGACTGCCTCTGCTTGAAACGGAAGCAAGTCCAAACTTTGAAACAGGGGGTTTCACCTTGAACACAATGAAACAGGGGGTTTCAGAGGATCAGCGAACCCGCATCCTCGATCTGCGCCGCCGTCACTCGTTCCGGGAAGTCTCCCAAATCACTGGGATACCCCTCGGCACGGTCAAGACCATCGTCAGCCGGTCGGGTGCCTTTCGCGACAATGAGTCCCACCGAGCCCTGTTCAGCCTGCCGCCGATTCAACTGAGCGCAGAAACGTGGCCAGCCGTGCAAGAGCTACCGCCGCAACAAAGAGTCACCGGGGATAGTGAGGTTGACGCCCTGCTGTGGCTGCGCGAAGTGATCGGCACCGGCCACCCTGGACACATCGAGGCGGCGATGGAAGCGGCCAAGCGCATCAAGAC
The DNA here is from genome assembly GCF_003148705.1 of Pseudomonas sp. OV226. NCBI lineage: Bacteria > Pseudomonadati > Pseudomonadota > Gammaproteobacteria > Pseudomonadales > Pseudomonadaceae > Pseudomonas > Pseudomonas sp. OV226. The sequence goes on along the minus strand of NZ_QGGS01000002.1, from coordinate 393,828 downwards.
GCCGTTCAAGCAGCTTGAGGAACGCTACCGACACTGGCTCCAGGTCAAGCACCCAAACAACATGTTCGCGGCCCTGTCATCGTTCGACCTGGGCAACCTTGAGAGCTTCGCCAAGTCGTCAGTGGAGAAACTCCGAAGACAGACAGAGGCCAGGTCGCGTTTCGGTGACAGGATTTTCAGCCTGACCGATGCCGAGGTGTTCTGCGCCTCGGTGCTCGATGGGTTGAAGCCTGTTGACCACTTTGACCTAGACAAATCCGAGGTTGCTGCCAGGTTCAAGGCCAGGCCGGATCTGATGCCTAACACCCTGAGCGATTGCATCTACGAGCTGGAGTACTGGAGCGCCCTCTACTGGCTGCGCAATGCATGTGAACGCTACGCCGGTGATCCTGCCCCGGAAGCGTCGGCCCGCGACTGGTTTGTGTTTGAGTTGCTTGCGCAGATCCGGCCACGGCACAAGGACGAGGCCAAGTCCGTGATTCGATACCTTCACGTCAGCGGTCGTGCCGACCACCGCAAGGACTTCGAACACATCCTGGACAACCTGATCGGATGACCGTTCGTCAGAAAGCAGATAGGCCTATTCGTACCCTCAGACACTACCGTACACAAGTAGACAAAGCCTATGTCTGACCCATGACAAGCCCCTGTTTTCACAAATAAAACGGCCTATGGTGCCTGGATTTTTAGAAAACTGATCTTTCTCAGATCGGTTAGAAAACCCAACACATAAGGCCGCTCCCATGACTACCAAGAACATGACCATCCACCTGGACGAGGGCTGCATCCGCGACCTCAAGCAACTCAAGCGCCGCCTTGATGCCGAAGCCGGCGAGCATGCCCCGCTTTTCTCCCTCCCTGCCTTGGCCCGACACGCCATCCGCAAGTGGTGTGACCATGTCGCCGCCCCCATGCCTCGTCCCTTTGAGCAGCAGCACGCCAGCGACGATGACGTCATCAGCTCACATAAAAGTGACCCCGAATCACTTTTAGAAGAGTTGAGACCGGTCCAGCTTTGGACCATCGCTGAGGTTTGAACATGAGCACCTTGTACATCGCATTCACTGACGCCGAGATTCGCAAGCAAGCCACCGGCTCAGTTCGCCAGTTACGCGACCAGCGCTATCCCGAGCTACGTTTCCGTTATTCCACCACAGACCGCACCAAGGGCGCTTGGCACGTCGTGGTGCGCGGCAAGTGGGGCAAGGCCGGTAATTATCCGGGCATCAATGCCAAGCTGATGCAGACCACCTTGCCCGCCATTCTGGCCCGGCGCTCGGCTGACCCGGACGCCCCATCGACCACCACTCACTGGACCACCGTGGGCGATGTACTGGCCTGGTACAACGAGCGCATGAGTCGCGACCGCGGCTTGTCCGTCAAGCGCAAGGCCAGTGCGCAGTCGGCCTTACGTTGCCACCTAGTGCCACGTCTGCAAGCGCTGGAGCTGACCGGCCTCAACCGTGCCAGCCTCGACCGCCTGCTGATGTGGCCGATGCAGGAGCAGTACGAGCTGTCGTTCGTGCGTTCGGTGTATGGCGTGCTGGCCGTGGCGTTCCGCCAAGCCACGCGCCTGGCACTGCTGGGCGTCAATCCCATGGCCGACCTCAAGTACACCGACTTCGTACAAACCCGCATCAAGCCCAAGCCCGCCCGTTTGCGCGGTGACGATCTGCCGACGCTGCTGCTCGAACTGGGCGAACGGCTTGAGCAGGCGCCGCTGGAAGCCATGCTCGCACTGATGATGCTCTGTCACGGCACGCGCCTGGGTGAAACCCGGCAGGCCCGCTGGAAGAACCTCAACCTCACCACCGGGCAATGGTTCATTCCAGCGCCGGACACCAAGACCAAGACTGAGCACACGCTGCCCCTGACCGCGCAAGCCTGTGCCCTGATTGAGCGCTACCGCACACATCAACAGGCCAGTGGGTATCAAGGGCCGTTCCTGTTCCCCGGGCGAGCCGGTGCGGCGATCAGTGCCACGTTGGCCAGCACCCTGTTCAAGGCGATGGCCAAGGGTGAATGGTCGAGCCATGACCTGCGCAAGGTGGCCCGCACCCAGTGGATGGATCTGGGCATCGATTACCTGGTGGGCGAGATGTTGTTGAACCACGCCATGAAAGACCTCGATGCGACCTACATCCACACCACCGCCGAGGGCATGAAGCGCAAGGCGTTGGAGACGTGGCATGACCACCTCGACCAGCACGGGTTTAAGCCGTTGCACAGTGGGACATCTGCTAGACACCCGGTGGCGGCATCGCCCGTGCAGCCCGCTAACGGCACGGCCTCTGGCGCGTCCTTGTATCCATCCTACGGGAGGAGGCGGAACTCGCCAGCAACATGAAAGCGCAGCCCAAGCCGCTTAACGCGCCACCCAGCCATGAGGAAACATCGGCAGTTTTCGGCCTCGCCAGCCACCTATCACACACCACAACCCAATCGAATGACACAGGACAAAACACATGAACGACATCCAACCGCTGAAAGACAAACGGGCGCAACTGGTCATTGAAATGGAAGTCCTCAAAAGCGAACTACCGCCTTTTGAGGTTGCGCTTGAAAGTGCTGACGTCATCAACCAAGGCCGACAGAGCGACGTCCGGCATGAGATCAGCAGTCGAAAACTAAAGATCGACTCAATCGATCATCAGATTTTCCTACTGGATAGGACGCTGAACCGGCGGGAGACGCTGGCCAATCGCGGAAGCTTAATGGAGGACTACATTACCGACATGGCTAACTGGATGGCAGATGAGCTGGAGCTTAACGATAAACGGCAAAGCCTGAACACTCGCCTGGAGGAGGTTCGCCAGCAAACCCAGGAAGAGATGGCCAGCGCACGGCAGGCTGAGACTGAGGCGGCTACCGCTTATGCACAGGCCGTAGCCTGGGGGGACGTCGACGGCGAAAAAGCCGCCAGCGCCGCCGCTCAGAAAGCCGCAAAAAATCTCACCGCCGCCGCCGAACAACATCGCCGCCAGTTGCTAATCATCACCGCCTTGGAGCAAGAGTTGGCCCTCGTAGAGCGACACATCACTGAGGCGCAGGTAGAACACCAAAAAATTGAGGACACCGCCTTGCGGCTGGCCCACGACGCTCTGGAGGAGGAATGGAATAAAGCCGCTCAAGCGCTGCTAGATGTGGGAGGTAAGCTGTACGCCGCAGCTCGGCTGATAGGTCGCGACCCGCTGTCCTTCATGAATCTCGACATTCCCGAACAGGGTGAAAACTTCGGTAGCTGGAGGTGGGGCGACCTGGCGGACCGTAGCCGCGAGCATCGCACGCGCGATCTGATCTCGCTCTAACTGCCGACTCCTTGAGACAGCCTGCTTTTGCGGGCTGTTTCATTCCTCCTTACGGATCGAAGCCATGAACGCAACGACACAGACCAGCTCATCCATAGCCGACACACTAAAAGCGAGACAAGCCCGCTTAATCGGCCTACTCAAGATCGTGGATACCGGAATCGGAAAAAGCACAGCAATACAAACGCTCACCATTAACGCGATCAAGGCAGAAATGAGGTTAATAGATAACAAGCTGAAAAGTCGAAAATAAAACCAACGGAAGCTCGTTTAGCCAACATGCCTGCAGTCCAGTGGGCATCGGGGGCCGTTCCAGTTTCCTGGACGAGGCGGTGCGGCGATCAGTGCCGCGCTGGCCAGCACGGGCTTAAGCCGTTGCACAGTGGGACATCTGCTAGACACCCGGTGGCCGCATCGCCCGTGCAACCCGCTAACAGCCCGGCATCTAGCGATTCCTTGTATCCATCCCAATGGAGGAGGTTTTAAGACTCGGCCTCCGTAAACACAGCCCGCCGCCCCCTGACTATCGCCAGCGAAGAGTTCAGTACCTGTTTCATGACACGGTGTTCAGCTATTTCAGCGCGACACCACAGAGAAAGCCCGTTCATCGCGCCGTTTTTTTTTGCGTTTATGGACTACAGCCTGGGAGCAAGGGCGCTTTTCTTTTTGTCGATTAGATGAAAGTTAACAATCACAATCAGCGACATCACTGAGAAGACGGTAAGGCTCATCAAATTCATAAGCAGCAGCAAAACGTCAGGCCGAGTCATCGGTTCTGCGCTGGTTGCAAATTGAGTCACTTTGCCAACGCCAATTGCTACAAGGACTGCACAGGATAGGTAGACCCAGATCCTGTATGCCTTTTGCCCCAGTTTCGCCCAAAACTTCCGGAAGCGTTTTTTGTGATCTTCACTGGCTTGTATCCACATCAAGGCAAAGGCAGGAACTGCTACGAGTCCGGCTAATACGCCTGCGACACCAACTGCAAGGCTTACCAACTCAAAGCTTGTCATTGAATACTCCCTATAAAAACAGAATGTGCGAGTTATGAAATTCAGCAGTGGCAAGGTCCACGCGATACAACCCCATGAAGTCGTCGACGATTAATCAGAAAATCATATGACCAACGAGCAGCAAGCGCAGGCGGAGATGCCGATCTGGTTAGTGATCGTCCTGGCACTGGGCGGCGCTAATGTTGCCATCGGCCTTTACGAACGCTGGGCTGCCAAGCGGTTGGGCGTCTGCGAAGTTCCACCCGACGGTGGTCAGCCGAGGTGATGAATCGCATTGGGGCGCCGAAAACTGCCGGGGACCCTGGAGTTATCCGATGGACACGGGGTCGCAAACCCGCGAGAAAGCGTTAGCGGCACCCCTGCAAAGTTACTGAAATATGCCTTACTGAAATTTCAAAAATCAGGCTGAAAGGCCCGAGATAAAGCGTCTCGAGAGAAATTTCAGTAAGGATTTCAGTAAGAAAAATTTTCGGCGAAAAAATTCAGTAAGAAGAGACCTAAGGAAAAGGCGGCATCGGCGCCCACCAACCTATCAAAAAAGGCCTTCGCGGATCGTATTGGGGGGGCGCCCAGCTACTAGTTCACCCTGATCGAGGAAAGCGGTCGGTTGGTGCTGGCCGAGGTAAGCGGCGAACTCATCATCATGAATAGGGAACCGGCGGCATTACGACGGTTGTTTTAACGTTAAGGGAGACAGCATCTGGTTTTTAAAGACTGCTGAATATGATTGTCCGCCGACAATTTGGGCTCAATAGCGAGCCCCCCCTGTTGCTCATGAACCGGCGGAATGCATTACTGGTGTGTGTGTGGGCATAAAGGCATTCAATAAGCGTTATGGCTTTCTGCTGGAGTCCGGCATTAGCCTTCCGTAAGGAGAAGAGCGCTTGGTAGCTTAGTTTCTACGACGGAACCACGAGCAACGCGATTCAACGTTACTCGTGGACATAGGTTTTTAGATGAGTGCGTCGACATCCAGGTTGAAGGGAGATCCCACGACGCGCGCCCCCGTGATGGCCGCAATGGCCCGGTCATGGGTGTCAGCGGGTGGCGGAATCATCGCCCATTGTTCCTGTTTGATGTTCTCCGGGTGGGCTTTCCAGCGTGGCAGCATTTCTGCCTGCAACTCGGGCTTGCTGGTGAGAAGGCCGTAAACTTCGCTCTCGGCGACAGATGATGCACGCAAGCTGATCAGTCGATCACGGGTTATATTTAACCAGTAGAGTTCGTCAACAATAATGGCCCGCTCATTCTCGCCTCGGTAGTCGTATCCATCGCCATTCGACTCCGTCCTCAGCCTTTTTTGAAGTGCTTGTAATTGATCCGTCAAACGGTCTAGCGCGGCCTTAATTCCGTCGAATTCGCGATCAGTGATTAGTGGCCGTTTCATCTCCTGTGATTCTTGCCAGCGGCGTAGAGTGGCCCAGCAGTTAGGAATGTAGCTGGCAACCATCATGTGATTGTCACTATTCAGGATTTGATGGAGGAAATTTCCGCGAACAGGTAGTCCATCGGTTTCGCTCAACGCCTTGGCACACCCCTGATCGGTAATGGAGCTGCACATTGGGGTCCAGAGGACGGAAGATTCATGGCCATCCTCAAACTTCACCGGCATGAAATGACGTAATGTGCCGTGATGTTCATAAGAGCGCCCGGTAAAATTGACTAGCCCGGTCGCAACTGCAATCGTTCCCACAACCGGATTGATAAGTATTAGTGCCGCCTTCCCTGTGAGAATCAAAGGTTTGTCGGTGTTCATCCACGTCGCCGGGACACTCGGCACCGGATCGTTATGATTGACTGTGCGATGATGGACCAAGGCGGCCGCCCCCTCGACAAACGTCTTGTCGGCGGCACGCGGGGAGCCGTAGGTGTAGAGCAAAATGTCGTAATTAAACCCTTCCCGGCGCCGCAACATTTCAGACAACAGCAAGGTAATCGCCCCACCCAGGCTATGCCCGGTAATGACGATTTTTTGCCCGTTATGGAATTTCTCCAAGTAGTCGGTAACGAAACCCTGGATGGCCTTGGCTGCGCCATAAAAGCCGTTATGCACCTTGCCTACCCCTTCTTTGAAGGGCACCTGCTCGGCGTCTATGTCGCGAAGTATATCCGCGCCCTCGGCGGTGCCCCGAACAGCAATTAAAATCAGTTCGTCGTGATGTGTAATAAAGGCCTGGGTGTTCGTACCGCCTTCTCTCTGACTGTCGTCGAAGAAGTGGAGGTTGGCCGGATTTTCCTGTTTCTCACCCAATGCTGGATCGTTGACGAACGGATACAACTCTGGATCAAACGGCATAATTTCGAGGCGTTTGGAGTAAGGCACTTCCTCGTACAGCGGGTAATACGCCTTACCTCCGGCTTGAGTGGTGTCCACCTGCCAAAGCTCGGCAAAACACGGCAGCGCCTCACCAAACCAGTTACCACAGGCAGGTTGCGACGGAAAACCCACGCTGCTGGTCGTCACTGGCTGGGTCTCGGGACGTTGGCCAAACGGGCTATAGCTCAGCGTGGCCATCAGGGCCAACTGGTACAGGTTGAGCGCGCAGAACTCATTTGCCGTCGAGAGCGCAGGCCGCAAAGCCCGCAGCGGGCGCACCTCCAAGACATGGTGTCGATTCGACAGCAAGGCAATGCCCTTGGGCGCGCTCGGCGGTGGCGAAAAACCCAGCTCCGCCGTACCGGTATCGGTCGAGGTGATGGTCGCGCTCGTTGCCCCCTCAATGCCGCTCTGCATCTTTACCTGCGATTCAGCCTGATAAAGATTAAAAATATGGACGTTGGGCGGAAAATGACGTTCGACTGTCGGCGGCAAGTGCGCGTGAAAGGCCACCAGCTCACTGACTTCCACTTGCACAAACACCGCGCCTGCCACCTTGCCTTGTGCAGGATTGGCCAGCGTGCGCTGACCGGATTTATTGAAAAAACGCGTTTTTTCGGCGCGCACCTGGAGCTCGGTGATCGGCAGCGGGTAATGCGGCCTTTCTCGTAGAAACGTATAAGTCTTTTCTTTTCCCTTATAAGGCTCTACCAGTGTGAGCACTATCGGGCCGTTAAAATGATGCTCCACCTTACCGCTACCGCTGGCGTCGAGCTGACCGGTGTAGAACATGGCTTCGTAATCGGTGGCCTCAAAGATCAAACCGGCATAGGGCGTACCGTCCCCAAACTCATCCACCAGTTGAAAACTGGTCCAATGTTCGCGCAGTGGGCAAGCGTGAATCTTGTCGCTCATAAACGGCTTATGCTGCTCTTTTAGCGCAGACACACTCATGGGGTGACTTCCTTGTTCTCGGTACAGCCGGGATAAATGGTGCAGGTGTCACGTCCATCCGGCATGCGGAAGGTGCTGAAGTCGGTGTAATTGCCGTAGCAAAACGCATATTGGTCTGCAAAGTTGTCTCCCATGCAGCGTTTCCAGCCACCGGGCACCTGGACCCAGGTGTCACCTATGGCCGGTTTTTCCTCCTCGGCCAGCTTGATCTTCAGGCGCACGGTTTTGCCCGGTAGCTGATCCAGGGTGTACGCGGCAAACGGATGGCCCTTGCTGAGGTTGCCCTGGGCATCGGCGTTTTTGCAGTCGAGGATTTTTACAATGCGACGCAACCCGCCGACTGTGCGAAACAGCCACTGGCACTGGCCGGAAATCTGGCTTTCACCAGCCGCGTTGAACGTGCCTTTCGATAGCTCCAATGCCTCATTACGCACCGCAATCCATGCAGTATCGGAGCTGCGGTCCCCCCAGTCCTCACCATAGATCCCCGTGACCTTGATCTCCACTAGATGCAACGCCAGTGGGCAACCACTGACGGTGCGGTGCAGCACGATGTCAGCGGCGGGTTTGTATTCTTGGCCCTCCATATTAAAACCGAGCTGCGTATTTTTGCCGCCAGGGACGGTGCAGGTTTCCCCCTTGGCGGGAACATATGTTGCCAAGACCGAGAATTTGAAACTCGGCGGAAAATCGGGGGTAAAGGTAAAACTGTCGGACTTGCCAGTAGCTGCACACCCCACATTCAGGGCTAAACAACTGGTGAGAATCAGGTGTTGAATGGTGTGTTTCATACGTCGGCGTCTCCCTGCCAATACAGTACTTCCTGATAGACCCTTTCAAAGTGCGTCGTCGGCGTTTCGTTGGATTGAGGGACCCACGACTTGGGCTGGATGTAATTCGCAGCCTGCAAGTTGTGCATCAACAAAAAATGGAGTTGCTCAGGCTCCTGCCATTCCCAGGTGCGGGCCAAGTCGAGCTGGGCGCGTAGCCAACTATCAATGTCTCGCTGGCCCGCTAAATTGGCCACTGCGTCGGTGTGCTCGGATACCAGGTAACGGCGAACATTGTCGAACTGCACGCCGGCAGAAGTGGCCTCCGGCGTAGGAACGTTCAGCCATGCGGGGTCGACCGGCAACGGGTGCAAGCCGGGGTACAAATTGTCGGTGACTGTCCATTGTTCGGCCTGCCAGTAACAGACGCTGAACATTGGCCCCAGGAGGTCCGGGAGCTGCTGGGGTTGTAGATGTACCAGGGCACGACCCAATACACGATTATCGTGAAAGCGATAGAGCGCCTGATTCGGTCGCTCGCCGGTCACCAGGCGCTCACGCCAGTGCGTCGTTAACACTTCAAGGTCACCGTCATGAGCACTGGCTAGCCAACCCCAATGGCGCTCAGGCGTCTTGAGCAGAGCCTCGATGGCGGGATGTGCTAGTGACTCCACTTGAAACAAATAGGGTCCGGCGTTCGCCATAGGCTCCGCAGGCGTTCCGATGTAGAGGTTGCAGTACTGGTTGAATCCCAGCCCCTCTATCAGCGCATTGCGTTCATCCCGTTGGCCGACAGAGTCCAGCACCAAGTACAGGCTCCGCCCCATCTGAACTTGTTCCTGTTGCCATTGTTCAGGCGTATTCATGCGCTTTCTCCGATCGTGCATTGCCCATTGAGACACGCCTCACACAGAGGGCAGTAATCTGCAGCGCGTTGTTTGCTGGCAGCCATGACGGACAGCGAATTGGCGATGATCGCTTGTGGTGCGATTGCCAGTGCCTGTGCGGCCTGAAGCGGCGCTATACCTACTATGGGAGCACCGCCCTGGACGATGGGCACGCTGCTGAAAATTCCGCCGGGGGTGATGAGAATGTGCTGACCGCCCGCCTGGAGTGTCAGGCTCGCACCCGCGTTGATCACCACGTTCGCGGCAGTGACATGGGCGTGAGGGCCTGCCTGGATCACCAGCGTCCCGCCCGCCGTGGTGCTGCTGTTGCCGGTGATGGATATCAGCTCGTTAGCGCCGATCAGCGTGTTGCGCTGACCTTGTGTGGTATGCCGCTCGTCACCCTTGATCAGGCTGGAACTGTTCTTATCGACTTGTTCTGATCGGTCATTGCCAATCAGGCTGTGGCTGTCGCGGGTGATCTGTTCACGGCGGTCGTTACCAATCTTGGTGTCACTGTCGTTGAGGACCAATTGCTCGATATCGCGCTGGGCACGCAGGTAGATTTTTTCCTGCCCCGCCCGGTCTTCAATCGACAGTTCGTTGTAACCGCCACTGTGCGGCGAACTATGGCTGCGCATCACGGTTTTAGTTTGGTTCGCGGGCAAAGGGTACGGTACAGGCATGACCTTGTTAGGAACGCACCCTGTGATTAACGGGTGGTCAGGATTACCCTCCAGGTAGGTCACCACCACTTCCATGCCGATGCGCGGGATCGTCACCGCACCGAAGTTCTCACCTGCCCAACTGGAGGACACTCGCAGCCAGCAGCTGCTCTTGTCGCTGCCCAACTCGGCGCGATCCCAATGGAACTCGACCTTCACCCGCCCATATTCATCGCAGAAAATCTCCTCGCCGACAGGTCCCGTCACGCGTGCGGTCTGGCTTACGAGCAGAGAGGGGCGTGTGACCAGCGGCGGACGATAGAACACGTCCCACGGAATGGCGCTGAAGCTGTTGCGATACCCCTGGGTAAAACCGTCCTTGGGCTTCACGTCGCTGCTAATCACTTCTTCCAGCACCTGCGGCTGTTTGCCTTCGTGCTCGACGCTCAGCAGCAGCCACAAGTCGTTGCACGAACGACGGGGATGCTCGACCAACTTAAAAAAGTGTCCGCTGCGCAACGTGGGCTGATCGCTTTTTCCTTCGGCCAATTGGTAGTCGGCGCGGTGCCGTTCCAGAGCCTGGCGGGCCAGTTGCTTGCCACGCTGCTCGCTATTGATCAGCAGCGGCGAACGATAGTCCTCCAGCGCCGGCGTGAACTCGGCGGTGAACTGGCCTTCCAGCAACAGGCTCGGCCGTTGGAAGTCGTAATCGCGACGGGTGGCCTGACTGGTCCGTGTGCTGACGCGCTGGGAGAAATGCTTGACCACCGGATGATCGGCCACCTGACCGGAGCCTGGCCAATAGGGTGTATCGCCGAGCGTAGGGAACCAAGCTTGATCGTCGGTGAAGACCAGCTGATGTCCTTGCGCACTGTGCTGGTGGTGCCAGGCAATACCCTCTTCGCTGCACAGGCGCTGTACGAAGGTAAAATCGCTTTCCCCGTACTGCGTGCAGTACTCACGCTTAGGGCTGGGGCTGACGTTGAAAGTAAAAGCATCAGCCTGGATGCCGTGCCCCTCAAGGACCTGGGTGATAATTTGCGTGACGGTCAGTTGCTGAAAAATCCGTTGCTGGTGACTGAACTGCAAGTAATGCAGGGCCGGGACCAGGGTCAGGTGATACCGGGTCAGCCGCTTGCCCGCATCTCCGACCCAGACATCTTCGATACGCCCATGAAGGCCTTCGCCAAAGAGACCGAAGCCCAGAAACGCGGGTTGGCTGAGCAGGCTTTCCAGATCAAAATCCGGGGACTCGCTGACCAGTTCAATGTGGATCGCGTACAAGCTGCTGATGGCCTCAGTGCCCTTAAAGGCCAGTACCTTGAAATCGTGACGAACAGCAGGAATCAGTAGCGCGAAGTGCGCCGTATTGGCAGGAGCGAACATATCCGTGTCCTTTAGTTCGTCGCGCGGTTAGACGAACGCATCAGTGTTTGCCGTCTACCACGTCGATTTTTGTATGGTAGGTAGCATGTTGATGAGCGAGGGCAAAGCGAACACCGTTACTGAAACGAGCGCGCATAAAAGCCTGGGCTTGTTAAGTGCAAACAACGGCGCGCAATAGCACTTGTCGAGTGCCTTTACCCCCTCGCCACTTCCTAATTAATTATTTTCCCCGTCCGTTTGGCGGGTGCGGGTCACGATGAATGCTCGCCCCATGAAAATATCGCCCGTTTGCGCCAATCTTTCGACCGAGTGTGCCAGTAGCACCAGTGCAGAAGCTGCCGACGCTGTTACTCACTATGTGGTCAGTCGGGTGCCAGCAATATCTCCGGCCACCCTGACTGACGCCTCAAAATGCAGTCGTCCGATTTTCAGACCTCAAGGCGATGCCAGGGGGTGCAAATTTTTTGCAGACCCTTGGCAGGTGGCGGGAGTATTCCGGCGCACCTGGCCGCGTCAGCGCCTCACGCTTGGCAGACGGCAATGCGGATCAACGTAACGGCAACCGCTGGTGGCTTCACGGTGGGACATATACAAGACAAGAAAGCACAGCCGAAACGGGGGAGGCCATGCATCACGTGGCCTGTGGCGCGGCCTTGTATCCACCTCAGAGGAGGAGGCTTTAAGGTGAATCGTGGCGAACCAGCATCCTCGCCATGGGGCTAGTCCACTCAATGGCCGAGTGAGTGACCCGACTGAAGGCCTGGAGGGTGGCGCGTACTATGTCGTCGCGGGAACTCGCGAATCTGGTCGAGGCTCGCCACAACGATGTGGTCGCCACCATCGAACGCGTGTTCGCCAAAGGACTTTTACGATCTGGTCGTAAAACCCGGCGCGAAGCTACTGGCGGGCTGCCAGCCAGGCCTTCCCTCTTGATCGAAGGAAATAACCGTTTTCTTCATTCGTGCCCATTGGTGCCCCATTCGTGCCGGAGAAAGAACGAGGGCACGAATGGGAAAAAAGGGCACGAATGGAGAGAAAGGGCGCCAATGGGCGACAGCAAAGAGTCCGTGAGTGGCAGGCAGGGTCTAGCCAGATGATCCAGTTTTGGCTCATAGCCCAGATGTGAGCCATCGACTCCGCCGAAGATCGGCCAAAATTTTTGCCGATCTCCCGGCCCCCAAACTACGAAACTTTCGTCAAATGGTACTCCCGGCCCCTATCACGGCAGTCCCTCCCCTTAAAGTCGCCGGGGACCCTGGGGATTTTCGAAGGACACGGGGTCGCAAACCCGCGGGAAAGCGTTAGCCACACGGCTGGAAAGTTAGTTGACAGCGGTTGACAGGTTGACAAGAAATTCTTGGCTTTCAGCGACAGAGTTCGCGTGATCAAAACAGTGTTTTTTCAGTGAAGTCCCCAGGTTCTATTGGGTTGTAGGGCCTTTTTATGCCTGTTCAGATTCTCGAACAGCAGCTCCTGGACAATGGCCAGAAGGCTTGTCAACTAAGCCGGGTTAGTTGACAAGGTTGACAAGCCACGACGATGGAGGCCGCATGGCTTTTGTAACTCGCAAGGAGTACTGCGAGCTGAAGGGGTGGTCCAGGCAGTACGTTGGCAAGCTGGTCAAGAGTCAACGACTGGTTCTGAATGCTGCCGAGCAGATTGATGGATGTGAGTGCCAGCGAGCAGCTTCTGGCCATGACGAGCGACCCGAGCAAGGTCGGCGTTCTGCTTGGTTAACCAAGGAGTTACCGGAAAGCTTTCCGGCATTTCCCCTGCACCAGACTACATGCCCGGAATTCCGGGAATCTAAATCCCCCTGATCCGGGGTATTTGAATGCCCGCCCCGATACTTCACCGCGCCGGGGAGTTGCTGACATAGCAACACCTGGTGCCGCACCTGCCATACCAAAACGGGAGGTCAGGTAAATGCGGGGGAATCCCACATTTCAATTTGTAGCTCTATGGGGCGCAGTGGTGGTATTTCGTGCCCCCTTATCTGCCCGAAAAGGCCGCAGATTCAACTCTGTCTCGGAGACACAATTAAAAAGGCCCCGCCTGGTCAATCAGTGCGGGGCCTTTCTTTATGCTGGCGCTGGTACGCTGCTGGTACGGCAAACCGGATCTGGTAGGTAAACCCGGTAAAACCCTTGAATAATATGGTGTCTCAGGGCAGGTTCGAACTGCCAACCTTCCCCTTAGGAGGGGGATGCTCTATCCAATTGAGCTACTGGGACACAAGTCGCACGCATTGCGGTGCGATGGAGGGCCTGCATGTTAACGGGCAGGCCTGCGTTTGTCATGTCGTCCGTAGGGCTTTTTAACTGTAGGCAGACGCCCGCATGAGGGTGGGTTCGTTTACCGTGCAAATTGCATCCTCTCAAAATACCATCATTGCAATTTGCAACGCAGGCCGTTTTCAAAGATAAGTTAATTCTTTGTTTTTAAAGGATTTAATAGCCGTTAAACTCCTGGCACGCGGGCTGCTTCAGCTGTTCTCAAGAATGTTCTCCAGAACAGCTGAGGTGAGCCTCATGAACCGCGCCCTTTTACTCTCGAATGCAATCGCTCTTGCAGTCCTGGCGAGTTTTCATTTTGCCCCCGAGAGCAGTGCGACGCAGGTTGCTCAGCGCATGCCGCATTACCTGCAACTGCAAAAAGCCCCGCAGTTAGCGGTGATGAATGATCAGCACGGTTTTAATCGCCAGGATGTGAGCCAGGAAGGTACACCCGTGTCGCAGGCTTCAGAACGCTTTGTATTTTGAATCATCCCTATCAGGAGCACAGCATGTCCAAATCAGCTGCAGGATTTTTGATCCTTGCCTTACTGAGCGGCATTCTTCATCTGGCATTGGTTCAGGAATCAGTGGTCACCCCGCCCCTGATTGCCTGCGGCGTTTTTGGTGGCTTATTTGTGCTGGCATTGATTGCCGGTCGAAAAATCAAATTCGATCCGGTTCTGCGTTGAGTGTCAGTAGATGCAGCAGGTTGGCAACGGTGACAGAGAGCTCCCCGGAATTATCCAGTCGATGGACCTGCGTATTACCGAGTAAATCGTTAGCGGCGAATTGTTCATTACGCCGCAGTCTCGCTTCGATCTCATCAAGACTCTCGCGGCCACGCCGCACCAGGCGCTTACGCAACACTTCATCCGTTACGGTCAGCACTACCGGCAACAGCGCGGGATAGCGTTGTAGCGCCTCGGCAAAATGACCGCGAGAACCGTTGATCAGTACGTGACGACCGCCCTTGAGCCAATCATTAATCTGAATCGGAATGCCATAACCCAGGCCATTGGCATGCCACGACAAGGCAAAGTCCCCTGCGTCTTTGCGACGCTCGAATTCTTCGCGGGATACGCCGATGGCGTCCTCACCCACAGACTCGGCCGAGCGTGTGATGACCCGACGCACCACTTCGCAGTTCATCGAGCGCAACGGTATTCGAGCCGCTTCAATGAGGCTGTCTTTGCCGGATCCGGAAGGCCCCATCAGATAAATCAGCCTGCCATCCATCCTGAATCATCCCCCACGACACTTGAGCCCCTAGTAAATCGGCAATTTGCCACTATTCTGTATTAGACAAGGATCAAGGATCGAATCCTTATAGCATGCACCTTCAGGCGTTTTCGGACATCACCTGCGGAGGCAAAGGATGCATTCAGCGATGCGGCGCTGGGCAAATTTTTTCCAACCAGTCCGCATTTCTGAAAATGGGTGCTGGCAGAACGCCTTTACCCAGATCAATATTTGTCACAGAATTGACGCCAATGATCTGGCTGCTTTGAGGCATGATGCGCGCCTCTATCAATTCAGGTTGAACATTTGGCCATAACGCTTGTCCTACCAGACATCCTGCGGCCAATCCCGAGAACCGCTCCCCTGAACTAACCGGTTAAATATATGCGCCCATTGAAACAGGCAATTTATTCCAGCCGTACGGCTGACAAGTTCGTCGTACGTCTGCCAGACGGAATGCGTGAACGCATTGCCGAGGTGGCTCGCAATCATCATCGCAGCATGAACTCCGAAATCATTGCGCGCCTTGAGCAGAGCCTTATTCAGGAAGGCGCACTGGGCGAAGAATTGAGCATGCGCCTGGACAGCCCCGAACTGTCATTGCACGAACGCGAGTTACTGCAACGCTTTCGTCAACTCTCTCACCGCCAACAAAACGCTCTCGTGTCGCTGATTGCCCACGACGCCGAATTGGCCGCCGACGCTTCCTGATTCATCCCGAAAGCTCAAGCCAGCATAATTGCTGGCTTTTTTTTGCCTGAAATCTGGCAAAAAAAACCCGCCGGGTTGGGCGGGTTTTCAAAAGCGTACACGTCAGAGCAGAAAGATCGTCGCCAGCCCGAGGAAGATGAAGAATCCGCCGCTGTCGGTCATGGCAGTAATCATTACACTCGCGCCCATCGCCGGGTCGCGCCCAAGTCGCGCCAGGGTCATTGGAATCAAAACCCCCATCAATGCTGCCAGCAACAGATTGAGCGTCATGGCGGCAGTCATGACCACGCCAAGGGACCAACTGCCGTAAAGCATATAGGCCACTACCCCAATCACCCCGCCCCAGACCAGGCCATTGATCAAACCGACCGCCAGCTCCTTGCGCATCAGTCGCGAGGTATTGCCGGTACTGACCTGATCCAGAGCCATGGCCCGCACGATCATGGTGATGGTCTGGTTACCGGAGTTGCCACCGATACCGGCGACGATCGGCATCAGTGCCGCCAGCGCGACCAGTTTTTCGATGGAGCCTTCAAACAGGCCAATTACCCGGGAAGCAATAAACGCAGTAATCAGGTTCACCGCCAGCCAGGCCCAACGGTTACGCAGGGATTTCCAGACTGACGCAAAAATGTCTTCTTCTTCGCGCAGACCCGCCATGTTGAGAACTTCGTTTTCGCTCTCTTCACGAATCAGGTCGACCATTTCGTCGATGGTCAGACGGCCGATCAGCTTGCCGTTCTTGTCGACCACGGGGGCAGAGATCAAGTCATAACGTTCAAACGCCTGAGCAGCGTCGTAGGCGTCTTCGTCCGGGTGAAAACTCACCGGATCGCTGGCCATGACTTCCGAAACCTGTTTTTCCGGATCGTTGACCAGCAAACGCTTGATCGGCAGCACGCCCTTGAGCACGCCGTCATAGTCGACCACAAACAATTTGTCGGTATGACCCGGCAGCTCCTTGAGACGGCGCAGGTAACGCAGGACCACTTCGAGACTGACATCCTCACGGATGGTCACCATCTCGAAGTCCATCAGTGCACCGACCTGCTCCTCGTCATAGGACAACGCGGAGCGAACGCGCTCACGCTGCTGGCCGTCGAGGGTTTCCATCAGCTCGTGGACGACGTCTCGCGGCAGCTCGGAAGCCAGGTCAGCAAGTTCGTCGGCGTCCATGTCCTTGGCCGCCGCCAGGAGCTCGTGATCGTCCATGTCGGCGATCAGGGTTTCACGGACCGAGTCGGATACTTCGAGCAGGATGTCGCCGTCACGATCCGCCTTGACCAGCTGCCAAAGCGTCAGACGATCGCCCAGCGGCAGTGCTTCAAGGATGTAGGCGACGTCGGCGGAGTGCAGATCATCGAGCTTGCGTTGCAGCTCGACGAGATTCTGCCGGTGAACCAGGTTCTCGACCCGGTCGTGGTGCGGACCTTCCTGGCGATGAGTCAGGTCTTCGACAACCCGCTGACGCTGCAACAGCTCAACAACTTGAGCGAGGCGGTCCTGCAGGCTTTCTTGCGTTTTCTTTACTTCAACTTCGGACATAGGCGAACTCCACTCCCAGCAGCGGGGCACGCCGGAAGGATCAATCAGTCAATTCATGATTGGTAAAACGGGGTATTGAGTAACTACTGGGTAAGTCCATGGATGTATTCCACAAGCCCCGGCGGGGCTGACGGGCGCAATGATACACCGCCCAACGGTTTTAAACGTTAAAAAATCGTGGCTGAAACAAGCGCTTGCAAGCCAAACCTGAGCGCCACCTTATCTATCAAACTGCGACGACTCATTCTGAAAAGAAAACACACCGCTCTCAAAAAATGTAGCAGCTACCCTTGATATCGACCGTCATGGAGGACGCCAAATGTCACCTTATTCCTACTATTTTTTGCTGAGCGCGCTGCTTTGCCTGTCGCCTTGGTTGCATGCGGCGGCTGTCCACCGGTGCGAGGCACCCAACGGGCACCTGACCTTCACCACTATGAGCTGCACGGACGCAGAGAGCCTGTCAGTGCAGGAGGTGCGCCCCTTCACCCCCGGCAGCGTGATGGCGCTCATGCCGAACGCCGACAGCACTGAAAAATCAGGCAGGAATAGCAAAAGCAGAGCGCCGACCATTGTGGGTCAAGCCGAGGACAAATGTGGAAATCTGATCGACGCCAGAAAACGGCGCGAAGCGATCATCAATCAACGAGTCGTTGCCGGCATGAGCCAACAGGATGTCGAGAGCGCTCTCGGCAAGCCAGACAAGATCAGTATCAGGAATTCATCAACGAGTTACCGTTACGACACCAAGCGAGGTCGCAGCGCACATGTCGAGTTCGACGAGAAAGGATGTACGAAAGGAAAAGCCAAATCCCAGACGGCAAAAAGCCCGCATTAAATGCGGGCTTTCTGTTGTATGGTGCACTCGACAGGATTCGAACCTGTGACCGCTCGGTTCGTAGCCGAGTACTCTATCCAGCTGAGCTACGAGTGCATTTGTGTTTTTAGACCAGATCACAACTGGTTGAAGCCAAGTCATTCACATTGCTGCAGATGACTCTTAAATGGTGCACTCGACAGGATTCGAACCTGTGACCGCTCGGTTCGTAGCCGAGTACTCTATCCAGCTGAGCTACGAGTGCATTTGTTGCCGCGCATTATAGGCCGTTGAATCTTTTTGTAAAGCGCTTTTTTCTAGTAATTTCAACAACTTACCGAAGAAGCCAGATTACAACGCACTACGCAAATAATGGCGGAGAACGGGGGATTCGAACCCCCGACACCCTTTTGAGGTGTACTCCCTTAGCAGGGGAGCGCCTTCGGCCACTCGGCCAGCTCTCCGCAACACGGGGCGTATCTTAACCAACCTTTTCCCCGTTTGCAAACATAAAAAACGATAAAAATTAATGGCTTGGTTCTTCGTCCTTCTCTTTCTTTATACGCAGGTAAATTTCCTCACGATGCACAGCAACCTCTTTCGGGGCGTTGACACCGATACGCACTTGATTTCCTTTGACGCCGAGCACGGTCACGGTGATTTCGCCATCACCAATAATCAGGCTTTCTGCGCACCGACGGGTCAGAATCAGCATACCTTTCTCCTAACGCATTTCATTTCAGGGACAACAGTCTGCAAAAAAAAGGCACTCGACCCACAACCAGAATGATCGCAGCCCTACATGCCTGAGTATTGACCAGCGCGAGCAAAAGAACAGTTCCAGGTCGCGCCACTCAAAAAAAAACGAAGGGCGCGGTCAGACCGCGCCCTTCGTCAAACGCATCACTCGCCCTGACGGGCTGGCGCGTCCAGTTCGAAAGCTGTGTGCAGAGCGCGCACAGCCAGTTCCAGGTACTTCTCTTCGATCACAACGGAGACTTTGATTTCCGAGGTCGAGATCATCTGGATATTGATGCTTTCTTTCGCCAGCGATTCGAACATGCGGCTAGCCACGCCTGCGTGCGAACGCATGCCAACGCCCACGATCGACACCTTGGCGATCTTGGTGTCACCCACGACTTCACGGGCACCCAGTTCGCTAGCAGTTTTTTCCAGCACGGTTTGCGCCGCCTGGTAGTCGTTGCGGTGCACAGTGAAGGTGAAGTCGGTGGTGTTATCGTGCGCAACGTTCTGCACGATCATGTCGACTTCAATGTTCGCGGCACTGATCGGGCCGAGAATCTTGAATGCAACGCCCGGGATGTCTGGCACGCCACGGATGGTCAGCTTGGCTTCATCGCGGTTGAAAGCGATACCGGAAATGATCGGCTGTTCCATGGTTTCCTCTTCATCAATAGTAATGAGGGTGCCCGGACCCTCCTTGAAGCTGTGCAGAACGCGCAGCGGAACGTTGTACTTGCCGGCGAACTCGACCGCACGGATCTGCAAAACCTTGGAACCGAGGCTGGCCATTTCCAGCATCTCTTCGAAGGTAATCTTTTCCAGGCGCTGGGCCACGGACACCACGCGCGGGTCAGTGGTGTAGACACCATCGACATCGGTGTAAATCTGGCATTCATCAGCCTTCAAGGCTGCTGCCAGCGCCACGCCGGTGGTATCGGAACCGCCACGACCGAGGGTGGTGATGTTGCCGTGCTCGTCGACGCCCTGGAAACCGGCGACAACCACCACGCGACCGGCCTTCAGGTCGCCGCGAATCTTCTGGTCATCAATCTGCAAGATACGCGCTTTATTGTGCGCGCTATCGGTCAGAATCCGTACCTGATTGCCGGTGTACGACACCGCTGGCACGCCACGCTTCATCAGCGCCATGGCCAACAGCGCAATCGTCACCTGCTCACCGGTGGAGACGATCACATCCAGTTCACGCGGAACCGGTTGGTCATCACCACTGATTTGCTTGGCCAGATCGATCAGACGGTTGGTTTCGCCGCTCATTGCAGACAGCACAACCACCAGGTCATCGCCGGCATCGCGGAATTTCTTAACCTTGTCGGCGACCTGCTCGATTCTCTCGACAGTGCCGACTGAGGTGCCTCCAAATTTCTGTACGATCAAAGCCATTTCAAAGCCGCCTCTGCCCATGAAGGGCGCCCAAATAATCACTCAAACAGCGTTCTGGCCCGCCACTAGACCGCGGGCCAGACACTCTGCCTTATAAACCCTGCTCTACAAATGGAACGGTCAGGGCCAATGCTGCATCCAGTGCGCCAGCGTCTGTACCGCCGCCCTGCGCCATGTCCGGACGACCACCGCCCTTCCCGCCCACTGCCGCAGCGGCTTGCTTCATCAAATCACCGGCTTTGAGTTGGCCAGTCAGGTCTTTGGTTACGCCTGCAACCAGAACGACCTTTTCCTCATGGACACTGCCGAGCAGGATCACTGCGCGGCCGAGTTTGTTTTTCAGTTGATCGACCAGCGCCAGCAGCGCTTTGCCGTCCTGACCGTCCAGACGCACGGCCAACACCTTCACGCCTTTGACGTCCAGTGCAGAGGCCGACAGATCGTCGCCCGCCGCGCTGGCAGCCTTGGCCTGCAACTGCTCGAGTTGCTTCTCCAGCAGACGGTTGCGCTCCAGCACAGCCGACAGCTTGTCGATCAGGTTGTCGCGGCTACCCTTGACCAGGTTCGCCGCTTCCTTGAGTTGTTCTTCAGCCGCGTTCAAGTAGGCCAGTGCCGCAGCACCAGTGACTGCCTCGATACGACGTACGCCCGATGCCACACCGCCTTCGCTGATGATTTTCAGCAGGCCGATGTCGCCGGTACGGTTGGCATGGATACCGCCGCACAGCTCGACGGAGAAATCACCGCCCATGCTCAGTACGCGCACGTTGTCGCCGTACTTCTCGCCGAACAGCGCCATGGCGCCCTTCTTCTTGGCGGTTTCGATGTCGGTTTCTTCGGTTTCAACGGCGGAGTTCTTGCGAATCTCGGCGTTGACGATGTCTTCCAGCGCTTTCAACTGCTCAGGCTTGATCGCTTCGAAGTGACTGAAGTCAAAGCGCAGGCGCTGACTGTCGACCAACGAGCCTTTTTGCTGAACGTGATCGCCCAGCACCTGACGCAATGCCGCGTGCAGCAAGTGGGTCGCCGAGTGGTTCAGCGAAGTGGCGTGACGCACGTCAGCCTCAACGTGGGCTTCCACGGGAGCGCCGATGATCAGGCTGCCGCTTGCCAGCACGCCGTGGTGCAGGAACGCTCCGCCGGTCTTGGTGGTGTCACGCACGTCGAAACGCGAAGCGCCGGCTTGCAGATAACCACAGTCGCCGATCTGGCCGCCGGATTCGGCGTAGAACGGCGTCTTGTCGAGAACGATCACGCCCTCGTCGCCTTCGCTCAATACGTCGACCGACTGCCCGTCCTTGTACAGGGCAACGATTTTTGCCGAACCGCTGGTATCGGTGTAGCCAGTGAATTCGGTGGCCACGTCAACCTTGACCAGGGTGTTGTAGTCCAGGCCGAACGAGCTGGCCGAACGCGCACGCACGCGCTGGGCTTCCATCTCGCGCTCGAATCCGGCTTCGTCGATGGTCAGCTCTCGCTCACGGGCAATGTCGGCGGTCAGGTCCATCGGGAAACCGTAGGTGTCATACAGCTTGAACACCACGTCGCCCGGCACCACAGTGCCTTTGAGTTCGGCCAGATCCTGCTCGAGAATCTTCAAGCCGTGTTCCAGGGTCTTGGAGAACTGCTCTTCCTCGGCCTTGAGCACGCGCTCAATGTTGGTCTGTTGCTGCTTGAGTTCCGGGAAGGCTTCGCCCATCTCGGCCACCAGCGCCGCGACGATCTTGTAGAAGAAGCTACCGGTTGCGCCCAGCTTGTTACCGTGACGGCAGGCGCGACGAATGATCCGGCGCAGTACATAACCGCGACCTTCGTTGGACGGCAGAACGCCGTCGGCGATCAGGAAGCCGCACGAACGGATGTGGTCGGAAACCACTTTCAGCGAAGACTGATCGCCATTTTCGCAGCCGATCGCATCGGCCGACGCGCTCAGCAGGTTCTTGAACAGGTCGATTTCGTAGTTGGAATTTACGTGCTGCATTACCGCACTGATCCGCTCCAGGCCCATGCCGGTGTCGACCGACGGCGCTGGCAGCGGATGCAATACGCCATCGGCGGTGCGGTTGAACTGCATGAATACGTTGTTCCAGATCTCGATGTAGCGGTCACCGTCTTCTTCCGGCGAGCCCGGTGGGCCACCCCAGATGTGGTCGCCGTGATCGTAGAAAATCTCGGTGCATGGGCCACACGGGCCAGTATCGCCCATGGTCCAGAAGTTGTCGGAGGCGTAAGGCGCGCCCTTGTTGTCGCCGATGCGAATCATGCGCTCGACCGGCACACCGATTTCTTTGGTCCAGATGTCATACGCTTCGTCGTCCGAGGCATAGACGGTGACCCAGAGCTTTTCCTTCGGCAGCTTCAAAACGCCGGTCAGGAAGGTCCAGGCGAAAGTAATCGCGTCGTGCTTGAAATAGTCACCGAAGCTGAAGTTACCGAGCATTTCGAAGAATGTGTGGTGACGAGCGGTATAACCGACGTTTTCCAGGTCGCTGTTCTTGCCGCCGGCGCGTACGCATTTCTGGCTGCTGGTGGCGCGGGTGTACGCGCGTTTTTCCTGGCCCAGGAAGCAGTCCTTGAACTGGTTCATCCCCGCGTTAGTGAACAGCAGGGTTGGGTCGTTGCCCGGAATCAAAGAGCTGGAGGCTACACGGGTGTGGCCTTGCTCTTCGAAGAAGCGAAGGAAGGCTTCACGGATTTCTGCGCTTTTCATTAGGTTCTTCCACGGAGGCTGCGGCCAAAGGCCTGTTCGAAACGTCAACAGACGAAGCGACGGCAAAGGGCCGCATTATATCGGCCCTGCGCGCGGGGTACAGCGTGTTTATACGATAGAAACGGTCAAATGGAACGCTAACGCTATCACTTGCGCGAAAAGTCGACGAATGCCGCGACGACTTGTTCGATTTGAGCACGGCTGACATCCATGTGCGTGACCATTCTCAGCCGACCGGCAGCGCTGAGCTTGATGCCACGATCAGTGGCGAAGCGCTTGATCGCCTCGGCGTTGTCACCCATGGCCACGTAAACCATGTTGGTCTGCACCGGTTCAACCTCATAGCCCGCCGCACGCAGGCCTTCGGCCAGCAACTGTGCGTTGGCATGGTCGTCGGCCAGACGCTGGACGTTGTTGTCCAGCGCGTACAGGCCCGCCGCGGCCAGAATCCCGGCCTGACGCATGCCACCGCCGACCATTTTGCGTAACCGGCGTGCCTTGCCGATCAACTCGACCGAACCGCACAGCACCGAACCGACTGGCGCTCCCAGGCCTTTGGACAAGCAGACCGAAACGGAATCGAAGTGCTGAGTGATTTCCCGGGCATCAACCCCCAGTTTGACTGCCGCGTTGTATAACCGCGCGCCGTCCAGGTGCAGCTGCAACCCGTGCTCACGGGTAAAACCGCGGGCCCGCGCCAGATATTCAAGCGGCAGCACCTTGCCTTGCATGGTGTTTTCCAGCGCCAGCAAACGGGTGCGGGCGAAATGAAAATCGTCCGGTTTGATCGCGGCCGCCACGTGGGCCAGGTCCAGCGAGCCATCGGCCTGCACTTCCAGCGGCTGCGGCTGAATCGAACCGAGCACCGCCGCACCGCCACCTTCGTACTTATAGGTGTGCGCCTGCTGGCCAACGATGTACTCCTCGCCGCGCTCGCAATGTGCCATCAGGCCCAGCAAGTTGCTCATGGTGCCTGTCGGAACGAACAGCGCCGCCGCGAAACCCAGGCGCTTGGCCAATTCGGTTTCCAGACGATTGACCGTCGGATCTTCACCATAAACATCGTCACCGGTGGTGGCTGTGGCCATCGCGTCGAGCATGCTGGCGCAAGGTTGGGTGACGGTGTCGCTGCGAAGATCGATAACGCTCATGAATCTGGCCTCGGTAAGCAGGGGGAAATCCCTTTCAGGAAAGAATTACTGCGGGCATGGCGACGATTAATCAACCCTTGCGCAGGAAAAGGTCGATTAAACCAACGGAAAAGTCGATGACAATCATCCAAAAGGGGCCATGCGCATACCGCAAATATGTGATAAAAACGCTGCGCTGCCAAACATTCCGGCGGCAAAAACGTTCTCAGGGCGGGGTGCAACTCCCCACCGGCGGTAATTGCGCGCAATGCGCATAGCCCGCGAGCGCTTGGCGACAGGCACGGCCTTGGCTGTGTATGACGACAAGGTCAGCAGACCCGGTGTGATCCCGGGGCCGACGGTCATAGTCCGGATGAAGAGAGAACGGGATTGACACCATAGGGCCGTCCGCAGGCATTCGTGCGAGCGTGCGCACCCTCAAATCCCATTCGATTCATATGCCCTGTTTTAACCATAAACAGGAGTCAGAACATGCAACCCACCGCAATCGACAGCAAAAGCAAACACTCTCACGGCGAGCGCGTTGCGTTCATCCAGGCCTGCTGGCACAAGGAAATCGTCGATCAGAGCCGTAAAGGCTTCGTGACCGAAATGATTGCCCAGGGTTATCAGGAGTCAGAAATCGATTTCTTCGAAGTCGGCGGCGCCTTTGAAATGCCCCTGCACGCCAAGTTGCTGGCCAAGACCGGTCGTTATGCCGGCATCGTCGCCGCAGCCCTGGTGGTTGATGGCGGGATCTACCGTCACGAGTTCGTCGCCCAGTCGGTGGTCAGCGGCCTGATGCAGGTGCAACTGGAAACCGAAGTGCCAGTGTTCTCGGTATCCCTGACCCCGCACCACTTCCATGCCGGTGAAGAGCACCAGAAATTCTTCTTCGAGCATTTCCTGCATAAAGGCCAGGAAGCGGCGAAAACGTGCGCGGATACGCTGCAGAAGATGCGTGCGCTGCGCCGCACCGAGCCGCGTGCAATGGCTGTCTAATCCAAAATCTTTGGTCCGGGTGAAGTCTCTGCCTTCACCCAAACCAACTGTGGGAGCGAGCTTGCTCGCGATAGCGGTTTAACATTCAACGGTGATGTTGTTTGTTATACCGCTATCGCGAGCAAGCTCGCTCCCACAGGGGGGTTGCGTATCGCTTAAGTTGTGGTCAGGCCAGGTTTTCGTCAGTCGTCGGCACGACCAGAATGCCGGCACGCAAGCCATTCTTCACCTTGGGGTTCGGAAAGATGATCCGGGCGCCCTCTTCTTCGATGATCCAGCGGGTATTGGCGATGTCTTCCGCCAGCAGATAACCCACCTCCAGCTGCGAAAAATTCTCGATGTCCACTGGAAGGTTCAAGCGGAAGCTATCGCTGTGCTTGATGATTTCCCGCGCCACGCTGTACAGCTGCAAACCGTCCAGCGCTGCGTCGGTCAGTTCCGGCTCGGTGCCTTCGATGATCTGTTTCAGGCGGTTTTCCAGCAGGGAAACGTTGACCCCGTCGTTCTGCCCGAACGGCCGTGCCTTGCCCAGTTCAAGGGTGAAGGACTCGGCGCCCAGCTTGTCGTAGGTGTAGGAACTGAAGACGATGGACGGCTTGTTCTGCAACAACACGGCCTCCATCCCGGCAGCACGCAGGCGCGCCAGTTCCAGACGCGAATGCTGGCGGCCTTCCTTCCAGGGGTACAAGGCGAACTGTTCGATTTTCGAGCCGCGAATCGCAGTGTGCAGATCGTAGTGCAGGCGCTGGCGATCCGGCAGGCTGAAGAAACTCGCCGCCAGCCGCTCCAGCTCACAAGCGCGCAAGGCTTCTGAGCCGCTGCTTTGTTCGTGACGGCCATTGAACAGCCGATTGACGTCCTGCTCGATGAAACGCTCGCCTTTACGGATCGCGTCGGGGTTACCGAACAGGAACAGAATACGTGCGCGTGGCTTGAGGTCGCCACGGGCGATGTCATGCAACAGGCGATCGAGCAATTCGATCGGCGCTGTTTCGTTGCCATGGATACCGGCCGACAGCAGCAGGTCCAGGCCGTTGTCGCGAGCCTCAGGTGGCCGGACTTCCAGCGCACCTTCGCTCAACCAGCGCATCCGCACGCCTTCGACTGTCAGTTGAGTCTTCTCCGCCGGTTCGCGGCCGGCGAGGGTTAGTTCAAGCAGTTTGCCGAGGGCGAGCATAGAGCGTTTCCTTAGTGGTCGTGTGCGCAATCCGGGCCATGCACGTGGTCTTCGTCGCCGACTTCAGCCGGTTCCATTTCCAGTTGCAGACTTACCAGATTAGTCGCCAATGGGCGCAGCAGCAGGTTGGCGTATTCAGCGTCGCCTTCTTCAACGTCCACACCGATCAGCAGTTGGCCGCGGCCATCGTGCTGGATCCACAGCTCTTTGCCTTGCCACATGACCGCGACGCGGGTGCAGGAAGTTTCCAGTTGCGTGCCGTCGGTGTCTTCAAGGATCAGCTGCAGGGTATCGCTCATGTTTTTTACGCTCTCGGTTGAGACTTTCAATTGATCTGGAATGGATAAACCGCGCCCAGTTTAAGGATTTGCGTCAGTTCATCCAGTGCCGTCCGGCACTCAAGCAACAATTGCGGGTCCGCGAGATCGGTTTCGGTCATGCGGTCGCGGTAGTGCTTGTCGACCCATTCGGTCAGCGTGCCGTACAACGGGGCCGTCATGATAACCCCTGGATTGACGGCCGCCAGCTCGGTTTCATTCAGTGCGACGCGCAGCCGCAGGCAAGCCGGGCCACCGCCGTTCTGCATGCTTTGCTTGAGATCGAACACCTTCACTTCACGGATCAGGCCGCCGGAGCCGGTCAAACCTTGCAGGTATTGCCAGACACGCTCGTTGCCACGGCACTCTTCCGGCACGATCAACAGCATCGAACCGTCAGGACGCGACAGCAGTTGGCTGTTGAACAAATAGGAACGAACGGCGTCTTCGACGGTAACTGCCGAACGCGGTACGCAGACTGACTGGAATTTCCCACCGACCTTGGCGAGTTTGCTTTGCAGTTCCGCCAGCATCTGCTCGGTGTCGAGGAACGCGTCCTCGTGATAGAACAACACCTCACCGTTACCCACGGCGATCACGTCGTTGTGAAACACGCCCTGATCGATCACCGACGGGTTCTGCTGCGCGTAGACCACGCCGTCTTCACTCAAGCCGTGCAGGCGGGCAACGGCCTGGGACGCTTCCAGTGTCTGGCGCGCCGGGTATTTCTGCGGCGCCGGGTAACGGGTATCGAAAGCGCTGCGACCGAACACGAAGAACTCGACGCCTGCTTCACCGTATTCACGGCAGAAACGGGTGTGGTTGGCGGCGCCTTCGTCACCGAACTGCGCCACGGCCGGCAACGCGGCGTGGTGAGCAAAGTGCTTCTGATCGGCGAACATTGCCCCCAGAACGCGACTGGTGGTCGGGTGTTCGATGCTGCGGTGATATTTGCAGTTGAGGTTGGCGGCAGTGAAATGCACGCGGCCATCGGCCGTGTCGGCACTTGGGCTGACCGTGGCGGCGTTGGCCACCCACATGCTCGAGGCCGAGCAACTGGCGACCAGCAACGGCATCGCTTCTTTGGCGGCGCGCTCGATCACTTGAGCATCGGTGCCGCTGAAGCCAAGACGACGCAGCGCGGCGATGTCCGGGCGTTCTTGCGGCGCCAGCACGCCCTGCTGGAAGCCCATCTCCATCAGCGATTTCATTTTCGCCAGGCCTTGCAGCGCGGCTTCCTTCGGGTTCGAAGACTGCTGGCTGTTGCTCTGGGACGCGACGTTGCCGTAGGACAGGCCGCCGTAGTTATGGGTCGGCCCCACTAGACCGTCAAAATTGACTTCATAGGATTTCATCAGCGAGGCTCCACGAGAATCTGTTGTTATAGGCTTCAATAAATATGACTGGATGCGAATCCTGTAGCAGCTGCCGAAGGCTGCGTTCGGCTGCGTAGCAGTCGTTAATCGGTACACCGTGTTTCCAGATCAGAATCATGGATACCGCAATCGCGACTGCTTCGCAGCCGAACGCAGCCTTCGGCAGCTGCTACATAAGCCCTAAGAAAGCTTCACGCCAGGCGTGAGAGCGGCAGGCAACACCAGGCTCGGCGTTTCCAGCGAGGCCACCGGATACGCGCAGTAATCGGCGGCGTAGTAGGCGCTGGCGCGATGGTTGCCCGAGGCACCGACGCCGCCAAATGGCGCGCTGCTCGCCGCACCGGTCAATTGCTTGTTCCAGTTGACGATACCGGCGCGGCTTTCCAGCCAGAACTGCTGATAACGTGCCTCGGAGTCCGACAGCAGGCCCGCCGCCAGGCCATAGTCGGTGTCGTTGGCTTCAGCGATCGCCGCTTCAAAATCAGCGTAGCGGATCACTTGCAGCAACGGGCCGAACAGCTCTTCGTCAGGACGATCGGCAACGGCAGTGACATCCAGAATACCCGGGGTCAGCAAGGCCGCTTGAGCCTGAGGCTGAGTCATCTCCAGCAAGGCTACCGCACCATTGGCCAGCAAATGTTCCTGCGCATCCATCAGCGCTTTCGCAGCACCGAGGGAAATCACCGAACCCATGAACGGTGCCGGCTGCTGATCAAACGCGCCGACTTCAATCGTCGAGCTGACCGCCACCAGACGCGCCAGCAGCGTGTCGCCCCATGCGCCTTGCGGCACCAGCAAACGACGTGCGCAGGTGCAACGCTGGCCGGCAGAAATGAAGGCCGACTGGATGATGGTGTAAACGGCGGCATCGAGGTCCGCCACTTCGTCGACCACCAGTGGGTTGTTACCGCCCATTTCCAGCGCAAGGATTTTGTCCGGACGACCGGCAAATTGCTGATGCAAGTGGTTGCCCGTGCGGCTGGAGCCGGTGAAGAACAAGCCGTCGATGCCCGGGTTCGCCGCCAGGGCAATACCGGTTTCGCGAGCGCCTTGCAGCAGGTTTAGCACGCCCGCCGGCAGGCCAGCTTCGATCCAGCACTTGACCGTCAGCTCGGCGACTTTCGGAGTCAACTCGCTCGGTTTGAACAACACGCTGTTACCGGCCAGCAGCGCCGGCACGATATGACCGTTCGGCAAGTGGCCAGGGAAATTGTAAGGACCGAACACGGCCACCACGCCGTGTGGTTTGTGACGCAACACAGCGGTGGCGTCGCCCAGCGGGCCGCTTTTCTCGCCGGTACGTTCACGGTAGCTCTGCACCGAAATCGCAATCTTGTTGACCATGCTGGTCACTTCGGTCGCCGATTCCCACAGCGGTTTGCCGGTTTCCTCACCGATGCAGCGCGCCAGTTCGTCAGCCTTGTTTTTCAGCGCAGCGGCAAAGGCCTCAAGCACGGCAATGCGCTCATCCAGCGTACGACGGGCCCAACCGGGGAATGCCTGACGAGCGGCTTGCACGGCGGATTCAACCTGAGCGGCCGTGGCGCCTTCGCCGGCCCACAGCACTTGCTGGGTCACCGGGTTCAGCGACTGGAAGGTTTCGCCCTGGCCAGCCAGCCATTCACCTGCGATGTACAGCGAATTCATTACTTCGACTCCCGAGCAGCAGACAACGGAACGGCGCGCACTTGATCGCCGGCGTTGAGTTGAAGACGTTTGGCGGTCAGCGGATCAACCACCAGCGTGCCGGCGGCGAAGCGTGCTGGCGCGGCAGTGATCCGGCAGTCTTCGCGCTTGCGGTTGTGAATCAGGAAAGGCGTCGCGTCGTCACCCGGCGTGCCGATGGCCAACACCAGTGCCTCGCTGTCGCGCACGGCGCGGATCTTGCCGGTTTCGCACTCCACGGCCGGGCCGGCGTCGAAGATGTCGACGTAACCCTGGTAGCTGAACCCTTCACTCTTGAGCATGGCCAGTGCCGGCTCGGTGTCCGGGTGGACCTGACCGATAACATTGCGCGCATCTGGCGACAGGAAGCAGGTGTACAGCGGAAACTTCGGCATCAGTTCGGCGATGAACGCCTTGTTGCCCACGCCGGTCAGGTAATCGGCCTGGCTGAATTCCATCTTGAAGAAGTGGCGGCCCAGGCTTTCCCAGAACGGCGAACGCCCGGCTTCATCGGACACACCGCGCATCTCGGCGATGATCTTGTTGCCGAACAGTTGCGGGAACTCGGCAATGAACAGCATCCGCGCCTTGGCCAGCATGCGGCCATTGAGCCCGGTGCGGTAATCGGCGTGCAGGAACAACGAGCACAGCTCAGAGTTACCGGTCAGGTCATTGGCCAGGAACAGCGTCGGGATCTCGCGGTAGATGTTCAGCTCTTGCGAAGCGCTGACCGTCAGGCCGACCCGGAAGTTGTACCAGGGCTCACGCAGGCCGACGGCGCCGGCGATGGCAGAAATGCCCACCACGCGCCCCGTGTCGTCTTCGAGTACGAACAGGTAGTCCGCATCAGCGCGCCCGGCTTCGCCGCGAAAGGTCTTCTCGGCCCAGCCGACCCGATGGGCCAGCCGCTCTTCGTTGGCCGGCAAAGTGGTCAGGCCGGTGCCAGTGCTGCGGGCCAGGTCGATCAGAGCGGGTAAATCGCTGCTGCGTACGGGACGAACGATCATGCTATCTCCTCAAACGGGCCGCTTGCGCCACCCGTGAAATTTCGCTGCTTTCCAGGCATTTCTTTCTGGAAATCAAAGCCGGCGTTAAACCGCCACCAGGCGCACGCTGGCACCTTCGCCGACGCCCAGGGCTTCGGCCGCTTCCAGGTCCAGGGTTACCGGTTTGCCTGGCGCGTAATCGAGCTCAAGCAACACGGCGCGGTAATCCTGCAATTGGGCATTGGCCACCAGATACTGACGACCGGCACCTTTGACCGGCTCGCCGATTTTCACCGGCACGACGCGGCTCTGGGCGATCGAACGGATCCCCGTCACACGGGCGTGCAAGGTCGGGCCACCGTCGAAAATATCGATGTAGTGATCAGTCTCGAAACCTTCGCGCATCAGGATGTCGAAAGTGATCTGCGCCCGTGGATGCACCTGGCCCATCGCCTCTTGAGCGGAGTCCGGCAGCAGCGGCACATAGATCGGGTAATGCGGCATCAGCTCGGCCAGGAACGTACGGCTCTTGAGGCCACACAGACGTTCGGCTTCAGCGTAGTTGAGGTCGAAGAAGTTACGGCCGATGGCATCCCAGAATGGCGAGTCACCGTTTTCATCGCTGTAGCCAACGATCTCGGTCACCACGGAGTCGGCGAAGCGCTCCGGATGGCTGGCCACGAACAGCAGGCGGCCACGGGAATTGAGTTCGGCCCAAGGCGACCCCACCAGCTCGCGCTGTACGTAGAAACTGGTCAGCAAACTGTTGCCGGTCAGGTCGTGGCATTGGGAGAGCACGTGGATCTTGTTATGAATCTTCAGCTCGCGGGAAGCGTGCACGAAGGTTTCATTACGGAAGCTGTAGAACGGCTCGGAATAACCCGCCGAAGCAACGATGGCCGAACAACCGACCAGTTTGCCGGTGGCGGTGTCTTCGAGGACGAAGAAATAGCTCTCTTCACCGTTGAAGCTGACTTCGGCAGAAAACGAGGCTTCGCTTGCCGCGATCTTGTCGCTCAGGCGTTCAACGTCATCCGGCAAGGAAGTGACACCAATCGGGCTATCCGCAGCCAGACGCTGTACCTCGCCCAGATCAGCCATTTGCGCGGGGCGCATCACCAGCATGGTGTCACTCCTTTCTCTAAAAACTTTCATAAGTAAAATGCCCGGCTCATGTGGGAGCGGGCTTGCCCGCGATAGCGTCCTGTCAGATAACAATGAAGTCGGCTGTCAGGCCCTCATCGCGGGCAAGCCCGCTCCCACACTTACTAAGCCCGGCACAAAAAATTGATTCGACGCCTGAATAGTCAGGCGTCGAAGGGTCTATCAGGCTTGAGTCAACTTCGCAGCAGCACGTTCGAAGCGGTCCAGGCCGGCATCGATATCGGCGTCTTCAACCACCAGGCTCGGGGCGAAACGAATCACGTCCGGGCCGGCTTGCAGAATCATCAGGCCTTCACGCTCGGCGGCGTTGAAGATGTCCTTGGCCTTGCCCTTCCAGGCATCGCTCAGCACGCAACCGATCAGCAGACCCAGGCCACGGACCTGAGTGAACAGGCCGTACTTCTCGCCAATCTGCTCCAGGCGTGCCTTGAACTTGTCGTGCTTGGCGTTGACGCCGGCCAGCACTTCAGGCGTGTTGATCACGTCGATCACCGCTTCAGCAACCGCACACGCCAGCGGGTTACCGCCATAGGTGGTGCCGTGGGTGCCGACGACCAGGTGTTTGGCCAGGTCTTCGGTGGTCAGCATGGCTGCGATCGGGAAACCGCCGCCCAGGCTCTTGGCACTGGTCAGGATGTCCGGGGTCACGCCGTAGTGCTGGTAGGCGAACAGCTTGCCGCTGCGGCCCATACCGGTTTGCACTTCGTCGAACACCAGCAGCGCATTGTGCTCGGTGCACAGTTCGCGGGCGCCTTGCAGGTAAGCCAGTTCGGCCGGCAATACGCCGCCCTCACCCTGGATCGGTTCCAGCACAACGGCGCAGGTCTTGTCGGAAATGGCCGCTTTCAAAGCCGCCAGATCGTTGTAAGGCACGTGGGTGATGCCGGTGATTTTCGGACCGAAGCCGTCGGAGTACTTCGACTGGCCACCGACGTTCACAGTGAACAGGGTACGGCCGTGGAAGCTGTTCAGCGCGGCGATGATTTCGTACTTCTCGCTGCCGTAGCGATCGAAGGCGACCCGACGGGCCAGCTTGAAAGCGGCCTCGTTGGCTTCGGCGCCGGAGTTACAGAAGAACACGCGCTCAGCAAAGGTAGCGTCGATCAGCTTATGCGCCAGGCGCAGGGCCGGCTCATTGGTGAACACGTTGGACACGTGCCACAGCTTGTTCGCCTGCTCGGTCAAGGCACCGACCAGCGCAGGGTGTGCGTGGCCCAATACGTTAACGGCAATTCCGCCGGCGAAGTCGATCAGCTCGCGGCCAGACTGGTCCCAGACGCGGGAACCGGCACCACGCACGGGGATGAAAGCGGCAGGCGCGTAGTTGGGAACCATTACCTGGTCGAAATCGGCGCGTTGTACCGCAGCGTGCTCAACGGACATCGGAGTCTCCTGAAGAGGAACACTCGCCTGAAACTGGCGAGCGATGAGGGGATTGTAAGGACAGTTTTCAGCCCGGCCTTGCCGCCAAGCGACAACTTCTTATAGCGCAAACCCCGGATTCAGCCGGGTTTACGGCAATGCGACATATAGCGTCGCAAAGGCGCAGTTTAAACTGCCGGCGCAGGTTATAGGCAGGCCTGATGAACGGTGCGGTAAATATGTACCGCACGCCACTCATCATCATCTGTTTTGCTGGCGGCTAATCCAAACGCTAAAGGAATAGCGCATGAATCAAGACGATTTTGAGCCCGCCTCGCAACCGGACTCTCACTTTCATCACGTTTACCAAAACCTGCCCGCATGGCTATTAGAGGCATCGACCGAAACGCGCGGCGCGCTGAAGAGCGCCAGCCTTGTAGCGCCTCCCTGGCATCGCACCGCTTCGCGTCTGCAACACCTGGTGCTGAAAAGCTCAAGCCAGACGCACTGGACCGAACGAAACCGGTTGGGATCGATGTTGGCGAAGGTGCAAAACGCTCAGGATTACGCAGAGCCGATTCTGGCCTCAGCGCTGAAAACCCGCTTCGACCTGGATCTGGATGTCAAAACCACCTTCCTGCGTCTGTACATCCCTCTGACCACACCCTGGTTTGCGATCAAGACCGGTGCCGCCCGCACCTGGACGGTGTCGATGCTCGACGCGGCGCTGCACAACTTTCAGCCATCAGAGGCCGAGGCCGGCGCTTATGAGGCTGACTCCACCTTCATCAGCGCACCGTCGCCCACAGGGCAGTTCGATACGTTGCCCGAGGTCTCTCGCAAACTCACGATCCAGGCCTTCACCCAGCTGTGCCGCGAACTGGATATCGGCGGCCAATACAACGCCTATCTCAAAGACAATCTGGGGCTGACCAACCGGGTAGCCGGGGCTGTTTTGAAATCGAAGGTCGGCCAAACAAACCAGGCAGCACTTCGCTCTGCGCTGAAGCTGGCTCATGCCCGCCGGGATATCGAGGACGATGCCTATAACGCAATCGAGCGATTGCTCGAGGGGCGCGCGCCCATGCCACTGGACGGTTATCCCCTGCACTGTCACGACCTGAGAATGATGTCGTCATCGCTGACCGGCATCATCGTGTTCAGCGCCAAATCGAGCCACACAACCAAGGCCACCCGGATCATCGCCTACATCCCCGATGATCCGGAGCATCCGCTCAAGCAATACCCCGACACCGTGGCGTTCATGAATGAACTGACCCACAAGCTGCGCTCACCCGCTTATCAAGCGTTTTTCAGTCGATTCGTCGATCACCACGAACGGGGCTATTTCTTTGCTGATCTCAATCGTCGCCTGCAGGCCGTCACCTGGCATCGGCATACCCGTGGTGACCCACTGCCGAGCTGGCGGGAAACCCCGATCGATCATCCCAATCTACGGTTTTCGATGACCCCGTTCAGGGCGGGACTGTGGAACCACCTCTATCAGCGGCAGCTGAACAAGATCCTCAATGATGCAAGCACCGTTGCCGTCTCCACCGCTCGCGCCGACCAGAACGCACGCTGGGCACAGTGGGACGCCTTCAGCAAAGTGGCCTCGGCGGTCCTGGAAGTCGCAACGTTCGTCGCCTTGCCGTTCGTGCCCTTCCTCGGCGAATTGATGCTGGCCTACATGGCCTATCAGGTCCTCGACGAAACCTTCGAAGGTATCGTGGACTGGGCCGAAGACCAAAAAACAGAAGCGTTCAGGCAACTGTTGAGCGTCGTCGAAACCGTGGTTCAAACGGGAACATTTGTGATCGGCAGCGCCATTGCCGCCCGCACCTTCCAGCGCCTGCTTTCCCCTGAATCAGTGGCGCTGATCGAGCCGCTCAAGCCGGTGCCGGGCCCGGACGGAAAAACCCGTTACTGGAATCCGGACCTCACCCGCTACGAACAAACCATCGACTTGCCCGCTGGCTTGCAACCCGATGACCTTGGCCTGTACCGACACGAGAACAAGACGCTGCTGCCCCTCGAGGGAAAGCTGTACGCCGTGCAATCGAATGCCAGGACAGGTACGTTCAAGATCGAGCATCCCGACCGGGTCGACGCCTATCAGCCCACCTTGCGCCACAACGGCCACGGTGCCTGGACGACCGAGCTGGAACAGCCGCTGAGCTGGGACCGCGATACCGTAATGCATCGCCTCGGGCATAGCGTCGAATCCTTCAGCCGCACCGAACGCGAAGCGATCCTGCGCATCAGTGGCTATCACGACAATGTGCTACGGGAGATTCATGTCGAGAACCATCGCCCGCCCTCACTTCTGACCGACACGATCAAGCGCTTCAAAATCGATCGTGACATTCAAAACCTGATTGACCAGAACCACACCGAACACCCCGATTACGATCGGGCGCTCAGCCAACGCAAATCGCTATTCGAATCACGCTATCGGGCGCTGGAGAAAACCACGGATCGGCCAGTTCAAGTACTTCAGGCCAACACCCAAGGGCTGCCGACAGACATCGCACAAGAACTGGCCAGCAACGCATCGGGCACCGAGCTGACGCAACTGCATAACGGAACAGTGCCTCAACGCCTGAAGGACGTCGCACTGAAAGCCATGGAGGCGGTGCGTATTACCCGGGCTTACGAAGGACTTTTTCGTGACGCACTGGAAACCGCAGACACTCATCAATTGGCGCTGCACAGCCTGAACACACTGCCCGACTGGCCCACTGACCTGCGCCTTGAAGTCAGGGATTTTTCACAGGAGGGCGCCCTGCGCGACAGCATGGGCCGCGTCGACGCTCCAAACCTCAAAACACTGGTGCGCACCGTAGACGGTAGCTATCGACTTCACGATAACGATGCCACTCCCGGCGACTTTTACCACACCCTGCTTCAGGCACTGCCAGACGCAGAGCGCGCCGCGATGGGGGGCAGCCGTAGATTCAAACAGCGCCTTGCAGAACACGCACTGGAACAACCGGGCCTGCGCACTCTGTTTGCGAAAAACCCTCATCGAAAACCCTTTTACGACCCCACCACCATGCGCCTGCCCGGCGGCACCGAGGGTTACACCCGCCGCGTCGGCATGGCGCCAACGCTCGACGACCGGGTTCGTGAGGTTTATCCCTCGCTCAACGAGGAAGAGCTCCGGTCCATGGTTCTGAGGTTACAACGTCACCCTGATGGCGCTCGCTTCGAACTTTCGCGCCTGGCCAGCGAATTGGCCCGGCTTCGTCAAGATTTGAATGGCTGGGTACTCGACGCGCCCACCACCGACGCCGAAACAGGGCTCGCGCTGAACGATTTGGATCGCCAGATCGCCCAGCGTAATCGCAAGTTGCTGGCCCGGGAAATCCAGCGAGCGTGGTGCCGGCAAACTGATCGGGAATTGGACTCCGAGGATGGCGTCGAGCGCTATGTGCTCACCTTTGTGGATCCGGTCCCGGGCGATCTGCCGACCCTGAATGCCGATTTCAACCACGTGTCCACACTGTCGCTCGAGGGTCATTTCGCCCCCCAGGGCATCCCGGCTTTTTTAGAACACTTCAAAGGGCTGCGCCGTCTCGAACTGCGCCGCTTCCATCTGAGCACACTGCCCGACGCCATCCCCCGGATGACCAGCCTCGACGCGTTGGTGCTGAGCGACTGCGGGATCAACTTTGACGCCGCCAATTGGTCGAAGCTGCAATCGCTGAACAAACTGACTTCACTGGACCTCTATCGCAATTCGATTGATGGAGTCCCGAGCCTCGAATCGATGCCCGATCTGGTCCAGGTGGACCTGAGTGACACGGGCCTGTCCAAATTCCCTCGCGGCGCGTTCCGAAGCCCGCACCTTGAATCGCTGATGTTGCTGGACAATAAAATCACTGATCTACCCACTGAATTGTTCGACAGTGCGGTGTATGAAAAACAAGGCGTTTATCTCACACACAATCCCCTGTCCAACGCCGCGCGACAGCTGATCAAACAGCAATACTTCAGCACTTCCTTTGATTTGGGTGCCTACGCCCCTGAGGCAGATATTGTCCGCGTCAGAGCGCTGTATCCGGGCATGGAGGTCGAGCAGGCGAGCGAATTTGTGTATGACTTGCCCGGTACGCTGGAAGACGGCCGGATCGAATTGACCCGTCTTGAGCAGGAACTGAGTCAGCTCCAAGTCGATCTGTCCACCTGGACCGCCAACTTGCCACCCTATCACCCCCTGACAGGTGAACCCTTCACCGCATTGCAAGAGTTTTTCGAACATTCAAGCCGCGACGAACTCAAGCACCTACTGGAGCAGTGCTGGCGCAAGGAAACGGAACTGGATGAGTTTGATTCGTCACTTGAACCCGGCTACGAGCTGGTCATCCGATCGCCTGTCCATGGAGAACTGCCAACCCTGAGCGCCAACTTTGATCATGTTTCGTCGGTGGAACTGCAGAGTGCCGATGGCGTAACGCGCATCGGGCGCTTCCTGGAGTCTTTCCCCAAGCTCAAAAACCTCAGATTGCGCTACTGCAATCTCGGAGAAATACCGGAAGCCGTGTTCAAGATGGGTCAACTCCGGTCGTTATCGCTGCCACATTGCCGCGTCCGCTTGACCACTGATTCAGTCAGTGCATTGGCGGCAATGGAACAATTGGAGTATCTGGACCTGGGCTACAACAGGCTGGAGCAAGCACCCGACCTGAGCCAAATGAGCAGCCTGGAGACCATCCTGCTCAATGACACCGGCATCACCGAACTACCGCACGGGCTGATGCAAATGAGTGAACTGGAATGGGCAGACCTGAGCGCAAACGCAATCACCGAAGTGCCCAGCGAAATTCTGGAGTTGCCACTGAAAATCGCAGAGAACATCAATTTCAGAGGCAACCGGTTTTCCGTGGAGAGCCTGTCACGGCTGGTCAGTTACTTCGAGCGCACTGGAGTGGATTTCGGTGTGGAAGATGTCATCAACCAAGGCCAGATGGAGATATCGACGTCTGGTGGTTCCGAAGTAGACGAGTAAAGCAGCCTGCATGTCCGGGCGCGGCGCGCACTGTCAGCCGCGCTCGGACGGCACTGACGACAATTCGAACGGACTGCTGCTACGCCGCTGGTTGCGATCTTCGCGCGGCGTGGCACCAAAGAAGTTGCGGTAGGCGCTAGAGAAATGCGGCCCCGAGGAAAAGCCACACGACAGGCCGATCTGGATGATCGACTTGCTGGTTTGCATCAACATCTGCCGCGCCTTGTTCAAGCGCAACTCCAGGTAATACTGGCTCGGCACACGGTTGAGGTACTGCTTGAAGATGCGCTCCAACTGTCGACGGGACACGCACACGTGCTGGGCGATTTCGTCGGTGGTCAACGGCTCTTCGATGTTGGCCTCCATCAGCAACACCGCTTGGGTGAGCTTCGGATGGCTGGAGCCGAGACGGTTTTGCAAAGGAATGCGTTGACGCTCGCCGCCTTCGCGAATGCGCTCGACCACCAGTTCTTCCGACACGGCACCCGCCAGTTCGGCGCCGTGATCACGGGCCAGCACGGCCAGCAACAGGTCGAGTACCGACAGGCCGCCGCACGCGGTCAGACGATCGCGATCCCAATCGAACAGGTGGCTGGTGGCGATGACTTTCGGAAAACGTTCGGCGAAATCGTCCTGCCAGCGCCAATGCACGGCAGCACGATAGCCGTCGAGCAAACCCAATTGCGCCAACGGGTAAACACCGGCCGACAAACCGCCAATCACGCAACCGGCCCGCACCAGCTGTTTCAACGCACTGCTGAGCGCCGGCGCAAGTGCAGTCGGCGGCTCATCGGCGAGTAGAAACAGCTTCTGGAAGTTTTCGAGCTTGCCGGCCCAGGGCTCACCCGGCAATTGCCAGGCGCCTTCGGTCGGCGGTTCAGCCTGCAAAAACGACAGTTCGTAAACCACGTCCGGGTGCACACGCTGGGCAACACGCAAGGCCTCCTCAGCCAGCGCAAGCGTCAGGGCTTTAGTGCTGGGCCAAATCAGGAAACCAATTCGATGGGCAGTCATGGCGGGCAATCCGAAACGAAGAACGGTGATGAAGGCATGGGCCAATGCTAGCCCGGAAATGAACACAAATCTCAAAGCCAGCAAAGATCAAATGTGGGAGCTGGCTTGCCTGCGATAGCGGTGTATCAGTGCCAAAGATGCCAACTGGCCCACCGCCATCGCAGGCAAGCCAGCTCCCACAGTAAATCGGGGCCAGCTTTCAGACTGCGAAGCATGCACTATCGCGGTGCACAACGGCAGCCCTGATTACTTCAAGCTGCCCGAGAGGAATTGTTGCAGACGTTCGGACTGGGGATTGACCAGCACCTCACGCGGATTGCCACTTTCTTCAACGACACCTTTGTGCAGGAACACCAGTTGGTTCGACACTTCACGGGCAAAGCCCATTTCGTGCGTCACCACCACCATGGTCCGGCCTTCCTGGGCCAGGGCCTGCATGACTTTCAGCACGTCGCCGACCAGCTCCGGGTCGAGTGCCGAGGTCGGTTCGTCAAACAGCATCACCTCAGGTTCCATCGCCAGCGCACGGGCAATCGCCACGCGTTGCTGTTCGCCGCCGGACATGTGGCCCGGGTAAGCGTCCTTGCGATGACCCACGCCCACCTTGTTCAGGTAGTGCTCGGCTTTTTCGCGGGCTTCGGCCTTGGACATGCCCAGCACGTGAACCGGCGCTTCCATGATGTTTTCCAGCGCGGTCATGTGCGACCACAAGTTGAAATGCTGGAACACCATCGACAGGCGCGAACGCATGCGTTGCAGCTGTTTCGGGTCGGCCGCTTTCAGCGCGCCGTCCTTGTTGGCGACCAGTTTCAGCTCTTCGTTGTTGAGCAGAATCCTGCCCGCGTGCGGCTGCTCCAGCAGGTTGATGCAGCGCAGGAAGGTACTTTTGCCGGAGCCACTGGAGCCGATGATGCTGATCACATCGCCAGCCGCCGCTTTCAGGGACACGCCCTTGAGCACTTCGTGACTGCCATAGCGTTTATGCAGGTCTTGGACTTCAAGTTTGTACATGCGGTCGGTTCTCACAAAAACAGTCAGTCAGTCGTTGAGCAAGCGCCCGTGACGCAGCGCTTCGCGCCCCGCCACCTTGGCCAGCCAGAAACCGGGTTGGGCATAACGCAGCCGTTCAATGGCAAACAGCACCCCGGACGTACCAGCACACACCGTGCTGACCCGATCCGACAACGGATCGATCACTTCAAAAATCTCGTCACCGGTTTCGATCCACTCACCGGGTTTACGCAGAAAACTCACCACACCAGGGTGCGGTGCAAACAACAATTCAGTGCCTTCGAACGGCATGCCTTCGCAAGGCTCTTGCGCAGGTTTCGGCCATTCACCGCTGATCAAGCCCTGTTCGGCGAGGAACGCCAGAATGCCTTCAGCGTGAGCCTCAGACTCAGCGCGACCGGTATCAGCCTGACCACCTAATTCAATGGTAGTCGCCAGACACGCCAGTGGAATCTGCGCCTCCGGGAACAGGCGCGACAAACGCAACCATGGCAGCGAGCAGGCTTCGTCGAACGAACTGCCACCGGAATCTTCCGCCAGCAGGCCGACCCGCACATTCAGGTGCGCGGCCAACGAACGCCAATGCGGCCAGTGTTGTGGCAGCGCGTACATATGCAGCGCCGCTTCCGAATCGCAATGCAAATCCAGCACCACGTCAGCCGTGCAGGCGTGGCTGAGCAAGATGCGTTGCATGCCTTGCAACTGGCTGCTCGCCTCTGGCAATACGGCCAGATGATCAGCCATCGCCTGACGGATCAAGCGAATGTTGGCATGCGCATCATCACCAAGACTTCCAGCCAACGCAGCCGCAACCGGCGCACTCAACTCGACGAAATCACGGTTGAAGTTCTTGCCGCTGCCCGCTTCGAAACGCCCTTGATGATTGCCTTGAACCAATTGGCCGAGGCCCATCGGATTAGCCACTGGCACCAGTTCGATCACGCCGTTGAGCAAGCCCTGGGCTTCGAGTTCGGCCAGGCGCTTTTTCAGCTCCCAGGCCGTGCGCATCCCCGGCAGTTCATCGGCGTGCAGGCTGGCCTGAATGTAGGCCTTGCGCTCGCCGCGGCCGAAGCGGAACACCGAAATCTGGCGTTCGCTGCCCAGGTGGCTCCACGGCAATGCATGATCGATGCGTTCCATATCAGTGCTTCCGCGGGGCCAGGTAGCCCAGCCAGCGGCGCTCGGCCAGTTTGAACAGCTTCACCAGAATGAAGGTCAGGCACAGGTAGAACACGCCGGCGGTGATGTAGGCTTCGAACGGCAGGTAGAACTGGGCGTTGACCGTGCGCGCGGCACCGGTGATGTCGATCAGGGTCACGATGGACGCCAGACTGGTGGTCTGCAGCATCATGATCACTTCGTTGCTGTACTGCGGCAACGCCCGGCGCAGGGCCGATGGCAACAGGATTCGCTTGTACATTTTGTAGCGCGACATGCCCATGGCCTTGGCGGCTTCGATCTCGCCGTTCGGCGTAGCACGCAGGCTGCCGGCGATGATTTCAGCGGTGTAGGCGCTGGTGTTGATGGCAAAGGCCAGGCACGCACAGAACGTTGCGCTGGACAGCCACGGCCACAGGAAGCTTTCACGGACTGCTTCGAATTGCGCCAACCCGTAGTAGATCAAAAACAGCTGCACCAGCATCGGCGTGCCGCGGATCACGTAGGTGTAGAGCCAGGCGCTCATGTTGACGGCGGCGTTTTTCGAGACGCGCATCAAGCCCAGCGGCAAGGCGCACAGCAGGCCGAAAAACAGCGACAGCGCGAGCAATTTGAGGGTAGTCACCAAGCCGCCGAGGTACAGCGGCAAGGACTCCCAAATGACGTTGTAGTCGAAGATCATAGATCAGCCGCCCTTACGCCTACCGAGTAGCGCTTCTCAAGGTGACGCAATGCCAGCAACGAGACGCTGGTGATCACCAGGTACATCGCCGCCACTGCGAGGAAGAAGGTGAAAGGCTCGCGGGTGGCATCTGCCGCCTGCTTGGCCTTGAACATCATGTCTTGCAGGCCCACCACCGAAATCAACGCGGTGGCCTTGGTCAAGACCAGCCAGTTATTGGTAAAGCCCGGAATCGCCAGGCGAATCATCTGTGGCACCAAGACCCGGAAGAACACCTGAAAACTGCTCATGCCGTACGCCATGCCAGCTTCTGCCTGCCCCTTCGGGATCGCCATGAAGGCGCCACGGAAGGTTTCCGACAGGTACGCACCGAAGATGAAACCCAGGGTGCCGATACCGGCGGCCAACGGGTTCAGGTCGATGTAGTCGTTAAAGCCCAGCAGCGGTGCGACGCGGTTGAGCAGGTCCTGACCGCCGTAGAAAATCAGCAGGATCAACACCAGATCGGGAATACCGCGGATCACCGTGGAGTACAGATCGCCCAGCCAGGCCAGCCAGCGAACCGGCGACAGACGCAGCGCAACGCCGATCAGACCCAGAACGATGGCCAGGGCCATGGACGACAAGGCGAGCTGAAGCGTCAGCCATGCGCCATCGAGGATGACAGCCCCGTAGCCTTTCAACATGATTCAGGTCCTCGAAAGTTGGGATGAAAAAATGGCGCAAACCTCAGAGATCCTGTTGCTTGCGCCATTTCGGACTTGTCGCTTGGACGTATTACTTGCCGTAGATATCGAAGGCGAAGTACTTGTCCTGGATTTGCTTGTACTTGCCGTTCTCACGAATGGCAGCGATGGCAGCGTTGAGCTTGTCCAGATCAGCCTTGTCGTCCTTGCGAACAGCGATACCTACGCCGTCGCCGAAGTATTTGACGTCGGTGAAGGCCGGGCCAACGAAGGCGAAGCCTTTGCCAGCGTCGGTTTTCAGGAAACCGTCATCCAGCAGCGTAGCGTCTGCCACGGTGCCGTCGAGGCGACCGGCGGCCACGTCGAGGTAGATTTCGTTCTGCGAACCGTAAGGCTTGACCTCGGCACCCAGCGGGGCCAGGACTTCACGGGCGAAACGCTCGTGGATCGAACCACGCTGCACGCCAATGTTCTTGCCCTTCAATTCAGTCAGGCCGTCGCTGACTTGAGTGCCGGCCTTCATGACCAGGCGAGCCGGGGTGTTGTAGTACTTGTTGGTGAAGTCGACAGACTTCTTGCGGTCTTCAGTGATCGACATGGACGACAGGATCGCGTCGATCTTGCGCACTTTGAGGGCCGGGATCAGACCGTCGAACTCTTGCTCGACCCACACGCACTTGACCTTCATCTCTTCGCACAGGGCGTTGCCGATGTCGTAGTCGAAACCAACGATGCTGCCGTCCGGTGCTTTGGAAGCGAACGGAGGGTAAGCCGCTTCGATACCAATTTTCAGAGGCTTTTCATCGGCGAAGGTTGGCAGAGACAGCACGGACAGTGCCAGGGCGCCAAGCAGCACGAGTTTCTTCATCTTGGGACTCCATCGGTAAAGGGCAAAAACGGCAGAGTGAGCGACAGCCCAATATGCGAGTGAGTAGAACCACAAAAGCGATTGCTGCGCCCTGGGAATCGCGTGTTGATTTTCAACACGGACACTGACGAGCGAGTGACCGGCATTCTAACGACAGGCCCGAAGCCGATATTTCTTCAATGCGACAACTAATTACAGAAGCACCGAGAAAGCCGCCTGAGCGCGTTGACAGCCCTGCAAAATCATGCAGGAGCAAAAGACAGTGAACCGATCTATGTAGCAAATTGCGGGCCTATTATTGGCAAACCCTTCTAATCCGGCAAGCTTGGCGTTAGTTCTTATTTTCCAGGGGGGGCTAAAGAGGTCCAGGAATGGGGCTTGGCGTTTCCCTATGCCTCGAATTGGCGCGTGCGGTTACACATTCAGTTACTTGAAGGGGGATGGGTAACAGTGGGAAATGACTGACGTGGTAGGCCGATAATTATTGGCTGGTGTTTATGTGGCGCTGATCGTTCCTACGCTCTGCGTGGGAATGCATCCAGTGACGCTCCGCGTCACGCACCTCAAGGAACGCGGAGCGTCCCGGGCGGCATTCCCACGCGGAGCATGGGAACGATCG
This sequence comes from Pseudomonas sp. OV226, assembly GCF_003148705.1. Taxonomy (NCBI): domain Bacteria; kingdom Pseudomonadati; phylum Pseudomonadota; class Gammaproteobacteria; order Pseudomonadales; family Pseudomonadaceae; genus Pseudomonas; species Pseudomonas sp. OV226. The sequence goes on along the minus strand of NZ_QGGS01000002.1, from coordinate 349,857 downwards.
GCACAAAAAAGCCCCGCCAGGCTCAACACCTGGCGGGGCTTCGATGACGCTACCGCCGGCGCTTACGCGACGTGCATGGTCTTGTGCGTATCAATCAAATGCTGCACCACACCCGGATCCGCCAGGGTGGAGATATCCCCCAACCCGTCGTACTCGGCCGTGGCAATCTTGCGCAGAATCCGGCGCATGATCTTGCCCGAACGAGTCTTCGGCAGCCCCGGTGCCCACTGGATCACATCCGGCGAAGCGATCGGACCAATCTCCTTACGCACCCAATTTTTCAGCTCCAGGCGCAGTTGCTCGCTCGGCTCTTCGCCACCGTTCAGGGTGACGTAGACATAAATGCCCTGCCCCTTGATGTCGTGCGGCACCCCGACCACCGCCGCTTCGGCGACTTTCGGGTGAGCAACCATCGCACTTTCGATTTCGGCGGTGCCCATGCGGTGCCCGGACACGTTGAGTACATCGTCCACGCGACCGGTGATCCAGTAGTAACCATCGGCATCGCGACGGGCACCGTCACCGGTGAAATACATGCCGCGGAAGGTCTTGAAGTAAGTGTCGACGAAACGGTCATGATCGCCAAACAGCGTACGTGCCTGGCCTGGCCACGAATCGAGAATCACCAGGTTGCCCTCGGCAACGCCGTCGATGATGTTGCCCAGGTTATCCACCAGGGCCGGCACCACACCAAAGAACGGACGTGCCGCCGAACCCGGCTTGAGGCCGTGAGCGCCCGGCAACGGGCTCATCATGTTGCCGCCGGTTTCGGTCTGCCACCAGGTATCGACGATCGGGCAACGGGACTTGCCGACGTTCTTGTAGTACCAGTCCCAGGCTTCCGGGTTGATCGGCTCGCCGACCGAACCCAGCAGACGCAGGCTGCTGCCATCGGCGCCTTCAACAGCGGCGGTGCCCGAGGCCATCATCGCGCGGATCGCCGTTGGTGCGGTGTAGAGGATGTTGACCTTGTGCTTGTCGACGATCTTCGCCACACGGGTGATGTCCGGGTAGTTCGGCACGCCTTCGAACAGCAACGTGGTCGCGCCGTTGGCCAGCGGGCCGTAGACGATGTAACTGTGGCCCGTGACCCAGCCGACGTCGGCGGTGCACCAGAAGATTTCGCCCGGACGATAGTCGAACACACGCTCATGGGTCATGGCCGCATACAGCAGATAACCGCCGGTGGTGTGCTGCACGCCCTTCGGCTTGCCGGTGGAGCCAGAGGTGTAAAGGATGAACAGCGCTTCTTCGGCACCCATCTCTTTAGGCGCGCACACGGTGCCCGCCACTTTCATCAGGTCTTCGTACCAGATGTCGCGATGCTGGTTCCACTTGATCTCGCCACCGGTGCGCTGGCACACGATGACCTTCTGGATGCTGCTGGTTTCCGGGTTGGTCAGCGCGTCGTCGACGTTGGCCTTGAGCGGGATTTTCTTGCCGGCACGAACGCCTTCGTCAGCGGTGATCACCACTTTGGATTTGCAGTCGATGATGCGACCGGCCAGGGCTTCCGGGGAGAAACCGCCGAACACCACCGAGTGAATCGCGCCGATCCGGGTACAGGCCAGCATGGCAACCACGGCTTCAGGGATCATCGGCATATAGATAGTCACCACGTCGCCGCGGTGTACGTCCTGACCACGCAGGGCGTTGGCGAACTTGCAGACTTGTTCGTGCAGTTCGCGGTAAGTGATGTTGCGGCTTTCGGCGGGGTCATCCCCTTCCCAAATGATCGCGATCTGATCACCGCGCTCGGCCAGGTGACGGTCGAGGCAGTTGTAGGAAACGTTCAGCGTGCCGTCGGCGAACCATTTGATGTCGACATGGTGATCGTCGAAGGAGGTCTGCTTCACCGTGGTGAAAGGCTTGATCCAGTCGAGGCGCTTGGCCTGTTCGCGCCAGAAACCGTCCGGGTTGACGACCGATTGCTGGTACATGGCCTTGTAGGTCGCCTCGTCAGTCAGCGTATTAGCCAGAACCTCGGGACGAACGGGATACAGGGAAGCCGCACTCATCTTTCTTACCTCGGTGGAATAGTTGTTTTTGTATGGCACCGTTTTAGCCGTGCCGGGCCTATAGAACCATTCGACGATGGTAGTAACAAGCCCCTACAAAATGTCGTGAATAGCCCGCAACCCCAACTACCACGCCTCTTTCAGGGTGTTTCAACCCCCCGCCACAATGCGGTCTGTAGCAGCTGGCGAAGCCTGCGTCCGGCTGCGCAGCAGTCGTAAAATCAGCAATTGCGGTGTATCAGGCAGACCGCGTTTAGCCGGATATACGACTGCTGCGCAGCCGGACGCAGGCTTCGCCAGCTGCTACACGTCGTGCGTTGTCCTGGATAGACGGGGCTGTTTACGTGGATTGTTACGAAATCTGTCAAAAGTGTTTATCAAAACCACGGCTATATGATTGAAACCCCCACGCCTAAAATCTGCCACGCCAACAAGGCAATCTGATTAACCAAGTTGCAGCCCCCACGAAGGCCGTTAATCAAGCACTCCGGTAACCAAGCTCCACACGCAACCCCACAAAGGTTGCGTGACCCCATTCGACCTCTAAAAGGTAAATCCGAAATGAAAGCTTTATTAGTTCTGGTCCTCAGCAGCCTGTGCGCAACCGCCATGGCAGACGAGGCCCCGACTGATGTCGCACAGCAACAACCGGTAGTTGAGGAATACACTTACTCCACCCACCTGGACATCGCCAAAGTTGTCTCCATGAGCGAAGTACCAAACGTGTGTGAAGTTGTCCCGATGAAAATGGAATACGACGACTCCAAGGGCCAACGCCATATTTTGCGCTACAGCATCATGGGCAACGGCTGCTCTAACGGCTAATTCCCGGCTCTCACTTCCCCCCAAGGTTCGACCCATTCGCCCGCCCTTCCAGGCCAATGCAGCGCCGAACCTTGAATATCGATTTGTTCGATTGTTTTAAGCGTTTATTTGCGCTTTTTAATCGAAATAGCTGGCGTAGTATGAATTCCACACCCAAGGCACAAAACGTCCACAAACCTGGAGCCACCACCATGAAAACCAAATTGATCTTCGCCCTGACCCTGTCCGTCCTGGCCGCCAACACTTTTGCCGCCGACGGCTACGACCGCACCGGCTCGGCTTCTTACACCACTGAAGCGGCTGTCGCTGCTGATGGTTACGATCACTCCGGCTCGGCCTCTTTCGCCGCCGATGGCGCAGACCATATTGACGCCGGCAAACTTGCTTCGGACGGCTTCGATCACACTGGCGCTGCCAAACTCGCCGCCGATGGCTTCGATCACACTGGTGCTGCCAAGGTTGCTGCTGATGGCACAGACCACGTCGGTGCCGCTCGCCTGAGCTGATCATCGAGCGTGACTTACAGCCCGACTTCGGTCGGGCATAGTTGTGTCTGGAGCCACCGGAAACCGGCTCAAAACACAACATGTAGTGAAAAACCTGATTTTCTGGCTGTTTTTTGAACAAGAAATCAATTCATCAAAATTTATGAAAAAAAATCTGCACCCGCAATCTCCAGCCAAAGCCCTATAAACCCTCGCTCCGACCGAAAAACCCTCCTTCTCGACCGCTCCATGCGCGGATTCGCCCCACCACGGCCGCAAAAATTTCCCTATAATGCCGCCTTAAACGGGCCTGTAATATTCCCTTACAGGGATGAAAGCCAGTCCGAAGCCCAAAGCGACGTCGCCAACGACTGCAGCGCCATCAGCGGCTCTCGGAACCCCGTACAATATTATGTTTATTTGCCTGCGTGTACCGCTGCAAAAAACGCTATCCAACGCGGCCAGTACGGCCGTGTGAAAAACCAACCTTTCAGTTTTCACACGGGCATCTGGCCCTCACGCAGGAGACGACACGTCATGCTGAGCTGGGACGAATTCGACAAAGAAGACAGCGGCGAAGCCGTGGTAAAAGGCGCTAACGCCGGCCACGCGACCGAAGCCAACATGGACCGACTCGACACCGCTGGTGGTGTCGCCGCTCAAGAAGCTCGCGCCGTAACCGCGAACGACTCTGCCGCAATCGCCCGTGCCAAAGCTGCCCTGGACACCCTCGACGTCGCCGAAGGCCTCGCCGAACTCGAAGGCGCCTCCGCCCGCGTCGCTGTCGACGAAAAGCGCATGATCAACTGTCGCGCCGACCTCAACCAACTCGTACCGTTCAAGTACGACTGGGCCTGGCAGAAGTATCTGGACGGTTGCGCAAACCACTGGATGCCGCAAGAAGTCAACATGACCGCCGACATCGCCCTCTGGAAAGACCCGGAAGGCCTGACCGACGACGAGCGCCGCATCGTCATGCGCAACCTCGGCTTCTTCTCCACCGCCGACTCCCTGGTTGCCAACAACCTGGTCCTGGCCGTGTACCGCCTGATCACCAACCCGGAATGCCGCCAGTACATCCTGCGCCAGGCGTTCGAAGAGGCGATCCACACCCACGCCTACCAGTACTGCATCGAATCGTTGGCCATGGATGAAGGCGAGATCTTCAACATGTACCACGAGATCCCATCGGTCGCGAAAAAAGCCACCTGGGGCCTCAAATACACCCGTTCGATCTCCGATCCGAAGTTCGAAACCGGCACCGTCGAAACCGACAAAGAGCTGCTGCGCAACCTGATCGCCTACTACTGCGTTCTGGAAGGCATCTTCTTCTACTGCGGCTTCACCCAGATCCTCTCCATGGGCCGCCGCAACAAAATGACTGGCGTCGCCGAGCAGTTCCAGTACATCCTGCGCGACGAATCCATGCACCTGAACTTCGGCATCGACGTGATCAACCAGATCAAAATCGAAAACCCGCACTTGTGGGATGCCGAGATGAAGGAAGAGGCTTCGCAGATGATTCTGCAGGGTACTCAGCTGGAGATCGAATACGCTCGTGACACCATGCCTCGCGGCGTGTTGGGCATGAACGCGGCGATGATGGAGGACTACCTGAAGTTCATCGCTAACCGTCGTTTGAGCCAGATTGGTTTGAAGGAAGAGTATCCAGGGACTACGAACCCGTTCCCTTGGATGAGCGAGATTATGGACTTGAAGAAAGAGAAGAATTTCTTTGAGACGCGCGTGATTGAATACCAAACTGGTGGTGCGCTTAGCTGGGATTGATTTCCGAGCTCGCCGCGATTTGATGATTGCAGTGTGAATCGACAAATCGAAAAAGCAAAAGCCCCGATCTGATCGGGGCTTTTTATTCGGCCATGGATACTCACTTCCACCTCACGCCCAGAAAATTCCTACGACACTTACAGCAGTTTCCACCTCAATGGCCACTCAAAACCCTAACCGTTATGACAGCCCGATCGTTGAGGCCTTTGCTACAAAATGAACAGGACCGGAAGCCTTGCCGCGCACCTAAACTCGGTGGAATTAGGCATTTCTACTTAAAGTTCATTTCTTGCCCGTCACCCTAGTGAACCGTTACCATTTAACGCATATAGGGCGTGTCACTTTTGGGCCGCAACTCACCTGAGCGCTACAGTGCGCTTTTCTATTTTCGTCTTAGGCGCATCGACTAAATCAATGAAATATAAGGATTCTATCCCGGTCATCGACCTCTTTGCCGGCCCGGGCGGACTCGGGGAGGGATTCTCTTCAATCGGTGGCCCTGAGAAGGGAGTACGTAAGTTTCAGCTACGTGTCTCGATAGAGAAAGATCCTGTCGCTCACGCGACTTTGTCCCTCCGCGCATTGTTTCGCGCTTTTCCAAAAGGTGAAGCACCGGAGGCTTACTACCAATACATCCGGGGCGAAATTACTCGTGAAGAGCTTTTCAAGCATCCGGACGTACCGGCAGAAGCAGTGGAGGCAGCACAAGAAGCTAAGCTCGCAGAGCTTGGTAAAATTTCGCCCGATGAGGTCGACAATTGGATCAGGGAAGCCTTGATAGGCGCAGATGAATGGGTACTCATTGGCGGCCCGCCGTGCCAAGCATACTCAGTAGCAGGACGTGCCCGTCGAACACGTGAGAGCCAAGAGGAGTTTGAAAGCGACGAGAAGCACTTTCTCTACAAAGAGTATCTGCGCATTATTCGCGAGTTCAAACCGACGATCTTCGTCATGGAGAACGTGAAAGGCATACTGTCCTCGAAGCACAGTGGCTCGAACATTTTCCAGCAAATTCTCGAGGACCTCTCGACTCCTGGTGATGGTCTTTCGTACAACATCCGCTCCTTAGTCGTCCCTAAAGATGTGGAGAAACCAGATCCACATGACTTTGTCATTCAAGCCGAACGTCACGGTCTTCCTCAGGCTAGACACAGGGTTATCCTGCTTGGGGTTCGCTCTGACGTTGCCTCGAGCTGCCCTGCTCTATTGGAGCGTCCGCAAAAGTTTGTAATGGAACCCAGCAAAACGGTTTTCACCGTTGGGCAGGCTTTATCAGGGCTCCCTCCAATACGGAGCAAAATTTCAAGGGGAGGAGATTCTCTCGAAGCCTGGCTCTCCGCGTTAGAGGAGGCCAGTTCTATCCTTTTCCGATCCTATGAAACTGGCCGCGGGGAATTGATAGACGCTGTGAAAAGTGCTGCTGAAGACGCAAAGAGGCTGAAATCTAGTGGCAGTGGATTCGTACCTTGGAATGTAGTTCCAGAAATGAATACCAAGCAATGCGAGTGGTTCCTCGACCCACGACTGAAAGGGGTATTACAACATGAGGCTAGGAGCCATATGCGCTCTGACCTGCATAGGTATATTTTTGCAGCAAGCTACGCACGGTTGAACGGCACCTCACCAAAAATATACCAATTCCCTGCCCAACTCCTACCAGCTCATGAAAACGTGTCTTCCGATTCCGTTCCCTTTAGTGACCGTTTCAGAGTTCAAATGGAAGATGGCCCGTCTACCACCGTCGTCGCTCACATCGCTAAAGATGGCCACTACTACATTCACCCGGATCCAAGTCAGTGCCGCAGTTTGACTGTTCGCGAAGCGGCTCGACTGCAGACTTTTCCTGACAATTACTTCTTCGAGGGAAATAGAACACAGCAGTACACACAAATCGGAAACGCAGTCCCGCCGCTTCTTGCTAGAAAAATCGCAGCTGTTGTCGCTTCGATCATCGACGCCTATCGATCAGGAAAAAACCACCAAGCGTCACTTGGCATTTGATCGAACCGGACAGATTATCGAGCAACGCAATCAGCGCCAGATAGTTTCGGGGGCAGGTACCCGCAACGACGGCGAATTTTCAGCCTGCCTCAGCCAATGAAGATTCGCGACCTACTAACTCCGCCCATAGTTTTGAGCTTTCTCTCTGGGTAATGGGGGTGTCAGAGCGTCTCAGGAATATCTCTCATGGGAGGAGAGAACGGTCGAGAGAACTTAGCCTCCAGACGCTCTAAACGCTTCGCCTACTCAGAGATCATCCTGATTTGCTGTCTCATCAAGACGATCATTGACTTCTCGAGCCCAAATTTCGATCTGATTAACAAGCTGAGGAGAATTACCTTTCTGCGAGCCACGGTCAGCTATTGCCGTAGGCTCCTGCAGCGGCGCCACTCCTTTACTTTACGTGCTTATGACAAGTGGATATTGTGAACAGAGTAGCTTCACTGCAAAGTTCTTCGTGACATATCTATGTAAGTGATTTCTGGTAGGTTTCACGCCCCATTGCTCACCGTGCCGATAGGGACATCTTTATGTCAGCCTTGAGGGTGGTCATGATTTGTACGCCTTAGAGAGCGGGAACATGGACAAGGAATCGCCCCTGAAAACAAACATATACAGCAAGCTCATTTCTCAAGTCATTGTTGCGGAAGCTTCTCATGATGCGGACGCATGGGGCATGTGGGTAGCACCGTGGTGAAACTAAACCCTTTGCTCCGTATGGCGGTGATTGCTGGCGTAGAGGTCGCTGTAAAACTTCATGTTGCGCGGGGTGACGATCTAGATGCCCGGGACAGTGGAGGTGCCACCCCCCTGATGCTTGCTTCCGCACGAAGAAAGACGGGCATTGTGCGGTTGCTTTTGGTTGCTGGAGCAAACCCAGAGCTGCTCGATTCGGAGGGCCGGGGAGTCATAGCCTATGCGGAGAAGGGTGGATGTCCTGAATGCATTGCTCTACTAAGACAGGCACTAGACGCTTTCGGCCAAGTGAATGAGAGCGTATCTGATGACTGCTTCTCACTGCCAAGTGAGTCTACTCCGGGCGATGCGACAATAACAGAAGCATTTCAGACCACCTATAAAGCGGAGGATGAAGCGGCGGTAGTGGCCACTCAGGATGAGGTAGCCATGTCCGAAGTTTGCCTAGGCACTGTGCATCAAGAAGCGATGCTGGAGAACACTAATAGCGAATTAGATGACCTGCTCAATTTCGAGTCCGCGATAGAACCGCAAGAGTTCTTCGCCCGATCCAATAGCGAATCGGCTTCGGGGTCATTCGTTGCGATCGTCAGTTCGGAACCTGTGGTTTGGGATGACAAGGAGGTGGATTGGGATCTCGACCTGTCAACTGCACAGATTGCCGGTGATGGTATCAGCACTAACGTTGCAGCAGCGGCCGATCACGGCGCAGAGAATGACTTCCTGAAGGTCCGTAACCGCGGCCGAAAATCGGTTAAACGCGCTGTCCTCCAGACCGGCACGCGGCTGTCGATTAATCCGGAGATATGCATCACCTGGGCGAAGGAAACTCTGATGAAGGGATGGTGCTCTTTCGATGATGTCGACCGGCTGGTCGCCCATTGTGAGGGCAATGGTGATTTCGAAGAGCTACGCATTAATCTCCAGCGCAACTTGGAATCTGCCGGCTTCGATATTTTCGATCATTCTGACGAGCATGATGTTGTGCGATGGGACGCCAGATCGGACATTTCAGACATATTGTCCGGCGAGCTAGCTGAAGCGATTGAGGCAGCCCTTACGCGTGAAACGAGGCTGCCAGGCACGCAAAAATTCAGCATGGACAAGTCCTACGAACAGCAGCTGCTGGGGCCAATAGCGAGGGCAAAGCAGGAGCTTCAGCTAGGGATTCTCGCCTCCGAAGCCGCCATCGGAACGATCCTCGATGTCTTCGACAGCATCCGCAACGGGTACCGAGCTCCCGACTCTGTCTCGCTGAGGATCATCACTCCCTCGCGTTTGAACCACACGGAGACGGCCGAAGTCATGGCCGCCGTGGAAGCCCTTAAGTCTTGGCAGGCCAATGGTCGCAGGATGGAAGGTAAGCAGCGAAGAGAAGCGCTTGATGCGCTCGATGCGCTCGATATCTCTCTGGCGTTTCACAAGGATTTGGTCCGCTCCCTAGAGCAAAATATGGGGAGCATCGAACACTCCATTCAGCTGGACAAACTGATTTCGGTCTATGAGGCTGCCACTGCGCGTCTTATCCGCGAGCATCTTCCCTTTGCTAGGCGTTTTGCGGCAAGAAACGTGGAGGAAGGCGAAGACCCGGAAGATGTTTTCCAAGTGGTATACACGGGGTTGCAGCGATCGACGAGGCGTTTTGACTCAGCGCGAGGGGATAGGTTCGTTATCTATTGCACCTTCTGGATGCAACAGGCGCTAACGAGATGGCGTGCAGATGAAAGTGCATCGGTCCGCGTACCTGCGCATCGGTATTACAATTTGACAATGCTTGATCGCGTACTAGACAAGCTCGACATTCGCTCTGACGGCGCTGTTTCGGACAATGAACTTGCCACTGAGCTAGGGTGGACAACTGATCAAGTGCGAGAGTTTCGCAAAATACCCCGTAATGCTGTATATCCCGAAAGCATCGAGGATTGGGATGAGCTCTTACCCGCCCAAGAGCATGAAGATATCTTCGACAATGCAGAAACTGTGAGGATTGTAGTGGATGCATTGGCTGAGTTGGATTCGCGTGAAGCGGCTGTGATTAAAATGCGCTTCGGAATAGGATGCGACGAAGAGATGACCCTCGAAGAAATTGGCAAGTACTACGATTTGACACGCGAACGCATTCGACAGATCGAAACTAAGGCGCTTCAACGTCTATCACTTCCGGCACGCAAGGCCCGCTTGAAAAAACTAATGGGGATTGAATAGCGTGGGAGTTAGAAATGCACCTCCCTATGCTGGTTCGATGCTCGAGTCACTTCGCGGGCTCGGCTACTCCCTACCTACTGCACTTGCCGATATCATCGACAATTCCATCGCGGCGAACTCGAGCGAGGTCGCCGTTCATCTCGAATGGGCCGGTCCGGAGAGCTGGGTAAGGATCGTTGATAATGGCGACGGTATGGACGATGCTAGTCTTGAGGCCGGGATGCGGTTCGGTGCGCGCGATCCGAGGGCTGAACGCGCTGCTAGTGACCTCGGTCGCTTCGGGCTGGGTCTGAAGACCGCGAGTTTCTCCCAGGCACGGCGACTGACCGTCGCCAGTAGGCAGAACGGTGGACCTGTCGTGTGCCTGCGCTGGGACCTAGATCTCATCGGTCAGGAGTCGGGCCTCGAATGGCCGATCTTCGAAGGGCCCGCTTCGGGATCGGAGCAGCTGTTTGCGCCACTCGAACAGATGGAACACGGCACAGTTGTCCTCTGGGAGAAGCTCGACCGCATCGTGACCGATGGATTCGGCGCCACAGACATGATCGAGCTCGCGGATCGCGTTGAAGCACATCTTGCGATGACCTTTCATCGTCTCCTCGACGGCAATCAGCCAACGCTTCGCCTCCTTCTGAACGGCAGAGGGGTAAAGCCGTGGGACCCATACCTGATGGGGCATCCCGGCAAGGCGCTCGAAAGCCCTGAGTATCGAATTCTCCACACCACAGGTGTGACGGTTCAATGCCACGTCCTTCCTCATCGCGACATGCTCAAGCCCACCGAACAGGAAGCCGCAGCCGGGCCCGGAGGATGGACGCAGCAGGAGGGCTTCTACGTCTACCGCAACAAGCGTCTCCTTCTCGCCGGGGGCTGGCTTGGCCTCGGCGATGGAGGCAAGCCATGGCCACGCGATGAAGCCCACAGACTTGCCCGCATCCGCCTCGACATACCGAACAGCGCGGACGCCGATTGGAAGATCAATGTCCTGAAGTCGGCGGCCAGCCCGCCGGTACGACTGCGATCTCAACTTAACCGTCTGGCATCGGAAACACGCGACACAGCGAGGCGGGTTTTTGCCCACAGGGGGCATATTGCGCAGGTGTCAGGCCCGCGCTCGAACGCCGTAGCAGAGGCATGGCAGGTACGCCGCTCGGCACAAGGGACATCCTACCGAATCGCGCGCGACCATGACCTGGTAGCGTCGATCCTAAATCGCGCCGGTGCGCTTAAGCCCGATATCCTCGCTCTACTAAGGCTCATCGAGGAGACTGTTCCCGTTCAACGCATCTGGCTTGATACGGCGGAAGACAAGGAAACGCCGAGAACAGGTTTCGCCGGAGCACCTAACAATGAAGTGATGGAAACGTTGTCCTCAATATTCGAAGCGCTGGTGAAGTTTCGCGGACTCAGCCCGACCGAGGCGCGCGAACGGCTCGGTCGCACGCCCCCATTCGACCGGCACCTCGAACTGGTTGCAGCCCTTGGAGTGAAAGATACGCAATGACGAATTCGAACCTGAAAGCTTTCGATTCAATCCTATCTATGGCGCAGAACATGCTCCGCCTCGCCGAAGAGCGCGCTCAGAGCCCTGTCACTCCGGAGATGATCGAAAAGGAGCTGACCAAGCTAGCGATCATGATGGAGGACGACTTTACCCTCGTCGATCGCGACGCGCTCGTCGATGAACTGATCCGCCGATCCAGTCGTACGGTGGGTAAGAACGCTACTCTTTCGAGCGGTGAGGACCATGTCGTTTGGCTCGAGGCGGAAAGGAAGAAGAACTGGACCTACTGGCAGCGTTACTCCGAGTACATGGAAGCACGCATCCCTTGGACGGCCCTCGATGCCCTCGACCTTGCTACGGATGAAGTTCTGTCGCAACTCGAGGACCCGACCCGGGAAGGCGCATGGGATCGTCGCGGGATGGTCGTGGGTCACGTTCAGTCGGGAAAGACCGGCAACTACACCGGATTGATCTGCAAGGCCGCCGACGCAGGTTACAAGATCATTATCGTGCTGGCCGGCCTGCACAACAATCTGAGAGCCCAGACACAGATCCGCCTCGACGAGGGGTTCTTGGGTTTTGCCACCATCGCTGACGCTGATGAGCTCCCTGCGGTCGGCGTGGGATTGATCGATAAGGACTTGTCTGTCCGTCCCAACGCTGCAACCAATCGAAACGACAATGGCGACTTCAACACGGTTGCTGCGTCGAGGATGAACATCAGCCCGGAACAGCGGCCATGGCTGTTCGTGGTCAAAAAGAACAAGACAGTACTCGAGCTCCTGCTGCACTGGATCCGCAACCGTGTCGCCAACCACGTTGACCCTGAAACCGGGCGCAAGCTCGTCACTAACCTGCCTCTACTAGTGATCGACGACGAGTCCGATCATGGATCGGTCGACACGGGCGAAGACATCGTGGATGAGTTCGGCGCCCCGGATCTCGAACATAAACCCAAGACCATCAACAGGTTGATCCGCTCGATCCTCCACCACTTCTCGAGGAAGGCTTATGTCGGCTACACGGCGACGCCCTTCGCAAACATCTTCATTCATGACCGCGGCGAGACACAGGAGCACGGACCAGATCTATTCCCAGCAGCCTTCATCACCAGTCTTGCGGCACCATCGAACTACGTCGGGCCTGGCCGTGTCTTTGGATCGGCTTCCAGCACTCCTGAAGACCTACCCATGGTCCGCCCCCTGTCGGACAACGAGTTCCAGACTTGGATGCCGCCACGGCACAAGAACGGATACCGACCACGGTGGCAGGGAGAGGACTGTGTGCCAGATTCACTCGCAGAAGCGATCCGTTCCTTTGTCTATGCCTGTTCCGTGAGGAAGCTGCGCGGACAGGGCAGCAAGCATTCCTCGATGCTCATCCACGTTACCCGCTTCACTTCGGTACAGAATGCCGTCGTTAACCAAGTTGCGACGTACGTGCGTGATCTGAAGGGTCGCTATACCCGCGGTATCGAGCTTGCGGAGCTCGAGGCGTTCATGCGCAAGGAATATGAAGAGACTTTCTTACCAGGCATGCAGGGGATCCGCTCTGCGCTCGTCGAAGGCGAAGCGTTGGAGGACTTCTCGTGGGCGGACATTCGTGCCGTCCTCCCCAATGTGCTGTCCGACATACGCGTACGCGAGATCAACGGCAGTGCCAAGGACGCACTCGATTATGCTGACAACGATGTCACCGGCCTCAAGGTGATTGCCATCGGCGGTGACAAACTTGCCAGAGGTCTAACGCTCGAAGGTCTCTGCACGAGCTACTTCCTGCGAACTGCACGCATGTACGACACGCTCATGCAGATGGGGCGCTGGTTTGGCTACCGCGACGGTTACCTCGATGTCTGCCGCCTCTACACGTCGCAGGAAATGGTGGAGTGGTTCGGCCACATCGCGGATGCCGCCGAAGAGTTGCGCCAAGAGTTCGACAACATGTTTGCGGCGGGAGCTACGCCCAAACAGTTCGGGTTGCGCGTGAAATCGCACTCTGTGCTCACGGTGACGTCGCGGGCCAAGATGAGGAACGCTCGCGCGATGCAGTTGACCTACTCCGGCGATCTGCTGCAGACCATCGTGTTTCCCAATCGCAAGGACGACATCACTGCGAACTTCAAGGCTACTAGTCGTTTCATCGCCGAACTCGGCCCCTCAAAGGACCTGAACGACCAGCTCTTCATACCGAATGGCCAGAATTGGAACGGTCACCTTTGGCGAGATGTGCCAGCTCTAAGCATAATTTCGTTCCTTCGGAACTATAGAACGCACCCGGCTAGCTTCCGAATTATGAGTCCGTTGATCGCCGACTTCATCGAGGAGATGAACAAGGGGCGTGAGCTCACGAGCTGGACGGTCGCCCTGATCGGAAAGGACAGCGGCCCCGACGACAAAGACCGCACGGTAGGTGGTTGTTCGGTCAACATGCTGCAGCGGAAGCGAACGACCGAACATGAGGATCGATACTCGATTAAGACCCTGATATCGCCTCGAGATCAGGCCATTGATCTGACGGAGGCGGAATGGAAGGCTGCGCTGGAGCTCAGCCAGAAAGCCTGGCGCAACGACACTGATCGCAACGAAGGCAAGGAGCCTCCGTCAGAACCAAGAGGACCCCAGATCCGTCGGGTTCTCGGAGAAGGCGTCGCCGAAGCAGGCATCCCGCCTCGCCGGGAACGCGGCCTGCTGATGCTCTATTTACTGGATCCAGAGGGTGCTGGCGTCGATGAGCTGAAGGATGCCGATCCAGTCGTCGCTTGGTCAATCAGTTTTCCGTCAAGCACTTCCGAGAGAAGGGTTTCCAATTCAAGGTATATCGCCAACAGCGTACTGTGGGGAGGTCTCAATGAGTGGGTGGACTGAAGAGGGGCTCGCACGTGCGTGGCGAGCGCTCGCACGCCAGGAAGCAGGGGAAGACTGGCGATTCGTCCACCTCACGGGAATTGGCGCTCTCTCGGTCGAGGCGGGATGTCACTTTCCCTTAGGTCGTGAAGCACTGATCGTCTCCTTTCCCGGATCATGGTCGGTCAATCCGGCACGGCTGCCCGAAGGCAAGGGGTTCGACGTATCCAACATAGAAGGTCAGCTTGTGTTCGCCGGAAAGACGGCCATTGCTCTTGTGAGGCGGCCTGAAGGGTCACCGGATATCTTCGCCATCATGGTTGTTGATATCTTGAGGACGCTGGAGGCTGCAGCCGAGAACGCAAGCCGCGACGTGATGGATGCCTTCCTTGAACGGGTCAGGGAGTGGCAGGCATTTATGGCTCGAACGCACCGCCCACTTTCGTCTGATGCGCAGATCGGCCTGTTCGGCGAACTGTGGTTGCTCAATCTGCTAACGGACACGCCCCTCGGAGCGGGTGCTCTCGACTGCTGGCAGGGACCTTTGCGGGCGGCGCAGGACTTCCATGTTCGGGGTGGCGCGATAGAGGTAAAGAGCACTGTTCGAACCGGGAGTTTCCTTGCTCGGATTAACAGCATCGAGCAGCTGGATGGTGACAGGGCACCCATCTTCCTCTGCGCCTTTCGCTTTGAGGAAAACACTGATGGGGCATCGCTCGCCGGTCTTGTGTCCAAACTCCGCGAAAAGTTCGAACTGGCCGGAGTGCAACGCGGATTCGAGGCGTTACTCATGGTGATGGGATACCTCGACGAGCATGCAGCGCTCTATGGCCGCACGCTGACATTGAAGGACGCGAGAGCGATCCACGCGGAAGGTGGCATGCCGCGCCTCACTCGTGCCGCGCTGCCAGCGGCCATCCGCTCGGCGGCCTATGTGCTCGACCTTGACGCCCTCGAAGTCCCCACCATCGGACTCTCGGAGCTGATTAACGAATTTGGACTGGATTGAAATGAGCCTCGAAGAATTTCACCGCAACTTCCGCTCCGACCTGCATACGACGATTGCAGAGCGAGTTCAGGCAGGTGAAGGGCCATTCCCTTCGGAGGAGCTCGTATTTGCTGAAATGGTCATGGAGCATCTTGCCGAGACAGGGATTTGCGAAGAGTCCGTGGTCTGCCACTGGAACGGAAAGGTCGGCAACGCGAAGCTGCGTATCACTGGCTATGCCCTCAGCGCTGACGAAACTGCCCTCGACCTGTTTGTCAGCCATTACTTTGGAACTGAGCAACTTCAAGATCTTGCAGACTCGGATGCAACAGCCACCGCAAGTGAAGGAGTTCGCTTTCTGTTTCGCGCGGCGAGCGGAAATCTCGACGCAAAAATTGATCCAACCCATTCGGTCCGGGACCTAGTCGCGACCATTCGATCCCGCTGGAGTGACATTGACCGACTTCGGGTGTTCGTAATAACCGACGGCAAGACAAAGACTAAGCGATTTTCCAACAAGGAGGTCCATGACAAGATGGTGGCCGTCGAGTCCATGGACATGGAAAGACTGTTCCGTCACACCGATGGAAAACCTCGGGACGAACTGGCACTAAGCTTCGTCCAGTCAATCGGGCGACCACTTCCCTGCGTCCATGTCCCTGATCCGGATGCCGACTACGAGTATGCGCTGACTGCAATTCCGGGTCAGCTCCTTCGTGACCTTTACTTACGCTTCGGATCTCGGTTGCTGGAAGCCAACGTGCGAACTTTCCTTGGCAACAAGAAGGCAGTGAACAAAGGTATTGTCGAAACGCTTCGTAAGGAGCCGGAGCACTTTCTTGCCTTCAACAACGGCCTCGTCCTTGTCTGTGACGAAGCGGCATTCGAGCGCGCCGATGACGGCAATCTGGGGCTCTCTTTCCTGAAGGGACTCCAGATCGTCAATGGTGGACAGACCACTTCGTCCATCTACTTCGCATCGCGCGATGATAGGTCCATCGATCTGAGCCACGTCATGGTCCCGGCAAAAATTATCATCCTCAAGGGATCGCAAGATGAAGCGCGCGAGCGACTGATCTGCAACGTCTCGCGCTATGCGAACAGCCAGAACGCTGTGAAGATGTCCGACTTGTCCGCGAACCGGCCGTTCCATGTTCAGCTTGAGAAGCTAGCAAACGAGACTTGGTGCCCTGATGGTGCCACGCGGTGGTTCTACGAGCGAGCCGCAGGTGCCTACAATGTCATGCTGCTGAGAGACGGCAATACCCCAGCAAAGCGTCGAAAGCTGCAGGAGACGGTTCCGCCGAAGCGCAAGCTGACCAAGAACGACATCGCAAAGTATCACGAAGCTTGGCGCGGCAAGCCGGATGTCGTGGCAAGGGGTGGCGAGAAGAATTTCGTCTTGTTCATGGAAGAGCTAGACAAGGTTCCGGGAGTAGTTCCCAACCCACTCGATGCACCTTGGTATCGTGCAATGATTGCCAAGGTTATTCTCTTCAAGGCGATCGAGAGCATGATCAAGACGAAGGAGGCGAAGGAGGTCTTCCGCCAAGGATGGGTGAACATCGCCACCTATGTCGTGTCCGTAGTGGCGGATAGACTTGGCGACAGACTTGACTTCGATCAGATCTGGATGAGGCAAGGGATTTCCGGCGGTCTGCGCGAACTGCTTTGGGACTGGGCCGTGGTCGTGAACGCCGTGTTCAATAGGGTTGCCCCTGGTCAACAAATTTCAGAAGTGGCCAAGCGAGCGGACACTTGGACAAAAGTCAGGTTGGCTGATTTCTCAACTCCAGCGAACGGAATAATCGAGTTGCACTATCAATAAGTTTTACTACCTAATTCAAAAGCAACTGACTTCTTTTCTGAGCCAAACCACGGATAAGCAGGTCACGAGATATGCCACTGTTTACAGTCCTGTACCGCTTTCAGCGACCAGCGTATTTCTGCTTCCAACCTGGCGCCGTGGCTAGTGCACGAGAACATCACCAAGGGCAAACTGCACAGTGATCCCGTTCGCGATGGACAGTGGTGCGAGCGAATTTCAGCAGAGAAAAAGCTAAAATCGAGTGAGGCAGTATCGTAAAAAGTCGAATTGATTGACAAGCCAGGACGCATGCGTTGAGTGCAGACATAGTTTCCCCAGAACACCGCTCCAAGATTATGTCGATGATCAAGGGCAAAAACACGAAGCCTGAAATGCTCGTGAGATCGGTGTGCCATGAATTGGGGCTTCGCTACCGTTTGCATAGGAAGGATCTGCCGGGCAAACCTGACTTGGTTTTCCCAAAACACCGGTTGTGCATGTTCGTCCACGGCTGCTTTTGGCATCGACATCCAGACTGCAAGTTTGCATACACGCCCAAGAGCAGGCTCGATTTCTGGCAGCCAAAACTAGCGAAGAACGCCGAGCGGGACCTTAATGTTCAGCACGCGCTACTCGCGGAAGGATGGAATGTAGTAATAATTTGGGAATGCCACACCAAAAACAGAGAACTCCTACGCAATGAAATCCAAAAAACATTCGGCTTGAGTGATTAGCCCTACACCTTCTCGACGGAAAAATGATGAATGATTTTGAAGGGTTGACCACTTGGTATTGACCCTCTAGGCTCTTACTTCGGCGCCTAAGAAACGCCTAAACCAGAGCGGTCCTCCGCACCCGACAGTCATGCGGCTTTTTTTCGTCTGCGGTTTCTCTACGTCTGCGAGAAAATCCCCGTTATGTCGGGAGTGGGCGAATACAAGACCCGAAAGGGGAATATGTCCGGCCCGTCTCTGGTGGGTTTCTTAGCTCCCGACACCCATAACGAATGCCCTAAGAAAGCAGCCAGAGGTAAAGGAAATGCCTGACTATCCAACCTTCATGATGAAGGTGAATCGCTGTACCCATACGTGCAATCGCGTGCTTCCGCTTCAGGAGGTTCACCATGTCTGAACCGCTCGCTTCAACCCTTTTCACTCGTCACGACATCTACCTTCACGCGCTTCTGGTGGAGAACCAGGCCTGGTTCTGCGCTCATGACCTCGGGCGACTGATGGGGAAATTCCTCGACGAGCGCATGTCACGCAAACTCGATGCAGACCAGCGACAGATGATGCTGGTGGATGCTCACGGTACTGCCGAAGAACGCCTGATGATCAGCGAGTCTGGCGTCTACGCGTTGCTGGTTTATCACTATTGCCCGGAGTATCGGTTGCTACGCGAATGGCTGACGCACCAAGTGATTCCGGCATTGCGTGATGCTCGTCCATCGCGATCAGTTGAACGCCCTACGTTGAGCGTTCTGGACTGGCCAAAGATGTCGCTTTGCATGCTTCACTGGCAGGATGAGCCGTGGATTCGGTTGAGGGACATGCCTTGTGTGTTGACGGATGATCCTTACAATCAACGCGGATCCTGGTGGCGGAAGGCGTCGCGAGTGTTGCGAGGCTTCTGATTATTCATTGCCGTAGAGAAAATCCGCTACTTGAGTTTCAAGTAGCGGATTTTGTTTAAGTGGCGTATTCACTGGCGTCATCGCGAGCAGGCTCACTCCAAGGTTTGGTGTGCTGCCGTAGAGTTTGCGGTGTGCTGAAAACACTCAGTGCAACGCACCTCGCCTCCCGCTATTAATACCCTTCCCTCTCAAGGACCCAAGCCCACCATGAAATTCGACCTCGCCTACTGCCTCAGCCTCGACGACAAACTGTCGATCTATGACGTACGCGATCTGAATTTCGACGAAACCATGGAGTTCGATTCCGCCAAAGAGCACTTCCAGTGCCCCAACGACGCCTGTCGCTTAGCGTTCGATGCCGCGAATGTGTTGACGACGTTCAACGCCAAAAACGTGAATTACATCCGCACTCCACACTTCAAAAACACACCCAGTACCCGGCACGTGTCGGATTGTCCTTATGTCAGTCTCAAGGCCTCGGCGTCCGGTGTGGACGCGGACGGTGCGGAAACGGATGACAGTCGCGAGGAGCATTTCCCGTCGGAGTTGTTGCTGACTCGGCGTCAGTATGTGCGTAAGGCGTCGTCCCCTGATGTCGCGGCGGATGTTATGCGGGATGTCCCGAAAACAAATCCGGCGGACAGCCAGGCAGAGCACTCGAGCCACGAATCAGCGCCGGACAAGACCAGTGTCTTCGCCCACCCGGTGGAGTGTTTTGTGTCGAACTTCGAGGACAAGGAGCTGCTCAAGCGCATGCCACTGAAGATTGGCGAGCACACGGCGCCGTACGGGTCGTTCTTCAAGAAGATCGAGTATTTGCAGGACAACAAGGGGCTGATTTACTGGGGCAAGATCAAGGAGATCAAGGATTACACCCTGAGCTTTCGCATCGATTTCGAACAGAAGGTCTGGTTCAAGCAGGCGGATGAGGCGAAGAAGAAGCCTTATTCGGTCAATGTTTACTTGAGCAAGAAGCTGATCGACAACTACCGCAAGCGCAAAGCGTTTCTGGAAGAGATCAAGCACGCCATCGAGAGCGGCAAGGACTTGTATTGCTTCTTTTATGGCGTGACGCCGGAGTTGAAGCAGGTGCCGAGCAAGAAAAACCCCGAGCAGACGTTCGGGGTGTTCAGTGCGAATATTGAGAACCTGGATCACTTCATTGTTCGGGAAGCGCCGGGGTTGGCCGATAAGTAACAGCGCTCAGTTCAGAGACATGCTGAGCATCACCAACACCAGCAAACCCACATATACCCGTGCATGTATTCGATCCGGAATCCGCCCGATCCAGGGTGTGGCCAATCGAATCCCCAGCAACGATCCCATCGTCAAAACCGCAAACGCCAGCAGATCCACGTAGCCGATAAACCACGACCCCAAGTCAAACTCGCTGAATCCCGCCATCGCCATGTAAGTCACCGTCCCGGCCACCGCGACCGGCACGCTCAACGGATTGGCCATCGACGTCGCCTGACTCATGCTCAACCCACATCGTCGCAATAACGGCACGGTCATGACGCTGCCGCCCACGCCGAGAAACGTCGCGATAGCGCCAATGCCTACGCCACCGCCAGACACTTCCGCCCTGCCCAATCGTCGTGGGATTGCGTTATCGGTGCGTGTAAGAAATCCGCGTCTAACCAGGCAATCCACAATGGTCACGCCCAAGTACGCGATGAACGCATAACGAATCACCTCGCCACTGACCCATATCGCGGCGACCGCGCCAACCACCGCGCCCAAACCAATGAACCCGCCTAATGGCCACATGTAATGGCGAATGAAGTTCCCGGCGCGCCGATGTTTGCCGGTGGCGATCAGTGCGTTGACGATCATCACGCAGGTCGAAGTCGCCACGGCAATGTGCATCGCCGATTGGCCGACCGGGTCGTCGGCGCCGTGGCTGGCGGTGAGCATGCGGTAGAGCAATGGCACGACGACGAAGCCGCCGCCGAAGCCGAACAGCACCGCCGTGATGCCGGTCGTGCAGCCGAAGAGTGTTAGCAGGAGATAGAACATGGCGCGTCGTCCGTTGGTTGGGAGCGGTCGACGATAGAGCGATGAGCCTTGGCCTGCTTCAGCAAGTCAGCCAATAATGTTCGCGTTTACGCCAACTGCTGGAAATCGCTAGATGCGCAATGTTTCGATTGATCTGCTGGATGACACGCCTCGCCCGGTGGTGGCGATCGGCACGGATTATTCCCACGGCCATGTGTTGCCTCGTCATACACACCGGCGGGCGCAGTTGTTGTATGGCGCCACCGGGGTGATGCAGGTCAGCACGCATGACGGCAATTGGGTGGTGCCGCCACAGCGGGCGGTGTGGATTCCGCCGGGGATGGCGCATGAGGTGCTGATGCTCGGGGTGAGTACGCGCAGTGCGTATATCGAACCGGCGGCGGTTGATCTGGGCGATCGCTGCCAAGTGATCAGCGTGTCGCCGTTGATGCGGCATTTGTTGATGGAAGCGGTGGAGATCCCGCTGACGTATGACGAGGCCGGGCGCGACGGTGCGCTGATCGACTTGCTGCTGCACGAACTGGCGCGCAGCACTCACCTGCCGTTGCACATTCCGCTGCCCGTCGATGCGCGGTTGCTGGGGTTGTGCCAGGCGTTTCTCCAACACCCGAATGCTCACCAATCGCCGCAGCAATGGGCCGATCAATTGCACATCAGCCTGCGGACGTTCAATCGATTGTTTCGACAACAGACCGATCTAAGTTTCAGCCAATGGCGGCAGCGTGCCTGCGTGGTGCTAGCCCTGTCGCGGCTGGCATCGGGCACGGCGGTAACGCGCATTGCTGTGGATTTCGGTTATGACAGCCCGGCGGCGTTCTCGACCATGTTTCGTCGTGTGCTGGGGCAGCCACCGTCCGTCTGGATGGAAGCCACGAAATAGCAAAAATCGAAAAATGAGTTTGATCCGGGCGCAAAACAACTGTACAAAAACACAGTACATTTTGAATCAGCACTCTCGAGCCCGGAGAACACCATGGCCTCTCATGCGATGAAAATCACCCTGGAACGTATCGCCCTCTTCCAATTCACCCCGGCCCACTGCGCCCAGGCCCGAGCGATGCTGGGTTGGAGTGTTGATGAGCTGGCTCGGGAATCCGCGGTTTCGGTAGAGGCCATCGAGCGGTTTGAAGCCAAGCGCGATGTGCTGGATGTTACACGGCTGGCGTTGGCGTATTGCTTTGAGGCGCAGGGCTTGGTGTTTTTCCCAGGATTTGCGCCGGGCAAAGGGATGAATGTGAAAGGGTCTACGCCGAACCCGATTGGGCGGGCGGATTATGCGATGGTTGAGTGAGGTGTCAGTGAGCCGGCCGCTCATCAGCGAGCGGCCCGACTGCAGAGGATCAAGCGTTCTGCGCTGTGACCTGATCGCGTTCACTTTCCATCCCGAGCCACCACGCACTCCCGCGCTGCGGATACTTCACGTTAAACGCCTCGCCCATTTGCGGCGTGGTGATCGACACATTGCGCTCCCAGGCTAACGCCAGGATCCGGTCGAAGGGCTCGAACCAGGCGTGCATCGACAAATCGAAGGTGCCGTTGTGAATTGGCAATAACCAGCGCCCTTTGAGGTCAATGTGCGCTTGCAGGGTTTCTTCCGGCTGCATGTGAATGTGCGGCCACTCGACGTTGTAGGCACCGGTTTCCATCAGCGTCAGGTCGAACGGGCCGTACTGTTCGCCGATGCGCTTGAAGCCATCGAAGTAGCCACTGTCGCCGCTGAAGAAGATGCGCGTGTCGCCGTCGATCATGACCCAGGACGCCCAGAGCGTGCTGTTGCCATCGAACAGTCCGCGGCCGGAAAAGTGTTGCGACGGAGTAGCGATGAACTGGATGCCGTCCACTTCGGTGCCCTGCCACCAATCGAGTTGGCGGACTTTGCTGGCGTCGATGCCCCATTTGATCAGGGTGTCGCCGACGCCCAACGGGGTGAGGAAATACTTGGCCTTGTCCGCCAGTTTCAGCACCGCCTGATAATCGAGGTGGTCGTAGTGATCGTGGGACAGGATCACCGCTTCAATCGGTGGCAATTGTTCCAGGCTGATGGGCGGCTGGTGGAAGCGCTTGGGCCCAGCCCATTGCACCGGTGAAGCGCGCTCGGCGAAGACCGGGTCGGTGATCCAGAATTTGTCCCGCAGTTTCAGCAGAACCGTTGAATGGCCGAGGCGGTAAACGCTGTGGTTGGGTGCCGCCATCAACGCTGCCTGGGTCAGCGCTTGTACCGGCACCGGAGCCGTTGGGCGAGTGTTGCGCGGTTTGTGGAAGATCATGTTCCACATGATGCGCAGCATTTTGCGAACGCCTTCGCGTTGCACGGGTGCATGGTTTCGGAAAAGCCCTTGCGCCTGACGGGAAGCTTCAGGTGTTACGGAATTGTCCGCAGGTGAAATTGAAGTGGCCATGACTGAGTGACTCCAGAAAAACCGCACGATTGCAGTTCTTCACGGTGGGACGATAAATGGCCAAAGCACGCACGCATCAGCCGGACATTCTATTTTTCGCTGCACAGGATTAACAAAACATTACACTGCACAGTGTAGTTTCAAGGTTGCATCAAAGCCGATCACAAGTAAACTACCGAGTGTAATTTTTCTCTGTCTCTTGCCGAAGCGTACTTATGACAGCTCCACAGCGCCTCACCGACCGAAAACGCGAAGCTATTATTCAGGCGGCGATTGCCGAATTCCGCGCCAATGGTTTCGATATCACCAGCATGGACAAGATTGCCGCCACGGCCGGCGTGTCGAAGCGCACGGTGTACAACCACTTCCCAAGCAAGGAGGAGTTGTTTGCCGAAATCCTCAATCAATTATGGGCGCGGCTGACCGCAGAACAGGAAACGCCCTACCGCCCTGACCTGCCTTTGCGCGACCAGATGCGCCTGCTGTTGCAGGAAAAATTGCAGATGCTGGGCGATGACAATTTTCTCGATCTGGCGCGGGTAGCCATCGCCGCCACCATCCACTCCCCTGAACGTGCGCAGAACATGGTCGCCAGAATGGGTGAGCGCGAAGAAGACCTGACTATCTGGATTCGCTCTGCGCAGGCGGATGGTCGGTTGAAACCCGTCGACCCCGCGTTTGCGGCGCAACAGATCCAGGGAATGCTCAAATCCTTTGCGTTCTGGCCGCAGATTTCCATGGGGCTGCCGGGCCTGTCAGCCGAAATGCAGACCACCGTGGTGGAGTCAGCGCTGGATATGTTCCTGGCCTGCTATCAGGTCTGAAACGAGCTGCGAAAAATGACATGTTCGGCACGTTGTTGCTGATGGGGCTGCGCAAAACCAAACAGCGCAATGTGTTTCAGAATGAAAATGAAGCTGGGGCTATAGTGACCCTCAGTCCCAGCCCCAGGCGGAGAGCATCATGACCACCCCGACCACTGACACAAAACCTGTCGTTGATCATTTACGCTTTCACCGCCCTCACGCCCACCTGGCGCCAACCTTCGGCAACGACAAGTTTGCCCTGCGTGCGGAAGCCTTTGCGCGGTTCTTCGGTACACCGAAATTTCTCGGGGCGCAGACGCTGATCGTCGTGCTGTGGGTATGCCTCAACCTGTTCGGCGTGGCCCACTTCGACCTGTACCCGTTCATCTTGCTCAACCTGGCCTTCAGCCTGCAATCGGCGTACGCCGCCCCACTGATTCTGCTGGCCCAGACCCGTCAGGCGGCGCGTGATAAAGCGCAGTCCGACGCCGATGCACAGCACCGTGAAGCCCTCGCCGTGGCCAACAGCGAACGTCAGGCCCAGGCCGCGCACAACTCCGCGCAACTGCTGGAATTGCTCGAGCAAAACACCCGGCTCACAGAGATGACCAAGACCCTGACCGAACGCATCGAAAACCTGACGTCGGAAATGCATCAGCACTTCGTGCGCAAGGTGCCGCCAACGGTTTAGCGCTCGCTCAAGGCAATCGCAGTGCCCGCCCCAATTCATCAAACAGTGTCACCACCGAACGCAACGCACGGCAATCCGGACGGGTCAGCAACCAGAGTGCGGTGTCGTAGCCGTGCAATGGGCCGGTCAACGGCTGCAGCGTGTCGCCGATCAAAAAATCCGGCAATGCCGCAACGCCCAACCCGGCCCGCACCAGTTCGGTCACCGATAGCATGCTGTTGCAGCGATAGCTCGGGGTGACACCCGGCAAATGCTGGCGCCGCCAGGCAACAGTGGGATGGTCGGGTAGAAAATCGTCGGGCGCGATCCAGGTCAGCGAAGCCAGGTCTTCAGGATCGACGGACTTCAGATACTGCGCACTGGCGCAGACCCGGTAGGAAATATCCGCCAGACGTCGTCCGACCAAGTGCTCGGGCGGTGTGCGCGTCAGGCGCAATGCGATGTCGGCATCGCGACGGCTGAGGTTGGCGAAGTCGTTGGAGGTGCTCAACTCGATAGTCAACGCCGAGTATGAGGGCATGAACTGCGCCAGTGCGGGTAGCAGCAAGCCTTGCAGGACCGAGTCCGTACACGTCAGCCGCACCGTGCCGCTGATGACTTCACCGCCCTGCTCCACCCCGATTCGCGCCGCCTCCAGCGCTTGTTCTGCGCGCTCGGCCTGCTCGGCCAGAGTTTGCGCGAGCGTGGTTGGCAAATACCCGGCGCGGCTCTTTTCGAACAGTTGCTGACCCAATGCCGTTTCCAGTCGGCGGACGGCGCGAAACACCGTTGAAACGTCGACTTTCAGCAGGCCCGAAGCCCGGGCCAGAGAACCGCCGCGCACCAGAGCGAGGATCAGGGCCAGGTCGGGATAGTCCAGTCGATAGTGCGTCGCTGCATTGATCACTTGGGATAACGCCAATATTGAATGCGTGAGCGCCAATCTATAGTGGGTACCAGGAATCAACAAGCCGAGAGAGCACTCATGGAAACCACTGCAATCCGCATCGCCCTGATCGGTGACTACGACCCTCAAGTCACTGCCCACCAAGCCATTCCCGTCGCCCTTGGCATGGCCGCCGAACAGCTGAGCCTGAACGTGCAATTCCAGTGGTTGGCCACCGACCAGATCAACGCCGACACACCGCTGCAAGATTTCGATGGATTCTGGTGCTTGCCCGGTAGTCCTTACCGAGACATGGACGGGGCGTTGCGGGCGATCCGGTTTGCCCGGGAGCAGCAGCGACCGTTCCTCGGCACCTGTGGCGGGTTTCAACATGCGGTGTTGGAGTACGCCCGCGATGTGTTGGGTTGGGAAGATGCCGAACACGGCGAGACGCATCCTGACGCCGCGCGGGCGCTTCTGACGCCGCTGACCTGTTCGCTGTTGGAAGCGGTGGACAGCATTCATCTGGTTGAAGGTTCGTTGATCGCCAACGCGTACGAAACGACTGAAATACGCGAGGGATATCACTGCCGCTTCGGTGTGAATCCTGAGTTCGAACGTGAGCTATTGATCCAGCAGCTACACGCCGTTGGCCATGATTCGCAGGGGGATTTGCGGGCCGTTGAGCTCACCGGGCATCCGTTCTTTGTCGCCACGCTGTTCCAGCCTGAACGTGCAGCGCTCAAGGGCATTCTGCCGCCGCTGGTCCGCGCTTTCATCAAGGCTTGTGTGAGGTAGAAATCATGACGACGCCTTACTACGCGGTGATTTTCACATCCCGGCGCACTGAAGGTGATCACGGCTACGCCGAGGCCGCCGAACGCATGGTGGAGCTGGCCCGTGAGCAGCCCGGTTTTCTGGGCGTGGAATCGGCCCGGGGCGAAGATGGGCTCGGGATTACGGTTTCGTATTGGGCCAGTGAAGCGGCGATCCTGGCGTGGAAACATCATCCCGGCACAGCGCGATTCGTGAACGTGGGCGCTCGACCTGGTACTCGTCGTGTCATACGCGGGTGTGCCGGGTTGAGCGCGATTATCAGTTTCAGCCGTAATGATTTGCGGTGCCCATCAAGCCTGCTCGCGAAGGGGCCAGCCAAGACACCGCAAAACATCAGCCCTGTACAAGACTCCTGACCGCCGCTATCTCCGGCACTTCCTGCCGATTCATGTACACCCGCAACGGCTCGGTGATGTTGATCCGGTCATCGATGTTCTGATCCAGCAGCAACTGAATCAACTCACGCTTGAGCGTCATGGCCTGCCCCGGCCCCGGCGCCCAGACAAATTCACTGGTGGGAATAATGCCGTCATCGGCCACGTCCATGCCGAACGAGTCTTCGCTGAATCGCACAATGTAGTGGCCGGTCTTGCGGTTGAGGCCGACAAAGCCTTTGAGTTGGTCGGCGGCCTGGCAGATAAGCTCGGAAGTGATGCGCATATAAACCTCACAAAAAGTCGTTTCTACGACCGGTGATCAATGGTTTACACGCAAGGGAAACGACACGGTTTTCCCTCTGCCGGGGAAATTGCCGTGGCCAAGAGTACTGCAAAGAAGTGCACAGTTGCGCTGAAAAATTCTGCCTTGAACACGTTTATGTCGGTCTGGCGATAGCGCCGGCAACGCTCAGTTGTTAAAAGGGACGTCTTTGAATACTCATTGCGAAAGGATCTCGACCATGCCGGTTACCTTCACCAAAAGCGCCCTGCTGCTGAGCCTGATGCTCGGTCTCGGCCAGGCACAAGCCGCCAGCGAGCCAACCCCGACAGCGCTGGCAAGCCGTTTGGGCATTCCGCACCCGGCGGTGATCGCCCATCGCGGCGCGTCTTTCGATGCGCCGGAATCCACCGCCGCCGCCTACAAACTGGCGCGCGACCTGGGGGCCGACTATCTGGAGATGGACCTGCAACGCAGCAAGGACGGCGTGCTGTTTGTGCTGCACGACAACAATCTGCAACGCACCACCGACGTTGCCAGCAAGTTCCCGGATCGCAAGGACAGCCCCGCCAACGCGTTCACCATGGCCGAGTTGAAAACCCTCGACGCCGGCAGCTGGTTCAACAGCGCTTACCCGGATCGCGCGCGTCCTTCTTACGCGGGTCTGAAAATTCTGACGCTGGACGAAATCATCGATATTGCCCAGGGCAACCCGCTGCACAAACCCGGCCTGTACATCGAGACCAAAGAGCCAAAGCAATTCCCCGGTATTGAGCGCGACCTCAAGGACAAATTGCAGGACCGTGGCTGGCTGAGCCCGGCCGGTTCGAAACTGGCGAAAAGTGATCTGGCCGTCGGCCAGGGCAAAGGCAAAGTCGTGTTGCAGACCTTCGAGAAGAGCAGCCTCGAACTGCTGCAAAAGGAAATGCCGAAGGTGCCGAAAATTCTGCTGTTGTGGGTCGGCGAAGGCAGTATCGAGCCCAAATCCAAGGTGACGTTCGCCGAATTCGGCGACAAGGACAAAGCCACTTACTACGCCAGACAAGAGCCGAAGGATAAAGCCGAATTCCAGCAATGGGTCGAGTACGCCAAGGCTCAGGGCGCTATCGGCACCGGCCCTTCCGCCGCGCTGACCCAAGGGGGCGACCAGAGCTACTCGGACCTGGTGAAACCGTGGATGAACCAATACACCCACGATCAGGGCATGCTGGTGCACGTGTACACCATTGATGATGCGCTGGATTACCAGAAGGTGATGGATGCCGGGGTTGACGGGATTTTCACCAACCGCGCCAGCGAGTTGCTGAACTTCTACAAACGGCCGGCTGCGGGGACTGTTGCGCAGTTGCTGCAGAACAACGGCTATTAAACCCAAAAAGATCGTTCCCACGCTCCGCGTGGGAATGCAGCCCTGGACGCTCTGCGTCCCACTTGGAACGCGGAGCGTCCCCTGAGGCGTTCCCACGCAGAGCGTGGGAACGATCCCTCAACGATCCCTCAACGTCTCGGGAATTAAGGATGAGTTAAGTTGCCACCGTTAATCTGGCGCCACTTAAACAGCTCAACCCAAGGAAAGAACTTCATGAAAACCCTGACTGCCCTGTTCACCGCCGCTGCCCTGACCCTCACCGCTGGCCTGGCCCAGGCCGATGTCCGCGTCGACCAGATCCCTGAACTGGTCAAGAGCGGCAAGATCAAGCCACTGGAAGAAATGAACCAGGCAGCGCTGAAACTGCACCCGGGCGCGACCATCACCGACACGGATCTGGACAACCACTTCAACGGCTACGAATACGAAGTTGAACTGAAAACCGCTGACGGCAAAGAATTTGACGTAGATTTCGATGCCACCACAGGCAAAGTCCTGAGCAACAAACAAGACACCTGATGCGCACATGAAAAGCCGCACGATTTACCAATCGTGCGGCTTTTTTGCGTCTGCAATTCAGACTACGCCAACACATCGTCGGCCCGCTAGAATCTGTCCACGGTGTTCAAACAGAGATTGACTGAAATGGGTCAAACAGCGGCAGCAGACATCGCCTTGATCGGCAGGATCAGCGCCGTACCGGCCATCCTTCAAGTGGTCCGCGAGTTGACCGGCCTGCGCTTCGCCGCGGTGGCGCGCGTGACGGAGGACTCCTGGACGGCGTGCGCCGTGCTCGACCAACTGAACTTCGGTTTGCAGGTCGGCGGTGAACTGGAGGTCACCACGACCCTGTGCCACGAAATTCGTCAGGCCCGCCAGTCGGTGGTGATCGACAAGGCCAGCGAAGACCCGCGCTACCGCGATCACCACACGCCGCGTATTTATCAGTTCGAAAGCTACATCTCCGTGCCGATCTTCCGTACCGACGGACGCTTTTTCGGCACCCTCTGCGCACTTGATCCTCTGCCCGCCCAGCTCAAATCCAGCACGAGCCAAAGCACCATGGAATCCTTCGCGCGCATGCTGGCACTGCAAATCGAGGTCGAAGAAAACCAGCAACACACCGAGTTGGCGCTGAAGCAGGAGCGTGAAAACTCGCAACAGCGCGATCGGTTTATCGCCGTGCTCGGCCATGACTTGCGCAACCCGCTGTTCGCCATCAGTGTCGGTGCCGAAATGCTCCTGCGCAAACTGCCTGACCCGGCGAACCAGCAACGGGTCCAGCACATCCTGACCAGTGCCCAACGCGCAACCCGACTGGTCGATGACGTGCTGGATTTCGCTCGCGGTTCCTTTGGCCTGGGCATTCCGGTGAACATCGCACCGTGCGCGGATCTGGATGCGGCTTTACGGCATGTGATTTCCGAGGTTCAGAGTGTTCACCCGAACCGCGTCATAAATTCTTCCATCGGCGATTTACACAACGTCCCGTGCGATCGCGAGCGGGTCGCCCAGTTGCTGTCCAATCTGGTGGCGAACGCAGTAGTCCACGGCGATCCCCAAGGTCCGGTCGAGGTCAATGCGCAGACCAACGATGGACACTTCGTACTGAGCGTAAAAAATCAGGGACTGATTGCCGAGGACGCATTGGCGTATCTGTTCCGCCCCTACTCGCGACCGGCCAGCGATACTCCGCAGACCGGCCTCGGGTTGGGCTTATACATTGCCAGTCAGATTGCGCAGTCCCACGGTGGAAAACTGGACGTGGTCTCGACCGCAATACAGGGCACGACGTTTACCTTCAGCCTGCCTGTGCAGGTTTAGGCGCTGGTACTGACCAGCGAACCCGACGTGCTGGAATCGGCATCCTGTAACGCCTGCAATAACGCCGCCGTCGCCGCCTGCAATGAACCCGCCGTGGTCGCCACCTGCGACTGAGCCGCCGCGACATCAGCGGCTTTGGCGTCTGCATCCTCCTGTTTCGCCTGGGCCGCTTGCAGCTGTTGCTGTTGTTCCTGCATCTGCTTTTGCAGCTCGGCGATTTGCTTGCGCAAGGTTTTCACCGCATCGGATTCTTCGCTGCTGCTGGAACTGCTGTCGCTCGACGCGGGAGCGCCGCCGGCGGCCAGTTTAGTGTCGTCGGAAGGCGTGGCGGTGACGGAGGTGTCTGCGGCGGGAGCGCTGATCGAGGTTTTGCTGGTGGAGGTGGTGAGGGTCTGGTTGATGGATACAGAGGTGATGCTGACCATGGGAATTATCCAATGTGGGTGCTGGGTATCTCCCTCATCGACAAGTTCAGGCCGGATTTGAGATCGACTGTGTACCGACTCGGTAAGCGAGCCGGTACACATTCAGTGCCGCTAAGCGCTCAACCGCGCCGTCACTTCATTCAACTGCGACGATACGCTGTTCAGGTTGTGGCTGGCCGCCTCGGTGCGTTGCACGTTGTCCAGATTGGTACTGGCGATGCTGGTGATTTCCGTGAGGTTGCGCGAGATGTCCTCGGCAACCGACGTCTGTTCTTCGGCGGCGGTGGCGATCTGGCGGTTCATGTCGCGAATCGCTTCGACGGCTTGGGTGATCCGCTCCAGCATCGCGCCGGCTTCGGTCACTTGCTGCACGCTTTCCTCACTGCGTGACTGGCCGCTTTCGATGGCCTGCGCCGCGTCGACCGCACCGGTTTGCACGGTCTGGATAATCTGGTTGATCTCAATGATCGACGCCGCCGTGCGCTGGGCCAGGCTGCGCACTTCATCAGCGACCACCGCAAAACCACGCCCGGCTTCACCGGCACGGGCCGCTTCAATGGCAGCGTTGAGCGCCAGCAGGTTGGTCTGTTCGGCGATGCCGCGAATCACTTCCAGCACCTTGCCGATGCGGCCGCTGTCGGTTTCCAACTGACGAATGACCGTAGCGGTATTGGCGATTTCGCCACGCATTTGAGTGATGGTGCGGATGGTGCCCTGCATGACTTTTTCGCCCTGCTGCGCGGACTGGTCAGCGTCGTCGGCAGCCCGTGCGGCATCGGCGGCGTGACGGGCGACTTCTTGCGCGGTGGCGGACATTTCGTTCATTGCCGTGGCCACCTGATCGGTGCGGTTGAACTGCTCGTTGGTGCCGCCCGCCATGAGGCCGGCAATCGAATTCAGTTCACCGCTGGCACTGTCCAGATCCTTGGCGCTGCGCTGCAAATGGCTGAAGGTTTCGGCGAGGAAATCGCGCAGGGTGTTGGCCGCGACCGCCAGTTTGCCCAACTCGTCCTGGCGGGTGCTGGCCACACGCTCGGCAATTTTTCCCCGGCTGAGTTGCGCCACGTATTCGATCAGTTTGCGAATCGGTTCGACCAGGTTGCGGTTGACCAGCCACAGGCTCAACAGCCCGATCAACAGGCCCGAGACGAGCATCACGATGATCCCCAGCAACACGGTGCGCTCAGCCTCGGCACTGATCTGCTTCGACTGTTCGCTGCCCTGCTTGCGCAACTCGGCGACCAATTCGCTCATCTGGTCACTGGCTGCGCGGTCCACACCTTTCACCGCGGTGTCGCCAGCGGTGGGGTCGGCACCGGCGGCCACATAGGCATCACGACCCTTTTGATAGGCGGCCCCGAGCAGGCGGTGTTCATCACGCAGGCGTTCGATGCGAGTCTTGAGCTGCGGTTCGATGCCCTTCTGCCCGGCCAGTTCGCCGAGGATGCTTTGCACATCGCGCTGACGGTCTTCGAATTGCTTCCAGTATTTGTCCAGGTCCGCCGGTTGCTTGCCACGCAGCAAGACGTTTTTCCATTCCTGGACCTGCACCTTGAATTGCAGGTTGGCTTCATCGATCAACTGGGAAGTGTGCAACGGGCCGTCGATCAGGTTCGCGTAGCGCTGAACGCCGCTGGAAAGGAAATGAAAGCAGGCCAGGGCGATCAACAGCATCGCAAAGAGGCTGCCGCTCAACAGGGCGAGAATTTGCGCTCTCAAGGACTTTTGCAAAAGCATCGAAGGGTACTCATGACAGAAATTAGGCACGCCCCGGTAAGGCGTGAAAGGTGTCCGGACTTCCTTGTCTGCGACGTCGGCTGACGGCCGAAGGCGCGCAACTTAACCCAAGCGTAATCGGCGTGCCAGAGCGGTTCTTTAATCAAATCCGACCGTTGGCAGAGCCACTATTTCGCCTTCACCGCCCTGTCACAAAACCGTCAAAAATCCTTGCGATGATGCGGCTCAAGTGAACCTGTAAAACCCGCCGTAACGCGACCCTGTAGCCGCTGGCGAAGCCTGCGTTCGGCTGCGAAGCAGTCGTGTAATCAGGCAATGCGTTGTGTCAGCAAGCCCGAGTGCTCAGGTTTGACGACTGCTTCGCAGCCGAACGCAGGCTTCGCCAGCTGCTACATGGAGCGGCATACCCCTTGCGAGCACTCATGAACCACAGCATCGACCACAGCCATCGCGACACCGATCTGTTCGGCCTGCTCTACGGTTTCAGCTTTCGTCCCGGTGAACGAGGTCGGGAGATTGATTCGGCCAAGGCGCTGCACTACCTGCAACACCCCGAAGACGACGAGCAGTTTCTCTGGTTGCATTTGAACCTGGCCCACGCCGCGTGCGAGCGCTGGATGAAAAGCCATCTGGAGCTGCCGGAGGAGTTTTTCGAAGCCTTGCATGAAGGCTCCCGGTCGACCCGCATCGAGCATGTGGACTCGGCCTTGCTGGCGGTGGTCAACGATGTGGTGTTCAACCTCAGTAGCATGGTTTCCTCGGATGTCTCGACGCTGTGGGTGTGTGCCCGCAGCCGGCTGATCATCAGCGCGCGCCTGCAACCGCTGCACTCGGTGGATAAGTTGCGGTCCTCGGTGAAGGCCGGTGAATGTTTTCGCTCGCCGCTGGAACTGCTCGTGCATTTGCTGCGTGATCAAGGCGAAGTGCTGACGCAAATCGTGCGCAAGACCAGCCAGAGTGTCGATCAGATCGAAGATGAGTTGCTCTCTTCACGCCTGTCGACCAACCGCGCTGAACTGGGTGCCAACCGCCGGGTGCTGGTGCGTTTGCAACGTCTGCTGGCGCTGGAACCGGGTTCGCTGTTGCGCCTGCTCAATCGGCCGCCGCAATGGTTGCAGAAGGAGGACGTCAAGGAGCTGCGCAAGTCCACCGAAGAGTTCGC
This sequence comes from Pseudomonas sp. OV226, assembly GCF_003148705.1. NCBI lineage: Bacteria > Pseudomonadati > Pseudomonadota > Gammaproteobacteria > Pseudomonadales > Pseudomonadaceae > Pseudomonas > Pseudomonas sp. OV226. The sequence goes on along the minus strand of NZ_QGGS01000002.1, from coordinate 316,273 downwards.
CCTGATCATCAACGACCTCACGGCGCTGGGTGAGCGGATCAAGCTGTTGCAGGAAGAAATCGCCGCCAACCTCAACGAACAGAGCAACCGCACCCTGTTTACCCTGACCGTGGTCACGGTGCTCGCGTTGCCGATCAACATCATTGCCGGTTTCTTTGGCATGAACGTCGGCGGAGTGCCGCTGTCGGGTGACCCCGAAGGGTTCTGGATTCTGGTGGCGCTGGTGGCGACATTTACCGTGATCGCCGGGCGCTGGGCGTTTCGCAAGCGCCAGGATTACTGAGCCCCCGCTACCCTGTAGCAGCTGGCGAAGCCTGCGTCCGGCTGCGCAGCAGTCGTAAATCCTGAGCACACGTTTTACCTGAAAGACCGCAGTGGCTGATTTTACGACTGCTGCGCAGCCGGACGCCGGCTTCGCCAGCTGCTACAGGGTAGCGCGGTGAATTCTGATTAACGGATACGCAAAAACCCCAAACCCTGACCTGAAGCAGTCTCCCTGTAACAATTAGCAACGACTATCACTGACACACCTCCCTCCTCAGGATTGTCAGTCATGGCTACTCCTTCCTACCCCACCGATGCCCAGGCTTCCGCCAGCAGCGGTAAACCCCAACTCGACAAAAAGCCCAGTGCGTTCACGCTGGTGATTTTTTTCGGCGTGTTGGCCATCGGGCTGCTGTTTACTGCCTACAGCCTGATGCGCGACATGAACGAACTCGGCACCGTGGTGACCACCTGGACCCCGTTTCTGCTGTTGGGTGTGGCGCTACTGATTGCCCTCGGCTTTGAATTCGTCAACGGTTTCCACGACACCGCCAACGCGGTGGCGACGGTGATTTACACCAACTCGATGCCGCCCAACTTCGCAGTGGCGTGGTCCGGGTTCTTCAACTTCCTCGGTGTGCTGCTGTCCAGCGGCGCGGTCGCTTTCGGCATCATTGCCTTGCTGCCGGTGGAGTTGATTCTGCAAGTCGGCTCTTCCGCCGGTTTCGCCATGATCTTCGCCCTGTTGATCGCCGCCATCCTGTGGAACCTCGGCACGTGGTGGCTGGGTTTACCGGCTTCGTCCTCGCACACGCTGATCGGTTCGATCATCGGCGTGGGCGTGGCCAATGCCCTGATGCACGGCCGTGACGGCACCAGCGGCGTGGACTGGGCCCAGGCGACCAAGATCGGTTACGCGTTGCTGCTTTCACCACTGGTCGGTTTTGGTTTCGCCGCGTTGCTGTTGCTGGCCCTGCGCGCGTTCGTCAAGAATCGCTCGCTGTACAAGGCCCCCAAAGGCAACACACCGCCACCGTGGTGGATTCGCGGCATGTTGATCGTGACCTGCACCGGCGTCTCGTTTGCCCACGGCTCCAACGATGGCCAGAAAGGCATGGGCCTGATCATGTTGATTCTGGTCGGCACCTTGCCAATGGCCTACGCGCTGAACCGCGCCATGCCGGCCGACCAGGCGTTGCAGTTCGCGGCGGTGGCCGAGGTGACGCAGCAAGCGCTGGCCAAGGCCGCGCCGCAACCGGCCCCGGCCGATCCGCGCCTGGTGCTGTCCGACTACGTGCGCAGCAAGGAAGCCACGCCGCAACTGGTACCGGCGCTCGCCGCCCTCACCGGCCGCATCGGCGCCGAGGTCAAGGGCTATGGCGCGCTGTCCAAAGTACCGGCCGAGGCTGTGGGCAACGTGCGTAACGACATGTACCTGACCAGCGAAACCATTCGCCTGATGGACAAGAACAAGGTCGGCAACTTCGACGCCGACACCAGCAGCAAGCTGCAGCTGTTCAAGCAGCAGATCGACAACTCCACGCGGTTTATTCCGCTATGGGTCAAGATCGCCGTGGCGATTGCACTCGGGCTGGGCACCATGGTCGGCTGGAAACGCATTGTGGTGACGGTCGGCGAGAAGATCGGCAAAACCCACCTGACTTACGCCCAGGGCGCCTCGGCGGAAACCGTGGCTATGTTGACGATTGGCGCGGCGGATATGTTCGGTCTGCCGGTGTCGACCACCCATGTGTTGTCTTCTGGCGTCGCCGGGACCATGGTCGCCAACGGCGGTGGCTTGCAGATGAAGACCATCCGCAACCTGCTGATGGCCTGGGTACTGACCTTGCCGGCAGCGATCCTGTTGTCGGGCAGCCTGTACTGGTTGTTCACCCAACTGTTCTGATCGACAAACCCCTGTAGCAGCTGGCGCAGCCTGCGTCCGGCTGCGCAGCAGTCGTAAGTCCTGTGCATGCGGTATGTCTGATGGACCGCGCGTTATGGTTTTACGACTGCTGCGCAATCGGACGCAGGCTGCGCCAGCTGCTACAGGGGATTTTTTTGTCTGGGCGAAAGCATTTCGTCGCAAATTCAGGCGATTACGCTTTTATTGATCCACCACCCGCCGGTTTGCACTTCAGTTTGCTAACGTGTGGCCGACTCATAAGAGACTCGATGTATTCAGGAGTGGAATCGTGAATCTGTATATCAATCAGCTTCAGCAAAAAGCTGACTTCAAAGAAGCCATCTACGCTGGCGACATCTTCCTGAACACTCAGCTGCGCGCTGCCAAAGAGCTGTGTGCGTTTGCCCAGGAAAGCATCACCGCCGCGTTCGACGGCGAGACCAACCACCAGGCCCTGCACACGCTGATGCCGGTGGAAGAATTCGTAGTGCTGGTGACTCGCCTCAAGGGCCAGTTCACCAACAGCCAGCGCGCCAAGGATTTGATCTTGTCGTTCATCGACGAGATCGGCGTCGACCCGCGCGAGTACATTTTCGACGTGCCGCGCATTCGCGTGGTGCCGAACTATGACTACCTGCACGCCGGCGTCAGCTACGCCTACAAGCCGCATCGCGACACGTGGTACGGCAGCGTCGATTGCCAGATCAACACCTGGATGCCGGTGCACACCATTCGCCCCGACCAGACCATGATGATCAACGCGGGTTACTTTGATGTGCCGGTGAAGAACACCTCCAGCGAATGGAGCCTCAACGACTGGATCAACAACCAGCGGCACAAGGCCAAGGACAACCTCAAGGAGGAAGTCCGCGTGCACCCGGTGCCACTGGAGGCAATCAACACGTCCTCTGAAGTGCGCATTGCCGGCAACACCGGTGAGATGCTGATTTTCTCCGGCTCGCACCTGCATGGCACAGTCGCCAACCACACCGAACAAACCCGCTTCAGCGTGGATTTCCGCCTGATGCACCTCGATGACCTCAAGCACAAGCGCGGCGCGATCAACGTCGACAGCGCCTGCCCTGACGTCGGCGCCGGTTTCAAAGACTATTTCCACGCCCACGACTTCTCGAATTTCCAAGGAATCCAGCAATGACCAAGCGTCGCATCACGCCTGCAGAGGCCCAGTACAACGAAACCCGTGCCAACGTTCTGAAGCGCGTTGATGCCGAGTACGTGGCCGACGCGCCGTTCGTGTTCGCCAACCGCATCGGCGTAACCGCTGCACTGTCGCGCATGGAACTGTTCAAGAAAGTGGCTGAAGTACCGGGCGCGATCATCGAGTGCGGCGTGTACAAGGGCAACTCGCTGATGCTGTACATGCACTTGTCGATGATTCTGGAACCGTACGCGATCAACCGTTCGATCGTAGGCTTCGACACCTTCGAAGGCTTCCAGAGCATCGACAAGAAAGAAGACCCGGCCGACGTCAACGAGACCATGTTCTCCGACACCGACCAGTCGCTGATCCAGGACATGATCGACGCCAACGACCTGCTGCGCCCGGTCAACCGCATCCCGCGTTGCGAGCTGGTCAAGGGCGACATCGTCAAGACCGTGCCTGAGTGGGTCAAGACCCGTCCGGACCTGGTCGTGGCCATGCTGATCCTCGACACCGACCTGTACGAATCGACCAAAGTCGCGCTGGAAACCTTCCTGCCGTACATGCCTAAAGGCGCCATCGTGGTGCTGGACGAAGTCGCTTACCGCAACTTCCCGGGCGAAACCAAGGCCCTGCGCGAAGTGCTGGACCTGAACAAAATCGAACTCAAGCGTCTGCCGTTTGATTCGTGCGTGGGTTACTTCCACGTCTAACGCATAACCGTACAGCTGATACAAAACCTGTGGGAGCGAGCTTGCTCGCGATGAGGCCGGCACATTCAACATCATCGTTGACTGTCAGGTCGCCATCGCGGGCAAGCCCGCTCCCACATTTGTTATGTGTTGCAGCCCCTGTCTCAGTTGGCTTTTTGCAACGTCGCCCGACCCACCATCACCCGCTCCCGCACCACGTCATACACCCAGTGGTAAATGTAGGTGTACGGCAGGAAAAACAGCAGCACGCCGATATCGAGCAAGAACGCCTCCCACAGGCTGGTCTTCAGCCACCAGGCAATCAGCGGCACACCGAAGGCGACCAGTCCGCCTTCAAACAGCAGCGCATGGACCACCCGGACCCATGTCGTGCGCACCACGTTGTAGTGGTTGAGAACACGGTCAAACATCCCGTTGAACACCACGTTCCAGGCCAGGGCCAGCGCCGCGATGAGCATGGTGACCATGCCCATGTCGAGCAACGGTTTGTTCATGATCCAGGCCAGCAACGGGGTACAGATCAGGATGGCCAGCAGTTCGAAACCAATGGCCTGGAAAACACGCTCTGTGATGGATTTGTTGGGGCTCATGGCCTGACTCCTCTGAGTGACTGTGGTTGCCATGATCCGGCATCAAGCCGATACTTCATAACCAATAACCATCGATCAAGGCGATAGTTCATGGCCTCTCATGAAGTGTTGCTCGCCTTTGTCCAGGCGGCGACCCAAGGCTCGTTTTCCGCAGCGGCGCGCAAACTGGGGCGCAGCCAGTCGACCATCAGCGCAGCAGTGGCCAGCCTGGAAATCGATTTGAACCTGGTTCTCTTCGACCGCAGCAGCCGCAAACCCAGCCTGACCCCGGCCGGGCACGTGATGCTGCAACGCGCCGAGGAGATCCTGGCTGCTACCAGCCGGCTGGAAATGACGGCCAGCCAATTGTCTGAAGGCATTGAGGCAAAACTGACCGTGGCGATTTCCGACACTTATCAATCCGACCGGTTCGAAGCGGTGCTCAGTGCGTTCGAGCAACGCTATCCGGACCTGGAGCTCGAATGCCTGATTGCCGAATGCGATGACCTGATAGCGCTGGTGCAACGGGGACGGGCGCACGTGGCGTTCGCGGAAATGAAGGACAGCTACCCTCCGAGCCTGGTCAGCTCTACCGTCGAAGAGCGCACGGAAATCGCACTGTTCGTCTCCCCTGCGCATCCCTTGGCGGCGCTCGATCATATCGACCAGCATGTATTGCAACAGCACCGGGAGCTGCGCCTGGCGACCATCGTCAATCCGTATGAAAGCCGGGCGAAAGGTCGCGTCTGGTCGGCGCCGAGTTACTTGATGCTGTTGGAAATGGCCCAGGGAGGATTTGGCTGGGCGTCGTTGCCGCGGTGGCTGGTGGAGCGTTATGGCCAGGGTTCGTTGCAGGAACTTCAGGTGCGCGGCTGGCCGAAACCGGTGTTTGTCGATGCGTTGTGGTCACGCCAATATCCGCCGGGGCCAGCGGGGAGTTGGTTGTTGAGCAAGATGCTGGAGTGAAGGTCCTTTGGCCCTTATCGCGGGCAAGCCATGTTCCTACAGGTTAAACGCAAACCCCGTAGGAGCATGGCTGCCCGCGATGAAGCCCGACACATCACATCACCCCAACGCCTTTATGCGCGCTTCCAGAAACCGCCGCTCCGGCACCTGCTGCGTCAGTTCCAGCGCCCGCCCATACGCGGCCCGCGCCTCCTCCACCCGTCCCAACTGCCGATAAAACTGCGCCCGCGCCGAATGCGCCAGGTGGTAATCCAGCAATTCGCCGCGATCCAGAATCGCCTCCACCAACGTCAGCCCCGCCAACGGTCCATCGCGCTGGGAGATCGCCGCTGCCCGGTTCAACTCGATCACCGGCGACGGCACCATCCGCAACAGCAAGTCATACAGACCGACAATCTGCGGCCAGTCCGTGGCTTGCGGCGCTGACGCCTCGGCATGCACCGCCGCAATGGCCGCTTGCAGGCAATACGGCCCAAAGCGCTGCAGGGTCAGCGCCCGTTCCACCAGGGCGCAACCCTCGGCGATCATCCCCGCATCCCACAATGAACGGTTCTGCTCATCCAGCACGATCAACTCGCCGCTTGCCGAAGTCCTGGCCAGGCGCCGTGACTCATGCAGCAACATCAGCGCCAGCAACCCCATGACCTCCGGCTCGGGCAGCAACTCCAGCAACAAACGCCCCAGCCGAATGGCCTCGCGCGTCAGGTCTTCGCGCGTCACTTCAGCACCGATGGAGGCCGAGTAACCTTCGTTGAACACCAGGTAAATCACCCGCAACACGCTGTCGAGGCGCTCGGGCAATTCCTTCAGTGTCGGCACTTGATAAGGGATTTTCGCATCGCGGATTTTCGCTTTCGCCCGCACGATGCGCTGAGCGATGGTGGCGGGCGCCGAGAGAAACGCCCGGGCGATTTCCTCTGTGGTCAGGTCGCAGACTTCGCGCAAGGTCAACGGCACTTGAGCATCTGCGGCCAGTGCCGGGTGACAACAGGTGAAGATCAGCCGCAGGCGATCATCTTCCACGTCTTCGGCACTCCAGTCGGCCTGTTCCAGCGCCTCCAGTTGAGCGATCAGCAGCGGTTGCGCTGCGACAAACCGCGCACGCCGACGTAACGCATCGATGGCCTTGAAGCGCCCGGTGGACACCAGCCAGGCGCGCGGATTGTCCGGCACGCCATCACGCTGCCAGCGCTCCACCGCCACGAAAAAGGCCTCGTGCAGGGCCTCTTCAGCGAGATCGAAATCGCCGAGCAATCGGATCAGCGTCGCCAGGATCCGCCGCGACTCTTCGCGGTAAACCAGCTCGACCCGAGCCGGCACCGACTCGCCCGGCATCAAGGATTCAACTGGCGAACGGGACGCACCTCAACACAACCGACACGGGCCGCCGGGATGTCCCCGGCGACCTGGATCGCTTCATTGAGGTCCTTGGCATCGATCAGGTAGAAGCCGGCCAACTGCTCCTTGGTTTCGGCGAACGGACCGTCGGTGATCGACATCTTGCCGTTACGCATGCGCACAGTGGTCGCGGTCTGCACCGACTCCAGCGCCTCGGCCGCCACCATGCGGCCACTACCCTGAATCGACTCGGCGTAGGCCATGCACTCGGCGTCCTTGGGACTGTCAGGCAATGAGTGCAACGCCTGTTCGTTGCTGTACACCAGGCATAGGTACTTCATGTGACTCTCCTGAATCGAACGGATCAACTATGGCTGCAGATTGACGCCTTGGCGAAATTCCCGACGATCAGGGCTCCAGATTGAAGAGCGTGGTGCCGCTGACCATGTCGAACGGGGCCGACCAATGTTCGTGGACAATCCGCCATTGCCCGCCGTCGCGGCGATAGCAGGCGGTCACGCGCATCCAGCAGGCCTGGGTCTCGCCCTTGTCGTTGGTGCCACCGCAATGGGCCAGCCAATGGGCGAAGGCGACGTGCTCGTCCGCCACAATGTTCATATGATCGAAATCAAACTGATGCTGGCCCTGGCACATTTCCATGCACTCCAGCCAATGCGCGCGGTACGCGGCCTTGCCCCGGAACTGCAAGGCCTTGACTGCGTCGTAGGAGACGATGTCGTCGGCATACAGGGCCATGATTTTATCGACGTTTTTAGAAATGACTGCCTGACGATAGGTGTCGATCAGGGTCTGGATTTCATTGGTAGCGCTCATGGTGGTTCTCCGTGTTTTTGTTGTGAAGACACCCTTAGTCGTTCGGCCAAACGGCAAATCGACAACCAAATAAAAATAATCCATCTGCGCAAACTCGCTAAAATCCAAGACCCATTCGTGTTGGAAAAAGGACACTCCAGTGACAGCCCGACTCGTGCCTTACGACAGCCTGAACGCACTCCAGCGCCAGCAGGTCGAGGCCATCGAAGTTCTTCAGGAACAAATCAAATTTTCCGGCGACATTCACGGTGCATTGCACACCTTGCTGTCCAGACCCGGCCCGGGCGTCAAAGGGTTTGCGCTACTGGTCGAAGACGTTCCGGTCGCCTTCCTGCTGCTCAAGCGCCCGCCCGTACTGCCGGCCTGGGCCGATGAACACAGCGCCACCTTGCATGCGCTGCAAGTGGATCAACACGCTCAAGGCAAAGGCTACGGCAAGGCCTGCCTGCAAGCGCTGCCGGACGTGGCGCGCCAGGCGTTTCCGGAAATAAAGGGGCTGGAGTTGTCGGTGGATGCGGACAACCAGGCGGCCATCGCGCTCTACGCAAAATTCGGCTGGGTCGACAGTGGTGAAGCGTACAAGGGCCGGATCGGGTATGAACGGCGGATGGGGTTGGTTTTTTAACCGACGGGGGGGCGATTCCAAAGGGTTGCCTCGTGGCAACCCTTTGGATGAAGTCTTCTGTCAGAGCAGTAAACAGTAGTCGAGCAGTTGTTTTTCGACACTTTGGCGTTGGCCGATCACCAGAGCGACCACCACAAGTTTTTCGCTCGGATATACCTCATACAGAACCCGCTGCCCCAAAGGCAGATACTCTCGAAATAGAGTTACACCCAGAGACGCCGCTTCCTGACAAACACCATAGACATGAGCCTGGCTAGCCAGTGCCGTAACGATCTGCATGACCAATTGATCAACCAGCTCTGCCGCTTTTTTGCGACCGCATTGTTGTGTCAGGTAGTGCTCAAGTGAAACGACTCCGTGCTCCGCAGCAGTCGCGAACTCTACCCTGTAGGTTTCAGGCATCGGTATCGCCTTGCTCTGATTGACGTCGCTGAGCCAGTCTGGCCAAAAGTGTGTCACCAGAAATCAACTTGCCCTGCTCCTTGTCGCGGGAGGCAAACGAGAGAAGCTTGATCAGCGCAATGGCTTCGTCACGACGCTTACGCTCCTCATACGACTCAATCACATAAGCCGGCACACCATTTTGCGTGACGAGCATAGGCTCAGAGAGATCCAGTGCCGCGGCGTTCTTTTTTACAAAACTGATGGTTTCAACTCGCATTACTCATTCCTCTACCGCCATCCAATCAGGCTGGCCAATGCAACACGGTCTGAATTTAGGCTATAAAAAAACTTATCTCAAGCAATCATTTGCGACCTCAAAGCTCCAACACCATCTCATGCCACGCCATCCCGCCATGGTCAGAGGCCGACGGCTTGATGTAGGCAAAGCCAAACCCGGCGTACAGCGGGATATGCCGCTCCTTGCACATCAGGTGGATGTGGGTCTTGCCCAACGCACGCATCCGCTCGATGAACTCGCCCATCAACCGCTTCGCCAACCCCAGCCCCTGATAATCCGGGTGTACCACCACCGACATGATCACGACTTGCGGACCGGCCGGGTCGTGGCCGATCAGTTCCTTGAACGCTTCGTCCGACATTTCCACCTGAAACGCCGCACCGGAGTTGATGAAACCGGCTACAACGCCGTCGACTTCAGCCACGATGAAACCCTCGGGCCACGTGGCGATGCGGGTGGCGATTTTCTCGCGGGTGGCGGCTTCGTCGCCTTCGTAGGCCACGGTTTCGATGGCGTAGCAGCGGTCCAGATCAGTGGCGGTGACGTTGCGGATGACGGTGTTCATGGCAGCTCGGAATCAGCGTGGGAAAGGCTGGGGATCATAAATCAGCACCCGCGCGACAGCGAGAGACGATTCTACTAATCAGTCTCTCGCCGTCTTGTTTACGCTTTGATCGGCAACCAGATTTCCAGCTTGCCGGTGTTGAGCTTGGGGTTGAAGTCTTCGCTGTAGCGCTCGAACTCCGGGGCAGCCAACAGCTCGCGTCCAGACTTAGGCAGCCACGTGCCATGGATGTACTGGAAGGTTTGCGGCAAGGCGGTGAGCGGCCCCTTGTGTTCGAACACGACATATTGCTGGGGCTGCACCTCTACCCAGCGGTATGTGTCCGGTAAGTCATCGAGCTTGCTGATCTCGACCCCGGCGATGTAATCGAAACCGCCCTGACCGTCGAAATTGCAGCAGACGCCGTAAGTCACTTCGCCTTTTTGCCCGGGAACATTGCCGATGTGCGGAATGAATTTGTCCCAGAGCGCGGGAATGTCAGCAGTAGTCTGTTGAGTAAATTTTCCGCCAAGCCCTGCGATCAGCAGGAAGTGTCCGTGTTCGAAGCGTGGTTCCGTTACTTCGGCGCTTGTTTGCTCATCCATGATTCATCTCCTGAGCTTAAAAAAGGGTTCGGCTGGGAGTATAGAAGCCAAACCCGATTCGCCCAGTTACAGGGCGTGCAACTGTTCGACGGCGCCCGCCCCCACAAACTCGTTGTAGCCCGATAGAATCACGTAGACCGCGAAATAGCAGAAGATCGCCGCCGATGCCATGTACGAGTAGCGCAGCAATTTGTCGCCCAGCAACTTGCCGCCGTGGCTGGCAGCGAAGCACAGGCCGGCGCTCCAGAGCAGTCCGGCGCAAAGAAAACCGCCGAGAAACAGCGCCGAACTGAGGGCGCCACCGCCGCCGGAACGGGCAATCAGCGTGCCGCCGACTGCCGCGAACCACAGGATGGCGCTGGGCGAGGACATGGCGAGGAAGATCCCACGGAAAAACTCTTTGCGATGGGAGTTCTGCCCCACCTCTTCGGCCTGGGCCAAGGCCGCTTCGTGGTGAATCGCCGAATAGATCATCTTCGCCGCGAAATAGATCAGCAACGCCGAACCGCCGATCCACAGTACCCAACGCACGGTTTCGTATTGCAGCAAAACGGTCATGCCCGTCAACGCCAGCACCGCGTAGATCAGGTCGCCGACACAGGTCCCCAACCCCAGCGCAAAGCCCTGGAAATAGCCGCGCTGCATGGCCAATGTGATCATCGCGATATTGGCCACGCCGATATCCAGGCACAGCGAAAGGCTCAGCAAGAAGCCGCTGGTGAATTCCATCAACCGATTTCCTTCGGACAAATTTGTTTACACAGTGGCTGGACAGTGTGCCACATCAGCCCTTATCTTCCGCAACAGGCCACCGCAGTGGCCAGCGTCGCTCGGACGGTTCCGGGCGCTTACGTTATTCGAGGCAACAATGGCCGAACAAGGTTCGCCGCGCCGCTTTGCGCGCATCGATCGACTCCCCCCTTACGTGTTCAACATCACTGCCGAGCTGAAGATGGCCGCCCGTCGTCGTGGCGAAGACATCATTGACTTGAGCATGGGCAACCCTGACGGCCCGACTCCGCCGCACATTGTCGAAAAACTCGTGCAGGTCGCCCAGCGCGAAGACACCCACGGCTACTCGACGTCCAAGGGCATTCCGCGTCTGCGCCGGGCGATTTCCAACTGGTACAAGGATCGCTACGAGGTCGACATCGACCCGGAAAGCGAAGCCATCGTCACCATCGGTTCCAAGGAAGGCCTGGCGCACTTGATGCTGGCCACCCTCGATCAGGGCGACACCGTGCTGGTGCCCAACCCCAGCTACCCGATCCACATCTACGGTGCCGTGATTGCCGGCGCCCAGGTGCGTTCGGTGCCATTGATTCCGGGCGTGGACTTCTTCGCCGAACTGGAACGGGCGATTCGCGGCTCGATCCCGAAACCGAAAATGATGATCCTCGGCTTCCCATCCAACCCTACTGCTCAATGTGTGGAGCTGGATTTCTTTGAGCGCGTAATCGCCCTCGCCAAGCAGTACGACGTTTTGGTGGTGCACGACCTGGCTTACGCCGACATCGTCTACGACGGCTGGAAAGCCCCCTCGATCATGCAAGTGCCGGGCGCCAAGGACATTGCGGTGGAGTTTTTCACCCTGTCCAAGAGCTACAACATGGCGGGTTGGCGGATCGGTTTCATGGTCGGCAATCCGGAACTGGTCAACGCCTTGGCGCGGATCAAGAGTTACCACGACTACGGCACGTTCACTCCGCTGCAAGTCGCGGCCATTGCGGCGCTGGAAGGCGACCAGCAATGCGTCAAGGACATCGCCGAGCAGTATCGGCAGCGGCGTAACGTGCTGGTCAAAGGTCTGCATGAACTGGGCTGGATGGTCGAGAACCCGAAGGCGTCGATGTACGTCTGGGCCAAGATTCCCGAGGCGTATGCGCACCTCGGCTCGCTGGAATTCGCCAAGAAACTGCTGGCCGAGGCCAAGGTCTGCGTTTCGCCAGGCGTGGGGTTTGGTGAGTATGGGGACGATCATGTGCGCTTCGCGCTGATCGAAAACCAGGACCGGATTCGTCAGGCGGTGCGCGGGATTCGCGGGATGTTCAGGGCGGATGGGCTGGCACCGAAAACCAACGCCTGACCCATGAGTGTTCCCACGCTCCAGCGTGGGAATGAATCCGGTGACGCTCTGCGTCACAGTGGACGCGGAGCGTCCATGGTGGCATTCCCACGCAGAGCGTGGGAACGATCATTATTGTGTTCAGCCTTGAAATCGATCACCCACAAAAAAACCGCATCGCTGCGGTTTTTTTGTGTCTGCTAATCGACTTACACGAACATCGACAGCAACAAGATAAAGCCCAGCGCAACCACGGACAGGATGGTTTCCATCGCGGTCCAGGTCTTGAAGGTTTCCGCTACGGTCATGTTGAAGTACTGCTTCACCAGCCAGAAGCCCGCGTCGTTGACGTGAGACAGGATCAACGAACCGGCACCGGTGGCCAATACCAGCAGCTCACGGTTCACACCCGGAATCATCCCCACCACCGGCACCACAATGCCCGCACCGGTAATGGTTGCCACGGTCGCCGAACCGGTCGCGATACGAATCACCGCCGCCACCAGCCACGCCAACAGAATCGGCGAAATCTGTGCATTCACCGCCATGTGGCCGATCACGTCACCCACACCGCTGGTCACCAGCATCTGCTTGAAGCCACCACCGGCACCGATGATCAGAATGATCGCGGCGGTCGGCGCCAGGCTCGCGTCCAGCCATTTCATCATTTGGCTGGAACCGATGCCCTGCTTGTAGCCGAAGGTGTACAGCGACAGCAGCAATGCCAGCAGCAATGCCGAAATCGGGTGACCGATCAGGTCCATGAAAGCGCGGAAGATGTTGCCATCGGGCAGCACCACGTCGGCAAACGTCTTGAGCAGCATCAAGAACACCGGCAGCAGGACGGTCACCAGCGTGATGCCGAAGCTCGGCAGTTCAGCCGAATCCGTTTCGCGCGCCAGTTGATCCACCAGCTCCTGGTTCGGATGACCGGGAATGTGCTTGGCAATGAACGTACCGAAAATCGGGCCAGCGATGATGGCGGTTGGCAACGCAACGATCAGGCCGTACAGAATGGTTTTACCAATGTCGGCACCGAACACACCGATCGCCAGCAGCGGACCCGGGTGCGGCGGCACCAGGCCGTGTACGGCGGACAGGCCGGCCAGCAACGGGATACCGATCTTGATGATCGACACGCCGGTGCGGCGGGCCACGATGAACACCAGCGGAATCAGCAGCACAAAGCCGATTTCGAAGAACAGCGGAATGCCGACCAGGAACGCGGCGAACATCATCGCCCACTGCACCTTGTCCTTGCCGAAGGCGCGGATCAACGTCTGCGCAATCTGATCCGCACCGCCTGATTCGGCCATCATTTTGCCGAGCATGGTGCCCAGCGCGAGGATGATGCCGACGAAACCCAACACGCCACCGAAGCCGTCCTGGAACGCCTTGATGATGGTGCCGATCGGCATGCCGGAGGTCAGCCCGAGGAAGGCTGCGGCGATGATCAGTGCGAGGAATGGGTGCAACTTGAACTTGGTGATCAAGACGATAAGCCCGATCACCGTGACCACTGCATCGAGCAGCAGGAACGTCTCGTGGGACATGCCAAACATTAGGGGTGTCTCCTGGTTGTTGTTGTTATTAAAGCGGGTAATTCGCACGCCATCAGGACAGCGCTATCTTTTCCGGGAACGCTCATACAGCGTGTTTCAGGCCATGGGCCTGCCACCAGACATGCGCCTGTGCGGCCAATTGCTCGACGCTGTAGACCGATGCATCCAGCGCCAGGGTCAACGGCTCGCCCACGGGCGATTCGAGGGTGGCGAACTGGCTTTCGATCAATGTCGACGGCATGAAGTGGCCCGGGCGGTGGGACACGCGGTCAGCGGCGACTTCAGGGGTCAGTTCAAGGAACACGAAACCCAGGCCCGGCAAGGCACTGCGCAAGCGCTCGCGATAAATGTGCTTGAGGGCCGAGCACGTCAGCACCGGGCGTTCGCCCTTGGCATCGATGCGGCGCAGTTCATCGCACAGGCTGTCGAGCCAGCCGGCACGGTCTTCGTCGTTCAGGGGGATACCCGCGCTCATCTTTTCGATATTGGCGGCAGGGTGGAAAGTATCGCCTTCAATGGCAGTGGCGCCGCTGAGTTGGCACAAGGCCTCGCTGACGCACGTCTTGCCGCAACCGGCAACGCCCATGATGACCAGGGCGGTGATGGGATGATTCATGTAACACCTCAGCGCGCAGACAGCGCTACCTTTGCCAGTTATGACACTAGACCAAAAGCAGTAGTTGCCGACGCCTTCTTGTCATTTTTGTGGGTTGCAGCATGTTCGTTCCCAACGCCAAGAAGCGAGGTTCAGGCAAAACTCGCTTACGCATTTGCAGCTGCTTCGGGACAGCGCTACCTTAGTGCCTTGAATTTTGTTTGGCAAGCCGTCGATGACCCCAACTAAAAACGATAAAAATACGCGCACCACTGGCCGCCCTACCCTCAATGAAGTTGCCCGACTGGCCGGCGTCAGCCCGATCACCGCCTCCCGCGCCCTGCGTGGCGTCAGCACGGTGGCCATCGAACTGGTGGAAAAAGTCCAGAAAGCCGCGCTGGAACTCAACTACGTGGTCAACCCCGCCGCCCGCGCCCTGGCCTCGGCCCAGAGCCATTCGGTGGTGGTGTTGGTGCCTTCATTATCCAACTTGCTGTTCATCGACACCCTGGAAGCCATTCATCAGGTTTTGCGCCCCAAAGGCTTCGAAGTGCTGATCGGCAACTTCCATTACTCGCGCGATGAAGAAGAAAACCTGCTGCGCAACTACATGGCGTATCAGCCTCGCGGTCTGTTGCTGACCGGTTTCGACCGCACCGAAAGTTCGCGGCGGATGATCGAGGCGAGCAACATCCCGTGCGTGTACATGATGGAACTGGACAGCGCGGCCGGCGTGAACTGCGTCGGCTTCTCACAACTGGCGGCCGGCGAAACCGCTGCCGGGCACTTGCTGTCCCGTGGCCGCAAGCGCTTGGCCTACATCGGCGCACAACTGGACCAGCGCACCTTGTTGCGCGGCGAGGGTTTTCGCAAAGCCCTGCAAAAGGCCGGTTTGTACGACCCTGATCTGGAAGTGCTGACCCCGCGCGCCTCCTCCGTCGGATTAGGCGGCGAACTGTTCCTGCAACTGCTGGCCAGTCACCCCGATGTCGACGCGATCTTTTTCGGCAACGACGACCTGGCCCAGGGCGCACTGCTCGAAGCCCTGCGCCATGGCATCAAGGTGCCGGAACAAATAGCCATCCTCGGCTTCAACGACCTGCCCGCCTCCGCCCACATGGTCCCGCGCCTGAGCAGCATCAACACACCGCGAGAGGCCATCGGCCGGCGCTCGGCGGAATTGATGCTGACCCTGATGGCCGGGAATAGCGTGGCCAAACCGGTGCAAGACATGGGGTTTGAGTTGAAGGTGCGCGAAAGCACGTGATTACGTTTTCAACTAACCTTAAAGTCCCGAAGCGTATTCGCTAACGGAGTAGCTCAATGGACCCTGTACTGAAGATTCTCGGCAAAGCCTCGTCAATCAATGTCAGAAAAGTCCTCTGGACCTGCGAGGAACTGGGCATCGCCTACGAACGCGAGGACTGGGGCAGCGGTTTTGCCTCAACCCATAGCCCGGAATTCCTCAGGTTCAACCCCAATGCCCAGGTGCCAGTGATCATCGACGGCACCGTCGTGCTGTGGGAATCCAACACCATCTGCCGCTATCTGACCGGCAAACACCACAACACTCACCTGCTGCCACACGAACCGCTGGCGCGCGCGCGCGTGGAGCAATGGATGGATTGGCAAGCAACCGACCTCAATTCGTCCTGGAGCTACGCGTTTAGCGCATTGGTGCGCAAAGACCCGGAATATCAGGACCCGCATCGCATCGCCGTCGGCCTGCGTGGCTGGAACCAGAAGATGGACATTCTTGCCCATCAGCTCTCGGCAACCGGGGCGTTTGTCACCGGGTCCGAGTTCACGCTGGCGGACATTGTCGTCGGGCTGTCCGTCAATCGCTGGTTGATGACGCCGATGGAACGGCCGGACTTCCCCGTCATCGACGAGTATTTTCAGCGCCTGGCCCAACGCCAGGGCTTCTTGAAACACGGATGTAACGGCCTGCCTTGACGGCGCGGCGGTAGATCTCTGCCGCCTGACGGCAACCCCTGACCGCCGGACCTGCGCCCTCCCCTTGCAAAGCCTTTGCAAACCCGAGGCTTTGCGCTGCGGCACAGTACTTGCTCCTGCCCATCGGTCAGCCATTACCCACAGGTCTACCCATCATGTTGGTCAGTGCAAAACAAGTCCAAATGCTTCCCCTGCCCAAGCGTCCCGGCGAAGATCCGGCCGCCGAAGCCGCCGCCGGTCTGCAAAGCGGCTTGCAGGGTGCAATGATGCAGGCTCTGCAAACCAACGTGCAGGCGCAGGTGCAATCGTCCGCGACCCAACAGGCCACGCAACAAGTCAGTGAGGCGAGCAAAATCAGCGACAACGTTGATGAAGCGTTCGCCAAGACCCGCGTGGCGCTGCAAGCCGCCGATCCGTCCAAAGTTCCGGCCGATGTCAAAGCCCAGTCCTCCGACAGCGCGGCCATGACCGACTTCAAGGACTACATGAGCAAAACGCCGGAACAGCGTCTGCGCGACAGTATCCTGAAGGAGATGGGCATTACCGAGGAAGACTCGAAAGCCATGCCGCCGGAGAAACAACAGGCAGTCGCCCAGGAAATCGCCGATCGCCTGCAGGACAAAATGAAACTGGCGCAGGTCGAGAAAGAAGCCGGCAGTAGCGAAAAAAATGGCACTCAAGTAGTCGACAAGTTCCTGGCATCGCTTTAACCACACATACCACACCCGTTTTGTAGCCGCTGGCGCAGCCTGCGTTCGGTTGCGCAGCAGCCGTAAATCCGGTTTACGCGGTCCGACAGAAGAACCGGGCATTCGGATTTTACGGCTGTTGCGCACCCGAACGCAGGCTGCGCCAGCTGCTACAGCGAATGTGTCGCTGCGAGAATCAGTTCAGTTGCAACGTCGCGTTGAACTGGCTGATCGCATCGACGACGTGCCCGATAAACTACAAGCTTGCACTCACCTTGGTCGCCACCTCCCCCGGCACCCAAGCCTTCCACACCTGCGGCTGCTCACGTAAAAACGCCTGCGCCACCTCACGCGGTGGCAGGCGTTTTTCGCTCATTTGCCCCAGCGTCCGGTTCAGCAAATCGATCGGCAAATCGACCTTTTCAAAGAACGCCACCAGGTCCGGGTACTGCGCCTTGAACGGCGCAGACACACCGATGGCCAGGCTGGCAGGCATCGAGCGCGTGCCCTTGGGATTGGGATTGCTGGCATCAGCCAAGGTCTTCCAGGCGTCGGCGTCGAACGGCGGCTCGTCCAGTTTCACCAGTTTGAAGCGCCCCAACAGCGGTGTTGGCGACCAGTAGTAGAACAACACCGGTTTGCCACGGCGGATCGATGAAGCGACCTCGGCATCCAGCGCCGCACCCGAGCCGGTGCGGAAGTTGACGTAGCTGGCGGTCAGGTCATACGCCTTGAGCTTCTGGCTGTTGACGATCTCCGACGTCCAGCCCGTGGGGCTATTGAGGAAACGACCGCGGCTCGGGTCTTCCGGGTCGCGAAACACATCCTTGTACTTCGTCAGGTCTGCAACGGATTTCAGTTCCGGGGCCAACGGTTTGATGCCCCGTTCCGGGTCGCCCTTGATCACGTATTCCGGCACCCACCAACCTTCGGTGGCACCTTTGACGGTATCACCCAAACCAAACACCTTGCCCTCGGCAGAGGCCTTGACCCACGCCGGACTGCGCCCGGCCCACTCTTCGCCGATCACCTGAATGTCGTTTTTGGCCAGCGCCGCCTCAAGACTGACGGTGCTGCCCGGCAACGTGTCGGTCGGGTAGCCGTAACCTTTCTCGACAATCAGGCGCAGGATTTCGGTGATGAGGCTGCCGCTCTCCCACGTGATGTCGCCGAAGTGAATCGGCGCGGTTTTCTCCGTCGCCGATACCGCGCCGACGCTAAGGCTCAGCGCCAACAGCGAACTGCCGAGCAGGGTTTTGATCGATCTCATGCGGACCTCTTGTCTAACAGGAGTTGGTTGGCGCTGTGGCGATCGCACAGCGCTTGGGAGCGGGTCATGTAAACGCTGACCGAACGCTGGGAAATGCCCAGCTCGACGGCGATTTGCGGGTAGGTCAAACCGTCGACGCGAGCCAGCAGGAAAGTCGAACGGACCTTGCCCGGCAAACGCTGCAGGCTGTGATCGAGGCGGTTCAAGGCTTGTGAGACCTGCGCGAGTTCTTCGGGCGAAGCGGCGCAATCCGCATCGATCTGCTGCAGATGCAGGCGCTCCAGATCCGCACGCCGCCAGCGCTGATAGAGCAGGCGTTGGGCGATGGTGGTGAGCAAGGCGCGGGGTTGGCGAATCGCGCTCAGACCGGGCGCTTCAAGCAGTTGTACGAAGGTGTCGGCGGCAATATCTTCGGCGCCCGCCACGTCCTGCAGATGACGGCGCAGGTAAGTGCAGAGCCAGCGGTAGTGGGCGCGGAACAAGCCGTCCACAGAGTGACGATGGGATAGATCGGGGCCGGACATAGGGGCTCCTGGGTTAGGGGTCGCTGAATGTCCGGTGATCCGGTGGTGCGATCCTAACAAGGAGCCTTATTCTTTAATAATATTTAAAAAGCATTTTTATATGCTTTTTAAGAATTTCAACGCAAGCGACCATAACCCGACATTTCAGCCTCTTGCTGGTAGTCGAGTACCACCTGATAGTCGCTTTCCTCTGCGGGCAGTACTTCCTCAAGTCCCAGGATTTCGACGACGTCAGGCAATTCTTTCAAGGTTTGATTCATGACGAGCCGAAGCTGTTCAACCTGTTGATCACTCGCCGCCGCCGTCGTGATAAAGGGCAACGTCGGACTCAATGCACTGCGCGCGATGACGTGCAGCCCCGCGACCTCTTCTTCGGCGTACCGCGCCAGATAGACGTAAGTGACGCTATCAATGGCCGCCAGGTCGGCCAGGTCTTCACGCAGCCAGCGCAGGCTTTCGCGGTGGCTGCCGCTGATGGCCACGCTGGCAAAGAACTGGCCGTCGCGATGCAGCGGTGCCAGTCGATGCCGCAGCAGGTTCATGCCGCTGTTGGAATCTTCGCCATTGATCACGCCACGACTGTCGCGAAAGTCAGGCAAGGTCCGCCGAGCGTCATCGGCACGACTCAACAGCACGCTGCAATGGTTGCCGCCGCTGCTGTCCGGCAGTTCATAGCGAGGCCGTCCGATCACCCGGACCCGCCCGCGCAGCGCCGTCATCAGCGGATAGCCGCAGGTTTGGGTCAGCAGCAGATGCGGAGAGAGCCAGAGGTCTGTCAGTGACAGGTCTTTGGCATCAAGACGATCGCTGCCGAGCCGTTCAAGGATTCGCGTCAACCAGCGTTCATTGGCCTGGCGGATCGGCTCTGGCGCGACGTACATCAGTAATTCGGCAATGTGTTGAGTCATCGAAATCTTCCACACAACCAGTAACCCTGTGGGAGCGGGCTCGCCTGCGATAGCGTTAGACCAGTCATCAGATGCGTTGGATGTGAAAAAGCAATCGCGGGCAAGCCCGCTCCCACAGGGTTCAATGGTGACTATGCATTAGCTAAACGGATGCTGTGGGCTGTCGATGGCCCTCACACCGTTCTCACGCCACAACTGCCCATAACCCTGCACCAGAAATCCGCCACTGCGCGCCAGCCACTGCTCGCGGCGTGCCCGGTAAGCACGCGGCAAGTCGTACCACGCCAACCCCGGCAAGTCGTGATGCACCAGATGAAAATTGAGGTTCAGGAACAGCCAGCGCCATGGCCAGGCCGCCTCATTGAGCACCGTGCGCTGCTCGGGTTCGGCATGCGGGCGATGCTCATAATAGGAGCGAATCATCGCAATCGACAGCGCCGGCACGCTGATCAGGAACAGGTAATGCCACACCGGCAACACGCTGTAGCGGGCGATGAACACCAGCATCAGAATCGTCAGTGCGCCATGGCTCAGCCACATCAGCCACGCCTGTCGCTGACCGGCTTTCAGTCGCTGCCACTCCTCCCGGGCCAGTGCCAGCAAGGCCAGCGGCGCACCGAGAATCAAGCGCCCCAGGACGGTTTTGTTCAGCCAGTGCAGGCCCTGTTCGAACAGCGAACGGCCCTGCCACTGTTCGACGCTCAGGTAGCGACTTTCCGGATCGCGACCCGGCAGGGTCAGGTCTTCGTCGCGGTGATGCAGCAAATGGCTGTCGCGATAAAGGGTGTAGGGATACCAGACGGCGAACGGCGCATAACCGAGGACTTTGTTCAGCGAGGTCCAACGGGTCGGGTGACCGTGCAGCAATTCGTGCTGCACCGACAACCACAGCACCAGCAACGGAATCAGTAGCAGGGTGCTCCACCACACGCCCAAACGGTCACCCGCCAGGACAATACTGAACCAGCCGCCATACACGCCGATCAACAACAGCCAGGTCGGCCATTCGGTGCGGGCCGTCAGGCGTTGACGCAGGGTTTCGATTTCTTCTCGATGGGCACTGTCGAAGTAATGGGGCATGGCGTTGCTCAGATCGGGACCAGTCCCCTTCTGTGCAATAGCCTTGGGAAATCTTGCAGATTATTTGGTTATTTCGTTAGACGTGCCGCAGGAGCCCGATTGCCGGGCTCCCTTGTCGCAGGATCAATGACCGAACACATCCACCTTCTTGGCCTTCTTGTCTGCGCGCTTTTCGATGGCGGTTTTCGCCGGCTTTTTCTTCGCTGCTTTCTTCGAATCCATACCTTTGGACATGATGCGTACTCCACTCACAGGGATGTGAGATCAGGTATACACCTATCGCTGCGCGCGCGTTCTTTTATAATCGCCCGCTTTGCACACCGACAGCCCAAACCATGCCAGACACTCAGTACACCGTGCTCGACGAGCCGCTATGGCCGCTGATGAACAAGTTTTATCGCGCTCACCAATCGTCGATGAAAGCCGTGCGCGACGCTCGATTGTGGGTCGCCCGGCGCGAAGAAATCGTCGGCGCATTGTGTTTGCGGCCGGTAGCGGGCGGGCATTGGTTGACGGGGCTGTTTGTTGATCCGGCCTGTCGCGAACAAGGGGTGGCCGGTGCGTTGATTGCGGCGGCGGTCAAGGACCTTGAACTGCCGGTGTGGCTGTTTTGCCACCCCGATTTGCGTGATTTTTATGAACGTCGCGGCTTTGCTTTCGATCCACAGATGCCTTATGCCATGGTCGAACGCCTGAGCCGCTATGCCCGCAGCAAACCGATGATTGCGATGGGGCTGGAACCGCGCACAACCTGAACACACCGCCGCTCCTACAAGGATTGGGGGCGCCTACAGGATCAATCGTCGGCGTTCGGATCAAGGTCCGGGAACATGACTTCGGTAAACCCGAACTTGCTGAAGTCGGTAATACGCGACGGGTACAGACGGCCGATCAGGTGATCGCATTCATGCTGCACCACGCGGGCATGAAACCCTGAAGCGATGCGCACAATGGGTTGGCCCTTGGGGTCGACACCCTCGTAACGAATCTGTTGGTAACGCTGTACCGCGCCACGCAGGCCCGGCACCGACAGGCAGCCTTCGAACCCCTCCTCCATCAACGGGCTCAGCGGCGTGATCAACGGGTTGATCAGAATTGTCTGCGGCACCGATTCGGCGTCGGGATAGCGCTCGCTGTGCTCGAAACCGAAGATCACCAGTTGCAGGTCGACACCGATTTGCGGCGCCGCCAGGCCGACCCCACCGACGCTTTCCATGGTCTGGAACATGTCGTCGATCAGTTGCCACAGCTCGGGGCTGTCGAACATTTCGGCTGGCACCGGCGGAGCAATGCGCAGCAGGCGCTCATCGCCCATTTTCAGGATTTCACGGATCATTTGATGACTTCGTCAGTGGGTGTTTTAACCGAATGATCGCGTCCCAGCCCGGAAACGTGATGTTTCTCTTCGTGGCCAGGACCGTGCTCGCCGGCAACCTTCTCGCCCGGGTCCTTGCCCTCGCGCGACATGTGCTCGATCACCGCATTCATCTCCGCACCGAGCAACAGCACTGCGGCGGAAATATAGAAGTACAGCAACAGCACGATGATCGCGCCGATACTGCCATACATGGCGTTGTAGTTGGCGAACTCCTTGACGTACAAACCAAAGCCCAGCGACGCGATGATCCACACCACCACCGCCAGCACCGAGCCCGGGGTGATGAAGCGAAACTCCTGTTTGACATCGGGCATGACGTAGTAGATCAGCGCCACCGCGACCATCAACAGAATCACGATGACCGGCCAGCGAACGATGGTCCACAAGGTGACGATAAAGTCTTCAAGGCCAACTTGCGAGGCAATCCAGCCCATGACTTGCGGCCCGAGGACCATCAGCGCGGCGGCGGCCAGCAGCATCCCGGCAATGCCGACGGTGTAAATGACCGACAGTGGAAAACGCTTCCATATCGGCCGGCCTTCGACCACATCGTAGGCGGCGTTCATCGCACTCATCATCAGCCGCACACCGGCAGAGGCGGTATACAGCGCAATCACGATACCCACCGAGAGCAAGCCGCCCTTGGATTGCTGGAGCTGGTCAATCACCGGGTTGACCTGTTCCAGCGCCTGGGGCGGCAAGACCAGTTCCGATTGCAGGCGTAGCCAGGAGAAAAAGTCCGGCAGGTGCAGGAAACCGATCAGGGCAATCAGGAACAGGATGAAGGGAAACAGCGAAAACAACATTTGATAGGCCAGCGCCGAGGCATAGGTCGACATCTCATCGTCGATGAACTCGGTGACCGTGCGCATCATCACACGGTGCAGGGGCAGGCCTCTCATGTCCGGGAAAATCATTAGCGTCTCCATTCGCCGCAAGAGGGGTTGGAAGTCGTGGCGACTCAGGGGGCTGATTTCTACAACAAAGTAGCCTACTTGGCGACTTTGAAACAATTTCCTCGTTCAAGTTCAGGCTGACACAAAAACGGCCATCGATGGATGGCCGTTTGCAAGACGTTTCACACGTCGGATCACGCCTTGTCGATGCCTTTTTTGAGCGCATCCTTGGCTTTGCCGATCGCTTGCTGGGCCTCGCCTTTCCTTTCCTGCATCACGCCTTCGGAGCGCATTTTTTCGTTACCGGTGGCCTTGCCGACGCCTTGCTTGACGTTGCCGGCGGCTTCATTGGCCAGGCCTTTTACTTTATCGCCCGTGCTGCTCATGGTGATTCTCCTGTGAACGTTTCAATGAGAAAAAGTCGTTACACAAGGATTGACCGGGGGCATTTGCGCGGAGTTTCATTTATTTGTGCCGCCCATTTCGTCGATCTCAGCAGGTTGGGCTTTATGTTTGCCGACCAACCCCCGAGAATGCGCAACGTATTCAGGCCATGGCGCTGACGATCCAACCCCGTAGGAATGTTATGAAACTCGATAAAAAGCAGGCCATTGCCCGCAGAAACCAGGAACTTGGCGGTGCCGTGCTGGGCGTCAACAACTGCCATTTCACCGAATTGAACCGCAACCGCAACATCTGGTGGTTCGATATCCCGGTCGCGCGCCTGGCCGTTGGTCAGTACGAATGGGTTCACTTGCTGATGCACACGCCGGACACCGACGAGTTGCTGCACCTGAAAGTGCCGACCGTGTTCCTGCGCGAGAAGCTTGAAGGCCTGGTGGTGCGCAATGAAGGCAAGCGCAAGGCGGCCTTGAGCCTGGAGCTGAGTGCCGACAAGGATTCGTACTTGCAGGACATGCGCCCGGCGGGCACCAACGTCAACTTCGCGCCGTTCCGCCTCTAAGAGAGCGCCAGTTCGTTAAGAGATCGTTCCCACGCTCTGCGTAGGAATGCCGCCCCGGACGCTCCGCGTCCAATGCCGGGACGCAGAGCGTCCCGGGATGCGTTACCACGCAGAGCGTGGGAACAATCAGGTTGGCAACAAAAAGCCCCGCATCTGCGGGGCTTTTTGTGTGTTACGCGCCGACCTTTTTCGCGGCGATTTTCTTCAACTCTTCATCGCGCAGTTCACGACGCAGAATCTTGCCAACGTTGGTGGTCGGCAGCGCATCGCGGAACTCGACGGCACGCGGCACCTTGTAGCCGGTGACGTTGGCACGCATGTGCTCCATCACTTGCTCTTTGGTCAGCGTCACGCCCGGTTTGGCGACGATAAAGATCTTGATCGCCTCGCCCGACTTCTCGTCCGGCACGCCAATGGCCGCACATTGCAGCACGCCCGGCAGGGTCGCGAGCACGTCTTCCAGTTCGTTCGGGTACACGTTGAAACCGGAGACCAGGATCATGTCTTTCTTGCGATCGACAATGCGCAGGTAGCCATCAGGCTGGATCAGCGCGATGTCACCGGTCTTCAACCAGCCTTCGCTGTCGAGCATTTCATCGGTGGCTTCCTGGCGCTGCCAGTAACCCTTCATGACCTGCGGGCCTTTGACACATAGCTCGCCGATTTCGCCCAGCGGCTGTTCCACGCCGGCATCGTCAATGACTTTGCAACGGGTCGACGGGACCGGGATGCCGATGGTGCCGATCTGGATGTTCTGGATCGGATTGACGGTGGCCACCGGGCTGGTTTCGGTCATGCCGTAACCTTCGCAGATGGAGCAGCCAGTGACCGCTTTCCAGCGTTCGGCGGCAGCCAGTTGCAGGGCCATGCCACCGGACAAGGTAACTTTCAGCGCCGAGAAATCCAGCTTGCGGAAGCCTTCGTTATTGCACAGGGCCACGAACAAGGTGTTGAGGCCGACGAAACCGCTGAACTTCCACTTCGACAGTTCCTTGACCATCGCCGGCAGGTCGCGCGGGTTGCTGATCAGGATGTTGTGGTTGCCGATCAGCATCATCGCCATGCAATGAAAGGTGAACGCATAAATGTGGTACAGCGGCAGCGGCGTGATCAGGATCTCGCAACCTTCATTGAGGTTGGAGCCCATCAGCGCCTTGCATTGCAGCATGTTGGCCACGAGGTTGCGGTGGGTCAGCATCGCCCCTTTCGCCACGCCGGTAGTGCCGCCGGTGTATTGCAGCACCGCGACATCGCTGCTGGCCGGGTTGGCTTCAGCCACTGGCTGGCCATGCCCCTTGCTCAGCACGTCGTTGAACTTGACGGCTTTGGGCAAGTGATACGCCGGGACCATCTTCTTCACGTACTTGATGACGCTGTTGATCAGCAGGCGCTTGAGCGGTGGCAACAGGTCGGCCACTTCCGTGACGATCACGTGCTTGACGCCGGTTTTCGGAACGACGGTTTCCGCCAGGTGTGCCATGTTGGCCAGGCAGACCAGGGCTTTGGCACCGGAGTCGTTGAATTGGTGTTCCATTTCCCGCGCGGTGTACAGCGGGTTGGTGTTGACCACGATCAGCCCGGCGCGGATGGCACCGAAGACGGCAACCGGGTACTGCAGCACGTTAGGCAATTGCACGGCGATTCGATCGCCCGGCTGCAAGTCGGTATGCTGTTGCAGGTAAGCGGCAAAGGCACCGGACAATTCGTACAGTTCACCGTAGGTGATTGTCTTGCCCAGGTTGCTGAATGCCGGCTTGTTGGCGAAGCGTTGGCAGGATTGCTTCAACACTGCCTGAATATTCGGGTACTCGTCTGGATTGATCTCGGCAGCAATCCCAGCTGGGTACTTATCCTTCCAAAAGTCTTCGATCATGGAAGCCCACTCCTCAGCAACGCGAATTCAGCACCGCATTTGATGCGATTATTATTGGTGTTTGGTCATTGGTGAATCTGGGCTTTTACACAGGCCGAGAAGCACAAAGCGCGCCGAGAGTAGCAGCTTTGCCAAGGGTCGACTAGAGCCAAAAGCGGCCCCTACGGTCACAATTGTGACTCAAGAATTGCTAGCGGTCATTTTAGAGCAAAAATCCTATAAAGCCTTGAAAGCCCCTGAAACAGGGCCTTTCCAGATCTTTAAAAGCATCGCGGGCAAGCCTTGCTCCTACAGGTTCCGTGTCGATCACATTCTATGTGGACGATAATGAAACCTGTAGGAGCATGGCTTGCCCGCGATCCGCGTGAAACGCGGCCATTCATCGATTACGCGATATCGCGCAGCTCCCGCCGCAGAATCTTCCCGACCGGCGTCATTGGCAACGACTCACGTAACACGATGTGCTTGGGCACTTTGTACGCCGTGAAGTTCTCCTTGCAGTAAGCCTTCAACTCCTCAAGGCTGACCCCGGCTTCGCGGGCCACCACAAACAACTTCACCGCCTCGCCCGACCGCTCGTCCGGCACACCGATGACCGCGCAGTTGGCGACGTTCGGATGCGCCATCACCACGTCTTCGATCTCGTTCGGGTACACGTTGAAACCCGACACGATGATCATGTCCTTCTTGCGATCGACGATGCGCACAAAACCGTCCGGGTCGATCACCGCGATGTCGCCGGACTTGAACCAGCCCTCGGCATCCAGCACTTCAGCGGTGGCGTCGGGCTTCTGCCAGTAACCCTTCATGATTTGCGGGCCTTTGATGCACAGTTCGCCGCGCTCGCCCAACGGTTGCTCGACGCCTTCATCGTTGATCACTTTCAGCGAAGTGCCCGGCACCGGCAGGCCGACCGTGCCGATTCGCGATTGATCGCCGTACGGGTTGGTGCAGGCCACCGGCGAGGTTTCGGTCAGGCCGTAACCTTCAGTGATACGGCAACCGGTCATCTGCTCCCAGCGCTCGGCGGTGGCCTTGACCAGCGCCGTGCCGCCGGAGTTGGTGAGCTTGAGGCTGGAGAAATCCAGGGTCTTGAAGTCCGGGTGGTCCATCAGGGCGACGAACAAGGTGTTGAGCCCCAGCAACGCCGAGAAACGCCAGTTCTTGAGCTCCTTGATGAAGCCGCCAATGTCTCGCGGATTAGTGATCAGCACGTTGTGGTTGCCGGTCACCATCATGCACATGCAGTTCGCCGTGAATGCATAGATGTGATACAGCGGCAGTGGCGCGATCATCACTTCCTGACCTTCACGCAGCAGTGGCTGACCGTCGGCACCGAACTGCCCCAGGCAGGCACGCGCCTGCTGCATGTTCGCCACCAGGTTGCCGTGGGTCAGCATGGCGCCCTTGGCCAAACCGGTGGTGCCGCCGGTGTATTGCAACACGGCGATGTCGTCGAGGCCGACTTTCAGCGGCTTGATGCCCAGGCCACGCCCCATGCGCAATGCGCTCTTGAACGAAATGGCCTGTGGCAGGGCATACGCCGGGACCATTTTCTTGACCTTGCTGACCATGGTATTGACCAGCCAGCCCTTGGCGGCCGGCATCAGGTCGCCCATTTTCGCTTCGATCAGGTACTGGATGTCGGTGTCGGGCAGCACTTCCTGGACTTTCTGCCCGAACATGTTCAGGTACACCAGTGCCCGGGCACCGGAATCCTTGAACTGATGACGCATCTCCCGCGCGGTGTACAACGGGTTGGTGTTGACCACGATCAACCCGGCACGCAAGGCACCGAATACAGCAATCGGATAATGCAGGACGTTGGGCATCTGCACCGCGATGCGATCCCCCGGCACCAGGTCGGTGTGGGCTTGCAGGTAAGCAGCGAATGCCAGGCTCTGGCGTTCCAGTTCGGCGTAGGTCAGGGTCACGCCCATGTTGCTGAATGCCGGGCGGTCAGCAAATTTCTTGCAGGAACGCTCGAACACCTCGATCACCGACTTGTAAGCCCCAAGGTCTATGTCCAGGGGCACGCCGGCCGGGCGTTTGTCATTCCAGAAATCAGGTTGCATTGTTCTTATCCTCTTTACCTGAGCCTATCCGGGGCCGCTGTTGCGCCCTTGTTCAAAAACAAAAGCGAAAAGCGGAGCTTCACGGACACTAGCAGCTATGGCGATTCAGGCAAATATGCGCACGCGCCTCATTGATCGTGTGAATCTTCCCGCCGTGGCGTGGCCTGATCAGACGGGACGCGCGGGATGCGCTATACAATGCAACCACGCCCATGCCACATGCAGCCCCATGCAAAGGAATCGACATGATCCACGACACGTTCTGGCTGACCGCGACTGACCATAGCCGCCTGTTCGTCAACCAGTGGCTGCCCGCCGCGCCATTACACGCGGTCATTCTGCTGGCTCACGGCATGGCCGAGCACAGCGGTCGCTACGCCCGGCTGGCGGAAAAATTCTGCGAGCACGGTTACGGCGTCTATGCGCCGGATCAGCGTGGACATGGCAAAACCGCCGAAAACGGCACACTCGGCCATTTCGCCGATGACGATGGCTGGTGCAAAGTCGTCGGCGACCTCGCCAGCCTCAACCAGCACATCGGTCAACAGCATCCTGGTGTGCCGATCGTGTTGCTCGGTCACAGCATGGGCAGCTACATCGCCCAGGCTTACCTGCTGCATCACAGCGCCAGCCTGCACGGCGCGGTGCTCAGCGGTTCGAATTTCCAGCCCGTGACGCTCTATCGCGCGGCGCGCCAGATCGCCCGTTTCGAAAAGCTGCGCCAGGGGCCCAAGGGGCGTAGTGCGTTGATCGAATGGCTGTCCTTTGGCTCGTTCAACAAAAAATTCAAACCGGCACGCACACAATTCGACTGGCTCAGTCGCGACCCGGTGGAAGTGGATCTTTACGCCAACGATCCGCTGTGTGGCTTTCGCTGCACTAACCAGATGTGGATCGATCTACTCGGTGGGTTGCAGCAAATCAGCAAAGCGTCCAATCTCGCTCAGATCGATCCGGGCCTGCCGTTGCTGGTGATTGGCGGTGAATGTGATCCGGTGAGCGAAGGCAAGCGTCTGAAAGATCTGGCCGATGCCTTGCGTGCGGCGGGCAGCCAGAACCTGCACCTGACTATTTACCCGCAGGCGCGCCACGAACTGTTCAAAGAGAGCAACCGCGAGGAAGTGATCAGCGATGTGTTGCAGTGGATCGCCCAGGCATTGAGCCACCGTCGGCCACCCCGGTCGGAATAGTTTTTTTGTGGATTTTTTTATTCGTCACAGGAACCGAGACAGATGACCCAGGTTACCAATACCCCTTACGAAGCCCTCGAAGTCGGCCAGACCGCCAGCTATAGCAAGACCGTCGAGGAGCGCGACATTCAGTTGTTCGCCGCCATGTCCGGCGACCACAACCCGGTGCACCTGGACGCCGAGTTCGCGGCGGGCACCATGTTCAAGGAGCGCATCGCGCATGGCATGTTCAGTGGCGCGCTGATCAGCGCAGCGGTTGCCTGTGAACTGCCTGGGCCAGGCACTATTTATATCGGCCAGCAAATGAGCTTTCAGAAACCGGTGAAAATTGGCGACACCTTGACCGTGCGTCTGGAGATTCTGGAGAAACTGCCGAAGTTTCGTGTGCGCATTGCCACCCGCGTGTTCAACCAGCGTGATGAATTGGTGGTGGATGGCGAAGCGGAGATCCTGGCACCGCGCAAGCAACAGACCGTGACGCTGCCGACTTTGCCGGCGATCAGCATCGGTTGAACAATGCCCTTGCCTTGAACCAGCAGACACAAAAAACGCCAGACTCGCTGGCGTTTTTTTAGTGGAAGCGAACGCTTACGAGCGTGCGCGAGCCTGGTTACGCAGGGCTTTGACCTGGTCATGATTGCGTTGCACGCCGTGGTACTGACGTTCAACCAGGTCACGAATGCCCACCAGGTTGTGTTTGTTGATTTTCTCCATCGCCTCTCGGTAAGCCTTCAGCGCATGGTCTTCACCGCGCTCGGCTTCGTTCAGGACAGCCTCTTCGTCCTTGCCGGTAAACATCGACTTCACGTCGACCCAGCGACGGTGCATATCGCCGCTGACACTGGTGGAGGTTTCTGGATCGCCGCCCATCGAACGCACGGCGGATTGCAGTTCAGACGCCGCCGTGGCGCAGTCGGCAGAACGCTGAACGAACAACGTTTTGAGTTCAGGGTGTTTGATGTCTTCAGCGCAAGTCTTGAACCCTTCCTGACCGTCTTTGCTGGTTTCAATCAGGTCGTTGAGTACAGAGATGGCTTCTTTATTCATGTCGGTCATTTTTCAATTCCTTGCGGGTTGATGAAAGATGCAATGACTGTTGCACCCTGCATGCCAGCTTCGAATCGACAATTTAATTTTTATATTTCAATGACTTAATTTTACAGGCGAAATCTGTATCCGTTTTTTTTGCATGAACTGTCAATTGGCCTGCATGCAGAATGCCTGTATTTTCCGTACAGATTGAATCCTGACGGCCGACCGATGAACCCTGAAAAACTAGAACTGCTGATCACCCGCGAAATGCCCTTTGGCAAATACAAGGGCCGGATCATTGCCGACCTGCCCGGCCCCTACCTGAATTGGTTTGCCCGGGAAGGATTTCCTCATGGCGAATTAGGTGGCTTGTTGGCCCTGATGCAGGAAATCGATCACAACGGCTTGTCGGAACTGCTCGAGCCCTTGCGCGCCAAACATGGCAAACCCGCCCCCCGCCATTGATCCTGACCGAGTACCCCATGCCCGATAACACCCGTCGCGCCCGTGATGAAATGTTCTGGCAGACCTTTGCCGACCGCTATGCCGTCGAACCCGGCCCGATCAACCTGGAGAACGGCTACTTCGGGCGCATGTCGCGAACGGTAGTCGAGGAATACCAGCGCAACATCGAAATGATCAACCGCAGCAACTCGGTGTACGTACGCCAGCGATTCGAACAGGTCGAAACCCAGAAGATCCGCGCGCAGTTGGCCGCACTGGTGGGCGTGCCTGCCGACACCGTGGCGCTGACCCGCAATGCCTCGGAGGGTCTGCAATCGTTGATCCGCAACTACAACCGTCTTCAGCCGGGCGACCAGGTATTGATCTGCGATCTGGAGTACGACTCGGTCAAAAACGCCCTGCGCTGGCTGGCGCGCAATCGCGGGGCCGAGGTGATCGAGATCGACCACCAGCACCCCGCCAGTTTCGACAGTTTACTGGCGACCTACCGTGACGCTTTTGAGCGCTACCCCAAACTCAAACTGATGGCCCTGACTCACGTCACCCATCGCACCGGCCTGGTGATGCCGGTGCAGGCGATTGCCGCCGCCGCGAAAGAACACGGGATCGATGTGATCCTCGACGGCGCCCACGCGTTGGGGCAAATCGACTTCAATCTGGATGAACTGGGTATCTCCTTCGCCGGCTTCAACCTGCACAAATGGATCGGAGCACCGCTGACGCTAGGGTTCATCTACATTGCTCCCGAGCGCCTGGCCGATATCGACCCGGACATGGGCGAATCGCACTACCCCGTCACCGACATTCGCGCCCGCACGCCGTACGGCACACCGAATATCCCGGCGCTGCTGACATTGCCGCTGGTGATCGAGGAACATCATGCCATGGGTGGTTCTGCCGCCAAGGGTGCCCGGCTCAACTACTTGCGTAACCTGTGGGTGCGTGCAGCGCGCGAATTGCCGGGGATTGAAGTCATGACGCCGGATGACCCTCGCCTGTATTGCGGCATCACGTCACTGCGCTTCACGCGCCATAGCGATCAACAGCCGATGGTTGAGCGACTGCTCAGCGACTACAACCTGTTTACCGTGATGCGCAGCGGTGCCGCGAGCGGACCGTGCATTCGCATCACACCGGGCCTGACCACCACTGCGTCACATATGAAGCTGCTGACCCGGGCGCTGACCGAACTGGGCTGAAATCACACGGTGTACCTGTCGAAGTCCTCCGGCTTGATGTGTGATGAAACCGCGAAGGTGTCGATGGCGATGGTGGTGGATCCGAAATAGCCATCGTCATTCGACTTTCGACTAAGCGTATGAACGCTTAACGTCGAAGCTTCGCCGCCGTGGTGCTTGTAGTAAATGTCTTCATCGTTGGTCAGCGGTGAAGCCTTTCTGCCGCTGTACTCTCGGGTGTTCAGTACCGACCGCGAAGCCGCCTCGGGCAAGTAAAGCTGGCCGACCCAGGCGACATGCCGCTCTTGCAGGTAATTGTTGCCGGCCGTGATGCGCACAGCGACGTGAATGTGCAGCGAACGGCCGGCGTAAAACCCCGGGTAAATCGTGGTAAACCGCACGACTCCGTGCTTGTCGGTGAACTGACCGCCGCGCAGGTAAGTGTCGTCGTCGGTGCGCGGGATCGAGCCGATTTCACCGACATCGACTTCCTTGTCCGGATTGATCTTGCTCCAGCCCGAATAGGCACCACGCGCGTTGCAATGCCAGATATCAACCAGCGCGCCCGTGACAGGCTGCCCGGTCATGGCATCGACGATCGCCAGGCGCAGTATCAAGGGAACGCCATCAGCGCCTTCGCTGATGTTGCGCCTGATCAGTTTCGGGTTACGGAAATACGGACCGGCGATTTGTTCGGGGGACAGCAGGCAAGCCGGTTGTGAAGGTGCAGCGCAGGTGTTGTCGTCCATGACGTTCTCTCTTCCAATAGAAGAACGCAGGTTAGGGTGCGACGAATGTGCAGGTGCGGTAATTATTTATCGCCTGAGGTCGATCTGTAGCAGCTGGCGAAGCCTGCGTCCGGCTGCGAAGCAGTCGTAAATCCAGTGCATGCGGTCTGCCTGATGCACCGTGGATACAGATTTTACGACTGCTTCGCAGCCGGACGCAGGCTTCGCCAGCTGCTAGAGGAGGTTTCAACGGCCCATTACTTTTCTTCAGGCAAAAAAAAACGGTGCACCGACCAAGCGCACCGTAAAGCCGTAGAACACACAACGAAGTGTCAGGTAAAGCAGATCAGTCCAGCAGCGCCAAGGCCTCGGCAGTGCATTCCTGAATGCGGGCCCAGTCGCCGTTCTTGATCCACTCCGGATCAAGCATCCAGCTACCGCCCACGCACATGACGTTTTTCAATGCCATGTAGCTCTTGATATTGGCCGGGCCAACGCCGCCGGTCGGGCAGAACTTCACTTCGCCGAACGGGCCGCCCAAGGCCTTGATGGCAGCGACGCCGCCGCTCACTTCCGCCGGGAACAGCTTGAAGCGGCGATAACCCAGGCCATAGCCTTCCATGATGCCGGAGGCGTTGCTGATACCGGGCAACAGCGGGATCGGGCTGTTGACACTGGCTTCGAGCAAATCACGGGTGATGCCTGGCGTAACGATAAATTGCGAACCGGCCGCTTCGGCGGCGGCGAGCATGTGGCGATCCAGCACGGTGCCGGCACCGGTCACCAGTTCCGGACGCCGTTCGCGCAGGATCTGGATGGCCTTGAGGCCGAACTGCGAACGCAGGGTCACTTCCAGGGCAGTCAGGCCGCCGGCGGCGAGGGCGTCAGCCAGCGGCAGGACGTCCTGTTCGCGAGCGATGGTAATCACCGGCAAAATCCGCGCCTTGGCGCAGAGGCTGTCGATCAGGGCAACTTTGTCCGCCATGGAAACGGTCGGGGATGGGGTTGTCATAGCGGCTGTTCCTTGGCTCATGGGCACCAGTAAATCTCTAACGTGGGTTGCAAAAACGCGCGAATCGGCATGGCGGCGACATCGTCACTGGCCAATGCGGCACTCAGGGTGGTCAGTTTTGACTGACCGGAAATGGACAGAACTTTATGCTTGGCCGATGCCAGCAGCGCACGGCTCATGGTCAGGCGTTGATGCGGCACGGTAGGTGCCAACATCGGGTAGCAACGACGGATGCCGTCGGCCTTCAAGGCATCGGCCAGGTTCGGGCTGTTCGGAAACAGCGACGCGGTGTGACCGTCGTCACCCATGCCCAGCACCAATACATCGATCACCGGCAGTTCGGAGAGCAAACGATCGGCCTGCTCGGCCGCCTGTTCAAGGTTGGCGCTGGCGCTGTACAGACTCAGGAACTGAGCCTTGGCCGCCGGCCCTTGCAACAGATAGCGCTTGAGCAGACCGGCATTGCTGTCGGCATGCTCAACCGGCACCCAACGTTCGTCGGCCAAGCTGACCACCACGTTCGACCAGTCCAGCGCCTGTTTGGCCAGGTGCTGGAAAAACGCCACCGGGCTGCGACCACCGGACACCACCAGCGTGGCGGTGCCTTGGGTGTCGATCGCTTCGCTCAATTGCTTGGCAACCGTCAGTGCCAGCGTTTCGGCCAACAGCACCGGGCTTTTGAACGCATGGGCGCTGACGCCCTGAGGCAGTTTCAAATTAGATATCGCCATACCACGACCTCCCATCCCGCGTGATCAGAGCAATGGAGCTCATCGGTCCCCAGGACCCGGCCGCGTACGGCTTGGGCGCATCACCGGATTTTTTCCACCCGGCGATCAACTGGTCACACCATTTCCACGCGGCTTCGATTTCATCTTTACGGACAAACAGGTTCTGATTGCCGCGCATCACTTCCAGCAACAACCGCTCGTAGGCATCGGGAATCCGCGCGCTGCGATAAGTGTCGGAAAAATTCAGTTGCAACGGACCGCTACGCAGCTGCATGCCCTTATCCAGGCCTTGCTCTTTGGTCATCACGCGCAAGGAAATACCTTCGTCCGGTTGCAGGCGGATAATCAGCTTGTTGCTGATTTGCAGGCGCTGCTCAGGGGCGAAGATGTAATGCGACGGTTCCTTGAAGTGGATGACGATCTGCGACAGCTTCTGCGGCATGCGCTTGCCGGTGCGCAGGTAAAACGGCACGCCGGCCCAGCGCCAGTTGCGAATATCGGCACGCAAGGCGACGAAGGTTTCGGTGTCGCTCTGGGTGTTGGAGTTTTCTTCCTCAAGGTAACCCGGGACCGATTTGCCTTCGCTGTAACCGGCGATGTACTGACCGCGCACTACTTGAGTGGTCAGGCCTTCCGGGCTGATCGGCGCCAGCGCCTTGAGGACTTTGACTTTCTCATCGCGGATGCTGTCGGCGGACAGGTCGGCCGGCGGGTCCATGGCGATCAGGCAAAGCAGCTGCAGCAGGTGATTCTGGATCATGTCCCGCAGTTGACCGGCCTTGTCGAAGTAACCCCAACGGCCTTCGATCCCGACCTTCTCGGCCACGGTAATTTCCACGTGGGAGATGTAGTTCTGGTTCCACTGGGTTTCGAACAGACTGTTGGCGAAACGCAGCGCGATGAGGTTTTGAACCGTCTCTTTGCCCAGGTAATGGTCAATGCGGTAGGTGCGGTTTTCCGGGAAGAACTGTGCCACGGCGTCGTTGACCTTGCGCGAGGATTCCAGGTCCGAGCCGATGGGCTTTTCCAGGACTACGCGGGTGTTTTGCGCCAGGCCGACCTTGGCCAGGTTCTCGCAGATCGCGCCGTAAACGGCGGCAGGCGTCGCAAAGTAGGCAATCACGCGCTGGGCACTGCCGGCCATTTCAGCCAGGGCGATGTAATCATCAGCCTGGAGAAAGTCGACGTGCAGGTAGCTCAGTCGGGCCAGGAAGCGTTCGACCACGGCCGCATCCAGCTCTTTGGCCCCGACATAACGACGCAACTCGGCGGCGATGAATGCCAGGTGTTGCTGCTCGGTGCCGGGCTCGCGGGCCAGCGCGATAATGCGCGTATCCTCGTGCAAGAGGCCTGCGCCGTCGAGTTGATAGAGGGCAGGAAACAGCTTGCGCAAGGCCAGATCGCCGAGGGCGCCGAACAAGGCAAAGGTGCACGGTTCAACCGTAATCGAAGGCATGATGTTTGTTCTTTTATCAAGTTAAGCTACAAATACCTTTTTTCAAGGCATCGCTCAAGAGAAAATGTAGTAATAACCACAACATTTTCGCAAAATATAGATTCCGAGTGGTGGTCGGTCGGAGCCATCAGTAGGATAGGCCACCGTTTGGGGCCGCATCAAAGGCCCTTTTGGCATAGCCGAACTCTAATTTGCGCTGCTGACCCAAGGAACATATATGGACCGCGTGCGGAATTTACTGGAACAGATCCAGAATCGCCTTGAAGACCTGAACAAGGCTGAACGTAAAGTCGCCGAAGTGATCCTGCTCAACCCACAGCAGGCCACCCGGTTCAGCATTGCCGCCCTCGCCCAGGCCTCGAAGGTCAGCGAGCCGACGGTCAACCGTTTCTGCCGTTCGTTCGGCGTCAGCGGCTACCCGGAACTCAAACTGCAGTTGGCTCAAAGCCTGGCCAGTGGCGCGGCGTATGTCAGCCGTGCGGTCGAGGCCGATGACAACCCTGAG
Source organism: Pseudomonas sp. OV226 (assembly GCF_003148705.1). Classification (NCBI taxonomy): domain Bacteria; kingdom Pseudomonadati; phylum Pseudomonadota; class Gammaproteobacteria; order Pseudomonadales; family Pseudomonadaceae; genus Pseudomonas; species Pseudomonas sp. OV226. Next base: position 279,933 of record NZ_QGGS01000002.1, on the reverse strand, counting down.
GCTTACACACAGAAAATCTTTGGCAGTGCCATCGCATCGCTGGACAGCGCTTGCCAGGCGCTTGACCCGAACCTGATCAGCCGTGCCGTCGACCTGCTGATTCAAGCCCGGCAGATCCACTTCTTCGGCCTCGGTGCCTCGGCCCCGGTGGCACTGGACGCACAGCACAAATTCTTCCGGTTCAATCTGGCCGTCACCGCCCATGCCGATGTGCTGATGCAACGGATGATTGCGTCGGTGGCACACACCGGCGAATTGTTCGTGATCATCTCCTACACCGGCCGCACCCGCGAACTCGTGGAAGTGGCGCGCATCGCCCGGGAGAACGGTGCATCGGTGCTGGGTCTGACAGCCGAAGGTTCACCACTGGCCAAGGCCAGCACCCTGAGCCTGAATATCCCGCTGCCCGAAGACACTGACATCTACATGCCGATGACCTCGCGGATCATTCAACTGACCGTGCTGGACGTGCTGGCTACCGGCATGACCCTGCGTCGTGGTGTGGACTTCCAGCCGCATTTGCGCAAGATCAAAGAGAGCTTGAATGCGAGCCGGTATCCGGTGGGCGACGAGTTCAATTAATTGACGATTCGCAGCCTCGTTTCACTCGACAGCTCCTACAAGAGATCGCCGCACCTGTAGGAACTGTCGAGTGAAACGAGGCTGCGATCTTTTGATCTGCGCTAAGCCCCTACCCGCGCCTGCAAACTCAAATGCGCCTTCTGTCCCGGCGCCAGGCTCAGGCTGTGGGTGCCGCCACTGGCCGCTTCCACACACACAAACTCTGATATTTCATTCCAGCTCACCCCCAGCAACGGCCGCGAGCCCGGATGCCAGACCACCGTGTCCGCCTCATCACCCGTATCAATGCACAACTCACGCTGCCAGGCGTGGTCCTTGAGTTGCAATTCGCCGTCTTGCTGGAACACTCGCTGGCACCCGCCATCGACCCTCAACTCACCATCCTGCTGACAACTCTGGCGATTCAAATGGTCGTAACCCTGCACGCCATCGAGCCCAGACAGCGCTATCTCGCTGACATCGCCAATACGCCAGTAAGCATGCAAAGCCTGGCTCAACTGGCACGGCATGTCGTCCTGATGCTCGGTGCTCAGGCGCAATTCCATGCGTTCGCCAAGGTGGGCGTGCAAGTCCACTTGCCAGTCACACAATTGAAGCTGCCAGTGCAATCGCACGCCATCGTCGTCATGGCGGCTGTCGAGCAGCTTCCAGTCGATCAACCGCGCCCAGCCATGAGATGGCCACGCATTCTCGCTCGGATGACGGCCATACCACGGCCAGCACACCGGCACGCCACCCCGAATCGCGCCGACCTGCGGCCACTTCGCCGCGCACCACAGCCAGGGTTTTTGACCCGTTGGCTGGAAGTGCAGCAACTGCGCGCCCTGGCGACTGAACACGGCCTGACACAGCGGATGGTCGATCACCAACACGTCGCGCTTCTGATAGCGCTCCCACGCAAACACCGGACGTTCGCGCAAGGATTTGAAGAAGCGTTGTAGCGGATGCTCATGCATGTGCCACGGTCCTGAAAATCAATGGGGGTACTCTTACTGTTGTGCCCAGTGCGCCACAGGCCCTCTAAGGCCTCCCAAAAAAAAGCGGACAGCCTTGGCTGTCCGCAAATATGCGCACATAGAGAGGAGCTTATCGCAACAGCGTTAGAACACCGACTGAATTTTCAGGCCGGCTACCAGCGCGTTGTCGACTTCATCCACACCGCCTGGGTGAGTGACGTATTGCAGGTTAGGACGCACGGTCAGCCAGTTGGTAACGTGGAAGCCGTAGTTGAGTTCGTAGTTGTATTCAGTGGTCCGCAGTGGCGAGAACAGTGGATCCTCGTACTCAGTCACATTGTTGGCAGCGTTGACCGCCTCGGCGTTTTTCTTCACGTCATCGTTGACATGGATACGGGCGAAACCGATGCCCATGTCATCTTTAGGACGCGCATCGAACGGGCCCTTGTACACAAACATCAACGACTGGTAGTTGTCGACAATGTTGGTGTCCTTGTCGTGGAACGTGGCGTTGGCTGCAATGTTCAGACCGCGGGACTTGTCACCGTTGTGGCTGGTGAGTTGTTGCTGTGCAACGAACCAGTAGCCGTGCTTGCTGCTGTGGCTGCGATAGGCGTTACCGCTGGTGGCCGCATCATTGCCGTTGTCGTCCTTGAGAACGTCATCGGCCTTGGCCGTGCTTTTGTAGTAACCGACACGGTATTCGCCCGGCAGGTTGCCAGGGTTAGGCAACCAGACCAGTTCGACTGGCAGGACGGTGCCGTTGGTACCACTGCCGCTGAGTTTGAAGCCGTTACCGTGCTCCAGTTGCGACGTGTTCTGGTTGTACGCGCCGATCTGCGCATAGAACTCAGGCGAGATGTTGTACTTCACGCGGACCGCAGCCTGCATGACCGGCCAGTTGTACCAGATGTTGGTGGCCCAGTTACCCACCTGGGAACCACAGAACGCCAGGTTCTGGAACTCGCATGGGAAGGTGTTGAAGTCTTCGCCTTCGCCGAAGTAACCGGCCTTGATGTCCAGTTTATTGTCGAAGAACTGGTGCTTGATCCACAACTGGGTCAGACGGACCATGTGACCACGGCCATAGACTTCCTGGGAGGAACTCAAGGTGCCAGCACGTGGGTCGCCGATACGGTCATTGGAGATGTTCTCACCGTTACGGTTGGTGAGCTGGATCTTGGCCTGAGTGTTATCCCAGCCAAACAGTTTTTGCAGGTCCAGTGCTGCCCCAAGGCCAAACTGGTCTGCGTAACGAGCCGTTTTGTCGTCGTTGAAACCGCCATGGAGGTTGCCGCCGACTTCACCGACGTAATCCATTTTGATGTCGATGCCCTGCTCGATCAGCTTGGTCCGCTCGCCACCCCAATCACCGGTCATCCATTCGGAGTCGGCGCTGAACGCATCAGCCGCGTGTGCGCTACCGGCCATCATCATCACTGCAACAGCTGACAACTGGCAGATAAGCTGAGCGTTGTTGTTCTTCTTCATCCCTACATCCTCGTTTTATTGTTATTAACTTTTCTTTTTCTAACGCGGTGACATCGGTTGCAGCGGACGACAGGCCATCCGCCGCGTATCCCCCTGTGGGAGCAAGCCTGCTCCCACACTTTTTATCTTCAGCGGCCTTTGAATTGGGCCACGTTGTCAGCGTGCATTTCGCTTTTCGGCAAGCCGGCCACCCCCAAACGCTCCCCCGTCTTGGCGTCGAACAACAACACTTTCGATGGGTCGAATTGCAGGGTCAGTGTCTCGCCCGGCGCCGGTGCGACGTCTGGTGCCAGACGGCAGCAGACTTTGGTGTCATTGAGATTGACGAACACCAGGGTGTCGGGGCCGGTTGGCTCGGTGACCTGGACTTCAGCGCGAATGGTCGGCAATCCGTTCGGTTCGCCATTGGCCAACACGATCTGTTCAGGGCGCATGCCCAGGATCACTTCGCGGTCTTCGAGGCCGGCATCCTGCATGCCCAGTGGCAACTCGCAACGGGCCTGGCCGCTGTCGAGCAATGCAACCAGACGACCGTCCTTGCGCTGCAAACGCAGGGGGATGAAGTTCATCGGTGGCGAGCCGATGAAGCTCGCCACGAACAGGTTGGCCGGGTTGTTGTAGATGTCTTTCGGCGTGCCGAACTGCTGGATGATCCCGTCCTTCATCACCGCCACTTTGTCGCCCAGGGTCATCGCTTCGATCTGGTCGTGGGTCACGTAGACCGTGGTGGTTTTCAGGCGCTGGTGCATCAGTTTCATTTCGGTGCGCATCTCGACCCGCAGCTTGGCGTCGAGGTTGGACAGCGGTTCGTCGAACAGGTAAATCTTCGGTCGCCGCGCCAGGGCCCGGCCCATGGCGACACGCTGTTGTTGACCACCGGAGAGCTGGCCCGGCTTGCGAGTGAGCAGGTGTTCGATCTGCAGCAATTTGGCGACGCGAGCGACTTCTTCGTCGATTTCGGCAGTCGGCATTTTGCGGATCTTCAGGCCGAACGCGATGTTGTCGCGCACACTCATGGTCGGGTACAGCGCGTAGGACTGGAACACCATGGCGATGTCGCGATCCTTGGGGCTCATGCCGCTGATGTCGGCGTCGTCCACCAGGATTGCGCCGCCGCTGATGGTTTCCAGGCCGGCGATGCAGTTCATCAGCGTGGATTTACCGCAGCCCGATGGCCCTACCAGGATCAGGAACTCACCGTCATCGATCTTCAGTTCGATGTTTTTCAGAGTGTCCGGCAAACCGGCACCGTAGGTCTTGTTGACGTTGCGTAATTCGAGAGTTGCCATGTTTCTACCCCTTGACCGCGCCGGACGTCAGCCCACGCAGGAAATACTTGCCAGCGAATATGTAGACCAGCAGTGTCGGCAGCCCGGCGATCATCGCGGCGGCCATATCAACGTTGTATTCCTTGGCCCCGGTGCTGGTGTTGACCAGGTTGTTCAGGGCCACGGTAATTGGCTGGGCATCGCCACTGGCGAACACCACGCCGAACAGGAAGTCGTTCCAGATTTGAGTGAACTGCCAGATCAGGCAGACCATCACGATCGGGATCGACATCGGCAGCAGGATCTTCAGGAAGATCGTGAAGAAGCCCGCACCGTCCAGGCGTGCAGCCTTGACCAGTGCATCCGGAATGCTCACGTAGTAGTTGCGGAAGAACAGCGTGGTGAACGCCAGGCCGTAGACCACGTGCACCAGCACCAGGCCGGTGGTGGTGTTAGCCAGGCCGAACTTGCCGAGGGTGAACGAGGCAGGCAACAGCACGGTCTGGAACGGCAGGAAGCAGCCGAACAGCAGCAGGCCGAAGAACAGTTGCGAGCCACGGAAACGCCACATCGACAGTACGTAACCGTTCATGGCACCGATGAAGGTGGAAATCAGCACCGCCGGCACGGTGATCTTCACCGAGTTCCAGAAATAGCCGCCGACCACGTCCCAGGCCTTGATCCAGCCGATACCGTCAATTACGGTCGGCCAGCTCAGCAAGTTGCCGGTGCGGATGTCTTCCGGAGATTTGAAGCTGGTCAGCAGCATCACCACCAGCGGGATCAGGTACACCGCCGCTGCGAGCAGCAGCGTGGCGTATATGGCGACCCGGCTGAAGCTGAGGCTGCGTTTTCCGAATTGATCAGTCATGGCGTTTGCCTCGCAGCTCGGAGTACAGGTACGGCACGAGGATGGTCAGCACGGCACCGAGCATGAGCATGGCGCTGGCCGAACCGATGCCCATCTGGCCACGGCTGAAGGTGAAGGAATACATGAACATCGCCGGCAGGTCGGACGAGTAGCCGGGGCCGCCCGCCGTCATCGCCGCGACCAGGTCGAAGCTCTTGATTGCGATGTGCGCAAGGATCATGAAGGCACTGAAGAACACCGGGCGCAGGCTCGGCAAAACGATCTTCAGGTAGATGGTCGGCAGGCTTGCACCGTCGACCTGGGCAGCACGGATGATCGACTGATCGACACCGCGCAGACCGGCGAGGAACATTGCCATGACAAACCCGGAGGCTTGCCACACAGCGGCGATCACCAGGCAGTAGACGACGCGATCCTGATCCACCAGCCAGTCGAGGCGAAAGCCTTCCCAGCCCCAGTCACGCAGCATCTTGTCCAGACCCAGGCCTGGGTTGAGCAGCCATTTCCATGCGGTACCGGTGACGATCATCGAGAGCGCCATCGGGTACAGGTAAACGGTGCGAATGAAACCTTCCTTGCGAATGCGCTGGTCCAGCAACACGGCGAGGAACACGCCGAGCACCAGGCTGATACCGATGAACATGCCGCCGAACACCGCGAGGTTTTTGCTCGCGACCCACCAGCGATCGTTGTCCATCAGGCGCATGTATTGCTGCAGGCCGACCCACTTGTAGCTCGGCATGAAGCTGGAATTGGTAAAGGACAGAATGAACGTCCAGATGATGTAACCGTAGAAACCAACCAACACGATCAGCATGCTCGGCGCCAGTACCAACTTGGGTAACCAGCGTTGCAGCGCATCGAACGGTGAGGCTTTGCTGAAAACCGCCACAGAGCTCATCGGGATAATCCAGGTGGAGAGAAGTGAGATCGACACAGCCCTTGTGGGAGCCGAGCTTGCTCGCGATGACGGACTGACATTCAAAAGAGATGTCGACTGTTACACCGCTATCGCGAGCTAGCTCAGCTCCTACAGGGGATTACTGGGCCGCTTTGACAGCCGATGCCAGTTGGGCGCTGGCCTTGGCCGGGTCAGCATCCTTGTCGTTCATGAAGTTGGTGACCACATCGAAGATCGCGCCCTGTACGGCCAGGGAGGTGGCCATGTTGTGCGCCATGCTCGGTTGCAGGCCGCCCGTCTTGTCGTCCGCAACGAAGTCCTTCGCTGACTTCTGGGCGCACTCGTCGAAGCCGAGCTTGTCCATTTCATTCAGCATGTCGTTACGCACCGGGATCGACCCTTTGTTCATGCTGAAGACTTTCTGGAAGTCAGTGCCCAATGCGACCTTGGCCAGGTCTTGCTGGGCAGCGATGTCACCCTTGCGATCCGCTTTGAGCTTGAACACCGCCAGGGAGTCGATGTTGTAGGTGAAGGCTTTTTCGGTGCCCGGGAACGGTACGCACTGGTAGTCCTTGCCCGCGACTTTCTTCGCCGCTGTCCATTCGCTTTTCGCCCAGTCGCCCATCATCTGCATGCCGGCCTTGCCGCCGATGACGTCGGCGGCGGCGATGTTCCAGTCACGACCGGCGCGGTTCGGGTCCATGTAGCCGGTGATTTTTTTCAGTTCGGTGAACGACTTGGTCATCTCCGGGCCGGAGAGGGTTTTCTGGTCCAGGTCAACCAGGGCTTTCTTGTAACCGTCGGCGCCCATGACCGAGAGCACCACGTCTTCAAACACGGTGCTGTCCTGCCAAGGCTGACCGCCGTGGGCCAGGGCGATGAAGCCTGCGGCTTTGAGCTTGTCGCCAGCGGCATAGAATTCTTCGAGGGTGGTCGGGGCTTTTTCGATCCCGGCTTTCTTGAACACTTCCGGGTTGATCCACAGCCAGTTCACACGGTGAATGTTCACCGGAACGGCGACGTAGTCACCTTCGTACTTCACGGTATCGGAGACTTTCCTGGACAGCAGGCCATCCCAGTTTTCCGACTTGGAAACGTCTTTCAACGCGTCGGTGCTGAGCAGGCCAGTGCTGCCCCACTCCTGGATGTCCGGGCCTTTGATCTGTGCGACGCCCGGCGGGTTACCCGCTACGGCGCGGCTTTTGAGCACGGTCATGGCCGTAGAACCACCACCGCCGGCGACAGCGCCGTCTTTCCAGGTGAAGCCGTCTTTTTCGACTTGAGCCTTGAGCACATCGACCGCTGCTTTTTCACCACCCGACGTCCACCAGTGAACAACTTCCACGGAACCTTTGGATTCGGCGGCAAGCACACTGAGAGGGAGCGCAGACAGGGAGGCGAGAGAAATGACAGTAGCGAGGCGAGAAATCGCATTCATCTAGAAGTACCTTTCTTGTTGTTATGCATGCAAGTCTGGTGCTTGCGCTGCATAGGATTTTAAACAGGAGTTATCCCCTCGCAGGTAACGAAGGGACGCTGGAATGTCACTGCATGGTTACACAGACGTGCCCTGGGACAACTGCCCCAGAGCCGTGGCCGTGCTCGGCGCCAGAGGCAGACGCGGAATCAATACGGCTTGCCAGGCGTGATACAGGTCGGGTTTACCGGCCCAGATATCAGCGCTTGGGCGGTTTTGCGGATCCAGCTCATGGTGCCAACTGCCGTCGCAACGATCGATAAAATGACTGTCACAGAATTCCCAGAATAGCCGGTACCAGGTTTCGTATCGCGCATCGCCGGTGCGTTTAAGCAACGCACTGGCGGCGGCACTGGCTTCGCAATGGGTCCAGTGCAGACGGTGGCGAACCACCGCCCGATTGTCCCAGTCGAGGGTGTAGACAATCCCGGGCAGCCCATCGACATCCCAGCCGTGACGGCAGTTGTGGTCGAAGAGTTTTTGCGCGTCGGTGGCGAGCCAGCCTGGCGTGAGCATTCCCGCCTGAACCCGCGCCGCTTCAAGGTGCAGCACCAGTCGCGCCCATTCAAAACCGTGGCCCGGTGTGGTGCCGTAGGGGCGAAAACCGTCGGCCGGGTTGTCGTGGTTGTACTCGCGTAGCGGCTGCCACTGACGGTCGAAATGCTCGATCACTAGATAATCATTGGCCGCGGCATGACCGTGAATAACGCGCTCGACGATGCGTTGTGCACGGCACAGCCAGCGGTTGTCCTGGGTGACATCGGCCAGTGCGAGGAAGGCTTCGGTGGCGTGCATGTTGCTGTTGGCACCGCGATAGGCCTCCTCTTCACGCCAGTCGCGATTGAAGGATTCGCGCATCGCGCCCTCCTCCTCGCTCCAGAAATGCGTGTCGATGATATTGATTGCATCGTCGAGCAAGGCTTGTGCGCCGGGACGCTGGGCGACGACGGCGGAACTGGCGGCCAACGCAACAAAGGCGTGCAGGTAGGCGGCCTTACCAGTGTTGCCGTCGCGATGATGCGCGACCGCAAACCAGCCCCCGTGTTCGGCATCGCGCAGCGGCCCGCTGAGGGCGCGGACGCCGTGATCCACCAACTCCGCAAACCCCGCAAGCCCCTGGATGTGCGCCATGGCGAAGCTGTGGGTCATGCGGGCGGTGTTCATGGTTTCGGCGTAGGCGTTGGCCGGCAGGCGGCCTTTTTCATCCAGATTGCCGAAGCCGTCGGCAAGCGTTGAAGCCTTGGCAAACGCCAGCAGGCGCAGGCCTTCAGCTGCAAGCCATTGCTGATGGGCAGGCGCGTTCAGCCAACTGCTGAACGCCGGTTGGAAGGTGTCCATGGCATACCTTTTTTGTTGTTATGACTGGAGGGCAGTCTAAACAACGGGCGATGACAGGCAGGTAACGAAGGGGGCGAGTTATGTCACCAGTCTGTGACATTCGCCTTGAGGAGTGTGTTGAATGGTCTGACGCCATCGCGAGCAAGCTCGGCTCCTACAGGATGGGCGCAATACCTGTGGGAGCAAAGCTTGCTCGCGATGAACGATAACGCGGTCTGACTAGTCAACACTTCGCGGTAACTGAAGTGTCACCCGCAACCCACCCTCACGCAGGTTTTGCAGGCTCACTTCCCCACCATGGCTATGCGCAATGTTGCGCGCAATTCCCAGCCCCAGCCCATACCCCTGCTGCTGCCCGGCCAGGCGGAAGTGCGGTTCGAAGACCTGTTCCAACCGTTGCTCGGGCACACCCGGCCCTTCGTCATCGACGTGCAGGACAAACGCACTGTCATCGTCATCGATGTGCAGATGCGCGTTCTGCCCGTACTTCAAGGCGTTGTCGATCAGGTTGCCAATGCAACGTTTAAGCGCCAGCGGTTTGCCGGGGTACGCTGCCAGCGCCCGCCCTTGCTGAGTCACGCGGCCATTGCCATTGGGCGCCAGATACGGCTCCACCAGGCAATCAAGCACATGGTTGAGGTCCACCGGTTCGATGTTTTCGTGAATGTCGGTGTCCTTCACACATTGCAGCGCGCCTTTGACCAGCAACTCCAGCTCATCCAGATCCCGTCCGAACTTGGCTTGCAGCTTTTCGTCTTCCAGCAATTCCACGCGAAGGCGCAAGCGAGTGATGGGCGTACGCAGGTCATGGGAAATCGCACTGAACAACTGGCTGCGCTCGGTCAGGTACCGGCTGATGCGTTCGCGCATGGCATTGAATGCACGGCTCACTTCGACCACTTCACTGCCGCCGCCCTCAGCCACCGATTGCACGTCGGCCCCCAGCGACATGTCCCGGGCGGCACGGGCCAGGCGTTTGAGCGGACGGCTCTGCCAGTGCACCAGCAAACCGATGAACAGCAGCAGAAAACCGCTGGTGAGCACAATGAACCAGACCTGCTGCGCCGGCAGCCCCTGCTCTTCAAGACTGGTGTAGGGCTCGGGCAGCAGCGAGGCGATGTACAGCCATTCACCCGGCGCCATCTGGATTTGCGTAACCAGCACAGGCGGGTTCACCGGCTCCAGCGTCAAGGCGTAGTGCGCCCATGAGCGTGGCAATTCGTCGAGCTTCAAGCCACCGTTGAAAATTCGCAGGTCTTCGGGGCTGACGAAGGTCACCGAAATGTCGGTGTCCTGGCCCAGTGACTGGCGCAGCACTTCGTCCACCGCTTTGAGCACCGCTTCCTTGCGCGGGGTGATCGGCAGCACGTCCATGCCCAAGGGTTTGTCGTTGAGGGTCACCACGAATCGGGTGCCGCCCATACTGCGCAATTGGTCCAGCACCAACGGCCTGAAAGCGACCGGCAGCGAGCGGAAATAACTGACGCTGGCCGTCATCGAATGCGCCAGGCTGCGGGCACTGGTGACCAGGCCTTCAAGCTGCGTCGCGCGCAATTGCGACACCCAGATCACGCTCGACAACGTCTGCGCAAACAACACCGCCAGCAACGTCAGCAGCAACATCCGCCCCAGCAGCGAACGCGGCATCGGCACCTTGGCCGCAAGCTTGCGCAAAGACTCAGTGGCCATTGCTGGCAATCACATTGGCGGCCAGTTGATAGCCGCTGCCGCGCACGGTGCGAATCAATCGTGGCGGTTTTTCAGTGTCACGCAGGCGTTGACGCAAACGGCTGACCGCCATGTCGACGATGCGGTCCAGCGGCATCAAATCGCGACCCCGGGTGGCGTTGCCGATGGTGTCTCGATCGAGGATTTCCTGGGGGTGGTCGAGGAACAGTTTCAGCAACGCGAAATCGGCGCCGGACAGAATCACTTCTTCACCGTCGGTGTGGAACAGTCGATGGCTGACCATGTCCAGGCGCCAGTCATCGAAGGCCAGCACTTCGCCGCCGTTGCGTTCCTGACCGAACTGCGCGCGGCGCAACAACGCCTTGATGCGCGCCTGCAATTCACGTGGGCTGAACGGTTTGCCAAGGTAATCGTCAGCACCCAGCTCCAGGCCAATGACCCGGTCGGCTTCGTCGGAGCTGGCGGTGAGCATGATGATCGGCACTTGCGCCTGACGCGGGTGCTGGCGAACCCAGCGGCAGAGGCTGAAGCCATCTTCGTCCGGGAGCATCACATCGAGGATCACCAGATCGCTCGGCGCCTCGTTCAGCGCCTGGCGAAAACCGGCGCCATCGGGCGTGGTGCGGACCTGGAAACCGGCGCGGGTCAGGTAGGTGTCCAGCAACTCGCGTATCTCTTGATCGTCATCGACCAACAAAATCGACTTGTTGACTGAGCTCACGGGGCGGCGTCCTTGTTGTTTGAATTGGGCGGATTATGCCTGATCGTGCAAAGAACGTTGGTGTCTGTGAGGGCCCCATCGCGAGCAAGCTCGGCTCCTACAGGTCATCACAACCCTGTGTAGGAGCCGAGCTTGCTCGCGATGAATGGTACTCGGTCTCAAGCCTGTTCCAGCGCCACACCCGCGCCCATCAGGCCGGAATACGGTGCCGTCACCAGCCACACCGGGATGCCTTTGAAGTAGTCACTCATGCACCCCTTGTCGGCGAAGCACCGGGCAAATCCGCTTTCAAGGAAGAAATCGGCGAATCGCGGAATCACCCCGCCCACGATGTACACGCCACCGCGCGCGCCGGTGGTCAGCACGTTGTTGCCGGCCACGCGGCCAAGCCAGCAACAGAACTGCTCCAGCACTTCCAATGCGATCGGATCACCGGCCAACCCGGCCGCAGTAATCGCTTCCGGGGTTTCAAGTACCGGCGTGTGACCGTCCACCGCGCAAATCGCCCGATAGACCCGCGGCAAGCCGCCGCCGCTCAGGGCCGTTTCAGCACTGACATGGCCGATCTCATTGAAGATGTGCTGCCACAACTGGGTCTCCCGTGGACTGCTCAGCGGCAAGTCGACGTGACCGCCTTCTCCGGGCAACGCGGCAAAACGCCCTTCCCCCAGATCCAGCAAGGTGCCGACGCCAAGACCAGTGCCCGGACCAATCACCACGGCCGGGCGCAACGGTTCCGGCATGCCTTCGCAGACCACGCGGAATTCGCCGGGCTGCAAACGGGTCATGCCCAGCGCCATGGCCGAGAAGTCATTGACCAGCAACAGCTGCTCGACCTGCAAGGTCTCGCAGAAACCCTTGCGGCTCAGTCGCCAGTGATTGTTGGTGAACTTGAATTCATCGCCACTCACGGGACCGGCCACCGACAGGCACACCGAGCCGATCGAACCCGGCGCCAGCCCCAAACCGCTCAGGTAAAGACTGATCGCGTCTTCCGGATGGGCGAAGTCTGCCGTCGCCAGCACCTGGACCGATTCCAGTTGCTGGTTTTTCCACAACGCGAAACGTGCGTTGGTCCCACCGATGTCACCGACCAAAGCCAGTTTCAATTAAGCGTCTCCAGGGCAGAAGTAAAGGCGCTGGCGCCCTGCTCCGCCGAGCTGAAGGCCATGCGCATGAAACCAAACAGTTCACGACCGCTGCCAATGTTATTGCCCAACAGGCCCTTGGCAGGTTCGCGCGCTGCAAATTCAGCGGCGTCCACCTTAAGTTCCAGGGTGCCTTTGACGCCATCGACGCGGATGATATCGCCCTCTTGCACCCGCGCCAAAGCGCCACCGACATACGCTTCGGGGCTGACATGAATCGCCGCCGGGATTTTGCCCGAGGCACCGGACATACGCCCGTCCGTCACCAGCGCCACTTTGAAGCCACGATCCTGCAGCACGCCAAGGAACGGCGTCATCTTGTGCAGTTCCGGCATGCCATTGGAGCGCGGGCCCTGGAAGCGCATCACCGCGACAAAATCCTTCTCCAGCAAACCGGCCTTGAACGCATCGGCCAGGTCCTGCTGATCCTGGAACACCATCGCCGGTGCTTCGACGATCTGGTTTTCCAAGGCTACGGCCGATACTTTCATCACGCCGCGGCCCAGGTTGCCTTCCATCACGCGCAAACCGCCTTCTGGCGAGAACGCACGAGCGACCGGGCGCAGGATGCTTTCGTCGAGGCTGTCGGTCACGCCTTCGCGCCAGACCAGTTCGCCGTTATCGAGGAACGGCTCCATGGTGTAACGGCGCAGGCCGTGACCCAGCACGGTGTTGACGTTTTCGTGGAGCAGCCCGGCGTCCAGCAGTTCGCGGATCAAGAACGACATGCCGCCCGCCGCCTGGAAGTGGTTGATGTCGGCTTTGCCGTTCGGGTAGACGTGGCTCAGGGTCGGCACGACTTCGGAGAGATCGGCCATGTCCTGCCAGGTCAACTGGATACCCGCCGCCATGGCGATGGCCGGCATGTGCAAGGTGTGGTTGGTCGAGCCGCCAGTGGCATGCAGCGCCACGATGGAGTTGACCAACGAACGTTCGTCGACGATTTCGCCGATCGGCATGAAGTCGCCGTTCTGCTTGGTCAGACGCGTGACCTGGTGCGACGCTTCGCGAGTCAAGGCATCGCGCAGTGGCGTGTTCGGGTTGACGAAGGAGGCGCCCGGCAAGTGCAGGCCCATGACTTCCATCAGCAATTGGTTGGTGTTGGCGGTGCCGTAGAACGTGCAGGTGCCAGGGCTGTGGTAGGAATTCATTTCCGATTCCAACAGTTCTTCACGGCTGGCTTTGCCTTCGGCGTAGCGCTGGCGCACATCGGCTTTCTGCTTGTTGGAAATGCCCGAGACCATCGGTCCGCCCGGCACAAAAATCGTCGGCAGATGACCGAAACGCAAAGCCCCCATCATCAGGCCCGGCACGATCTTGTCGCAGATGCCGAGCATCAGCGCGCCGTCGAACATGTTGTGGGACAACGCCACGGCGGTGGACATCGCGATCACTTCGCGGCTCGGCAAGCTCAGTTCCATGCCCGGCTCGCCCTGGGTCACACCGTCGCACATGGCCGGGGTGCCGCCGGCAAACTGGCCGACCGAACCGATCTCGCGCAGCGCTCTTTTGATCTGTTCCGGGAAGACTTCATACGGCTGGTGTGCCGAGAGCATGTCGTTATATGACGAAACTATCGCGATGTTGGCGGAGTTCATCATCCGCAGACTGTTCTTGTCTTCCGTACCGCAACCCGCCACGCCGTGGGCGAAGTTGGCGCATTGCAGCTTGCCGCGCATCGGACCGTCGCTGGCCGCACCGCGAATCAAAGCAAGGTAGGCCTCACGTGTGGCGCGGCTACGGGCGATAAGCCGTTCGGTGACCTCAAGGACGCGGGGATGCATGTGTAGAACTCCAGGCTAACGGATGTGGCGACCTGATTGTCTATGCTGAACAAGGACCGTTGTGATTGGGATGACAGACGGTTTTCTTGATCGGTCGGACCAGTTTGTTCAGGTCACTCGTTGTAGATTGAACAAAATATTGCCATTAAAAAGGCTTGTTTTCTATTTTTATGCGAATAATCTTGTAATTCCAACAACAAAACGACGGCGGCCCTGTTAAATGACTCTTCGAATCGCAATCAATGGTTTTGGCCGAATTGGCCGCAACGTCTTACGCGCACTGTATACCCAAGGCTATCGTCAGGACCTGCAGATCGTTGCCATCAATGATTTGGGTGACAGCGCGATCAACGCTCATCTGCTCAAGTACGACACTGTTCACGGCACGTTCGACGCCGATGTCCAGCACGACCAGGAGAGCCTGACCGTCAACGGCGACCGCATCGCCGTCAGCGCCATTCGCAACCCCGCCGAACTGCCCTGGGCTGCAGAAAAGATTGATGTCGTGTTCGAATGCACCGGTCTGTTCACCGACCGCGCCAAAGCCGCCGCGCATATTACGGCCGGCGCGCGCAAAGTCATCATCTCGGCCCCGGCCAAAGGCGCCGACGCCACCGTGGTGTATGGGGTTAACCACGACATTTTGCGCCAACACCACCAAATCATTTCCAACGCGTCGTGCACCACCAACTGCCTGGCCCCGGTCGCTCAGGTGCTGCACCGTGAACTCGGGATCGAGAGCGGTCTGATGACCACGATCCACGCCTACACCAACGATCAAAACCTGACCGACGTCTATCACACCGACCCGTACCGCGCCCGTTCCGCCACCCAGAACATGATCCCGAGCAAGACCGGTGCCGCTGAAGCCGTCGGCCTCGTCCTGCCGGAACTGGCGGGCAAGCTGACCGGCATGGCCGTTCGCGTGCCCGTGATCAATGTGTCGCTGGTGGACCTGACCGTTCAGCTCAAGCGTGAAGCATCGGCCGATGAAGTGAATGCGCTGTTGAAAGAAGCCAGCCAGCATTCGAAGATTCTCGGGTACAACACCCTGCCGCTGGTTTCCAGCGACTTCAACCACAACCCGCTGTCGTCGATTTTCGACGCCAACCACACCAAGTCCAGCGGCAAGCTGCTCAAGGTGTTGGCCTGGTACGACAACGAATGGGGCTTCTCCAACCGCATGCTCGATAACTGCCTGGCGTTGTGCAACGCTGAATAAGCCCGGAGCAGTCACCGATGATCGGTATCAGTTTTACGCGCAAGACCCTGGCGGCGCGCAAGCGTATCGCCTTGGTCGCCCATGACCACTGCAAAGTGTTTTTGCTGGACTGGGCCGAACGGCACAAAGACAAACTCGCGCAACATGAACTGCTCGCCACCGGCACCACCGGGTTGTTATTACAACAACGCCTCGACCTGCCGGTGGAAAGCATGATCAGCGGACCTTTGGGCGGTGACCAACAGCTCGGCGCACGCATCGCCGAGCAGCGCGTCGACCTGCTGGTGTTTTTCTGGGACCCGTTCGAGCCGCAACCCCACGACCCGGACATCAAGGCTTTGCTGCGCGTGGCGGCGGTCTGGAACATTCCGGTGGCGTGCAATGAATGCAGCGCCGACTACCTGCTCAGCAGCCCGTTGATGGATCAGGCACACGAACATCGCATCCCCGATTACGCGACGTATTTATCCGGCCGAGCGTAACCCCTCACAATCAGTACTTGACCATCCGAGCGGATGATAAGCATTATCATTCGCTCGAAATGGATCAGGTTCCCCCGTGAGTCAATCGCGCTTCAATCATGTCTTCATCGCCCAGCGCGTTTCGCTGCTGCGCACGTTGGAGCGGATGGTCAACAATCACAGCACTGCCGAAGACCTCCTGCAGGAGACCTACCTGCGAGTGACTCGCGCGCTGGGTGAACGGCCCATCGATCACCTCGAACCCTTCGTGTTCCAGACCGCCCGCAACCTGGCGCTGGACCATTTGCGCGCGCGTCGCATTCAGTCCCGCACCCTGCTCGACGACGTGCCGCTGGACGTGGTGGAAAGCATCGCCGCCCCTACCAGCAGCGCCGAAGATGCCGTCCATGCCGAACAATTGCTGGAGCGTTTGAACGTGAGCCTCGGTGAACTGAGCCATCGTCAGCAGCAGATTTTTATCCTCAGCCGCCTGAACGGACACAGTTATCTGGAGATCGCCGAGAAGCTCGGCGTCTCGTTGAGTACTGTGCAGAAGGAACTGAAGCTGATCATGACGATCTGCATCGGAGTCGCCGAGCGCTCAAACGGCGACTGAGTTCGTCAGGCTTTGCTACCCTTGCCCCACTTCCAAGCCTCACTAAAAAAACAGCCGTGCACAGACACTGCCGAGGAAACACCGTGACGGACACCCACCGCTCCCCTTCGCCCTCGCCGGCCAGGGACCCCGCTACCGCGATGGACCAGGCCCTGGACTGGCTGATCGTGCTGGGCAGCCCGAGCGAAGACCAGACCCAGGCGTTTCATGACTGGCTGGCTGCTGATCCGCTGCATGCCGAGGCGTTCGCCAAGGCGCAGGCGATCTGGGATGGCCCGCAAGTGGTGCAATGCGCACAACAACTGGCCGCCCGGCCGCCGAAAGTAACCGTCCTGTCGCGCCTGCGTCCGCACTGGAAACCCTTGGCGACGGCCGCCGTGTTGATCCTCGGCCTGTTCAGTTTCAGCAACCTGCCGATGCGCCTTCAGGCCGACCACTTGACCGTGATAGGTGAACGCCAGCGCCTGCAATTGGAGGACGGCTCCAAAGTGCTGCTCAATACCGACTCGGCGTTTTCCAGCACCATCAACGATCAACAGCGCGTGGCCAGGTTGTATCAGGGCGAAGCGTTTTTCGAAGTGCAAGCCAGTCGTGGCCAGCCATTGGAAATCGACGCCGGGCCCGTTACGGCCAGCGTGCGCGATACCGCGTTTGCCGTGCGTTATCTGGACGGCGTGACGCAGGTTCGGGTGCAGCGCGGGGATGTCGACTTGCGGGCGACGCACGACGATACGCGTGTGCGCCTCAGCGCCGGTGAAAGCATTCGTATCGGCCCCAACGGTTTCGACCGGCCCGCCAAGCTCGATGCCGCCACCGAATTGGCCTGGGTCCAGGGTCGACTGGTGTTCGAGAACTGCCCGCTGAGCCAGGTACTGGCAGAGCTGCGTCGCTACTATCCGGGCTGGATCATCAACAACAACGAGCAATTGGCCGACGTCGCGGTGACCGGCAATTACCGTCTCGACCAACCGCTGGATGTGGTCCGCTCGCTGGCACACATCACCTCCGCACGGCTTCAGGAATTCCCCGCTTTAGTCATCCTGAACTAAATGAGAATTATTTTTACTCGATAGCACGCGTTCGTTCGTCTCGTTATAGCCAATGCAATTGATTCGCATCTCTAAATGCCAATCAGCACCTATAAAGATTCGTGCGACACGGAGCGCTATCGATGTCCTCTCGCCTTACCCGCCAGTCCTCTTCACCTTCCTGCGTGCTGTCGCTGCTGACCGCCGCCATCCTCATGGCCGGTGCCGCGCCGCTCATGGCCGCCACGGCGGCCGAGCCGTCGACCCGCAACATGGGTGATTATTCGTTCGCCATCCCTGCTCAGTCGCTGGTGTCGGCACTCAATGCCTTTACCGCCGTGACAGGTTGGCAAGTCGGCTTGCCGGCAGAGCTGGCGGAAGGCGTGGCTTCCCAGGGCGTACGCGGTTCGTTGCCGCCGGAAAAAGCCCTCGATCGCCTGTTGGTGGGGACCAACCTGAGCTATCGCAAACTGGGCACCAGCAACATTGTGCTGGAGAAACGCAGCAACAACGGCGCGATCAACCTGGACCAGGTCACGATCAGCGCCACCCGTAATGAACAGGACGTGAACAGCGTACCGAGCACAGTCAGCGTTTATACCCGTGAAGACCTGGACCGCAACAACGTCAATAACATCAAGGAACTGGTGCGCTATGAACCGGGCGTTTCGGTGGGCGGCACAGGCCAGCGCGCCGGTCTCACGGGCTACAACATCCGTGGCATCGACGGCGATCGCGTATTGACCCAGGTCGATGGGGTGCAAGTGCCGGACAGTTTCTTCAACGGCCCGTATGCCCAGACCAACCGCAACTACGTCGACCCGGAAATCGTCAAACGCGTGGAAATCCTCCGGGGCCCCGCGTCGGTGTTGTATGGCAGCAACGCCATCGGCGGCGCTGTCAGCTACTACACGCTGGACCCGGATGACATCATCAAACCTGGCAAGGACGTCGGCGCGCGCCTGAAAACCGGTTACAGCTCGGCCGATGAAAGCTGGCTGACCTCCGGCACCGTGGCCGGCCGTACCGGCGAGTTCGACGGCCTGCTGCACCTGAGCCAGCGCAACGGTCATGAAACAGAGTCTTACGGCGAAACCGGTGGCACCGGCCTGAACCGCACCGAGGCCAACCCTGAGGACGTGCGCACCACCAGCGTACTGGCCAAGCTGGGCTGGGATTACGCCGACGACGCGCGCTTTGGTCTGACTTACGAAAACTACAAGGCCGACAGCGACACCAACCAGTTGAGCGCGGTGGGCGGCCCGTTCAACGCCGGGCGTGGTTTCGGCTTCTATAAATCCCGTACCGGGAACGACACGATCACTCGCGAACGTTTTGGCCTGGATCATAACTTTGGTCTGGACAGCGCCCTGGCAGACAACATCAAGTGGACCCTGAACTATCAGATCGCCAAGGCCGACCAGAGCACCCAGGAAATCTACGCACCTTCGCGCACCGTGCTGCGCAACCGCGACACCAACTACAAAGATCGCCAGTGGGTGTTCGATGTCCAGGCTGACAAGTCATTCGCCATTGCCGACACCGCTCACCTCGTCACCTACGGCACGACCATCAAACAGGACAAAGTCACCGGCCTGCGTACCGGCACCGGCACCTGTCTGACCGTGGCCGGTTCCTGTCGGGTCATCGGTGCCGCGAGCCCCGCCGACACCCTGAAACCGGCGAGCGATTTCCCCGATCCGACGATCAACACTTACAGCCTGTTTGCCCAGGATCAGATCAGCTGGGGCAACTGGACCTTCCAGCCCGGTGCTCGTTACGACTACACCCAACTCAAGCCGCACGTCACCGATGAGTTCCTGGCCACCGCCGACCAGAGCGGCAACGGCGTCGTGAGCGAAGACACCAAAACCTGGCATCAACTGTCGCCAAAACTCGGCACCACCTACCGCTTCAACGACAACTACACCTGGTATGGCCAATACGCCGAAGGCTTCCGCACGCCGACGGCCAAGGCTTTGTATGGTCGCTTCGAAAACCTCGCGGGCGGCTATCAGGTCGCCCCTAACCCGGACCTGGAACCGGAAAAGAGCAAGAGCTATGAAACCGGCCTGCGCGGTCAATTCGAGGCCGGCACGTTCGATGTGGCGGTGTTCTACAACAAATACCGCGACTTCATTGACGAGAACGCCATTACGCCCGGCTACACCGAGACCACGTTCCAGAGCAACAACATCGCCCACGCGACCATCAAAGGTGTGGAGCTCAAGGGTCGCCTGAACCTGGACAACTTCGGCGCTCCGAACGGCCTCTATACCCAAGGCTCGGCGGCCTACCAGTACGGTCGTAACGATGACACCGGTCAGCCGCTGAACAGTATCAACCCGCTGACCGGCGTGTTCGGCCTGGGTTACGACCAGGACAACTACGGCGCCCTGCTGAACTGGACACTGGTCAAGCGCAAGACCCGCGTCGACAGCACCAGCTTCAAGACTCCGGACGGCACCAGCACCCAGTTCAAGACACCGGGTTATGGCGTGCTCGACCTGGCCGGTTTCTACAAGGTGACCGACGACGTGACCGTCAACGCCGGCCTCTACAACCTGACCAACAAAAAGTACTGGCAATGGGATGACGTACGCGGCTACGACAGCGTCGGCGAAGCCTCGGTGACTCAGCCGGCCAACCTCGACCGCCTGACCCAGCCGGGTCGCAACTTCGCGGTCAATCTGGTCTGGGATATCTGATCCCGCCCGGCTCACTGTGCAGCCCAGTAAAAGCTGCACAGTGAAGATTTTTTACTGTCGCGCGCCTGCTGATTCGTCTCGTTACCAAGCGCCTCCATTTCTCAAGGATTTCTCATGACCTCTCAGGACACCGCTCAACGCCCTGCTCTGCGTTCGCAACGTTTGAACCAGATCACCCACGAACCGCATACCAAACTTGATGCCCTGGTCAAAGCCCACGCGCCGTTTGAAACCCAGGCCAACTTCGCCCGTTTCGTGGTCGCTCAGTACCTGTTCCAGTCGGAACTGGTGTCGCTGTACAACGATGCCGCACTGACCGCGATTGTTCCCGACCTGCCGGCCCGTTGCCGTGCCGAAGCGGCCAAGGCTGACCTCGCTGATCTGGAAACCGAAGTGCCGGCCGCCGTCGCCGGTGCCGTGAAGAACCCGACCCAGGCCGAAGCGCTGGGCTGGCTGTTCGTTTCCGAAGGGTCGAAGCTCGGCGCAGCGTTCCTGATCAAGCGAGCCGTTGGCCTGGGCTTGAGTGAAACCTTCGGCGCCCGCCATCTTGGCGAACCAACCGGTGGTCGCGCTGAAGGCTGGAAAAGTTTCGTGAAGACGCTGGATGGCCTGACGCTCAGCGCACAGGAAGAAGCCGATCTGGACAAAGGCGCCATCGACGCGTTCAACCGGTTTACCGTGTTGCTGGAACAGGCTTACGCCACCGCAGCCGAACCGGCCTGAAGCCAAACAAATATCCTGTGGGAGCGGGCTTGCCCGCGATTGCAATGTGACATTCAGCATCTTTGTTGAAGGGTAGACCGTCATCGCGGGCAAGCCCGCTCCCACAGGTCCGCCTCACTCCCGTGCCCTTGAGACCAATGCCTCAGCCCTCCTCTTCAAAAATCTCCCGCCTGCTCTTCGGCCTGCTGGCCTACATCAGCCTCGGTATCGGCCTGATCGCCATCGTCGTGCCCGGCCTGCCCACCACCGAATTCATCCTGCTCGCCGCCTGGGCCGCGACCCGCAGTTCGCCGCGCTTGAGTGCCTGGCTGGAAAACCATCGGCTGTTCGGTTCGATCCTGCGCAACTGGCGCAACGGCAAGATCATCGCCCGTCGAGCCAAAGTCAGTGCCACCGTCAGCATGTTGCTGTGCGCCACGCTGATGCTGGTGATGCTCGATCACGGCTGGACGATTTACCTGGCGATTGCCGGCATGAGCCTGGGCAATCTGTGGATCTGGTCGCGACCGGAATCAGTACCGAGAATTTCCTGAAATTCAGCTCTTTTCAGGGCATTTTCCTGCGCAAACGGTCAACCACTACCGTTCGTCGACTTGCGTTCATGCAACCTTCACAAAGCGCCGATGTGCATTGAATGGCGCTAAATGGATTTGGCGTACCGAGTCGGTTTCGACTCCTTGCCAACACTTCATCCATTTGTGAGTTCGCCCTATGTTCGACTCCCTCTCTATCCGTCTGAAAATCGTTTTGCTCTCCGGTCTTTGCCTGCTCGGCGTGGTCGTCTTGATCGTCGGCATGAACATTTACCAGACCAATCAGAACGATGATCTGGTCAACGCCTCCAGCAGCAAAATGCTCACCGACAGCGTGCAGAGCCTGCTGCAAGCCAAAGCTGCCGAACAAGCGGTGCGAGTGCAGAAGACCTTCGGTGAAACGCTGACGGTGGTGACGGCCCTGGCCGATCAGATCAAGGACATGCGCACCCTGGCGGCCAAGCGCTCGCTTGACGCCGGCGCCCTGCGTGAAGAGTTGAACCAGAACCTGAAAACCGCGTTCGAGCGCAACAGCAAAGTGCTGGGGATCTGGCTGGCGTTCGAGCCCAACGGGTTGGATGGCAAGGACAGCGAGTTCGTCAATGATGCGGTCCGCCAGTCCAACGAAGCCGGGCGATTCGCCACGTATTGGAGCCGTGCAGGGGGCGAGGCGCTCAACACAATCATGGTCGAAGAGGACATGACCAAAACCACCCTGAACCTCAGCGGCACACCCTACAACGTCTGGTACACCTGCCCGCGGGACAGCAAGCGTACCTGCCTGCTCGACCCCTACGCCGATACCGTCGGCGCTAACAAAACAGAAGTGTTGATGACCACCATTTCCGTACCGCTGCTGGTGGATGGCAAGTCCATCGGCGTGGTCGGTGTCGACATCGCGCTAGATGCCCTGCAAGCGGCGGCGGTCGACTCCCAGCGTGAACTGTTCAACAGCGCCGGGCACATGCTGATCGTCTCCGGCACAGGCGTGCTCGCGGCCTACAGTGTCGACGCCGGTAAAGTCGGCAAGAGCATCGGCGACACCCTCGGCGCGGACGGCAGGGACATCCTGCAATTGCTCGGCAGCGGAGCGCCGAAGATTCTTCAGCAAGGCGACCTGATCCGCGCGGTCTACCCGGTCAGCCCCATCACTGACGCGAAAACCTGGGCCGTGGTGATCGACTTGCCCAAACAAGTGTTGCTGGCCGACTCGGTGAAACTGCAAGCGGTGCTCGATGACGCCCAGCAAAGCGGCACGATCAAAGCGGTGCTGGGTGCCGTCATTGCTGGTTTGGGCGGCTTGCTGCTGATCTGGCTCACCGCGTCGGGCGTGACCCGCCCGATCAACAGCGTGGCCGACATGCTCAAGGCGATTGCCAGCGGCGACGGCGACCTGACCCAGCGTTTGAACTACAGCAAGAAAGACGAATTGGGTGAACTGGTCAGCTGGTTCAATCGCTTCCTCGACAAGCTGCAACCGACCATCGCGCAGATCAAGCAAAGCATCACCGACGCCCGCGGCACGGCCGACCAGTCTTCGGAAATCGCCCGTCAGACCAGCGAAGGCATGCAAGTGCAGTTCCGTGAAATCGACCAGGTCGCCACCGCGTCCAACGAAATGAGCGCCACCGCCCACGACGTTGCCAACAGTGCCTCGAACGCCGCCAGTGCGGCCAAAGGTGCCGACCAATCGGCCCGAGATGGCATGCAGATCATCGAGCGCAGCACCCGCGACATCAATCAACTGGCGGACGAAGTCAGCAAAGCGGTGACCGAAGTCGAAGCGTTGGCGGTCAACAGTGAGCAGATCGGTTCGGTGCTGGAAGTGATCCGTAGCATTGCCGAACAAACCAACCTGCTGGCGCTCAACGCCGCGATTGAAGCGGCCCGTGCCGGTGAAAGCGGTCGCGGGTTTGCGGTGGTGGCCGACGAGGTGCGCAACCTGGCCAAACGCACTCAGGATTCGGTGGAAGAAATTCGCCAGGTGATCGAGCGCATCCAGAGCGGCACGCGTGGCGTGGTCGCCACCATGCATTCGAGCCAGACCCAGGCCCACAACAACGCTGGGCAGATCCAGCAAGCGGTCCAGGCCCTGGGCAAAATCAGTGATGCAGTGACGGTGATCAGCGACATGAACCTGCAAATCGCCAGCGCTGCCGAACAGCAAAGCGCAGTGGCCGAAGAGGTCAACCGCAACGTCTCGGCGATCCGCACCGTCACCGAAACCCTGACCGGCCAAGCCACCGAATCGGCGCAGATCAGCAGCCATCTCAACTCGCTGACCACGCACCAGATGAAATTGATGGATCAGTTCCGGGTGTAATTCACGTTCCTGTAGGAGCAAGGCTTGCCCGCGACAGGATCGTTCCCACGCTCTGCGTGGGAATGCAGCCCGGGACGCTCTGCGTCCCAAAAGCGGACGCAGAGCGTCCATTGAGGCATTCCCACGCAGAGCGTGGGAACGATCATCTGGTCTGTCAGCCGTTTTGAACTATGCTCGGGCTCTCGTTCCGGAGGGCCTTCGATGACTGATTTACTCACGTCCATTCAAGCCGCACTCGGCTTGCCTCACACCCCCATACCTTTCACGTCGAGCGGCGCCCTGCCCTCGGCGTTTGCCGTGACCGATCTGGCCTGCGCCAGCATTGCCGCCGCCGGACAGGCTGTCAGCGAGCTATTGCGGCAGCACACCGGTCGCTTGCCGGGGGTTGAAGTCGACCGCCGCCTTGCCTCTTTCTGGTTCGCCACGTCGATCCGCCCCGTCGGCTGGAGCGTTCCGCCGATGTGGGACCCGGTGGCCGGTGACTACGCGACGAATGACGGCTGGATCCGCCTGCACACCAACGCCCCCCATCACCGGGTAGCGGCTGAAAGCGTGCTTGGCACCTGCGTTGACCGCGCGGCGATGGCGAGCAAAGTGGCGCATTGGGCCAAAAGCGCTCTGGAGCAGGCGGTGGTCGACGCCGGGGGCTGCGCCGCCGAAATGCGCACGTGGGCGCAATGGCAGCGGCACCCGCAAGGGTTGGCCGTCAACGCCGAGCCATTGATTCAGTTCAGCGACGCCAGCGGCCACCCCGCCAAAGCGTGGCGCGGCTCCGTGGCCCAGCCACTGGCCGGGATCAAGGTGCTGGACTTGACCCGCGTGCTGGCAGGTCCGGTCGCCAGCCGTTTTCTCGCGGGCCTCGGTGCGCAGGTGCTGCGCATTGACCCGCCGACCTGGAACGAACCCGGCGTGGTACCGGAGGTGACCTTGGGCAAACGCTGTGCGCGCTTGGATCTGCACAGTAAAGATGATCGCGCTGTATTCGAAACCCTGCTCAAGGAAGCGGACATCCTTTTGCACGGTTACCGCGCCGATGCACTGGAACGCTTGGGCTACGGCGTTGCCGAGCGCCGGACACTGGCGCCGGGCCTGCTGGATGTCAGCCTCAACGCCTATGGCTGGAGCGGCCCGTGGCAGAACCGCCGTGGCTTCGACAGCCTGGTGCAGATGAGCAGCGGGATTTGCGACGCCGGGATGCAGTGGAAACACGCGGACAAACCGACACCCTTGCCGGTGCAGGCGCTCGATCACGCCACCGGGTATTTGATGGCGGCTGCGGCTGTCATTTTATTGGGGCGTGGGGGTTCGGCGCGGTTGTCGTTGGCGCGGACGGCGAAACTGTTGATTGAACAGGGTGCCGGGGTGCAAGAACCGTTGCGGGCAGAGGATGACAACGATCAAGGGATCGTGATTGAGCAGACGCCTTGGGGGCCGGCGCATCGGCTTCATGTGCCGTTGAAAATCACCGGGACACCGTTGCAGTGGGGGCTACCCGCGACAGAGTTGGGTTCCCATCGTGCGCAGTGGTGGTGATGATTCTGGCCCCATCGCGGGCAAGCCCGCTCCCACAGGTTTTGTGATCGGCACAGATCCACTGTGGGAGCGGGCTTGCCCGCGATGGGGCCAGAACAAACAGCTCAGTCAGAGCGGCTGAGTGATGTCCAGAGCAACTGCGCCGCATACCCTCGATAAGGTCGCCACGCCTCGGCTCGCAGCAACAAATCCCGCGCGGTCACCGGCCCGCTTTCCAGCGCCGCCAGTGCCTTGATCAATCCCACATCCCCAGACGGAAACGCATCCGGCTCGCGCAACTGGCGCAACGCAATGTACTGCGCCGTCCAGTCACCAATCCCGTGCAAGGCGAGTAGCCGCGCCACGCCATCTTCTCGGCCCGGCTCAAACAACCGAGGATCATCCCGCAACGCCTGAGCCACACCGGACAAGGTTCGCCCCCGGCTTTTCGGCATGCCCAATGCCGCCAGATCCGCGTTCGCCAACACGGCCGACTCAGGAAACACATGGGTCAATCCCGCCAGCGGCGACTGCAACGGCGCGCCATACTGCACCACGAGTTTGCCCGCCAGGCGGATCGCCGCGCCCACGGTGATCTGTTGCCCCAACACCGCTCGAATCGCCAACTCCAATCCATCCCAGGCCCCCGGCACCCGCAAGCCCGGACGCTGGGCAATCAGGCGCTTCATCAACGGGTCCCGTGCCAACTGGCGGTGGATCGCTGGCAAATCCGCATCCAGATCAAACATCCGACGCAGCCGCGCCACGATCCCGGGCACGGCCATCGCATCCGGAAAATCCAGAGTCAGTTCAAGGGCGTCAGCGTCTGTCGGTCCTATCGAAAACGTACCGTAGACACCGTTTAACCCGATGCTGCGCGAGTAGACCCCGTCGGCCACGGCCTCCATCCCGGCCACCGCCCGCACCGACAAAAATCCCAGCATCGCCGACCAGTCATACGGCGGCTGATAGGCCAGCAACAACCTCACAACGACAGCAACCCGCTGTACAGACCATACGCGGCCAACCCGGCACCAATCATGACGCAGGTAAAAATGCCCTTCTCGACATGCGTGAACAATGGCTCGCCTTGCTCATGCTTGGCCTTGGCGAACAGAATCACCCCCGGCGCATACAGCAACGCCGACAGCAGCAAATATTTGACCCCGCCGGCATACAGCAACCACACCGCATACCCCAGCGCGATACCCCCGATCATCAGGTCCTTGGTGCGCTCGGCGCTGGCGTGCTCGTAGGTTTCGCCGCGCCCGCTCAACAACACCGCATACGCTGCCGACCACAGGTACGGCACCAGAATCATCGACGACGCGAGGTAGATCAGGCTGGTGTAAGTGCCGGCGGAAAACAGCGTGATCAGCAGAAATATCTGGATCATCACGTTGGTCAGCCACAGCGCATTCACCGGCACGTGGTTGGCGTTTTCCTTTTTCAGGAAGGCGGGCATGGTCTTGTCTTTGGCCGTGGCGAACAGGATCTCGGCACACAGCAGCGCCCAGGACAGCAAAGCCCCCAGCAGCGATATCGCCAGGCCAACGCTGATCAGCAACGCCCCCCAGGGCCCGACGATATGTTCCAGCACGGCCGCCAGCGACGGGTTCTGCAGGTTGGCCAATTCTGGCTGGCTCATGATGCCCAGCGACAACACGTTCACCAGCACCAGCAAGGCCAGCACCCCGATAAAACCGATGACCGTCGCCCGTCCCACGTCCGAACGTTTCTCCGCCCGGGCCGAGTAGACACTGGCGCCCTCGATCCCGATGAAGACGAACACCGTCACCAGCATCATGTTGCGCACCTGGTCCATCACCCCGCCAAAATTCGGGTTGCTGCGTCCCCAGATGTCCCGGGTAAAAATGTCCGCTTTGAAAGCGACGGCGGCGATGACGATGAACATGATCAGCGGCACGATCTTGGCCACGGTGGTCACTTGATTGATGAACGCCGCCTCCTTGATCCCGCGCATCACCAGGAAATGCACGGCCCACAGCAGCACCGAGGCACAGCCGATGGCGACGGGTGTGTTGCCCTGGCCAAAGACAGGAAAGAAATAACCGAGGGTGCTGAACAGCAACACGAAATAACCGACGTTGCCCAGCCACGCACTGATCCAGTAACCCCAAGCGGAGGAAAATCCCATGTAGTCGCCGAAGCCGGCCTTGGCGTAGGCATACACCCCGGAATCCAGTTCAGGCTTGCGATTGGCCAGGGTCTGGAAGACGAACGCCAGGGTCAGCATGCCGACGGCGGTGATGGCCCATCCGATCAGCACCGCCCCCGCATCGGCTCGCGCCGCCATGTTCTGCGGCAACGAGAAGATCCCCCCGCCAACCATCGAACCCACCACCAGGGCGATCAACGCGCTCAGGCGAAGCTTTTGCGTCGGTTGTGACATTCCTGCGTCTCCACTTTTTTCCAAATGCGGCCGGGCGACCATGGTTATAAAACCGTCACATGACGGGTTTTAACTAAATAGATACAGCGTAATAACGTTTATTAGATAACGCCATGTCACGGTCATTTATTTATAACCGAACATTCTATGGCCGTCATGGCAAAGAGCGATTTTGTGGGTTAATCCTAATAAATCAATTCCGTACCAAAAACAGGCGCCAAATATTTGCGGAAACGCCAAAAAGAACTAACTTAAAGATCGCCACCAAAGCTCGCTTATTCCGGCTAGCTCTGAGCGAGGCCTCTGGATTAGGCTTCTCCGGCGATCCGTATCCGGACCGAAAAGCATCCAAAAGTCTTTAATTAACAATGGAATGTGTTCATGCACTGATCTAAGTCAGATGTTCGAACAGCTAACAGAACTACTCTGTTGTCTCTCTTCTCCTGCACTGGAGTCATGCGATGTCTGAATCCCCCGCAAAACTGAAACTTGGCGCGTTGGTTGCTCTGGTTGTCGGCTCAATGATTGGTGGCGGGATCTTCTCCTTGCCACAAAACATGGCCGCCAGTGCTGACGTTGGCGCCGTACTGATCGGCTGGGCCATCACCGCCGTTGGCATGCTGACCCTGGCGTTTGTCTTCCAGACCCTGGCCAACCGAAAGCCTGATCTGGACGGCGGGGTATACGCCTACGCCAAGGCCGGTTTCGGCGACTACATGGGTTTCTCTTCCGCCTGGGGTTACTGGATCAGTGCGTGGTTGGGCAACGTCGGGTACTTCGTACTCTTGTTCAGCACCCTGGGTTACTTCTTCCCGATTTTCGGTGAAGGCAACACGGTAGCTGCCGTGATCGGTGCATCGGTGCTGCTCTGGGGCGTGCATTTCCTCGTGTTGCGGGGGATCAAGGAAGCCGCGTTCATCAACCTGGTAACCACGGTCGCCAAAATCGTGCCGCTGGTGCTGTTTGTGTTGATCGCGATTTTCGCCTTCAAACTGGACATCTTCACCGCTGACATCTGGGGCGTGAAAAACCCGGACCTGGGCAGCGTGATGAACCAGGTACGCAAGATGATGCTGGTCACCGTCTGGGTGTTCATCGGCATCGAGGGCGCGAGCATTTTCTCGGCCCGCGCAGAAAAACGCACCGATGTAGGTAAAGCCACCGTCATCGGTTTCATCACTGTGCTGCTGTTTCTGGTGCTGGTGAACGTGCTGTCCCTGGGCATCATGACTCAACCGGAACTGGCCAAGCTGCAGAACCCGTCGATGGCGGCCGTGCTGGAGCACGTGGTCGGTCACTGGGGCGCGGTGCTGATCAGCGTAGGCCTGATCATCTCGCTGCTGGGGGCGTTGCTTTCGTGGGTGCTGCTGTGTGCGGAGATCATGTTCGCCGCGGCCAAGGACCACACCATGCCGGAGTTCCTGCGCAAGGAAAACGCCAACCATGTGCCGGTCAACGCCCTGTGGCTGACCAACGCGATGGTGCAGTTGTTCCTGATCATCACGCTGTTTTCGGCCAGTACTTACCTGTCACTGATCTACCTCGCCACGTCGATGATTCTGGTGCCTTACCTGTGGTCGGCGGCTTATGCGCTGCTGCTGGCGGTGCGCGGCGAGACTTACGAAAACGACTCGGGCGAGCGCACCAAGGACCTGTTGATCGGCGCCATCTCGGTGATCTACGCGGTCTGGCTGGTCTACGCCGGCGGCACCAAATACCTGCTGCTGTCCGCCCTGCTCTATGCGCCCGGCGTAATCCTGTTCGCCAAGGCCAAACGTGAACTGGGCAAACCTGTTTTCACCAACGTCGAGAAGCTGATTTTTGCAGCCGTAATCATAGGCGCCGTGGTGGCGGCCTATGGGCTGTATTCCGGCTTCCTGACCCTGTAACACCTGAATAATTTGTCATCTGGAGGATCACTGTAATGACCACGGAAAAAGTTAAGTACGGCGTGCATTCCGAAGCCGGCAAACTGCGCAAAGTCATGGTTTGCTCCCCAGGCCTGGCCCACCAGCGGCTGACCCCGAACAACTGTGACGAACTGCTGTTTGATGATGTGCTTTGGGTCGCCCAAGCCAAGCGTGACCATTTCGACTTCGTCACCAAAATGCGCGAACGCAACATCGATGTACTGGAAATGCACAACCTGCTGACCGACATCGTTGCTATCCCGGAAGCGCTCGACTGGATTCTGGAGCGCAAGATCACTGCCAACTCGGTGGGCCTGGGCCTGATCAATGAAACCAGCTCGTGGCTGCGCAGCCTGGAGCCGCGCAAGATCGCCGAGTTCCTGATCGGTGGCGTCTCCGCCGATGACCTGCCGACCAGTTTCGGCGGCAAAGCCATCGAGATGTTCCGCGACTTCCTCGGCCACTCAAGCTTCATCCTGCCGCCACTGCCCAACACCCAGTTCACTCGCGATACCACGTGCTGGATCTACGGTGGCGTGACCCTGAACCCGATGTACTGGCCGGCGCGCCGCCAGGAAACCCTGCTGGCCACCGCCATCTACAAATTCCACCCGGAGTTCACCAACGCCGACTTCCAGATCTGGTACGGCGACCCGGACCAGGAACACGGTAGCTCCACCCTGGAGGGGGGCGACGTGATGCCAATCGGCAACGGCGTGGTGCTGATCGGCATGGGCGAACGCTCGTCCCGCCAGGCCATTGGCCTGCTGGCGCAAAGCCTGTTCAAAAACAAAGCGGTCGAAAAAGTCATCGTCGCCGGTCTGCCGAAATCCCGCGCAGCGATGCACCTCGATACCGTGTTCAGCTTCTGTGACCGCGACCTCGTCACGGTTTTCCCTGAAGTCGTCAATCAGATCGTCGCCTTCACCCTGCGTCCGGATGAGAAAAAACCGGGTGGCATCGACATCCGACGCGAAGACGCCAGCTTCCTCGACACCGTGGCCAAGGCCCTCAACCTGAAAGCGTTGCGCGTGGTGGAAACCGGCGGCAACAGCTTCGCCGCCGAGCGCGAACAGTGGGACGACGGCAACAACGTGGTGGCTGTGGAGCCAGGCGTGGTGATCGGTTATGACCGCAACACCTACACCAACACCTTGCTGCGCAAGGCGGGCATCGAAGTCATCACTATCAGCGCAGGCGAGCTGGGACGTGGACGTGGCGGCGGCCACTGCATGACCTGCCCGATCATTCGCGACCCAATCGACTACTAACCTTCAGCCTTGGCCGGCGCAGCCCTGTACCCCAGGGCATGCGCGACCAAGGGGATAACCGACACCAAAGGAGATCCATCATGGCTTTTAATATTCACAACCGTAATTTGCTGAGCCTGGAACACCACACCCCTCGCGAATTGCGCTACCTGCTCGACCTGTCCCGCGACCTCAAGCGCGCCAAGTACACCGGCACCGAGCAGCAACACCTCAAAGGCAACAACATCGCGCTGATCTTCGAAAAAACCTCGACCCGTACCCGCTGTGCGTTCGAAGTCGCGGCCTATGACCAAGGCGCCAACGTCACCTACATCGACCCGAACTCCTCGCAGATCGGCCACAAAGAAAGCATGAAAGACACCGCCCGCGTATTGGGGCGCATGTACGACGCCATTGAATACCGTGGCTTCAAGCAGGAAATCGTCGAAGAACTGGCCAAGTTTGCCGGCGTACCCGTGTTCAACGGCCTGACCGATGAATACCACCCGACGCAAATGATCGCCGACGTGCTGACCATGCGTGAACACGCCGACAAGCCGATCCACGACATCAGCTACGCCTACCTGGGCGACGCCCGTAACAACATGGGTAACTCGCTGCTGCTGATCGGCGCCAAGCTGGGCATGGACGTGCGCATCTGCGCGCCAAAAGCCCTGTGGCCGCTTGACGACCTGGTGGCTCGCTGCAAGCAATATGCGGAAGAAAGCGGTGCTCGCATCACCCTGACCGAAGACCCGAAAGCCGCGGTCAAAGGCGTGGACTTCATCCACACCGACGTCTGGGTGTCGATGGGCGAACCCGTTGAAGCCTGGGCCGAGCGTATCCAGCAACTGCTGCCGTACCAGGTCAACGCCGAACTGATGAAAGCCACCGGCAACCCGCGCACCAAGTTCATGCACTGCCTGCCGGCCTTCCACAACAGTGATACCAAAATCGGCAAGCAGATTGCCGAGCAGTACCCGAACCTGAAGAACGGCATCGAAGTGACCGATGACGTGTTCGAGTCGCCGGCCTGCATCGCCTTCGAGCAAGCGGAAAACCGCATGCACACCATCAAGGCGATTCTGGTGTCGACTTTGGCTGACCTTTAACGGCGCACCCGGCTCCCACTGACTGGACTCAGTCAATGTGGGAGCTGACTTTTGTGGGAGCCGGGCTTGCCCCGGGCGGCGTTCCGACGATGGCATCACCTCGCTGTAACTGATTCACCGAGGCGTCTGCATCGCTGGCAAGCCAGGCTCCCACAATGACCGCATCTCACTGTTTTTCTGGAAGGATTGCCATTATGCGTATCGTCGTCGCTTTGGGCGGTAACGCCCTGCTCCGCCGTGGTGAACCCATGACCGCGGATAATCAGCGCGCCAACATCCGGATCGCCACCGAACAAATTGCCAAGGTCCATGCCGGTAACCAACTGGTAATCGCCCACGGCAATGGTCCGCAGGTCGGCCTGTTGTCGCTGCAAGCCGCGGCCTACACCTCGGTTTCCCCCTACCCGCTGGACGTGCTCGGTGCCGAAACCGAAGGCATGATCGGCTACATCATCGAACAGGAACTGGGCAACCTGCTGGACTTCGAAGTGCCCTTCGCCACCCTGCTCACCCAGGTTGAAGTCGACCCCAAAGACCCGGCCTTTCAAAACCCTACCAAGCCGATCGGCCCGGTATATGCCAAGGCCGAAGCGGAAAAACTCGCCGCCGAAAAAGGCTGGGCGATTGCCCCGGACGGCGACAAATTCCGTCGCGTGGTGGCCAGCCCCAAACCAAAACGCATTTTCGAGATCCGCCCGATCAAGTGGCTCCTGGAAAAAGGCAGCATCGTGATCTGCGCCGGCGGTGGCGGCATCCCGACCATGTACACCTCACCCGGCGTACTGGAAGGTGTCGAAGCGGTGATCGATAAAGACCTGTGCTCGGCGCTGCTGGCCGAACAGCTTGAAGCCGATATTCTGGTGATCGCCACCGACGTCAGCGCCGCGTTCATCGACTACGGCAAGCCGACCCAGAAAGCCATCGGCCAGGCTCACCCGGATGAAATGGAAAAACTTGGCTTCGCCGCCGGCTCCATGGGGCCCAAGGTGCAGGCAGCCTGTGAATTCGCACGCCATACTGGAAAGGTCGCGGTGATCGGTTCACTCTCGGACATCGAAGCGATCGTCCAGGGCAAGGCAGGTACGCGCATCAGCACGGCGAAACCTGGCATTACTTACTTGTAGGGAGAAACGTCTATGGCACTGTTTGAGCCAGGTCATTTACACATCGAGCGACACGCGTTGACCAAGGACGATGTCAGCTACGACGTGAAGCTCGACTATGAAGTCAGCAAAAATGATAAAGGGGTGAAAGGAATTCAGTTCACCCTGCATGGCAGCATGCAAGGGAAGGACATGAAAGAGGCCTTCTTTCTGCCCAAGGAGGAGGCTTACAACTTCGCCAGAAACGTGACAGCGATCGCCGAGAAGTACGGCATTCCAAAGACCCATAGCCAGATCGGCTCGGTACACAAACATTACGACTTGATGTTTGAAGACATACGCAAGCAGTTGGACATGAAATCCGGCGACCCTGTAGATATCAAAGACTTCGAGTAATCCACTGACCCCTGTGGGAGCGAGCCTGCTCGCGCCCACAGGGGTTCTGTGTTGCCCGCAAATCCTGCACCGAATTTCACCTTATCCCCTGCGCCAAGGCATACTTGCCACCCTCCGCACTTCAGAACACTGAACCACCCCATGCGTATCCACGTCAGCTTCATCGACCGCGTCGGTATTACCCAGGAAGTCCTGGCCCTGCTCGGTGGGCGCAACCTCAATCTGGATGCGGTGGAGATGGTGCCGCCCAACGTTTACATCGATGCCCCGACCCTGAGCCCGCAAGTCCTCGAAGAGCTGCGCGATGCGTTGTTCAGCGTGCGCGGTGTGCAAGCGGTGACGGTGGTCGACATCCTTCCCGGCCAGCGCCGGCACCTGCAACTCGATGCCTTGCTCGCGGCCATGACCGACCCGGTCCTGGCGCTGGACAGTGCCGGCAAAGTGTTGCTGGCCAACCCGGCCTTGATCGCGTTGTACGGTCGTGAACCGGCGGGCGAAAGCATCGCCGACCTGTTTGCCGACCCGGCACTGCTCGACGCCCTGCTTGAGCATGGCTTTCGCCTGCCGCTGCGGGAAATCACCGTCGACGGTCAGACATTGCTGCTGGACGCCACGCCGATCACCGACGCGGGCGCCCTGTTGACCTTGTATCAACCCAACCGCATCGGTGAACGCCTCTCGGCGCTGCACCATGACCATGCCGAAGGGTTCGATGCGCTGCTGGGCGAGTCACCCGTCATCCGCACCCTCAAGGCGCGCGCACAACGGGTCGCGGCCCTCGATGCGCCGCTGCTGATCCAGGGCGAAACCGGCACCGGCAAAGAACTGGTGGCACGGGCCTGCCACGCCAGCAGCGCTCGGCACAGTTCGCCATTCCTCGCGCTCAACTGCGCGGCATTGCCGGAGAACCTCGCCGAAAGCGAACTGTTCGGCTATGCCCCCGGCGCCTTCACGGGTGCGCAACGGGGCGGCAAACCGGGGCTGATGGAACTGGCCAACCAGGGCACGGTGTTTCTGGATGAAATCGGCGAGATGTCGCCGTACTTGCAGGCCAAACTGCTGCGTTTTCTCAATGACGGCAGCTTTCGCCGCGTTGGCGGTGATCGCGAGGTGAAGGTCAATGTGCGGATTCTCAGCGCCACCCACCGCGACCTGGAAAAAATGGTCAGCGAGGGCAGCTTTCGCGAAGACCTGTTCTATCGCCTCAATGTGCTCAACGTTGAAGTCCCGCCGCTGCGCGAACGCGGCCAGGACATTCTGTTGCTCGCCCGCTATTTCATGCAGCAGGCCTGTGCACAAATCCAGCGCCCGGTCTGTCGCCTGGCACCGGGCACCTACCCGGCGTTGCTGGGCAATCGCTGGCCGGGCAACGTGCGGCAATTGCAGAACGTGATCTTCCGTGCCGCGGCGATTTGCGAAAGCACGCTGGTCGACATCGGCGACCTCGACATCGCCGGCACCTCGGTGGCGCGCCAGAACGACAGCGAAGTCGACAGCCTGGAACAGGCCATGGAATCGTTTGAAAAAACCCTGTTGGAAAAACTCTATATCAGCTACCCCTCGACCCGCCAACTGGCCAGCCGCCTGCAAACTTCCCACACGGCGATTGCCCATCGGTTGCGCAAGTACGGCATACCCAACAAGCCCTGAGCTTGTGGCGGGATCACAATCCCCCAAACACCACAGCCCCCTGTAGGAGCCGAGCTTGCTCGCGATGGCGGTACTTCAGTCACCTTTGATTTCGACTGAAGTACCGCCATCGCGAGCAAGCTCGGCTCCTACAGGGTCCATGTTCAAAAACGACCTCCATCTGTACTGAAAGCGCTACAGCGGAACGATATCGCTACACCCCTCCCCGATCACGGCTGTGCAAGGCTTTGATCCACCTCGGCTTTCTCCCCCGTCTCCGACCGTATCGATTTCGCTACACGCGATGAATTCAACCAATCTGCAAAACGTCATAAGTCATTGATAAATAACGGCTAAACCAACATTGGCCGTGTTCTTGCTATGTAGTCCTCATAACCAGGGCTTTGCCCAAGCATTCAATAGCGTCCACCAGACGAGTCTGGCCCCCCTTAGGAGTTCACATGAGCGAGTTGCGTTTTACTGAAGACCACGAATGGCTGCGCACCGAAGCTGACGGCAGCGTTACTGTCGGCATCACCGCTTTCGCACAGAACGCCTTGGGCGACGTGGTTTTTGTACAACTGCCTGAGCTGCAGTCCTATGACAAAGGCGCCGAAGCCGCCACCGTGGAATCGGTAAAAGCCGCCAGCGGCGTGTACATGCCACTGGACGGCGAGGTGCTGGAAGTGAACCCGGCGCTGGACAGCAGCCCTGAACTGGTCAACGAAGATCCGCTGGGCGAAGGCTGGTTCTTCCGCTTCCAGCCAAGCGACGCCTCGGCGGTCGCCCAATTGCTCGATCAGGATGCCTACGACCGTCTGATCAAAGCCAACGCCGAAGCCTGAGGAGCGCTGACATGACCCAAGTGAATCTGACCACCGCCAACGAATTCATCGCCCGCCATATCGGCCCTCGCGCCGGTGACGAGCAAGCCATGCTCAACAGCCTCGGTTTCGACTCCCTGGAAGCCCTGAGCGCCAGCGTCATTCCCGACAGCATCAAAGGCACCAGCGTCCTGGGCCTGGAAGACGGCCTGAGCGAAGCCGATGCCCTGGCGTCGATCAAAGCCATCGCCGGTAAAAACCAGCTGTTCAAGACTTACATCGGCCAGGGCTACTACGGCACCCACACGCCATCGCCGATCCTGCGCAACCTGCTGGAAAACCCGGCCTGGTACACCGCCTACACCCCGTACCAGCCAGAAATCTCCCAGGGCCGTCTCGAAGCGCTGCTGAACTTCCAGACCCTGATCAGCGACCTGACCGGCCTGCCGATTGCCAACGCTTCCCTGCTTGACGAAGCCACCGCCGCTGCCGAAGCCATGACCTTCTGCAAACGCCTGAGCAAGAACAAGGGCAGCCACCAATTCTTCGCTTCCGTGCATTGCCACCCGCAAACCCTCGACGTGCTGCGCACCCGTGCCGAGCCGTTGGGCATCGAGGTTGTCGTCGGTGACGAACTCGAACTAACCGACGTGACGCCGTTCTTCGGCGCGCTGCTGCAATACCCGGCCAGCAACGGTGACGTGTTCGATTACCGCGCGCTGACCGAACGCTTCCACGCGGCCAACGCACTGGTCGCCGTAGCGGCCGACCTGCTGGCCCTGACCGTGCTGACCGCACCGGGCGAATTCGGTGCCGACGTGGCCATCGGCAGCGCCCAACGCTTCGGCGTACCGCTGGGCTTCGGCGGCCCGCACGCGGCGTACTTTTCCACCAAAGATGCGTTCAAGCGTGACATGCCGGGCCGTCTGGTCGGTGTTTCCGTGGACCGTTTCGGCAAGCCGGCCCTGCGCCTGGCCATGCAAACCCGCGAGCAACACATCCGTCGCGAGAAAGCCACTTCGAACATCTGCACCGCGCAAGTGCTGCTGGCCAACATCGCCAGCATGTACGCCGTGTACCACGGCCCGAAAGGCCTGACCCAGATCGCCAATCGCGTGCATCACCTGACGGCGATTCTGGCCAAAGGCTTGAGCGCACTGGGCCTGACCGTTGAACAAGCCAGCTTCTTCGACACCCTGACCCTGAACACCGGCGCCAATACCGCCAAGCTGCACGATCAGGCGCGCGCCCAGCGCATCAACCTGCGCGTGGTCGATGCTCAGCGTGTGGGCCTGTCGGTCGACGAAACCACCACCCAGGCTGACATCGAAACCCTGTGGAGTATTTTCGCCGACGGCAAGACCCTGCCGGACTTCGCCGCCCTCGCAGCCGTAGTGCAGAGCACCATTCCTGCGTCGCTGGTGCGCCAATCGCCGATCCTCAGCCACCCAGTGTTCAACCGCTACCACTCGGAAACCGAGCTGATGCGCTACCTGCGCAAGCTGGCCGACAAAGACCTGGCACTGGACCGCACCATGATCCCGCTGGGTTCGTGCACCATGAAACTCAACGCCGCCAGCGAAATGATCCCGGTGACCTGGGCTGAATTCGGTGCCCTGCACCCGTTCGCCCCGGCCGAGCAAAGCGCCGGCTACCAGCAATTGACCGACGAACTGGAAGCGATGCTGTGCGCCGCGACTGGCTACGACTCGATCTCGCTGCAACCGAACGCCGGTTCGCAAGGTGAATACGCCGGTCTGCTGGCCATTCGCGCCTATCACCAGAGCCGTGGCGAAGACCGTCGCGACATCTGCCTGATCCCGTCGTCCGCCCACGGCACCAACCCGGCCACCGCTAACATGGCTGGCATGCGCGTCGTCGTCACCGCTTGCGATGCTCGCGGCAACGTCGACATCGAAGACCTGCGCGCCAAGGCCATCGAGCACCGCGAACACCTCGCTGCGCTGATGATTACCTACCCGTCGACCCACGGCGTGTTCGAAGAAGGCATCCGCGAGATCTGCGGCATCATTCATGACAACGGCGGCCAGGTGTACATCGACGGCGCCAACATGAACGCGATGGTCGGCCTCTGCGCACCGGGCAAGTTCGGCGGCGACGTGTCGCACTTGAACCTGCACAAGACCTTCTGCATTCCGCACGGCGGTGGCGGCCCGGGTGTCGGCCCGATCGGCGTGAAATCGCACCTGACCCCGTTCCTGCCGGGCCACGCCCAGATGGAACGCAAGGAAGGCGCAGTCTGCGCAGCACCGTTCGGCAGCGCGAGCATTCTGCCGATCACCTGGATGTACATTTCGATGATGGGTGGTGCGGGCCTCAAGCGCGCTTCGCAGCTGGCGATCCTCAATGCCAACTACATCTCCCGTCGCCTGGAAGAGCACTACCCAGTGCTGTACACCGGCAGCAACGGCCTGGTGGCGCACGAATGCATCCTCGACCTGCGTCCGTTGAAAGACAGCAGCGGCATCAGTGTCGATGACGTCGCCAAGCGCCTGATCGACTTCGGCTTCCACGCCCCGACCATGTCGTTCCCGGTCGCCGGCACGCTGATGATCGAGCCGACCGAAAGCGAATCCAAGGAAGAACTGGACCGTTTCTGCGACGCCATGATCCGCATCCGCGAAGAAATCCGCGCAGTGGAAAACGGCACGCTGGACAAGGACGACAACCCACTGAAAAACGCTCCGCACACCGCAGCAGAGATCGTTGGCGAGTGGACCCACCCGTACAGCCGTGAGCAAGCGGTGTATCCAGTTGCCTCGCTGATCGAAGGCAAATACTGGCCACCGGTCGGTCGCGTCGACAACGTCTTCGGCGATCGCAACCTGGTGTGCGCCTGCCCGTCGATCGAAAGCTACGCTTAAACGAATGAGGGGGCGGGTTTACTCGCCCCCGCGTTCAAGAACACCGCTTATCCCTGTGGGAGCAAAGCTTGCTCGCGATAGCCGTTACACGGTCTATCTGATGAACCGCGTCATCGTTCATCGCGAGCAAGCTTTGCTCCTACGGCTCACGTTGCACCTATAACAAGAAACCGGAGAACAACCATGTCGTTAAGCGTGTTCGACCTGTTCAAGATTGGCATCGGCCCCTCCAGCTCCCACACCGTCGGTCCGATGCGCGCCGCCGCACGCTTCGCCGAAGGTTTGCGCCGTGAAGGTCTGATGGCTGCCACCACCTGCGTCAAAATCGAGCTCTACGGTTCGCTCGGTGCCACCGGCAAGGGCCACGGCAGCGACAAGGCTGTGTTGCTCGGCCTCGAAGGCGAACACCCGGACACCGTGGACACCGAAACCGTTGCTGCGCGCTTGCAAGAAATTCGCGGTAGCGGGCGCTTGAACCTGCTCGGCGAACACAGCATTGCGTTCAACGAGAAAGAACACCTGGCGATGATTCGCAAACCGTTGGCCTATCACCCCAACGGCATGATCTTTCGCGCGTTCGACGCGGCGGGCCTACAGATCCGCAGCCGCGAGTACTACTCGGTCGGTGGTGGTTTTGTGGTCGATGAAGACGCCGCCGGCGCCGACCGCATCGTCGAAGACGCCACGCCGCTGACCTTCCCGTTCAAAAGTGCCAAGGACTTGCTCAGTCATTGCACCACCTACGGCCTGTCCATCAGCCAGGTGATGCTGACCAACGAAAGCGCCTGGCGCCCGGAAGCGGAAACCCGCGCCGGCCTGTTGAAAATCTGGCAAGTGATGCAGGACTGCGTCGACGCCGGTTGCCGCAACGAAGGCATCCTGCCCGGCGGCTTGAAGGTCAAGCGCCGCGCCGCCGCCCTGCATCGACAATTGTGCAAGAACCCGGAATCGTCATTGCGCGATCCGCTGTCGGTGCTGGACTGGGTCAATCTGTACGCCCTGGCGGTCAACGAAGAAAACGCCAATGGCGGACGCGTCGTCACCGCGCCCACTAACGGTGCAGCCGGGATCATTCCAGCGGTTTTGCATTACTACATGCGCTTTATCCCGGGGGCCAATGAAGACGGGGTCGTGCGCTTTCTGCTGACCGCGGCGGCCATCGGCATTCTCTACAAAGAAAACGCCTCGATCTCTGGCGCCGAAGTCGGTTGCCAGGGCGAGGTCGGCGTGGCCTGTTCCATGGCCGCCGGCGCCTTGTGCGAGGTCCTTGGCGGGACCGTGCAGCAAGTGGAAAACGCGGCGGAAATCGGCATGGAACACAACCTGGGCCTGACTTGCGACCCGATTGGCGGGCTGGTGCAAGTGCCTTGCATCGAGCGCAATGCCATGGGCTCGGTGAAGGCCATCAATGCGGTGCGCATGGCGCTGCGTGGGGACGGTCAGCACTTCGTCTCCCTCGACAAGGTCATCCGCACCATGCGCCAGACTGGCGCCGACATGAAAAGCAAATACAAGGAAACCGCCCGTGGCGGTTTGGCGGTCAACATTATCGAGTGCTGATGCTCACGCGCATTGGCACACTTTTTCAGGAGCTGAATATGTCCACCGAACAATTGCTGAAAACCCCGTTGCACGCCCTGCACATCGAACTCGGCGCGCGCATGGTGCCGTTCGCCGGCTATGACATGCCAGTGCAATACCCGCTTGGCGTAATGAAAGAACACCAGCACACCCGCGATCAAGCCGGGCTGTTCGATGTTTCGCACATGGGCCAGATCCGCCTGACCGGCGCCAATGCCGCCAAGGCCCTGGAAACCCTGGTGCCGGTGGACATCATCGACCTGCCGGTGGGCATGCAGCGCTACGCGATGTTCACCAATGAAACCGGTGGCATTCTCGACGACCTGATGGTCGCCAACCTCGGTAACGACGAATTGTTCCTGGTGGTCAACGCAGCCTGCAAGGATCAGGACCTGGCGCACCTGCGCAAGCACATTGGCGAGCAATGCACCATTGAGCCCCTGTTCGAAGAACGCGCCTTGCTGGCCCTGCAAGGTCCGGCCGCAGTCACCGTGCTTGCGCGCCTGGCCCCTGAAGTGGCGAAGATGACCTTCATGCAGTTCACCCGCGTGAAATTGCTGGGCGTGGACTGCTTCGTCAGCCGTTCGGGCTACACCGGGGAAGACGGCTTCGAAATCTCCGTACCGGCCGCCAATGCCGAAGCCCTGGCACGCGCCCTCCTGGCCGAACCAGAAGTCGCCGCCATCGGCCTGGGTGCGCGCGACTCGTTGCGCCTGGAGGCCGGCCTGTGCCTCTACGGCCACGACATGAACACCGAGACCACCCCGATCGAAGCAAGCCTGCTGTGGGCCATCTCCAAGCCGCGTCGTGCCGATGGTGCGCGGGCCGGCGGCTTCCCTGGCGCTGAAACCGTATTCGCGCAACAACAAGGTGGTGTCAGCCGCAAGCGCGTGGGCCTGCTGCCTCAGGAACGCACGCCTGTGCGTGAGGGTGCGGAAATCGTCAACGAGGCTGGCGACATCATCGGCGCCGTATGCAGCGGCGGTTTTGGCCCGACCCTGGCAGGTCCTTTGGCCATGGGTTACCTCGACAGCGCCTACATCGCCATCGACACACCCGTATGGGCGATTGTCCGTGGGAAAAAGGTGCCTTTGCTTGTAAGCAAAATGCCATTTGTTGCACAACGCTACTATCGCGGCTGATTGACTGTTTCTATAAGTAACGCGGTGGCGTTAACAGTGCACTAATGTGTAACGCAACCGCCATAAAATAGTGCATGTCATTACCAATAAGCTTCGTTTATGAACGCTGCTTATAACGTTCTAAAACAATTGAGCAGCGACATAGAATAAGAAGGCTCTAGTGGATCGACTAGTGCGCTCAACCTGAGCAAAACCGGGCCTCTGACGGGGCTTGTTTTTTCTCCCATAGTTGGCGTAGAGTTTGTTCACTGTGTTTGCATGGGTCGCTTGGAATCGTGACCTGGGCAGTAGCCTACAAGTTAGCTACATCCCGTTCGACGTCTTCTTACTCTCCTGCAACCAGCCCCAGTACTCTTTCATGAGAAGGAGACTGTCATTAATTTTTGCGTCAAAGGAAATAAGAAATGTCCCAACGTCAGAGCGGTACCGTCAAGTGGTTTAACGACGAGAAAGGTTTTGGTTTTATCACTCCTGAAAGCGGTCCGGATCTGTTCGTACATTTCCGCGCCATCCAGGGCAACGGCTTCAAGAGCCTGAAAGAAGGCCAGAAAGTGACTTTCGTTGCCGTGCAAGGCCAGAAAGGCATGCAGGCTGACGAGGTTCAAGCAGAAGGTTAATCTTCTGTAACGAAAAAGCCCCTGATGCTGACATCAGGGGCTTTTTTGTGCGCGTAAATCCGTAAAATGGCTTCTTTTTTCTGCCCAGAGGCTGCCATGTCGAAACACCTGCTCAACCCCCAGGGCGACTTCCCCACCGCCCCCCTGGGTCGTCGCCTGGCAGCGATGTTCTATGACTTCCTGTTATGCACCGCCCTGCTGATCGTCACCAGCGGCATTTACAAGATGATCCAGATGGCCATCCTCGGCGAAGAAAAAATGCGCACCCTGACCGAAGCCGGCGCGCTGGACGGCGATCCATTGCTCTCGACGGTGTTGCTGTTTGTACTGTTCGGCTTTTTCGCCAAGTTCTGGACCTGGTCTGGCCAGACACTGGGCATGCAGGTGTGGTGCATCCGCGTACAGAACGCCGACGGCTCGTCCATCAGCCTGTGGCAGGCGCTGTTGCGGTTTGTAGTGTCGATAGCGTCCTGGCTATGTCTGGGGCTGGGTTTCTTCTGGTCGCTGTTCGACAAGCAGAAACGCAGTTGGCATGACATGTACTCCAACACTCAGCTCGTACAGATTCCGAAAAAAACCAAGTAAACCGCCAGATGCAAAAACGCCCCGACCAAATCGGGGCGTTTTTTTAGCGGTCAGCGAATCAGGCGTTACCCGCCAGCTTCATTCGCGCAGCCTGAGTGAAGTCGAGCATGCGCTTCAATGGGCGAATCGCCTGCGGAATCAGCGCAGGATCGACAAAGATCTCATTCGCCCCCTCTTTCAAGCTCTTCAGCAGGCGCTCAAGCGTGTTCATTGCCATCCACGGGCAGTGTGCGCAACTGCGGCACGCGGCACCGTTACCGGCCGTTGGCGCTTCGATGAAGACCTTGTCCGGGCACAGCTGCTGCATTTTGTAGAAAATGCCGCGGTCGGTGGCGACGATCAACGTCTTGTTTGGCAGGCTCTGCGCCGCCGCGATCAACTGGCTGGTAGAACCGACGGCATCCGCCAGTTCGATCACCGAGGTCGGGGACTCCGGGTGCACCAGAATCGCGGCTTCGGGGTACAGCGCCTTCATGTCTTCAAGCTGCTTGGACTTGAACTCCTCGTGAACGATGCAAGCACCGTCCCACAGCAGCATGTCCGCACCGGTCTGGCGCTGAATGTAGGTGCCCAGGTGTTTATCCGGGCCCCAGATAATGGTCTCGCCGTTGTCCATCAGGCTTTCGACGATTTCCAGTGCGCAACTGGAGGTCACCACCCAATCCGCCCGGGCTTTGACTGCCGCCGAGGTATTGGCGTACACCACGACGGTGCGTTCCGGGTGCTGATCACAGAACGCCGAAAACTCGTCTACCGGGCAGCCCAGGTCCAGCGAGCACGTCGCTTCGAGGGTGGGCATCAGCACACGTTTTTCAGGGGTGAGGATTTTCGCGGTTTCACCCATGAACTTCACACCGGCGACCACCACGGTTTTGGCCGGATGTGCGGCGCCGAAGCGGGCCATCTCCAACGAGTCGGAGACGCATCCACCGGTTTCTTCAGCCAATGCCTGAATGACCGGATCGCAATAGAAGTGGGCAACCAGCACCGCGTTCTGAGCCTTGAGCTCGGCGGCGATGGCGGCACGGTAATAGGCCTCTTCCTCGGCAGTCAGCGGTTTGGGCTGCTTGGCATCGAGGTGAGCCTGAACCAAAAGGCGTTCGGAAATCTGCGTCATGTTCGCAAGACCTGCAGGCGCATTTGCGCGAAAGTCGAGTATACACCCGGCTCCGACCCTTTCAGGGTACCGCCGGGAGAGTGAGTATTCATCAGGCACGGACAGCGTTGAAGCTGGGCAAGGCTACAGAATATCCCGCAGATGCAAAAGATGATTCTGACCCG
Source organism: Pseudomonas sp. OV226 (assembly GCF_003148705.1). Taxonomy (NCBI): domain Bacteria; kingdom Pseudomonadati; phylum Pseudomonadota; class Gammaproteobacteria; order Pseudomonadales; family Pseudomonadaceae; genus Pseudomonas; species Pseudomonas sp. OV226. Next base: position 235,853 of record NZ_QGGS01000002.1, on the reverse strand, counting down.
GCCGACCTTAAATCGCGGGCAAAAAAAAATCCGGAAATCCTCACTTGCGTGGGCCTTCCAGACTTTTAAAACTGCTACAAAAATGGTGGGTCGTGTGGGATTCGAACCTACGACCAATTGGTTAAAAGCCAACTGCTCTACCAACTGAGCTAACGACCCGCTGTGTGGTGGCGCGTATAATACTGATTTTTAAGGACTATTCAACACCTAATTTGAAATAAATCAAAAATAAGGTGTTGGGTCGCTGATTCCGGCCGCCGCGAAGCCTTCTGCGCGCAGTCGGCAGCTGTCGCATTTACCGCACGCACGACCGTTATCGTCGGCCTGATAGCAGGAAACGGTCAGCCCGTAATTGACGCCAAGCTTCACGCCAGCCTCAACGATCTGTGCCTTGCTCAGGTTCTGCAGCGGCGCCTGAATGCGGAAACCATTGCCCTCGACACCGGCCTTGGTCGCCAGATTGGCCATGCGCTCGAACGACTCGATGAACTCAGGACGGCAGTCGGGGTAACCGGAGTAATCCACCGCATTGACGCCAATAAAGATGTCACGCGCACCCAGCACTTCCGCCCAGCCCAACGCCAGCGACAGAAACACCGTGTTGCGTGCCGGTACGTAGGTCACCGGAATACCTTCGCCGAGCTCTTCAGGTATGTCGATGCTGCTGTCGGTCAGTGCCGAGCCGCCAATGCCGTTCAGGTTCAGACCGATCACCTTGTGCTCGACCACACCCAAGTCTCGGGCGACGCGTGCAGCGGCATGCAACTCGGCATGAGACCGCTGACCATAATCAAAGCTCATGGTGTAGCAGCTGTAACCTTCGGCGCGAGCCATGGCCACGACTGTCGCCGAGTCCAGGCCACCGGACAGCAGGATGACCGCACGTTTTTCAGCAGTGTTCGATTGTTCAGTCATTTCAGCGCCCCGGCTCGTCATTCCAAAGATATTTATGCAGCTGCAATTGCAAACGCACAGGCAGGTTGTCCGCCACGACCCAGTCCGCCAGATCCCGAGCATTCAGGTCATGGTGGCTTGGCGAGAACAGGACTTCACCGGCGCGCCGATCAAGACCGTACTGGATCAGCTTGGACACAGCCCAGTCGTAGTCTTCCCGCGAGCAGATGACAAACTTCACTTGGTCGTTGGGCGTGAGCAATTCGATATTTTCGTAGCGGTTGCGGTGTGCTTCCTTCGAACCCGGGGTTTTCAGGTCGACAACGCGACTGACCCGAGAATCTACTGCCGAGATGTCGAGCGCACCACTGGTTTCCAGTGACACTTCGTAACCGGCGTCACACAACTGCTTGAGCAATGGGATGGCGTTAGGTTGTGCCAGTGGCTCACCACCGGTGACACACACATAACGCGGGCGAAAACCGGCCACTTGCTCGAGGATATCGTCGAGCGGGCGGATGGTTCCACCCGTGAAGGCATAGGCGCTGTCGCAGTATTGGCAACGCAATGGGCAACCGGTCAGGCGCACAAATACTGTGGGCAGCCCGGCAGTCCGCGTTTCACCCTGCAACGAGTAAAAAACTTCGGTGATTCTCAATGTGTCTTGCATAGTCGCCACGGGCATAACAGCTAAACAGGCTGTCCGCCTCCGTCAGGCACTTCAAGGAACCCCGCCACCGCGCAGATCCCGAAAAGCGTGTTTCATAAAAAGGGCGTGAATTCTAACGAAAAAACCCGCGACAAGCGCGGGTTTCTTCAAATCGGGTCAAGCCAGCTTACATGCGCTGCAAGTCTCGTTGCGCCAACTGAGCTGCGGAAGTCCCCGGATACTGGGATACAACCTGCTGCAGAATGCCCTTGACCTTGTCGGTGTGACCAAGGCGGCGTTCCACATCAGCGAGCTTGTACAACGAATCAGGCACTTTGGCGTGCTTTGGGTACAACTGTGAAACCTTGGCAAACGCTTGACCTGCACCTTGCAGATCGCCTTTGGCCAGGTTCACTTCGCCCAGCCAGTACTGGGCATTGCCCGCGTATTGGCTGTTCGGGTATTTGCGCAGGAATGCGGCAAAAGCCTGGCTGGCCTTGTCGAAATCCTTGGCTTTGATCAAGTCGAAGGCTGCGTCGTAATACAGCTTTTCCTTCGCCGGATCAGCCGGCTCGCTACCCGCGGCAGGTGCTTGAGCGGCAGCGGCTCCAGCACTTGCGCCGACGGCAGCACCAGGGGCGTTCAAATCACCACTGGTGGAAGAATTCTCAGAAGTCGCGGCAGGTGCAGCACCGGTTCCAATGCGCCGATCAAGATCCTGATATCGCTCCAGGTTCTCTTGCTTCATGCGCGCCACATCATTTTGCAGAACTTCAATCGCGCCTTGCTGGCGCTCGATCTGTTGCTGCATTTGTTGCAGTTGGTTGAACAGCTCGCCCTGTGCCGAGACAGGGGCCGAAACCCCTCCCCCGGCATAGGCGCCGTTCGTACCGTAACCTGCAGGCGGATAACTGCTCCCGCTATTGTTATAACCGGAGTTGTTATCGACCACAGGAACCGCAGCCAACACCGCAAGCGGTGCGAGACTGAGAGCCAAGACAGTTACAGCACGACGGCACGTTCGCATGACGAATTACTTACGCAGTTCGACGCGACGGTTTTGAGCCCAGGACTGCTCGTCGTTGCCGGTAGCAACTGGACGCTCTTCGCCGTAGGAAACCAGTTCCAGCTGAGCTGGGGAAACACCTTGCAGTACCAGGTAGCGTTGAACGGCTTTCGCACGACGCTCGCCCAGTGCCATGTTGTACTCACGAGTACCACGTTCGTCGGTGTTGCCTTCCAGAACAACGCGAGCGCCGTTTGCTTTCAGGTCTTTGGCGTGAACGTCCAGAGCGCGCATGGCTTCTGGCTTCAGGTCCGAGCTGTCGTATTCGAAGTAGAAAGTGGTGATAGCGCGCAGAGCAGCTTCTTCGCTCAGGGAACCGTCAACGGCACCAGTGTTTGCGCCATAACCAGCGTTTGGATCTACTGCGCCTTCACCGGCGTTGTCGCCGCCTTTGGACGAGCAACCTACAGCTACAGCCATGGCCAGAGCCAGCGCAGCAAATTTACCAAACTTCAGCATTTCCATCGTGAAACTCCTAATGAACCCCAATGTGTTAAGTACAACGTGTAGCGCCGCGTCAGTTCAGGTAAGGGGACCAGGAAGGTTCTCTGACTTCGCCTTGAGCGGTAGGAAGCGGGAGCCTTACGCGTCCATTAATGGACACGAGCATCAAGACTCCCCGGCCCTGCTGGCGGGTGGCGTAGATTACCATGGTGCCGTTGGGCGCAACAGTAGGCGACTCGTCCAGAGTGCTATCAGTGAGGATCTTTACACTACCTCGCTGCAAATCCTGGGCCGCCACCTTGAAATTGGTGAAACCATCCTGGCGGTGGATCATCACCAGGGTCTTTTCATCAGCCGACAGTTTAGGGTTGGCGTTGTAGTTACCCACGAAGGTCACACGCTCCGCACCGCCACCACCGACGCTGGTTTTGTAGATCTGCGGCTTGCCGCCACGGTCGGAGGTGAAGTAGATGGTCGAGCCATCCTTACCCCAGAACGGTTCGGTGTTGATGCCGGGACCGTTGGTGACACGAGAGATCTGACGCGAACCCAGGTTCATCACATAGATGTCCGGGTTGCCGTCTTTGGACAGCACGAACGCCAGGCGATTGCCGTCCGGCGACCAGGCTGGCGCGCCATTCAGGCCTTCGAAGTTGGTGATCTGCTCACGGCGACCGGTGTCGATGTTCTGCATGAAAATGCGCGGACGCTTCTGCTCGAACGACACATAGGCGATGCGCTTGCCATCCGGCGCAAAACGCGGCGACAGGATTGGCTCGCGCGATTGCAGCAGGGTCACGGCACGGGCACCGTCATAGTCCGAACGTTGCAGCGTGTAACGCGTGTTCTTCTCGGAGAAACGCTCGGCCGTCACGTACAGCAGGCGAGTCGAGAACGCACCTTTGATACCGGTGAGTTTTTCAAACGACTGGTCGGAGATGTAGTGCGCCATGTCGCGCAACTGATCTGTACTGCCCGACACGCTGCCGGTCAGTACTTGCTGCTCGGTGGCAACGTTGAACAGTGCGTATTGAACCTGCAGGCGACCGCCCGCTGGAACGATACTGCCGACCATGATGTATTGGGCACCCACCGCCTTCCAGTCACGGAAAATGATTTCGCTGGCCTGGCTCGGCAAGCTGATCATGTTCTGCTTTGGAATCGGCGAGTAGTAACCCGAGTTGCGCAGGTCGTTACCGATGATTTCGGCCATGTCGTCCGGCAGCACAGCGCCGCCCTGGAACGCAAACGGCACGACTGCAATCGGGGTAGCCCGATCACTGCCGCTGGTGACCAGAATGTTTTTCTCATCTGCCATCGCCATCCCTGCCATGCAGCAGATAGCGATTAGCATTCCTCGTAGAAGGTTTCTCACGGGGCTAAATCCTCAGGCGTGAATGTCATCTTGAATGAACGATACGGAGCAAAATCGCTCGGCTTCATTCCCTGCATTTCTGTCAAACGTCCAATATTCTTCACTGCCGCTACAGCAGACGCATCAAACGGACCGTCACCACTGGACTTGGCCACGCTGGCCGAAGTCACCGTACCATCCGGCAACATGCCGATTTGCAGCACGACTGTCATACCTTTGCGCGCCGAAGGTGGACGAGCCCAGCCTTCCGCCGCACGAACACGAATCAAATCATCGAAACTGCCGGCGACTTCGTCACCCTGTTCATCCGCCAAGGCCTGCTGGCGCTGCGGCGTGTCGGAAAGCAAATCTGCCAGGGCCTGAGCCTTTTTGTCTTCGGCGGATTTACGTGCTGCATCCTGCGATTTCTTCTTCGCAGCATCGGCAGCAGCTTTCTTCTTCGCATCTTCGGCGACTTTCTTCTTCGCCTCTTCAGCTTCAGCTTTCTTCTTGGCGTCTTCGGCGGCTTTCTTCTTCGCGTCTTCGACGATTTTCTTCTTCGCTTCTTCAGCGGCCTCTTTCTTGGCCTCTTCTTCAGCGGCTTTCTTGGCTTCTTCTTCGGCTTTCTTCTTGGCTATATCAGCCAATTGTTTCTCTTCGGCCTTTTTGGCTTCGGCGGTCTTCTTCGCTTCATCGGCTTTCTTGGCTTCATCAGCCTTTTTCGCCTCATCCGCTTTCTTCGACTCGTCAGCCTTCTTGGCTTCCTCGGCCTTTTGAGCCGCCTCTTCTTTCTTTTGTTCCGCAGCCTTCACCGCTTCCTGCTCGACCTTCTTCTGCTCCAGCTGTTCGACTTCGGTCTGGCGCGCAGCAGATTTCTGCGCCTCACCCGCAATCTTCTGATTGGTCTGGGTGGTCGCCCGACTTTTCGATTTCAGCTGGTACAGCGTCGCCTGGACAATTGGCTTGGCCGGCGGCAACTCAGGCGTGAAGGCAAAGCTGACAAACAGCATGCCGAACACCAGCACGTGCAAGCCAATCGCCCAGACACTAGGCCAGAAGTAGCTTTCCGAGGCTGTTGGCTCTCGTTGTTGCTGCATCAGGGCGCCTCGGTAATCAAGCCAACATTACCGACCCCGGCTTTCTGCAACCCGCCCATGGCGCCCATGACCGAACCGTAGTCGACGGTCTTGTCGCCGCGGATGAACACCTGAGTGCGCTTGCCGCCTTCAGTGCCGGCACGAATGATCTTGGTCACCGCGTCAGTCATCTGCGGCAAGGTCATGGCCTTGTCCTGCTGCTTTTCGGTGTCGACTTCGCTGCCAAGGTTCCAGTAGTAGGTCTTGTCAGCCTTGATCGAAATGGTCAGGACCTGGGTGTTGTTGTCCTGCGGCAAGGCTTCGCTGGAAACCTTGGGCAGATCAACTTTCACGCCCTGATTGAGCATCGGCGCGGTCACCATGAAGATGACCAGCAGCACCAACATCACGTCGATGTAAGGCACCACGTTCATCTCGGCAACCGGCTTGCGCTTTTTGCGAGCTCGAGCGATTAAAGCCATTGGAAATTACCTGCTTATTCTTCGCTGGTGTGCACTTTGCGGTGCAGGATCGCCTGGAATTCATCGGCGAAGGTGTAGTAACGGCCCAGCAGGGTTTCACTGCGAGCAGCAAAACGGTTGTAAGCGATAACGGCCGGGATGGCGGCGAACAAGCCGATCGCAGTTGCAATCAGTGCCTCGGCAATACCTGGCGCCACAGTGGCCAGGGTCGCTTGTTGGGCAGTGGCCAGACCACGGAAGGAGTTCATGATGCCCCAGACCGTACCAAACAGACCGATGTACGGGCTGACGGAACCTACGGTGGCGAGGAACGGCAGGCTCTGCTCGAGCTTCTCTTCTTCGCGGGAAATGGCAACGCGCATGGCACGGGCCACGCCTTCCATGACCGCTTCCGGATCGACACCTGGCTGCTGGCGCAGACGGGAGAATTCCTTGAAGCCGGCCCGGAAGATCTGCTCGACGCCCGAATCCGGATCAGGGTTGCTGCCGGCCTGGCGGTAGAGTTTGGACAGGTCGATACCCGACCAGAAGCGCTCTTCAAAGCTCTCCAGGGCACGTCGACCGGCGCGCAGCAGATTGCTGCGCTGAAAGATCATGATCCATGAGGTGACCGATGCGGCTACCAGGATCAGCATTACCAGTTGCACCACGATACTGGCATTGCTGACCAGGCTCCACATGGAGGAATGGTCGACGACGTTAGCTTCCACGCTTTATCTCCTGCTTTGAGTGTGTACCCGCGCCGCTCACGTCGGCAAAGGCCGCTCGTAGAGCTTCGGGAATGGCCCGGGGTTTCAAACTTTCAGTGCGCACACAGGCCACCAAAAACTGCCCTTCGCAGAGCAGCACATTATCCGTAGCCCGCCTGACCTGCTGCTTGAAGCGCAGGCTGACACGGTTCAATTCGATTACTTCAGCGCTTACCAGAAGCTCGTCGTCCAGTCGCGCCGGCGCGTGGTAACGCGCTTCGCTGGAATGCACGACAAACAACAGGTCCTCCCCTGCCAGCGCCGATTGGGCAAAGCCCAGATCCCGGAGCCGCTCGGTTCGAGCCCGTTCCATAAACTTGAGGTAATTGACGTAATACACGATGCCGCCCGCATCGGTGTCCTCGTAATAAACGCGACAACGATGTACGAACGGCTCAAGCCCGTTTTGCGCGCGCATACTCTAGTGCTTACTCCTCAGGTTGCCAATCCGGCCAGGCAACTGTTTTTCATTGATCTGCGGCTTTGCGGCAAAAGTACGGTCCTGGGACCGCACAAAAGCCGAATATATCAGCGCGCAAAGGATATTAATCGTCAACGGCATCCAGGAACTCGTCTACCACGGGCATTTCACCCAATCGTGACGGAATATTTAAACCGAAGTGCAAATACGCATGCCGGGTGACAACTCGCCCCCGAGGGGTGCGCATGATGTAGCCCTGCTGGATCAGATACGGCTCCAGCACATCTTCGATGGTGTGGCGTTCTTCGCTGATGGCGGCGGCCAGGCTATCCACCCCGACCGGCCCCCCGTCGAACTTCTCGATCATGGTCAGCAGCAGGCGCCGGTCCTGATGATCGAAGCCACGCTCGTCGACATCCAGCAGATTCAAGGCGAGATCAGCGATCGGCTTGGTAATGTGCCCCTTGGCGCGAACTTCGGCGAAATCGCGCACTCGGCGCAGCAGGCGATTGGCAATACGTGGCGTACCGCGAGCACGCCGGGCGATTTCAAACGCACCCTCCGGGTCCAGCGGCAAGCCCAGTATGTTCGCCGAACGGCTGACAATCGTTGCCAGGTCCGCGGTGCTGTAGAACTCCAGGCGCTGGACGATGCCGAAGCGATCGCGCAGCGGGTTGGTCAGCATACCGGCACGCGTTGTTGCGCCCACCAAGGTGAACGGCGGCAAATCAAGCTTGATCGAACGCGCGGCCGGGCCTTCGCCGATCATGATGTCGAGCTGGAAATCCTCCATGGCCGGGTACAGCACTTCTTCGACAATCGGCGACAGGCGATGGATCTCGTCGATAAACAGCACGTCATGGGGTTCAAGATTGGTCAACAACGCGGCCAGGTCACCCGGACGCTCGAGGACCGGCCCTGACGTGCTCTTGATCGACACGCCCATTTCCTGGGCGATGATGTTCGCCAGCGTGGTCTTGCCCAAACCGGGCGGACCGAAAATCAGCGTGTGGTCCAGAGACTCGTTGCGCCCACGCGCGGCCTGGATGAACAACTCCATTTGCTCGCGAACAGTCGGCTGGCCGATGTATTCGGCCAGGCTGACAGGACGAATCGCCCGGTCCTGGACTTCCTCGCGGTCACGAGGACCGGGGATGGCGGCAATCAGACGATCGGCTTCAATCACTTAAATCATTCCCTTCAGGGCACGACGAATCAGGTCTTCACTGCTCAAGCCTTTCTCCTTGATCGCAGAAATCGCCTTGCTGGCTTCCTGAGGCTTGTAGCCCAGGGAAATCAGCGCGCTGACCGCGTCGTTTTCGGCGGTAGCCACCGGAGCTGGCGCGTCCGGCCCGCCAGGCTGGTTTGGCACCAGCGCGAACATCGTCGGCACGGTTTCCCAGGCCTTGAAGCGGTCCTTGAGTTCCACCAGCAAACGTTCGGCCGTCTTCTTGCCCACGCCCGGCACCTTGGTCAGCGCCGAGGTGTCCTGGGACTGCACGCAACGGACCAGCTCATCGACTTCCAGACTCGACATCAACGCCAGCGCCAATTTTGGCCCGACACCATTGAGACGGATCAACTCGCGAAAAAAGTCTCGCTCTCGCTTGCTGGCGAAACCATAGAGTAACTGCGCGTCTTCGCGTACGACCAAGTGGGTGTGCAAGGTCAGCGGTTCACCGACCGACGGCAAGCGATACAACGTGGTCATGGGCACCTCCAACTCATACCCCAGACCGTTTACATCCAGAATCAGGTGCGGCGGCTGTTTTTCAGCCAGTGTGCCGCGCAAGCGTCCAATCACGTTTCAGATCCTTGAGCGTTGGCCAGATCAATGCCTGGCGACCAACAGAGCGAGGGGTCGCGTCGACGACACAGACACGAAAAACCTCATTCCGCAAAAAATGATTGCTGATGCTATCAGAGACGCAAGCGCCCGCCACGACTGCGTGCCGCGCCAAGGCCATGGGGTAACAGACTGGACCGGGTATGCGCATGGCAAATGGCGATGGCCAGGGCATCCGACGCATCGATTTGCGGCTTGCTGGTCAGTTTCAGCATGTGCATGACCATCATCTGCACTTGTTCTTTATTCGCCGCACCGGTGCCGGTCACGGCTTGTTTGACCTGGGTTGCGGTGTACTCGGCTATTTCCAGGTTTTCTTCGGCACCCGCCACAATCGCCGCACCCCGGGCCTGACCCAGCTTCAGCGCGGAGTCTGCGTTGCGTGCCATAAAGACCTTTTCGATGCCCATGGTCACAGGACCATAGGTCTGAATGACTTCCCGCACGCCCCGATAGACGATTTGCAGACGCTCGTGCAATTCGCCAGAGCCGGTTCGAATGCAACCCGATGCCACATAAACGCAGCCACGGCCGGTATCGCGTACCACGCCATAACCGGTGATGCGCGAACCGGGGTCGATACCAAGGATTAAAGTCATAACGCCTGCGGGTTCAGTGAAAGCACGATATTCAATTCAGCGAATAACAATTGTGGGAGCTGGCTTGCCTGCGATGGCATCACCTCGGTCTGTCTGATACACCGAGGTGATGCCATCGCAGGCAAGCCAGCTCCCACATTAAATCCTAGTCGCCCTTAACCCAGCTGTGCAGCCACCGACTCCGGAATGTCCGCGTTGGAGTAGACGTTCTGCACGTCATCCAGGTCTTCAAGCATGTCGATCAGCTTGAGCACCTTCTCGGCGCCTTCCAGGTCCAGCTCGGCGCTGGTAGTGGGCAGCATCACGATTTCTGCGTCTTCACCTTTGAAACCGGCCGCTTCCAGCGCATTACGCACGGAATAGAAACCGGCAAACGAAGTGAATACATCGATGGAGCCGTCTTCATGGGTAACCACGTCATCGGCATCGGCTTCCATGGCCGCTTCCATCAAGGCATCTTCGTCAACGCCTGGGGCGAAGGAAATCTGCCCTTTGCGCTCGAACAGATAGGCCACGGAACCGTCGGTGCCGAGGTTGCCACCACATTTACTGAAAGCGTGGCGAACCGCGGCGGCGGTGCGATTACGGTTGTCGGTCATGCACTCGACCATCACCGCCACGCCACCCGGGCCGTAGCCTTCGTAGGTCAGCTCGACCATGTCGTCGGTGTCGGCAGCACCGGCACCGCGTGCGACCGCGCGATCGATGATATCGCGGCTCATGTTCGCGCCAAGGGCCTTGTCCAGCGCCAGACGCAAACGCGGGTTGGAACCCGGGTCACCACCGCCCTGACGGGCAGCAACGGTCAGTTCACGAATCCACTTGGTGAAAATCTTGCCCTTCTTGGCATCCTGACGTTCTTTGCGGTGCTTGATGTTCGCCCACTTGGAATGACCCGCCATAACTCGCTCCGAATTCTCTTTGAAACATTGCCCGCCACAGATTGTCGGCCAGCAACAAAAAAATCTCGACCTAAAGAAAAGGCGCATCCGGCAAGGATGCGCCTTTGCGGTCAGCCTTACTCAGCCTTTGGCGTTTCGCGCAGGCGAATGTGCAATTCGCGCAGTGACTTGGCATCAACCTGACCCGGTGCCTGAGTCATGACGTCTGCCGCGCTCTGGGTTTTCGGGAAGGCGATCACTTCACGGATCGACTGGGCGCCGGTCATCAGCATCACCAGACGATCCAGACCGAAGGCCAGGCCACCGTGCGGCGGTGCGCCGTACTTCAGGGCGTCGAGCAGGAAGCCGAACTTCTCTTCCTGTTCCGCTTCGTTGATTCCCAGCAGGCGGAATACGGTCTGCTGCATTTCCTTGCGGTGGATACGGATCGAACCGCCACCCAGCTCAGTGCCGTTCAGCACCATGTCGTAGGCACGGGACAGAGCGGTCGCCGGGTTGGCTTCCAGTTCTTCCGGGGTGCACTTCGGCGCGGTGAACGGGTGGTGCAAGGCAGTGAAGCTGCCGTCGTCGTTTTCTTCGAACATCGGGAAGTCGACGACCCACATTGGCGCCCACTTGCAGGTCAGCAGCTCCAGGTCGTTACCTACCTTGATCCGCAGCGCGCCCAGGGCTTCGCTGACGATCTTGGCTTTGTCAGCACCGAAGAACACGATGTCGCCGTCAACCGCGCCAACGCGATCCAGGATCACATTGAGGTTGGCTTCAGGGATGTTCTTCACGATTGGCGATTGCAGGCCTTCGACGCCTTTGGCGCGCTCGTTGACCTTGATGTACGCCAGGCCCTTGGCACCGTAGATGCCGACGAACTTGGTGTAGTCGTCGATCTGCTTGCGCGGCATGCTCGCAGCGCCTGGAACGCGCAACGCGGCAATGCGGCATTTCGGGTCGTTGGCCGGGCCGCTGAACACCTTGAAGTCGACTTCTTTCAGTTGATCTTCAACGTCAACCAGTTCCAGCGGGTTACGCAGGTCTGGCTTGTCGGAACCGTAACGACGCATGGCTTCTGCGAAGGTCATGTGCGGGAAGTCGCCGAATTCCAGGTCCAGCACTTCCTTGAACAGGTTGCGGATCATTTTTTCGGTGATGCCCATGATCTCGTTTTCATCGAGGAAGCTGGTCTCGATGTCGATCTGGGTGAACTCAGGCTGACGGTCGGCACGCAGGTCTTCGTCGCGGAAGCACTTGGCGATCTGGTAGTAACGGTCGAAGCCAGCCACCATCAGCAGTTGCTTGAACAGCTGTGGCGATTGCGGCAAGGCGAAGAACGAACCGGCGTGAGTACGGCTCGGCACCAGGTAGTCGCGAGCACCTTCAGGGGTCGCGCGGGTCAGGATCGGCGTCTCGACGTCGAGGAAGCCGTTCTCGTCGAGGAAGCGACGGATGCTGGTGGTCATGCGCGAACGCAAACGCAGCTTCTCGGCCATTTCCGGGCGACGCAGGTCAAGGAAGCGATAGCGCAGGCGGGTTTCTTCGCCGACATCGGAGAACTCGTTCAGCGGGAACGGCGGGGTTTCCGACTCGTTCAGCACTTCCAGTTCGTAGCCTAGGACTTCGATCATGCCCGACGCCATGTTGGCGTTGGTCGCACCAGCCGGGCGCAGGCGAACCTTGCCGGTGATCTTCACGACGTACTCGCTGCGCACGCGGTCGGCGGCGGCGAAGGATTCAGCGCGGTCCGGGTCGAACACTACCTGGGCCAGACCATCACGATCACGGATATCGAGGAAAATCACCCCACCGTGGTCACGGCGACGGTGGACCCATCCGCAAAGGGTAATTTCCTGGCCGTCCAGGCTTTCGTTCAGTTGGCCGCAATAATGGCTGCGCATCATGGTAGTGGTTTCACTTCTCGTAATTCGAAATTCGGTTGGAGTCCTGCACATCAGGCTGCGGATGATGCAAGAGCTCACGCGTGTGGTTCAACTCAGGCCCTAGACCCTAGTCAGCTTTGTCGCCGCCGGCCAGGTTCTTCTTCGAGCCGGTCTTGAAATCGGTTTCGTACCAGCCGGTGCCGCTGAGGCGGAAACCTGGCATGGACAGCATCTTTTTAAGCTCTGGCGCCTGGCAGGCAGGGCAGTCGACCAGCGGTGCTGCGCTGATCTTTTGAATGGCTTCCAACTGATGACCACAGGAAGCACATTGATAGTCGTACATCGGCATGGGGGTTGTCTCGGCGATCAGATTGCTACCGCACACGCTGGGTTTTGCGGCAAAGAGCGGGATTATATCCATTAAATGCAGCCTGTGCAGCCGTAAGACTGCACAGACTGACACTCAACCCTCTACGTCGCTGCGGCTAAGGCGCCGCAATGCAGCCCCCTTCCTTCAAGCTGCGCACGACGCAGACAACCCGCACCAGCCCGGTAAAGTTCCTGACCCCGCCGTGACGCAAATGCACTTCGCGGTCCACATGGGACAACAGCGCGCTGACCGAACAGCAATTGACCTTGGCCATATCGCCCAAAATATCCCAATAGACCTGTTCAAGCCGCAAGCAGGTCGCAAAACCATTCAAGCGCACCGAACGGGACAACGGCCGGGCCAGCCCCATATCAAATTCACTGACGAACGGATCAACCCTTATATCCCGGGCAGGGCCGAGCCTCCCTTCGCCAAACCTGTCTTCGTAATCCATATCGTTGACACTCCTTTGCCATCCTTGCTTTCTGTAAGAGCACGTTCTGTTTCCTTATAAAAGCGCAGGCGCAAAGGTATATCCAGATGACTTTATGACCCTCGACGTAGGATAAGCCAACAGTTGAAGGGGGATCATGGAGACCGTCCTAGGCCGGCCGTTTTCCTACATGCCCAGGCGAGTTTTAACCCGCACAAAAGCGACTTGAAGAAGTAGAAGGACAAAACGCGAACGACACCTCAACGGCATCATTCGCGTACTGGCGAGATTACTGATCCAGCAAGGACCGTAACATCCAGGCGGCTTTCTCGTGGACCTGCATGCGCTGGGTCAGCAGATCGGCGGTGAGCACTCCGACCTCTTCCTTAATAGAAGAAAGCCGCGCATAACAAACCTGCCGACATCCCGCCGCCCCGAATGACGCACTGACCCAGGACAAATCGCCCCCCCACAGCACCGCCTGACTGCCTGATTTGAGTAGCTGCAGGCTTTGCTGTTAAATAGACCGTGTGTCGCTGCCGCCTATTTTCCGGGGGCTGCGCATAGGCTGATAGCGGGTACGTGCCCAACGCCTCTTATTGTTCTGAAGCGAACCGTACTCAATCAGCTCTTCCTTGTGATCCGTCTTAACGTGAGTTAATCAAAATGTTGAAAATCGTCCACTTGCTAACGGGCGCAGCAGCCCTGCTGCTGTCCTTCATCCCTAGCCTGCGATCTGAAGCGGTACCTTACCTGCAACAACCCGATGCACTGTACCTGGCCTTTTTCGGCCTGCTGAACCTCACCCTTGCTCCTGTCATCCCTTACTGGAACAAAGGCCCGCGTCACCAACTGCAAAACCTGGTCAGCGCTCTGCTGGTGCTGGCTGTCTTCCTGCAAATCCTGACGCTGCTCGCGCCGATGCCTGTCATCGCCGGCCAGCCTGCCGTTCTGTTCAGCCTGGTGGCTGCCCTGGCCGGCGTTTTACTGCACCTGGGTGTCAGCTTCTACAAATCTTCACCGGCCGCCGCCTCGCCAAGCTATGACATGAGCAACCGCGATACCGGCACCGTAAAATGGTTCAACACCTCCAAAGGCTTCGGCTTTATTTCCCGCGACTCCGGCGATGATATTTTCGTGCATTTCCGGGCCATTCGCGGTGAAGGTCACCGTGTTCTGGTCGAAGGCCAGCGCGTGGAGTTCTCCGTCATGAACCGCGACAAAGGCCTGCAAGCCGAAGATGTGATCGCCGCACTGCCGCGCCGCTGATCCAAGGCTAAAAAAAACCGCGAACAGCCAGGCTGGCTGTTCGCGGTTTTTTATTGCACGCATTTTAGTAATGCGGTGGTGGCGCTTCTTCTTCAAAGGTGTCGAACTGGCCAGCCATTTCTTCCTGCCGCTTGAGCAGTGCTGCCATTTGCAACTGCAGGCGCTCAACGGCGCGCTGCTGGGTCGCCAGCACATCGCTCAATGCCTGGATGGTGTCATCCTGAAAGGCCAATTGGCTCTCCAGATCGGTAACGCGTTCTTCCAGGCTCATGTTTCAACCCTCCAGAAACGTAAAGTCTTCGGTTAATACCAAACGCAGCCGCTCGCGAATCGCGGCAATCTGATCTGCGTTGTAGGGTTTGGCGGGCAGCTTGCCCCAGACCGGAGCCGGCCAGGCGGCGTCGTCCTGCTTGCGCACAATCACATGCATGTGCAACTGACTGACGACATTACCCAAGGCCGCGACATTCAACTTGTCGGCGTCGAACGAATCCTTGAGGGTTTCCGCCAATGCGGTCGTCTCCTGCCACAACTGTTGCTGATCGGCGCCATCCAACTGAAATATCTCGCTGATATCGTCACGACGAGGCACCAGGATGAACCAGGGGTAATTCGAATCGTTAGACAACAGCAACCGGCAAAGCGGGAAATCCCCAATCGGTAACGTGTCTTGTTGGAGCCGTGGATCTAAAGCGAACACTGTGCGCACTCCCGCCGGGTTCTCAATTTCAGCTTAGCGCCCCTCCCGAGGGACGGTGCGCCAAGCGACAGGACGGCAGCATACCTGTGAACGGCGCTAGCTTCACGACCCGGCACTCGCCCCGCCATGAGTCACTTATTGCCCAAACGCACCATTTCAGAACCCACGACCCGAGCCAAAACGCCGAAATACTTGATTAACAACGATGCGTTCGATTCGGCCAAATGACAGCACTGTATGAAATCAGTACAGCAATTAAAATTTTTTGCACCAAAACCGCACAGCTCGTCTACGCTGATTGCGTCAGCATCCGCCATTTACTCACTAACGGGGTGAACCGGTAACATTTTTGGTTGTCACGGCGTCGCGAAAAATGTTGATGCACGATGCATTCCCTGGCGTCAAGCCCGAACAATAAGTGCTTGAAACGCCCGGTTTTATGAGGTTTTTACAGCGTTAGGCGGGCCATCAGAAAAAAATCGCTACAAATGTCTGATTTGTGCACGCTTGTTGCATTCACACCCACATCGCCTTGGATGCCTCTGCTGGAAGTGGAAGGTTCAAGGCAAATAAAAACAGCGGCAGGGTTGCCCAATGGAGATTCAAACGTTTCACCAAGGACTCTTTTTACCGATGTTCAAGCCCTGGAAAACAACGTTAAAGTTGCCGGCCCGCTTGCATTGAGGCTGTAAATTTGCGACATCTACCAAGCTGTTTGCGACACGGTCGTAAAGAAGCTGAAAGGTTAGATACGCAAGTATCGCCAACATGGTCGGCGTGATATAAGTTTGCGCCGACACAAAAAGAAAGAGCCGCCCAGATAATAAATCAGGTGGGACGGCAGTACTCTTCTAAAACCAAAGGAGCAAATCACGATGCGCGTGATGAAGTGGAGCATGATCGCACTGGCAGTTGCAGCAGCAGCCAGTACTCAGTTGGCAGTAGCCGCACCTTTCGTAAGCGACCAGGCAGAAGCCAAAGGTTTTGTTGAAGACAGCAAGCTCGACTTGCTGGTTCGCAACTACTACTACAACCGTAACAAAACTGACGGCGCAGTCGATGACAAAGACTGGACCCAGGGCATTCAGGGCATGTACAGCTCTGGCTACACCCAAGGTCTGATCGGTGTTGGCGTTGAAGCTTGGGGCCAACTGGCCATTAAGCTGGACGGTTCCGACAAGTATTCGGGTTCGGGCAACATGTCCGTGGGCTCTGATGGCGAAGTCAACAACAGCCAGGGCAAAGCCGGCGCTGCCGCCAAGTTCCGCATCTCCAAGACCGAGCTGAAAGTCGGCGACATGCAGCCAAGCACCTCTCCGGTGTTCGCTGTAGGCGGTTCCCGCATCCTTCACCAAACTGCCAGCGGTATCCAACTGCAGAGCAGCGAAGTTACAGACCTCGACCTCGAAGCCGGCCACTTCTACTCGGCGACCAGCCAGGACAAGAACGCCCGTGACGGTTCCCTGTGGGCTACCTACGCTGGCGTGCAAGCCAACTCCATCGACTACTTCGGTGGCAAGTACGGCGTTACCCCGGACCTGAGCTTCTCGCTCTACGGTGCCAAGCTCGAAGACGTCTGGAACCAGTACTACGCCAACGCGAACTACACCCTCGCACTGGGCGGCGACAACTCGATTAACTTCGACGGTAACTACTACAACACCAAGGACACCGGTAACGCTAAAGCAGGCGAAATCAGCAACAACGCCTACTCGCTGGCCGCTGCTTACTCGTTCCTGAAAGCACACACCCTGACCCTGGGCTTCCAGAAAGTGAACGGCGATACCCCGTTCGACTACATCGGTGTGGGTAAAAACAACCGCGGTGGCGACTCGATCTTCCTCGCCAACTCCATCCAGTACTCTGACTTCAACGCCCCAGGCGAGAAGTCGGTACAAGCCCGTTACGACCTGAAAATGGCCGAATACGGCGTACCTGGTCTGAGCTTCATGACCCGTTACGTTAAAGGTTGGGACATCGACGGTACCAACACTCCAGCAGGCAGCCCTTACGCTGGTCTGTACGGTGCAGACGGCAAACACCACGAAACCAACGTGGAAGTTAAGTACGTCATTCAAACCGGCCCAGCCAAAGATCTGTCGTTCCGCATCCGTCAAGCATGGCACTCCGCCAATGCTGACGAAGGCGAAGGCGATATCTCTGAGTTCCGCCTGATCACCGACTACCCACTCAACATTCTGTAATTGCAGAAAGTTAGTTTGCGGTAATCAAAAAAAGGCCCATCTTCGGATGGGCCTTTTTCGTTGGTGTCAACTGCGCGTTTAAACGATCAAAAATCATGCAAAACATGCCTGACCAAAGAGTCAGACATGATCAAAAAACAATCACTGCACTGCAGATTCCTGAACCACACGAATCATCCGTTGTGGCAAAGGAACATCAACACCAGCAGTTTTCAAACGATCACGGGACTGTTCGTTGAACATAAACATCACGTCCCAATAATCCGCCGTCTTTACCCAGACGCGAAGCGAAAGAGTGATCGAACTGTCACCCAAGGTAGAAACAACAGCCTGAGGTGCCGGATCTGCCAATACGCGTGGATCTTTGGCCAATTCCAGCAGTACTTCACGTGCCTTCTGCAAGTCCGCTTCGTAATCGACACCTACATCGAACACTACTTTGCGCGTGGGTTGACGATTGGTATTGGTGATGATGCCGTTCGACAAGTTGCCGTTAGGTACGATGATGGTTTTGTTATCGCCGGTACGCAGTACGGTATGGAAGATCTGAATGCTGTCGACAGTACCGGCAACCCCCTGAGCTTCAATCCAGTCACCGATACGAAACGGACGGAACAACAGAATCAGCACGCCGCCCGCGAAGTTGGCCAGGCTGCCTTGCAAGGCCAGACCAATGGCCAGACCGGCGGCACCGATCGCTGCGACAAACGAGGTAGTTTCCACGCCAATCATCGAGGCCACGCTGACAATCAGCAAAACCTTGAGAATGATGTTCGCCAGGCTGCTGATGAACCCTTGCAGCGCAAGATCTGCATTGCGCAACGCCAGCAAGCCGCCGAGTTTTTGCGTCACTTTATTGATCAGCCACCAACCGATGGCCAGCGTGATGACGGCCAGCAACACGCGGCTGCCGTATTCCATGATCATTGGAATCCAGGCTTGGGAAGCCTTGACCAGGTTGTCCACTTCAGCATTCAAATCCATCTTGTTTCTCCTGACTTCCGGCACGCTAAAAAATGAGCGGCAGAAAGACCAAACCCCAGGGGCTCAATCATTTCTGCCGTTGCTTGGGCCTCGGACGCCGAAAACGCCGAGAGGTTCCCGCTTGGTCGATCAGTCGCGGAAGTTGTTGAACTGCAGCGGCATGTCGAACGTCTTGGCACGAAGGGCGGCGATGGCTTCCTGCAAATCGTCACGTTTCTTGCCGGTAATGCGCACTTGCTCGCCCTGAATGGCGGCCTGAACCTTGAGCTTGGCGTCTTTGACGTGAGCGACGATCTTCTTCGCCAGTTCTTTGTCGATGCCTTCCTTGAGGATCGCTTCCTGCTTCATCAGCTTGCCCGACGCATAGGCATCCTTGACTTCAAGGCACTGCACGTCAATTTTGCGCTTGACCAGCGCGAGCTTGAGGATCTCGATCATCGCTTCGAGCTGGAAGTCGGCCTCGGCGGTCAAGTTGACGGTCAGGTCCTTTTCCTTGAACTCAAAAGTACCCTTGCCCTTCAGGTCATAACGACGATCGAGTTCCTTGACGGCGTTTTCGACCGCGTTGGTGACTTCGTGTTTGTCCAGTTCGGATACCACGTCGAACGACGGCATGTAATCTCTCCAATAAAAAGGCGCGCTCGATTGCAATGGCGCGCGCTTGGCTTGCGGTTAAAATCGGGCTCATTATAACGGGTCTTTTCCAAGCCATACTGCGAGCCTCACATGCCTGCCACAAACCGGATAAAAAGCTGATGTCGACCCCTTGGCATGTATTGGGCGCCGGCAGCCTCGGCACGTTGTGGGCCACGCGTCTGGCGCGGGCCGGATTGCCGGTCAGGCTGATCGTTCGCAGTGAACAGCGTTTGCAGGCCTATCAAGCTGCTGGCGGCTTGACCCTGGTCGAACACGGCGAAGCCCGCACTTATGACATCCCCGGCGAAACACCGGACAGCGTGGGGCCGATCAGCCGCTTGCTGGTCGCCTGCAAGGCCTACGACGCCGAAAAAGCCGTCGCGCAACTGGCGTCGCGCCTGACGCCGGACGCCGAACTGATCCTGTTGCAGAACGGCCTTGGCAGTCAGGACGCCGTCGCGGCGCTGGTGCCGCAAGCCCGTTGCGTGAGCGCATCGAGTACGGAAGGCGCCTTTCGGGAGGGTGACTGGCGTGTAGTGTTTGCCGGCCACGGTTACACGTGGCTCGGCGATGCCGGCCACCCAGTGGCGCCGATCTGGCTGGACGATTTGACGGCCGCCGGGATTCCTCATGAGTGGAGCACCGACATCCTGAGAAGGCTGTGGCGTAAACTCGCGCTCAACTGTGCGATCAATCCCCTGACGGTCTTGCACAACTGTCGCAATGGCGGTTTGCAGGAACATCACTGCGAAGTCGCCACCCTCTGCGTCGAATTGACCGAACTGCTGGAGTGCTGCGGTCAGCCAGCTGCCGCCCAGGACCTGCAGCAGGAGGTCGAGCGAGTGATCCATGCCACGGCGGCCAATTACTCCTCGATGTACCAGGACGTCGCGAGTGAGCGGCGCACCGAAATCAGCTATCTGCTGGGCTATGCCTGCAAAGTTGCGGCGAGACACCAGGTCAAGCTGCCCCACCTTAATCAACTGCAGCAGCGGCTGATTGCCCATCTGCACAGCCTTGGATTGCCCAGCGACTGAGCAGCGGCTACGCTGGCCACTTGTTCCATTCAAGCGACGAACCTGATGCCATTGCGCCAGCGCCTCGAAAACCTCCCCGTCGGCCAGAAGTTGCTGGCCGCCCTGCTGGTGCTGTTGATCACCATCCTGTTGGTCGCCAACCTGACCTTCATCAGCGCGTCGTATTACATCTCCCAGGAAAGCATGGCCCCCCAAGCCCTGCAAACCATTGGCCGACTGGTGTCCAACCCGAGCCTGGTGGCCGACGCCTTGAAGTCGCCACAAAACGCCGAACGCCTGCTCAAGGAGCTCGACAGTTACTCGCCGCTGCGTGCGGCAGCCCTTTATGACGGCAAGGGTGAACGGCTGGCGCAGTTGCAGCACGGCGACAAACTGAGCCTGCCGGGGCGCTACCAGCACATTGAAGCCTGGCAAGCGACCGAGTTCCGCAGCAATCAATTGATCACCCTGCCCCGCCCCGGCACCGATCCCGGCCACTTGCTGTTGGTGGCCAGCAGTGAATTGCCGATGGCGTTCTACACCGGCACCCTCACCGCCAGCCTCGGCATTCTGATCTTCAGCGTGCTGTTGTGGCTGGTGATTGCACGGCAGATCAAACGCCTGATTACCCGACCTATCCATGAGCTTGAAGAACTGTCCCGGCAAGTCACCCGCGAAGAGAACTACGCACTGCGCGCCTCCCGTGGCAACCATGACGAAATCGGCAGCCTCGCCGAGGCGTTCAACACCATGCTCTCGCGAATCGAGGCCCGGGAGCAGCAGCTCAAGCGTGCCCGGGACGACTCCCAGGCTGCATACGATCAAGCCCAAGGCCTTGCCGAAGAAACGCGCCATACCAACCGCAAGCTGGAACTCGAAGTTCAGGTGCGCAGCAAAATCGAAAAGAAACTCACAGGCTTCCAGAACTACCTCAACAGCATCATCGACTCCATGCCGTCAGCACTGATCGCCCTCGACGAGCAGCTCTACGTGACCCAGTGGAATCAGGAAGCCAGCGCCTTGTCCGGCACACGCCTGGACGAAGCCTTGAACCAGCCGATCTTCCTCGCCTTCGAACCGCTGAAACCGTTTCTGCCGCAGCTCAAGCAAACCGTCGAGCAGCACACCGTGGCCAAGATCGAGCGCGTAACGTGGTTCAAGGATGATGAGCCCAAACACTACGCCCTGACCTTTTACCCGCTGATGGGCGGTGCCGGGCGTGGCGTAGTGATCCGCATCGACGACATTACCCAGCGCCTGTCCCTGGAAGAAATGATGGTGCAGTCGGAAAAAATGCTTTCCGTAGGCGGCCTCGCCGCCGGCATGGCCCACGAAATCAATAACCCGTTGGGCGCGATCCTGCACAACGTGCAGAACATACGCCGACGCCTGTCGCCGGACTTGCCGAAGAACATGGAGCAAGCCGAGCAGATCGGTATCGAGCTGGAAACGGTCAACCAATACCTGCAAGTGCGCGAAGTACCGCAACTGCTTGATGGCATTCAGCAGGCCGGTGCCCGTGCGGCGAAAATTGTCACGCACATGCTCAGTTTCAGCCGCCGCAGCACCCGGCAAATGGCCCCGTGCGACCTGCCGGCACTGATCGATCAAGCAGTGGACATCGCCGGTAACGACTTTGATCTGGCGATCGGTTTCGACTTCAAGGGCCAGGCGATCATTCGCCAGTTCGATCCGGCGCTGGGTCCGGTGCCCGGTACGGCCAACGAACTGGAACAAGTACTGCTCAACCTGTTGAAAAACGCGGCCCAGGCCATTCACCAGCGCGAGGATGACAGCGAACCGGGGCGGATCATCCTGCGCACCCGACTGAACCCGCCATGGGCCGAAATCCAGGTCGAGGACAACGGCATCGGCATGAGCGAGAACGTGCGCAAACGTACGTTCGAGCCGTTCTTCACCACCAAAGAAATCGGCCAGGGCACGGGCCTGGGCCTGTCGGTCTCCTATTTCATCATCACCAACAATCACAAGGGCCAGATGGAAGTGCAGTCGACGCCGGGCCAAGGCACCTGTTTCACGTTGCGCCTGCCCTTGTCGGGTACGCCGGTCGTCTCTCAAGAACTCAATCAGCTATCGAGGTAACCCATGGGCTTTCGCTTGTCGAAGATCTACACCCGCACTGGCGACAAAGGCGAAACCGGGCTCGGAGATGGTCGCCGGGTACCCAAGGACCACCCGCGAATCGAGGCGATTGGCGAAGTCGATTCGTTGAACAGTCAGGTCGGCGTGCTGCTGGCCGGTTTGGCCGCCCAAAGCGCGCAATACCCGGGTTTGAACGAGGTGATCGAGGTGTTGGCGCCTTGCCAGCATCGGCTGTTCGACCTCGGCGGCGAACTGGCTATGCCGGTGTATCAGGCACTGGATGCCGCGGAAATCGAACGCCTGGAAGCGGCGATTGATCGCTGGAATGAAGAGTTGGGGCCGCTGGAGAATTTCATTCTGCCCGGCGGTTCAGCGTTGATCGCTCAGGCACACGTGTGCAGAAGCCTGGCGCGCAGCACGGAGCGACGGTGCCAGCAGTTGAATGCGCTTGAACCGTTGGCTGGGGTTGGACTGGCGTACATCAATCGGTTGTCGGATTTACTGTTTGTGGTGGCGCGGCTGATTGCCAAGCGCCAGGGAGTTGCCGAGATACTTTGGCAGGCGGCCGCTAAACCTCAGGTTTAGCTGATCGCTCCCACGCATGATCGTTCCCACGCTCTGCGTGGGAATGCAGCAAGGGACGCTCCGCGTCCCAAAAGCGGACGCAGAGCGTCCAGGGATACATTCCCACGCAGAGCATGGGAACGATCAGCTCAGCTCTCAGGCCAGAACGCCCGAATCCCCGCCACACCCTGCGCTCCTGCTTCCCAGGCGCGTTGCCGTTCTGCCGGGCCGACACCGCCCAACAGGAACACCGGCTTGCTGAACCCTTCGATCAACACCGAAGCCTGCTCCCAACCCAATGGCTCAGCACCGGGATGAGTCAGGGTGGGCTGCACCGGCGACAGGGTCACAAAGTCCACGCCCATCTGCTCGGCCAGCGCCAGCTCTTCAGCGTTGTGGCACGACGCCGCCAACCAGCGCGAGGCCGGTAACGGTCGACCCGCCGCTGCGTACTTGCGCAACTGCGCCGCCGTGATGTGCCATCCGGCGGACGGGAAGTCTCCCAGCCATTCGAAAGGCCCCTTGATCATCAGCTGCGCCTTGCCGGCACACAGCCCTGCCGCATCCACCGCCAGATCGCGGTACTTCGGATCGTAGCCGTTGGGAGCCCGTAGCTGGATCAGCTTGATCCCCCCCGCGATGGCTTTCTGGATTCCGCGCAGCAATGCCGGGGTTTCCAGGTCTTCGGGGGTAATCAAGTACTCGGCGGGTAACCGTGCAGCCGCGACGATCGGCTGATTGGCCGCGGGAAACTCATAATCCACCAGCTCCCGCGGCGTCACCCAGGACAATGGCTGGCCTTCAGCGCCGTGGGGGTCGCCGGTAAACGCGGAAACTTCCCAGACGTCCAGCAACACGTGCTTGTCCGGGTAGTCGTGATGAACCTTGATCAGGGGGCGCGCAGCGGTGACCACAATGCCCAGCTCTTCGTGAAGCTCACGGGCCAGTGCGGTTTCGACGGATTCGTCACCCTCGACCTTGCCACCGGGAAACTCCCACAAGCCACCCTGATGCTGAGTGTCGGCACGGCGTGCGATAAGAATCTTGCCGCTGTTATCACGAATAACCGCGGCAGCTACATGGACTCGTTTCACTGCCCTATCTCCTCCAGACCCGCCTTTTGCCAGGCTTTGAAGGCCGGCCACTGGTAGATCGTTTCGACGTAGGCTTCATCCGCTGCCGGCAACTTCACCTGATAGGTGCGCAGACGTACAGCAATTGGCGCGAAGATCGCATCGGCCAACGTCGCGCTGCCGAACAGGAACGGACCGGTATCGGTGGCCACCGCGCGGCATTCAGCCCACAGCGCGAGCATGCGCTGGATGTCGGCCTCGACGTCAGGAATTGTTGGCGACAGCGGCGCATCGTGACTCAGGTCGAATGGCATGTTGCCACGCATGGCAAAGAACCCGGAGTGCATTTGCGCGCAGGCCGAACGCGCCTGAGCACGGGCGGCGGTGTCTTTGGGCCAGAGGCCCGCCTCGGGAAACTGCTCCGCCAGATACTCGGCGATGGCCAGGGAATCGGCGATGGTACCGTGTTCGGTTTTCAGCAGCGGGACCTTGCCGGCGGGCGAATGCTTGAGCAGGCGCGCGCGGGTGTCTGGTTGACCCAGCTTGATCAGTTCTTCGGTGTAGGCCGCGCCCGTCAGGTCGAGGGCCAAGGCGCCACGCAGCGACCAGGAGGAAAGCAGTTTGTCGCCGATGATCAGGTGGAGGCTCATGTTCGGGACCTTTTGATGAGGGGTACAGACCGGAATCTTCAGTGTCTGGTCGTCCTTCATCGCGGGCAAGCCTTGCTCCTACAGGGTGTGTTGTGAACGACACAAAACTGTAGGAGCAAGGCTTGCCTGCGATAGGAGCGACTCGGTCTTAAGTACGGTACTCGGCGTTGATTTTCACGTATTCGTGGGACAAGTCGGTGGTCCAGATGGTTTCGCTGCAGTCGCCGCGACCCAACTCGATACGGATGGTGATCTCTTCCTGCTGCATCACTGCAGCGCCCTGGGCTTCGGTGTACGTCGCGGCCCGTGCGCCACGGCTGGCAATGCACACTTCACCGAGGAACACGTCGATCTTGCTCACGTCCAGGTTCGGTACGCCGGCACGGCCAACGGCTGCCAGGATGCGGCCCCAGTTCGGATCGGAGGCAAACAACGCCGTCTTGATCAGCGGCGAGTGCGCCACGGTATAACCAACGTCCAGGCATTCCTGGTGATTGCCGCCGCCATTGACTTCAACGGTGACGAACTTGGTCGCGCCTTCGCCGTCACGAACGATGGCCTGGGCCACGTCCATGCACACCTCGAACACCGCTTGTTTCAACTTGGCGAACAACTCGCCTTCGGCACGGGTAATTTCCGGCAGCGCCGCCTGACCGGTGGCGATCAGCATGCAGCAATCGTTGGTCGACGTGTCGCCGTCGATGGTGATGCGGTTGAACGACTTGTTGGCACCGTCCAGCAGCAGGTTTTGCAGCACGTCACGGGAGACTTTTGCGTCGGTGGCGATGTAGCCGAGCATGGTCGCCATGTTCGGACGGATCATGCCCGCGCCTTTGCTGATGCCGGTCACGGTGATGGTCACACCGTCATGCTCAAACTGGCGGCTGGCACCCTTTGGCAGGGTGTCAGTGGTCATGATGCCGGTGGCGGCCGCTTCCCAGTTGTGGATCGACAGGTCGTCGAGAGCGGCTTGCAGCGCGCCTTCGATTTTCTCGACCGGCAGCGGCTCGCCGATCACACCCGTGGAGTACGGCAACACCAGGCTGGCGTCGACACCGGTCAACTCAGCCAGTTTGGCGCAAGTACGCTCGGCGGCGGCCAGGCCGGGTTCGCCAGTACCGGCGTTGGCATTGCCGGTGTTGGTCAACAGGTAACGCACCGGGCCTTGCACACGTTGCTTGGCCAGGATGACCGGCGCTGCGCAAAAAGCGTTCAGCGTGAATACGCCCGCGACCGTGGAGCCTTCGGCACAGCGCATGACCACAACATCCTTGCGCCCCGGGCGCTTGATGCCGGCCGAGGCAATACCGAGTTCAAAACCGGCAACCGGGTGCAACGTTGGCAAAGGACCAAGACCAACAGCCATGAATGCGCTCCTTAAAAAATGTAGTCATCCCCGTCATATGAACGGCGGTGTTAAATGGCAAAACGCCGCGACGGCTGAAGCCGGTCGCGGCGCGGGTATTTCAGCGATTGAAACGGGGTTTACTGGATCTGCCCGTGGCAATGCTTGAACTTCTTGCCCGAACCGCAGTAGCACAGCTCGTTGCGGCCCAGCTTCTGCTCGTTGCGAACCGGAGCGGTGGCAAGGGCCACATCGATCTCTTCACCCAACTGTTCAGGTTGCTCCAGGCCCGGCGCTTCCTCGTGCAGGAACTGCATGCGAGCAGCCAGCGCTTCGGCTTCCTGACGCAGGCGTTGCTCTTCTTCGATCGGGTCTTCGCGGCGAACCTGAACGTGGGACAGCACACGGATAGAGTCGCGCTTGATCGAATCCAGCAGCTCGGAGAACAGCGTGAACGACTCGCGCTTGTACTCTTGCTTCGGGTTCTTCTGGGCATAGCCACGCAAGTGGATGCCGTGACGCAGGTGGTCCATGGTCGACAGGTGGTCTTTCCACAGGTCGTCCAGCACGCGCAGAACGATTTGCTTCTCGAAGCTGCGCAGCGCTTCGGCGCCCGCCTGGTCTTCTTTCTCGTTGTACGCCGCGATCAGCTCTTGCATTAGCTTCTCGCGCAGGGTCTCTTCGTACAGGTGATCGTCTTCGTCGAGCCATTGCTGGATCGGCAGCGCCACACCGAAGTCGCTCTGCAACGCCGCTTCCAGACCGGCCACGTCCCACTGCTCAGGCAGCGATTGCGGTGGAATGTGCGCGCTGATGGTGGCGTTGAGCACGTCCTGACGGAAATCGGCGATGGTCTCGCCAATGTTGTCAGCGGCCAGCAACGTGTTACGCATGTGATAAATCACTTTACGCTGTTCGTTGTTGACGTCGTCGAACTCGAGCAGTTGCTTACGAATGTCGAAGTTACGGCCTTCAACCTTGCGTTGAGCCTTTTCAATGGCGTTGGTCACCATGCGGTGCTCGATCGCCTCGCCTGGCTGCATGCCCAGGGCCTTCATGAAGTTCTTCACCCGATCAGAGGCAAAGATACGCATCAGGCTGTCTTCCAGCGACAGGTAGAAACGGCTGGAACCGGCGTCGCCCTGACGACCGGCACGACCACGCAGCTGGTTGTCGATACGGCGCGATTCGTGACGTTCGGAAGCAATAACCTGCAAGCCACCCGACTCGAGCACTTGCTGGTGACGCTTCTGCCAGTCGGCCTTGATCTGGGCGATCTGCTCTGGCGTTGGATCTTCGAGGGAAGCCACTTCCACTTCCCAGTTACCGCCCAACAGGATGTCGGTACCACGACCGGCCATGTTGGTGGCGATGGTCAGTGCGCCTGGGCGACCGGCCTGGGCAATGATCTCGGCTTCTTTTTCGTGGAACTTGGCGTTCAGAACCTTGTGTTCGATGCCTTCCTTCACGAGCAGGCTGGACATGTGCTCGGAGGTTTCGATGGTCGCCGTACCGACCAGTACCGGACGGCCAGCGGCCATGCTTTCCTTGATGTCCGCCACGATGGCCGCGTACTTCTCGTCGGCCGTCAGGAACACCAGGTCGTTGTAGTCTTTACGGGCCAGCGGCTTGTTCGGCGGAATGACCATGACCTGCAGGCCATAGATCTGATGGAACTCGAACGCTTCGGTGTCAGCCGTACCGGTCATGCCGGACAGTTTGTTGTACAGACGGAAGTAGTTCTGGAACGTGGTCGATGCCAGGGTCTGGCTTTCGGCCTGAATGTTCAGGTTTTCCTTGGCTTCGATAGCCTGGTGCAGGCCTTCGGACAAACGACGGCCCGGCATGGTACGACCGGTGTGTTCGTCGACCAGGACAACCTGACCGTCCTGCACGATGTACTCGACGTTGCGATGGAACAGTTTGTGCGCACGCAGACCGGCGTAAACGTGAGTCAGCAGGCTCAGGTTGTGCGCCGAATACAGGCTTTCGCCTTCAGCCAGCAGGCCGAGGGAGGTCAGCGACTCTTCAACGAACTGGTGACCGGCTTCGTTGAGTTCGACCTGACGGGTCTTCTCGTCAACGGTGTAGTGGCCGGCCTTGGTGACTTCGCCTTCAACTTCTTCGATGTGCAATTCCAGCCGCGGGATCAGTTTGTTGATCTCGATGTACAGCTTGGAGCTGTCCTCGGCCTGACCGGAAATGATCAGCGGAGTACGGGCTTCGTCGATGAGGATGGAGTCGACTTCGTCGATTACGGCAAAATTGAGTTCGCGCTGGAATTTTTCTTCCATGCTGAACGCCATGTTGTCGCGCAGGTAATCGAAACCGAATTCGTTGTTGGTGCCGTAAGTGATGTCGGCGGCGTAAGCCAGGCGCTTCTCTTCCGGCGGCTGGAATGGCGTGACCACACCGACCGTCAGGCCGAGGAACTCATAGAGCGGACGCATCCAGTTGGCGTCACGACGGGCCAGGTAGTCGTTCACGGTGACAACGTGCACGCCCTTGCCGGACAGCGCGTTGAGGTAAACACCCAGTGTCGCCACCAGGGTCTTGCCTTCACCGGTACGCATTTCCGCGATCATGCCTTCATGCAAGGTCATGCCGCCGATCAGCTGGACATCGAAGTGGCGCATACCCATGACGCGCTTGCCGGCTTCGCGGGCGACCGCAAAGGCTTCTGGCAACAGCTTGTCGAGGGTTTCCCCTTTGGCGATGCGGGCCTTGAACTCGTCTGTCTTGGCACGCAATTGATCGTCCGAAAGGGCCACCATTTGCTCTTCGAAGGCATTGACGAATTGCACCGTCTTGAGCATGCGTTTGACTTCACGCTCGTTCTTGCTTCCAAAAAGTTTCTTTAACAAAGGCGCAAACATATCGGCAGGATCTTCCACACTAAAGGGATGGAGGGCGGCCCCGAGAGTCGCCCGTGCAGCCCTCATGGCCGCATGCGAACGAGCATTCTACCCGGAAACGATGGTGAGGAAAGTGGCGTTATTCCACGATGCATGCACTGCGTTGTAACGGGGCTCACTTAAAATAAGGGCTTTTTGCTGAACTTCAAGCCATTCACTGCAGAAGTTACTTGTTGATTTAATGGGTAAAGCGAGCGCAAAGCAATGGGGCGGGTGCAAGTGATGCTTTCTGCTACCATAGCGGCTCTGTTACTTCAGGTGTCTGATCATGGCATTTCGCCCTCTCACGGCCAGAGCACCCGCCGTTCTGCTTCGCGAAGCCAAGCCGCTGAAAGCCATTTTCAGCCAGGCTCAACGCCTGGGTCATTTACAACGTCTGCTCGAAAGCCAATTGCAGCCTGCCGCCCGTGAACATTGCCATGTGGCGTCGTGGCGCGAAGGCAGTTTGCTGCTGATCATTACCGATGGTCATTGGGCAACGCGCTTGCGTTATCAGCAAAAGCGCCTGCATCGCCAACTGCAAATGTTTGATGAATTCGCCAGTTTGACGCGGATTCTGTTCAAGGTGCAGCCGCCAACCGTGCAACAAGGGGCTGCTGGCCACACCATCAGTTTGTCGCCCAACGCGGGCGCGACCATTCAGGCCACGGCCGAGAGCATCAGCGATCCGAATCTGCGGGCCGCCCTGGAACGCCTGGCGGCCCACGCCAAGCCCAAAACCTGAGATCACCGATTTCTGTAGGCGCATGGCTTGCCCGCGATGGGCGCGCCGCAGTGCAACAGATACTCCGCGTTATCGTTCATCGCGGGCACGCCATGCCCCCACAGGGTTCAGCGGCTTTTTTTGCCGCCGAGCAGCGAGCCCATCAGCCCACGCACCAATTGTCGGCCTAACTGGTTAGCCGCCTGTCGCATGGCCGACTTCAACGCCTGCCCGGCTGCCGTACCCAGAAATTCCCCGGCCTGGTCAGTGAAGCTTGGCTCTTCGGGTGCAGGCTTGGCCGGCGTCGCATCGGGATCGGGGGCCAACCCCTTGCGCCCCATCAGCACTTCATAAGCCGACTCACGGTCGATCGGTTTGTCATAACGGCCCTGCAACGGCGAACCGGCCACCAGCGCTGCACGCTCCGCCTCGCTCAAGGGCCCGATCCTCGATTGCGGTGGCGCGATCAATACACGCTGGACCATCTCCGGCGTGCCTTTATCGGCCAGCGTGCCGACCAGCGCCTCGCCAATCCCCAACTCGGTCAAAACCGACAAGGTATCGAACGCCGGGTTCGGCCGAAAACCCTCGGCCACGGCGCGCAAGGATTTCTGTTCCTTGGCCGTGAACGCGCGCAAGCCGTGCTGAACGCGCAAACCCAACTGCGCCAGCACGTCATCCGGTAAGTCGCCCGGCGACTGGGTGACGAAATACACCCCCACGCCTTTCGAGCGAATCAGTCGCACCACTTGTTCCAAGCGGTCCTGCAACGCCTTGGGCGTGCCCGCGAACAGCAAATGTGCCTCGTCGAAAAACAGCGCCAGCAGCGGTTTGTCCGCATCGCCGCGCTCCGGCAATTGTTCGAACAATTCAGCCAGCAACCAGAGCAGGAAGGTCGCATAAACCTTCGGTGCTTCGTGCACCAGGCGACTGGCATCCAGCAAATGAATGCGCCCGCGACCGTCAGCGGTCGGCTGCAGGATGTCTTCAAGTTGCAGCGCCGGCTCGCCAAACAGTGCTTCAGCGCCTTGTTGCTCCAGCGTCGCCAGACGCCGCAGCAGCGCCTGACTTGAGCCGGTGGTCATCAACGCAGCGTCATCCCCGAGCAATTCGGGGTGGTCGCGCAGGTGATTGAGCAGCGCCTTCAGATCCTTGAGATCGAGCAGCAATAGCCCTTCGCGATCCGCCACCTTGAACGCCGCATACAGCGCCGACTGTTGACTGTCGGTCAGTTCCAGCAGGCTGCCGAGCAACATCGGGCCCATTTCACTCAAGGTTGTGCGCAATGGATGACCGGACTGGCCATGAATGTCCCACAGGGTCACCGGATACGCCTGGGGCTTGTGGTTCAGCCACGGCATCCCGGCAATGCGTTCGGCGATCTTGCCTTGCGGGTTGCCGGCGGCGCCGAGACCGCACAAGTCGCCCTTGATGTCGGCGGCAAACACCGCCACCCCGGCATCGCTGAAGGCTTCGGCCATGCGCTGCAACGTGACGGTTTTACCCGTCCCGGTAGCGCCTGCGACCAGACCGTGGCGGTTCGCCAGACGCATGGCCTGGGCGATGGGCTCGCCGGCAAGGTCAGCGCCGAGAACGAGTTGCAATGAGTCAGGCATTTTGTCACCCATGGTTAATCTTTGAGCCGGCACGGCCGATACAAAAACCGAGACTACACAGAAATTAGCGTCGGTAATTCCCTAAGGAGAGGACGGAAATATCAGCTTATTTTCAACACTGCCCATTTTGCGTGCCTTTATAAAAGCACGCTCAGGACATTAAGACCTTAGCGGAACCCCAAGCCATGAACAAAAACCTGCGCTTCAGCCATAAAATCTTGCTTGCCGCCGCCCTCGTCGTAATTGCAGCCTTCGCTTCGTTTACTCTGTACAACGACTATCTGCAGCGCAATGCAATACGCAGCAATCTCGACAACTACCTGCAAGAAATGGGCAGCGTGACGGCCAACAATATCCATACCTGGCTGGCGGGCCGTAGCCTGTTGATCGAAAACCTGTCACAAAACGTCGCATTGAACGCTGACACCGGCAACGTCTCCAAGCTTCTTGAACAGAAGGCGGTGACGTCAACCTTCATGGGCGCCTATCTGGGCAACAAGGATGGCACCTTCATCATCCGCCCAGACAGCAAAATGCCGGATGGCTATGACCCTCGCGCTCGCCCTTGGTACAAGAGTGCCCAAAGCGCCAGCGGCTCGGCACTGACCGAACCGTACATCGATCTCGCGTCTGGCCAATTGGTCATTTCCATCGTCAACAGTGTGCTCAAAGACGGTCAAAACATCGGTGTGGTCGGCGGTGACCTGAGCTTGCAAGTGATCGCCGACAGCCTCAACGCGCTGGACTTCAACGGCATGGGTTATGCCTTCCTGGTCAGCGCCGACGGCAAGATCCTGGTTCACCCGGACAAAGCCCTGGTGATGAAGTCCCTGAGCGAGGCGTTTCCGAAAAACCCCCCGCGCATCAGCAACGACTTAAGTGAAGTCGACGTTGACGGCAAGACCCGCATCGTCACATTCACCCCGATCAAAGGCCTGTCCTCGGTGAACTGGTACATCGGTCTGTCGGTGGATAAAGACAAAGCCTACGCGATGCTCAGCGAATTCCGCGCCTCGGCGGTCGTAGCGACCGTCATCGCCGTGGCCATCATCATCGCGTTGCTGGGCATGCTGATCCGCATCCTGATCCAGCCGTTGCACGTCATGACCCGCGCGATGGCCGACATTGCCGACGGTGAAGGTGACCTGACCAAGCGCCTGACCATTGAAAACAACGACGAATTTGGCGTTCTCGGCACGGCGTTCAACCGTTTCGTGGAGCGTATCCACGGTTCGATCCGTGAAGTGTCCTCGGCCACCGGCCAGGTCAACGAAGTGGCCCTGCGTGTGGTCGCCGCGTCGAACTCGTCGATGTTCAACTCCGACCAACAAGCCTCGCGCACCAGCAGCGTGGCCGCAGCGATCAACCAGCTCGGTGCCGCCGCCCAGGAAATCGCTCGTAACGCCGCTCAAGCGTCGAGCCAGGCCAGTGATGCCCGCAGCCTGGCCGAAGACGGCCAGCAAGTGGTGGATCGCAGCATCAAAGCGATGAATCAACTGTCGAGCATGCTCAGTGCTTCGAGCACCAATATCGAATCGCTAAACAGCAAAACCGTGAACATCGGGCAAATTCTCGAAGTGATCACCAGCATCTCCCAACAAACCAACTTGTTGGCACTGAACGCGGCCATCGAAGCGGCCCGTGCCGGTGAAGCCGGACGTGGTTTTGCGGTGGTGGCCGACGAAGTGCGCAACCTCGCACACCGCACTCAGGAGTCGGCACAGCAGGTGCAGACCATGATCGAGGAACTGCAAATCGGCGCCCGTGAGTCCGTCAGCACCATGAGCGACAGCCAGCGCCACAGTCAGGACAGCGTGGAAATCGCCAACCTGGCGGGCGAGCGCTTGAACAGCGTGACCTTGCGCATCGGAGAAATCGACGGGATGAACCAGTCGGTGGCGACGGCGACTGAAGAACAGACCGCGGTGGTGGAGTCGATCAACGTCGACATTACCGAGATCAACACCCTCAATCAGGAAGGTGTGGAAAACCTGCAATCGACATTGCGGGCGTGCTCCGACCTTGAGCAGCAGGCAGCGCGACTCAAGCAGTTGGTAGGCAGTTTCCGTATCTAGTGTCTGAACCGGCCCCTTCGCGGGCAAGCCCATTCCCGGGGTTTTGCGTGAACCTGGGAGAGAAGGCTTGCCCGCGAGAGAGGTCTCAAGACACTACCAATCCTCGCTGTCGCGTCCCCCTCCGCCTCGGCCAATGGCGAAATGTCCTGCAGGATCGATGAAGTTGCTGAAGTTCAAGCAGGCTTAGGCGTGTCATCGGGCTCTTGCTGCAACTGTTCCCACAACTCGGCGGCGCCGGGAAACTCCGTACCATCTTCGGGGCTCATGTCCTCCGGATCGTAGCGACTCAAGCATCCCTCGCCTAATGTCGCTGGTGCCTTGGAAGTGGCTTTGTCGAGTGGATCGGCCATGGTCAAAACCTCAGTGTAGAAACGGCGAAGGGCCTGAAGCGATTGAACGCCCAGGCCCTTCGAATTTCAACCGTGTTGTATGACAGTCAGAACACTACGGTTTTGTTGCCGTGTACTAACACCCGGTCTTCCAGGTGATAACGCAGCCCACGGGCCAACACCATCTTCTCGACGTCACGGCCGAAACGCACCATGTCTTCAATGCTGTCACTGTGGCTGACACGCACGACGTCCTGCTCGATGATCGGCCCGGCGTCCAACTCTTCCGTCACGTAGTGGCACGTCGCGCCGATCAACTTCACACCGCGCATGGAGGCCTGGTGATACGGCTTGGCCCCCACGAACGACGGCAGGAAGCTGTGATGAATGTTGATCACTTTATGGGCATATTCGCTGCACAACTCGGGCGGCAGGATCTGCATGTAACGGGCAAGTACCACCACTTCGGCGTCGTGCTGTTTGACCAGGCGCGAAACTTCAGTGAAGGCTGGTTGCTTATCCTGCGGATTGACCGGGACGTGGTAATACGGAATGCCGTGCCACTCGACCATGCTGCGCAAGTCATCGTGGTTGGAAATCACACAGGAGATTTCGCAATCCAGTTCGTCACTGTGCCAGCGGTGCAACAAGTCGGCCAGGCAGTGGGACTCACGGCTGGCCATCAACACCACACGCTTCTTCTGCGCGGTATCGGTGATGCGCCAGTTCATCGAGAACTCTTCGGCAATCGGTGCAAACGCTTCGCGAAAGGCTTCGATACCGAATGGCAGCGAATCGGCACGAATTTCGTGACGCATGAAGAACCAGCCACTGAGATTGTCCGAGTGATGGCTCGCTTCGGTGATCCAGCCGTTATGTGACGCCAGAAAGTTACTGACTTTAGCAACGATGCCGACGCGGTCTGGGCAAGCAATCACCAGCCGAAAAGTGCGCATGAGGGGGAAACTCCAGAACTTCGCAAAGGCCGCCATTCTAGCGATTGCGCAGCAAAACTGCAGTATTGATGACGTACTACCCGGAAAACCGGCCTACGGCCCCCGCGTTGATAGCACCCGCTCCCCGCGCGTTGGGGATCTTTTAAACGATATCTAGAGTCAATTTGTGAATATCCGTGATGACTGCATCACACTACTTAATCGGCACCTCAATTGGCGCCTATTTCATCGAAACTAATTTAATTAAAACGCCGGTTAAATGTTTACTTGATGAAACACCCTGACTATTATTGCGGCACTGTCCCCTGCCATCCAGCGCCCAACATAAGGTAGTCCTCATGTCCTTGATCAACGAATATCGCGCCACCGAAGAAGCTATCAAAGAGCTGCAAGCCCGTTTGAAGAACCTGTCCCAAGACGACAAACTGCAAACCGAGCTGGAATTCGAAGGCAAACTGCGCACCCTGATGGGCGAATACTCCAAGTCCCTGCGTGACATCATTGCGCTGTTGGATCCAGAGTCCAAAACCAAAGCACCACGCGGCGGCGCAGTAAAAACTACTGGCACCAAGCGTGCTCGCAAAGTTAAACAATACAAAAACCCGCACAACGGCGAAGTCATCGAAACCAAAGGTGGCAACCACAAAACTCTGAAAGAGTGGAAAGCCAAGTGGGGCGGCGACGTGGTTGAAGGCTGGGCTACTCTGCTGGGCTAAGCCACAGGGTTTGTCAAAGCATTAACTGCGACAAAAAATAACGCCAGCAATTGCTGGCGTTTTTTTATTCCCGCGATTCATTCCCCGGGCATGTTCGTTTTCAAAGATTCAAACGTTTGCGTAGTCCCTGAACATAACTCTGCCATTCATTCAACACCTCTCGCTGAAACGTTGTAGCCGTTTCGTTCAATTGGGCTGCGGCTTCTGAAAAAGTATCCAGCGTATTGGGTGCCCCCCACTCGGGTGCCGTCAAACGTTGCTGACAGAATATTCGCCAGCGCTCTTGCTCCTCGAAATTCAACGTATCGGGGAAGTTGCGTGCGCGATAACGAAACAATAATTCAGGTAAACGTTCGTCATCGAAAGGCCATTGCTCTTGTGATAATTGGGCAGGGTCCGAGGTTCGGACTTGCTCACATAGACGCCGGTCCCGGTCACCGATAAAACCATCGTATAACTGTTGCTCCGGATCCTGGCTTGGCGTGAAATCTTCGCTGGCATAAATGGCCTGTACTTTGTCTCGCCAAACTTGTTGTGCGTCGATTAGCCGCAGCGAACGTTCCTGATAAAGCGCCATGTCCAGCCCCAGGCGTTGCTGATCCTCAGGCCGAAGTACCGACATCGGCGCGACCACCGGGCACTTGTTGATATGAATGAGTTTAAGTGGCACAGGCAGTTCGCCTTCGGCCAGGTCATCGCGACGGGTGTACAGACGCTGACGCAAAGTATCGGCATCCAGGTCCAGCAGCCCCTGGGGGTCCAGATGCAAGTCGCAGACAATCAAGGCGTTCTTGTTACGCGGGTGCCAGGCCAATGGCAGCACCACACCCACATAGCTGCGAGCCGCCGAAAAGCGTCCGGAAATGTGCACCAGCGGTTGCAACAGGCGAATCTGGTCCATCACCTTTTGTTTACTGCGCAACTTGAACAGCCAGTCATACAACTTGGGCTGTTTCTCGCGAATCAGGCGCGCCAGCGCAATGGTAGCGCGAACGTCCGACAGCGCTTCGTGGGCATTGCCATGATCGATGTTGTTGGCGGCGGTCAGACGCTCGAGCTTGAGCGTCACTCGCCCCTCTTCGTCCGTGGGCCAGACGAGCCCGTCGGGACGCAGCGCATACGCCGCTCGCACCACATCGATCAGGTCCCAGCGGCTGTTGCCGCCCTGCCACTCCCGTGCATACGGATCGAAAAAATTTCGATACAGGCTGTAACGGGTCATCTCGTCGTCGAAACGCAGCGTGTTGTAACCCGCACCGCACGTTCCCGGCGCCGCTAACTGGGCATGCACCCGCGTCATGAAATCAGCTTCGCTCAAGCCCTGTTCAGCTAACTGGCCGGGCGTAATGCCGGTGATCGCGCAGGCGGCAGGATGCGGCAGGATGTCGTCACTGGGCTGGCAGTAAAGATTGACCGGCTCGTCTATTTCATTGAGATCGAAGTCGGTGCGAATCCCCGCCACTTGCAGCGGACGGTCGCAGCGGGGATTGATGCCAGTGGTTTCATAGTCGTACCAGAAGATGGAGGTCACGGGCTATTCCTGAACTGAAGATCGGCGAAGTCTAGGCGTTCACATCCCGCCCCGGCCAGTAATCTTGCCATTCAATCACCTCTGGCCACTCACCGTGCACTACATAGTTATGTCGTTTCCCCCCCAGAGGCTGCTAGCATCGGATGGACATCGAATCCCGAACAGGCCACATCAAGGTTGCCCATGCTCGAGACCACAGCACTGCCAAGGAAAGCGACGCTGTCCCCGCCACTGGATACCCGGTATCAAGTCGAAACGCCCGAAGGCATCGACTTGCCACTGCGCCCGGCCGGGCTGATGGTTCGTGCGCTGGCCTTCTCCATCGACCTCGGATTGCGCGGGTTGATCCTCGGTCTGTTGTTCATCGTATTGGCGTTTCTCGGAAAGCTGGGCGCCGGCCTGGGTTCAATCCTGCTGTTCGGTGTGAGCTGGTGGTACATGGTGCTGTTCGAAGTGCTCAATCAGGGGCGCTCACCCGGCAAACAATGGATGGGCTTGCGCGTGGTGCAGGATGACGGCACGCCTATCGGCTGGTCTGCTTCGCTGCTGCGTAACCTGCTGCGATTCGTCGACCTGTTGCCGTTCGGCTACTTCCTCGGCGCCGTCAGTTGCCTGCAACACCCGACCTTCAAACGCCTCGGCGACCTGGCTGCCGGCACGTTGGTCATCTACCGCGAACAACCGTTGCCCCCACCGCAACTCCCCGACGCCCAACCCCGGCGCCCGGCGTTTCCCCTGTCGCTGACCGAACAGCGCGCCATCCTCGGGTTTGCCGAGCGTCAGGGCGAACTCTCCGAGGCGCGGGTCAACGAACTCGCCGCGATCCTTGCCCAGCCGCTGCAGGTACCCGCACCCAAGGCAGTGGACGAACTGAACGGCATTGCCCGCGGCTTGTTGGGGCCGACATGAAGCAAAGCCTTTTCGAAAGTCGCCACAAGGCTGAGTGGGAACAGTTTTCGCTGATGCTCGAAAGGCTGGAGCGAGGCAAGGAAGCGGCACGATTCACCAGTTTTCCTGGTGATTATCGAAGGCTCTGCCAACATTTGGCGCTGGCTCAGGAACGCGGCTACAGCAGCTTCCTGATTGACTCGTTGCAGCAACTCGCCTTGCGTGGCCATCAACAGCTGTATCGGCATCGCAGTCGGCTGGGGGCGAGTGTGTTGGCGTTTATCCTGGCCGGTTTCCCTCGACTCGTGCGTGAGCAATGGCGTTTTGTGCTCGCCGCCGCCCTGTTGTTCTTTGGCAGCCTGATCGGTTTCGCGTTGCTGGTTTACCTGTTTCCGGACCTCATCTACAACCTGATTCCGGCCGAGCAGGTCAGCGAAATGCAGAGCATGTACGACCCCGTCGCCGGCCACTTGGGTCGCACGGCGGAACGCGCGGCGAGTGAAGACTGGGTAATGTTCGGTTACTACATCATGCACAACATCGGCATCGCCTTTCAGACCTTTGCCAGCGGTTTGCTGTTGGGTGTGGGCAGTGCATTTTTCCTGCTGTTCAACGGTTTGATGATCGGGGCGGTGGCCGGGCATCTGACGCACATCGGTTATGGGCAAACGTTCTGGACATTCGTGATCGGCCACGGCGCCTTTGAGTTGAGTGCCATTGCGCTCGCGGGGGCCGCCGGCCTGCAACTGGGTTGGGCGCTGATCGCACCCGGGCGCCTGCCCCGCGCCGAAGCCTTGCGATTGGCTGCGCGCAAAAGCGTGCTATTGATTTGCGGGGTAATGCTGTTTCTGCTGATTGCCGCATTTATCGAGGCGTACTGGTCATCAATGACCGCGCCCCAGGCCACTACCAAGTACCTGGTCGGTGCGGTGCTTTGGCTGTTGGTGGCAACGTATCTGTTGTTTGCCGGACGGAGGCGCCATGCGCCTGAGTGACGCCACGGTCGTCATCCGTCCCCGTTCCACCTGGGAAGCCATGGATCTTGGTGTCCTGCTGAGTCAGCGCCACCGCCGCCTGTTGATGACCAGTTGGGCCATCGTGACCTTGCCGGTCTTCGCCCTGCTGAGCGTGGTGCTGTGGAATTCCCCTACCCTCGCGGTGTTTATTTTCTGGTGGCTCAAACCCGCGTTCGAACGCCTGCCGTTGTACATCCTGTCCAAATCAATGTTCGGTGAAACGCCCACATTGAAGCAGGCCCTGCTCCAATGGCCGCGCCTGCTCAAGCCACAATTGCTGGCCAGCCTGACCTGGCGTCGCTTGAGCCTGAGCCGCAGTTTTGTGATGCCGGTGGTGCAACTCGAAGGCCTGGGCGGACATGAACGCCAACAGCGTTTGCACGTCCTGCTGCAACGCAACGCGGGCGCCGCGCAATGGCTGACGATCATCGGCATGCACCTGGAAACCGCCTTGTGGATCGGCTTGATGGTGCTGTTCTACCTGCTCCTGCCGCCGCAGGTCCAGATCGACTGGAGCTGGCAGACGTTGATTTCGGCCGGCGTGCAAGACTGGCGTTGGCTGGAACACCTGACCAACGCTTTTTACGCAGTGGTGCTGGTCATCTGGGAGCCGATCTATGTGGCGTGTGGGTTCAGCCTTTATCTGAACCGGCGCACAGTGTTGGAGGCTTGGGATATCGAACTGGTGTTCCGCCGATTGCGTCAACGCCTCAACAGCACCATCGTTCCCTTGCTGCTGGCCGCCATTCTGATCATCCCCACCGTGCAAACGGTCTGGGCGGCCGAGCCGCTCATCTCACCGGACAGCCCGCGTCTGCTGGATCAACCGCTAACCAGCCAAGCGTCGAAGGACAGCATCAAAACCCTTCTCGAACAGCCGCCATTCAAGAACAAGGAATCGGTCACCCGCTATCGATTCGGCGAGGACAAATCGGCGGACACAACCTCAGGGGACAGCAAAACACCCCAATGGCTGGAGGTGTTATTGAAGCTGCTCGACAACCAACGCTTCGGGTTTCTGGCCAACTTGATCGAAGTGTTGCTGTGGGGCGCGGTGATCGGGGGCATCGGGTTACTGATCTGGCGTTACCGCGAATGGTTGCAGGCGTTCGTCAGCCGCCGACCGGCCTTGACCATCAACATCGCACGGTCTGTGCCGCAACAGGCATTTGGCCTGGACCTCAAGCGCGAAAGCCTGCCCGCCGACATCGCCACCGCCGCCGAAAATCTCTGGCAGTCCAACCCTCGTGAAGCCTTGGGTTTGCTGTATCGCGCCCTGCTCAGCCATTTGCTGCACGACCACCACATTGCGCTAAAACCGGCCGACACCGAAGGCGAAGTGCTCCAACGCGTCGAGCAACTGCAACAGCCGGCGCTTTTGACCTTCAGTAAAAACCTGACCCAGCACTGGCAGAACATGGCCTACGGGCATCGCCTGCCTGCGGCGCATTTGCAACAGGAACTCTGTGACGGCTGGCGCACATTGTTCGGCCCGGGAGCGGCGCGTTGAATCGGCACCGCGGGCTGGCGATCGGGCTGATCGTCGCGGTGCTCGTGGCCGCGCTGAGTATTTATCTGTACCTGAAGGCCACGCCCTATCAGACCGAAATCGATCACGGCCCATCGCCAGAAGCCCAAGCCAATCCTTACTTGGCCGCCGAATACTTTCTAGGCAAACAGGGCCTGAACGTCAGCCATGCCAACAGCCTCGATATCCTGCCGAGTATCGATCCTCATCAACACAGTCTGTTGCTGCTCGGGGACCGGTCGAAGATGTCCCCGCGCCAGGTTGATCAGGTGATGAACTGGACTCGGGCGGGCGGGCGCTTGCTGTTTGTCGCCCAATCCTTGTGGGATGAAAAACTGGGCCAGAGCAATGACCTGTTGCTCGACCGCGTGCAATTGCACCAGTCGCTGAGCAAAGACCTGAAAGACCCGCCACCCAATGTTTTCGAAGACTCCTTTCCCAAGCTGACCAAACTCTATCTGGAAGACGAGGACGCACCGGCCTACGCCAGTTTCGATACCGCGTTCCATCTCGACGACCCGAAAAACCTCGCGCAATCCTGGGCCAACAGTGGCAAAGGCACGCACATGATGCAGCTGAGCCACGGGCTCGGCTCAATCATCGTGGTCACTGATGCCGACCTGTGGAAAACCCCCGCCATCGATCAATACGACAACGCCTGGCTGCTTTGGTACCTGACCGCAGACACGAACGTGACCCTGATGTTCAACACCGTTCACGACAGCCTGCTGACCTTGCTTGTGCGCTATTTCCCCCAAGCGCTGGCGGCCCTGATCGCCTTGATTGCACTTGTCTGCTGGCACGTCGGTGTGCGCAATGGTCCGTTGCTGGAACCTGCGCCCAAGGCGCGTCGCCAGCTTCAGGAACACCTGCGCGCCAGTGCCGATTTCATGTTGCGTCGCAACGGTCAACATCACCTGCTGCAAGCGTTGCAGCAAGACATCTTGCGGCGTGTCCGGCGTCGTCATCCAGGCTTTGAACAACTCGTCATTGCCGAGCAATGGCTGGTGCTCGCACGCCTGACCGGCCAACCCACGCGCGCGATCAGTCAGGCCATGAGCCCGCGACCGAAGCAGCGGTTGTCCAGCGTGCAATTCAGCCGCCAGGTCGCCCACCTGCAAACCTTGAGGAACGCCTTATGAGTGAACAGATCGAGCCCGGCAGCGCGACCCACGCTGCCCAGCAACGCCAACGCGCCAGTCAGTTGGCTCAGGCCGTGAGAACCGAACTGCAGAAAGCCGTGATTGGTCAGGACACGGTCATCGACGACGTGCTGACGGCATTGATCGCTGGCGGCCATGTGCTGCTCGAAGGCGTGCCAGGGCTGGGCAAGACTTTGCTGGTGCGCGCCCTCGCCCGCTGCTTCGGCGGCGAATTCGCACGCATCCAGTTCACCCCCGACCTGATGCCCAGCGATGTCACCGGGCACGCGGTCTACGATCTGAGCACCGAACAATTCAAACTGCGCAAAGGGCCGCTGTTTACCAACCTGCTGCTGGCCGACGAGATCAACCGCGCCCCGGCGAAAACCCAGGCCGCACTGCTCGAAGCCATGCAAGAACGCCAGGTCACCCTCGAAGGTCGCGCCCTGCCCATCGTGCAACCGTTCATGGTGCTCGCCACGCAAAACCCTATCGAGCAGGAAGGTACTTACCCACTGCCCGAAGCCGAGCTCGACCGCTTCATGCTCAAAGTGCGCATGGACTACCCCGATGCCGAGCAAGAGCTGAACATGGTGCGCCAGGTCAGCCGCTCGACCCGCGCCGACATGCTCGATGTGCAGCCGCTGCGCACCCTGTTGCAGGCCAAGGACGTGTCGACCTTGCAGCGCATCGCCAGCGATTTTCCGCTGGACGATCAGGTGCTCGATTACGCCGTGCGCCTGGCCCGTGCCACCCGCACCTGGCCCGGCTTGACCCTCGGCGCCGGGCCTCGGGCGTCCATCGCGCTGGTGCGTTGCGCACGGGCTCGCGCGTTGCTGCGCGGCGGTGAGTTCGTGATTCCGGATGACATCAAAGGCTGCGCCCTGGCGGTGCTGCGTCATCGCGTCCGGATCGCACCGGAGCTCGACATCGAGGGGCTGGACGTCGATCAAGTGCTCAAGCAACTGCTCGATCAAGTACCGGCGCCGCGCCTGTGAAACCCTCGCGCCTGCTGCTGATCTGGCTCGCGATCCTGCTGGCCATCGGCATCGTGCTGGGCGCATTGCGGGCACTGGACTTCGCCGTCCCGTCGACCCTGTTGTCGATCAACTGGGGGCTGCTGCTGGCCCTGTTGGCGCTGGCTGTGCTCGACACCATTCGCCTCAAACGCCTGCCCTCGCCGCGCGTGCACCGTCACATGCCCGGCAGTCTTGCATTGGGCCGGTGGAGTGAAGTGCGACTGGACATTGAACATGCGTTTGCTCAACCGCTGAACGTACAGCTTTTCGACCATGTGCCGCCGGGACTGAGTTTCGAAAACCTCCCCCTGTCCGTCGAACTGCAACCCGGGCTACAGAGCCAGATTGGCTATCGATTGCGTCCGCTCAAGCGCGGCCACTTCAGCTTCGAACACTGCGAAATCAGCTTGCCGAGCCCCTTGGGCTTATGGTCCGACAAGCGTCTGCTGAACGTGATCGACAACACCCGCGTCTACCCCGACTTCGCTCGCCTCTATGGCGGCGAACTGTTGGCGGTGGACAACTGGATCAGCCAGCTCGGCGTACGGCAGCGCCAGCGTCGCGGGCTGGGCCTTGAGTTCCATCAACTGAGGGAATTCCGCGAAGGCGACAGCCTGCGCCAGATCGACTGGAAAGCCACCGCCCGCCAGCGCACGCCGATCGCCCGTGAGTATCAGGACGAGCGCGATCAACAGATCATTTTCATGCTCGATTGTGGCCGCCGAATGCGCAGCCAGGACGGCGAGCTCGCGCATTTCGATCACGCGCTGAATGCCTGCCTGTTGCTCAGTTACATCGCCCTGCGCCAAGGCGATGCGGTGGGCCTGAGCACATTCGCCAGCGATCATCCCCGCTACCTCGCCCCGGTCAAAGGCACTGGTCAACTGAACGTGTTGCTCAACAGCGTCTACGACCTCGACAGCACCCAACGCCCCGCCGATTACCAGGCCGCCGCCACCCAGTTGCTGGCCCGCCAGAAACGTCGGGCGCTGGTGGTGCTGGTCACCAACCTGCGCGATGAAGACGACGAAGAACTGCTGACCGCCGTCAAACGTTTGAGCAAGCAACATCGGGTGCTGGTGGCGAGTTTGCGCGAAGACTTGCTCGACAATTTGCGGCACGCGCCCGTGCAAACCTTGCCGGAGGCGTTGGCTTATTGCGGGACGGTGGATTACTTGAATGCGCGGGCGGAGCTCCATGAGCGGTTGAGTGCTCATGGAGTGCCGGTGGTGGATGCGCGGCCCGTGGAGTTGGGTGCAAAATTGGTGACTCGATATTTGGAATGGAAAAAAGCCGGAACAATTTAATGGTAAGTCGCAATCAATTGGTTAGGTCTTGAGACGCAAACAAATATGCTGAACGAGCATTAATCACTAGTACTTATTTGATAGTACTCGCAAAAAACACTCTGACTTACAACCTCATCGTTTAGTCAAAAGGAATTGTTCATGGACGAGAAAATTCTACTCACTTCAGTGTTAACGAAACTCTACGAGAACCAACTGGCGCTAGGCGCAGCAGTAGAAGAGCTATCAAACTGGGTGGAACGACACGGTGCTACCGAAGTGGCGGGTAACATCCGAGGTGCGCTGGATACGCTTGATCGAAACCAAGACTTTATATCTTTGGCGCTTCTGTCTATCTCCACAGATTTCAACGAACCAAAAGAGCCAAAAAGTCCGGATCCTGACGTCTAGCTGATCTTCAATTTCATGCAGCTTCTCCTCAATTACTTTCCCATGCTCTTCATCGTGCAGTAGCTAGGGGAAGCTGCTCTGCCATGTCGCGAAAAGCGCTCCTAGCATCTAACTCACTTTTTGCCCCCGTCGCTTGGCTCTCACATAGCCGCGCAAACGACTACAGAATGAAGCGCCACTGCCTACAGATCTCATCGACCCTGTCTGATTGTGACGTTACCTCTCCCAACATAAGGTTCTCCTATCGGCAGTTACCACCCTTTCATCTCATTCCGAAATGGTGAAGCCCCAACAAGGAGATAACCAATGCCCCCCCAACCCGAGCTACCCGAAACGAATCTTCGTTCCCCCTACAGCTACCTCGACCCGAGAAAACTCCACGAGGCGGCTAAAAAGGCGCTCGACCATTATCTCGAACCCGACATCACCTCCCTCCGCTCATCCCGAGACCGCGCCATGAAAATGTTCACTGTTGCCCCTGATGCCAATCCCGAAGCCCTGACCATCCAGACCTACGAAACCTTTTCATCGGTCAACATTCTGCTGCTCGACCTAGCCGAAAGCCTAGATGACAAGCCGCGGCACCTGGCGATGTTGATTTATCAGTTGAGTGAGTTGGGATTGATGCTGGTGGAGCGGTCGCTGGATAACGAACAGGCGATTAAACGACCTGAGCTTTGAGTTTGAGATGCCTTAACTGACGCCATCGCGGGCTTGTCCGCGATGGCGAAAGCGCCGCTAACTTCAGGCCGACGCCGGCAACGGCTGAAAACTGAAGTATTGCTGTAACGCACTCACCAGTTGCCCATACTCCGGCGGTGCCCGTTGCAGGCTGAAACCGGCGTCATAGTGGTGAGGGGTCGCGTCTTCGTGGCACCACAGGCAACACGCCCGAAAATCGATGACTTGCAGGCAACCGTTG
This sequence comes from Pseudomonas sp. OV226, assembly GCF_003148705.1. NCBI lineage: Bacteria > Pseudomonadati > Pseudomonadota > Gammaproteobacteria > Pseudomonadales > Pseudomonadaceae > Pseudomonas > Pseudomonas sp. OV226. Next base: position 191,100 of record NZ_QGGS01000002.1, on the reverse strand, counting down.
CAACCGGGGATTTTCAGGCGTAAATCGAAATCGGCGCCAATCATCATCGGCAACTGGCTGATCAGCATCAGTCCGTCGGCAGAGACATTGCCCAGAAACCCGATGGGTTTGTCAGTGACGCTGTTGAACACCTTCAGGAAATACGGCAGTTGATGCCGCTCGATACGGCGGTTGGTAAACATGCGTAATTCGCCCAGCAAGGCCCTTAAGCAGAGCCGCACTACTGCTTCGGAACGAGCCTGCGTGACTTGTTTAGAGGTAGGCGCGCTCTCCCCGCTTCCGGTGCGACAGTCCACACAATGCTGACGCTCACTGCTGCCGGTCACAGGCATGACCTCGGTTCAGAGGCAAGGGCTCTGAAACCGATCTATTGGACTATAGCTCACCGCCACCGGTGAGCCAGCCGTTGCATGACAACTGCAATCAGTAAGTCGGGCGCGGGGCCGCTGCGCTGCGGATCGGGTAATGGCCCGTGCTCTGCAGGGTTTCCAGACGGGCGCGGGCGCGGTAGGCGTATTCGCTTTGCGGGTAGGTCGCGATGATGAACTCGTAAGTCTGCGCCGCATCGACGAACAGCATCTGCCGTTCCAGGCACTGGCCACGCATCATCGAGACTTCCGGCCACACATAAGGCCGCACGCGACTGGAGCGCTCGACTTTCGACAACTCGAGCATCACCTGCTCGCAATTGCCACGGTCATAGGCGCTGTAGGCGAGATTCAAATGATGGTTCATGGACCAACGGGCGCAGCCCGTCACACTGAGGGCAAGGACGGCAATGAGCGCAAATCGCATGGGGGGTTCTCCTGTCTTGAGCCCTGTATCGACCCGTTGAGTAAAAACTTCAGGCTGCCTGCACCAAAAGCATTCGCCTGGAGATAAAAGCGACGAACAAGATCTTTATAAAAAGTAGTGCAAACGAACAATGACTACACCCCTAGAGCATAGTAGCCTCACTCAGCGCTTGAACTCAGGAGTCTTTGCATGTCCGTCCGTCGTACCAAAATCGTCGCTACCCTTGGCCCGGCCAGTAACTCGCCGCAAGTTCTCGAACAGCTGATTCTGGCTGGCCTGGACGTCGCCCGCCTGAACTTCTCCCACGGCACCCCCGACGAGCACAAGGCTCGCGCGAAGCTGGTGCGTGACCTCGCCGCCAAGCACGGCCGCTTCGTGGCCCTGCTGGGTGACCTGCAAGGCCCGAAAATCCGTATCGCCAAATTCGCCAACAAGAAGATCGAGCTGAAGATCGGTGATCAATTCACCTTCTCCACCAGCCATCCTCTGACCGAAGGCAACCAGCAAGTGGTCGGCATCGACTACCCGGACCTGGTCAAAGACTGCGGCGTGGGCGACGAGCTGCTGCTCGACGATGGCCGCGTGGTAATGCGCGTTGATACTGCCACCGCCACCGAACTGAACTGCACCGTGCTGATCGGCGGCCCGCTGTCCGACCATAAAGGCATCAACCGTCGCGGTGGTGGCCTGACGGCTCCGGCCCTGACCGAGAAAGACAAGGCCGACATCAAGCTCGCCGCCGAGATGGAAGTCGATTACCTCGCCGTGTCCTTCCCGCGTGACGCTGCCGACATGGAATACGCCCGTCAACTGCGTGACGAGGCCGGCGGTACTGCCTGGCTGGTGGCGAAGATCGAACGCGCCGAAGCCGTGGCCGACGACGAAACCCTCGACGCGCTGATCCAGGCGTCCGACGCCGTGATGGTTGCCCGTGGTGACCTGGGTGTGGAAATCGGCGACGCCGAGTTGGTGGGCATTCAGAAGAAAATCATTCTGCACGCACGCCGCCACAACAAGGCAGTGATCGTCGCGACCCAGATGATGGAGTCGATGATCCAGAACCCGATGCCGACTCGCGCCGAAGTGTCCGACGTGGCCAACGCCGTGCTCGACTACACCGACGCCGTGATGCTCTCGGCTGAAAGTGCTGCCGGTCTGTATCCGCTGGAAGCTGTGCAGGCGATGGCGCGCATCTGCGTCGGCGCTGAAAAGCACCCGACCAGCAAGACCTCCAGCCACCGTATCGGCAAGGTTTTCGAAAGCTGCGACCAGAGCATCGCGTTGGCGGCCATGTACACCGCCAACCACTTCCCGGGCGTGAAGGCGATCATCGCCCTGACCGAAAGTGGCTACACGCCGTTGATCATGTCGCGCATCCGTTCTTCGGTGCCGATCTACGCGTTCTCTCCGCACCGCGAAACCCAGGCCCGCGCGGCCATGTTCCGTGGCGTCTACACCGTACCGTTCGACCCGGCATCGCTGCCGCCTGAGCAAGTCAGCCAGGCCGCGATCGACGAGTTGCTCAAGCGCGGCGTTGTGGAGAAAGGCGACTGGGTCATCCTGACCAAGGGCGACAGCTACCACACCATCGGCGGCACCAATGGCATGAAAATCCTGCACGTTGGCGACCCGATGGTCTGAGTACCGGACCGCTGAAAAACAAAAGCCCCGCCATGTGAATGGCGGGGCTTTTTGCTTTCTGGTCCAACAGCTGTGGTGTTCTGGCTGGCCTCATCGCGAGCAAGCTCGGCTTGTATGTTTAGACTTGAAGGGGTGGGTGGTGGTCACAGACTGGAGTTCGACTCAAAACCTGTGGGAGCCGAGCTTGCTCGCGATGAGGCCACTCCAGTCACCGCAGAGTTAGTGGCGCTTGATAAACCCGGTCAACGCCGCCAACGCTTCCGGTGAGCGCAACCGCTGGGTAAACAACGCGCCCTCTTCCTCGATCACCTTGCGAATCAATTCCCGGTCCGGCGCTTTCATCAATTGCTTGCTGATGCGCACCGCTTCCGGTGGCAGCGATTCGAACCGCAGCGCCATTTCCCGCGCCTTGGCCAATGTTTCTTCGCCACTGCCCAACGCCTCGGTGGCAATGCCCCACCCCGCCGCCTGCTCACCGCTGAAACCTTCTCCCAACAACAGCAACTGCGCCGCTTTGGCATGCCCGAGCAGTCGCGGCAAGATTAGGCTGGAGCCGAACTCCGGGCATAAGCCGAGATTAACGAACGGCATGCGCAACCGCGCGTCCGTGCTGACGTAGACCAGATCGCAATGCAGCAACATCGTCGTACCAATCCCCACCGCCGCGCCGGCCACGGCGGCGATCACCGGTTTACGGCATTCGAGCAGGTTGAGCATGAAATGAAACACCGGGCTGTCGAGGTTGCCCGGTGGTTGCTGGATGAAGTCGGCGATGTCGTTGCCGGCGGTGAAGCACTCGGCGCTGCCGGTGATCAGCACGGCGTTGATTTCGGGATCGGTATCAGCCTGCTTCAGCGCTTCGGCCAAGTGGCTATACATGGCGCGGGTCAGGGCGTTTTTCTTTTCGGGGCGATTCAGGCGCAGTGTCAGCACACCGCGTTCGCGTTCAATCTGGATGGTATCGGTCATGGTGGGACTCGCGTCTGATCAATCAGCGCTCAACCACGCGGCAGGAACACATCGGCCAGCAGTTGATTGCGCGGCAATCCCGCGAGGTAAAGGCGCCGGGAAAAGGCGTCGACACTGTCGGGGGCTCCGCAGACTAAGGCCAGGGTTTGTCGGGAGACAAGCCGCAGTTGCGCCAATGCCTGCGGCAACTCGGCCGGGGTCCAGAACTCGACCGTCAGGTTATCGCGACCGTCAGCCATGGCTTGCAACGGTTTGGCCAGGTAATGCTCGTCGGCGTCATGGGCCAGGTGAATGAGGCGAATGGCGCCGTGATGATCCTGACGCAACGCTTCGCGCAAGACCCCGAACAACGGGCCAAGACCGGTGCCGGCGGCCAGCAGCCACAGCGGTCGGGTGTGCCAGTCAGGGTCGTAATGCAACGCCCCGCCGCGCAGTTCGCCGAGGCGCAGGGTGTCACCGATGCTCAACTGACGGGCCGCGTCGCTGAATTGCCCCGGCTGACGGCAATCGAGGTGAAACTCCAGAAAGCGGTCGTCTTGCGGCAGGCTCGCCAGTGAATAAGGACGCGCCACGTTGCCCGCCCACAGCACCAGATGTTGCCCGGCGTTGTAGCGCAGCGGCCGTTGCGGTGTCAGGCGCAGGCGCAACACGCTGGCGCTCAGCCAATCGATGGCGGCGACCTCGGCCGGGCGACCGTCCACTTGCGGGTCGAAGGCATGCACCTGCAAATCCTCGACCACCTGGCACTGGCACGCCAGACGCCAGCCTTGCTGACGCTGATCTGCGCTCAGGGCATCCGGGCGGTTGTCGCTCGGCAGGCCTTGTACACATTGCACCAGGCACGCATGGCAACTGCCGGCGCGGCAACTGTAGGGCACCGCTACGCCATTTTGATTCAGGGCATCGAGCAGGTTGCTGCCCGCTGCCACCGAAAAATGCCGCTCGCCGACCCGCAACTCAGGCATCGACGTTCTCCCAGGCCGCCGCGCAGCGATTGCGACCGTCACGCTTGGCGCGGTAAAGCGCCTGATCGGCTCGCTGCAAGGCGTCGTCGAGATCGTCGCCAACGGCCAGCAGGGTCATGCCCGCCGAAAGGCTCAGGCTGTTCACGTTGAGGCCGATCAGTTCGACATCGGTGAAGGCGATGCGCAGCCGCTCACAGCAGGCGGTCAGGCGTTCGGCATCGCAATCGGGCACCAGCACCACGAATTCCTCACCGCCATAACGCGCCAACACATCGCCGTCGCGCAGGCACGCCGTCGCCACGCCAGCGAAGGCTTGCAGGACCTGGTCGCCCGCCGCATGGCCGTGCACATCGTTGATACGTTTGAAGTGATCGAGGTCGATCAGCGCCAGGCCATGCATCACACCGGCGTCCATCACCTTCAGTTCGCGGGAGGCCAGGCGCAGGAAATGGCGGCGGTTGAACAGCCCGGTGAGTTCGTCGGTGGCCACCAGGTCTTCGAGCTGGCGCATCATCCCGCGCAGGGTGTCCTGATGCGCTTGCAGGGCGAAGCGCCGCTGACGCATGCGTTGGCGCGACGCCTGAACGTAATGGGCGTAGAGCACCAGCCAGATCAGCACAATCAGCAATACGCACACTTGCAACCCGGCCAGCGCCGGGTCGGGCAGCTGAAAGTGGTAGCCCTCCCACAGCGTGATCGCGCAGAAACTGAAAAACACCAGCAGCGCACACCGCACGAGCGCCCGACGCGACAGGTGGAACAGTCCGAACAGCAGGATCAGCACGTAGAACACCAGAAACGCGCCGCGTGCCTCATCCAGATTGGCGATCAGCCAGGTTTGCCATCCCAGCCCCATCAACACTTGCGCTTCGGTCAGGCTGGGGTCGGAAAAGCGCAGGTTGCAGCCGCTGTAGAACACCGCGAACAACGCCGCCTGGCTGATGACCACCAGCGCCGTGCCGACGGCCACGCTGGCCATGGGTTCGTCGTAGTGCCCGGTGAAAAACGCCAGCCACAGCAGCATCAAGGCCAAGGCATAAGTGCAGGCTGCTAGGGCAAAGCGTTTGAGTAAAAGCCGTTGAATTGCGTTATGGGTCAATCGTTGACTCACCATGCGAAGGAATGCTGATCGAGTGTCCTACTCTACAGGCCGAGTGCCACTTTAGTGGCGAGCCAGACAAATAACCATACTATTTTCGGGGCAAAAAACTGGCGTCAAAAGCATGTCCCTCATTCACCCATCCCCATACCCTGTAACAGCTGGCGAAGCCTGCGTCCGGCGGCGAAGCCGTCGTGAATCCATGCACCCCGGTGTGTCAGGCAAATCACCGATTCAGGTTTTACGACGGCTTCGCCGCCGGACGCAGGCTTCGCCAGCGGCTACAAGGGTCGTGAAGTTATGCGACCAACGATTGACTGTCGGCGGGTGTGCCCGGAACCGAGGCGCGGTATACTGCCGCGCCTTTTTAGCGTCGCGCCAGCAGCCCCGGCGTGCCTTGAAAGGTGCTTGCAACCGACCGATGCACCCAAGCTGCAAGCACCTTATTGAATGTTCCCGTCTTTTAGAGGAGCGCGACTCATGACCGTGATCAAGCAAGACGACCTGATTCAGAGCGTTGCTGACGCCCTGCAATTCATTTCTTACTACCACCCCGTTGACTTCATCCAGGCGATGCACGAGGCCTACCTGCGCGAAGAATCGCCAGCGGCCCGCGATTCGATCGCGCAGATCCTGATCAACTCGCGCATGTGTGCCACCGGCCACCGCCCGATCTGCCAGGACACCGGCATCGTCACCGTGTTTGTCCGCGTGGGCATGGACGTGCGTTGGGATGGCGCCACCATGGGCCTGGACGACATGATCAACGAAGGCGTGCGCCGGGCTTACAACCTGCCGGAAAACGTCCTGCGTGCCTCGATCCTCGCCGACCCGGCGGGCGCTCGTAAAAACACCAAGGACAACACCCCGGCCGTGATCCACTACTCCATCGTCCCGGGCAACACCGTGGAAGTGGACGTGGCGGCCAAGGGCGGCGGTTCCGAGAACAAGTCGAAAATGGCCATGCTCAACCCGTCCGACTCGATCGTCGACTGGGTGCTGAAGACCGTTCCGACCATGGGCGCCGGCTGGTGCCCACCGGGCATGCTCGGCATCGGCATCGGCGGCACCGCCGAGAAAGCTGCGGTCATGGCCAAGGAAGTGTTGATGGAGTCCATCGACATCCACGAGCTCAAGGCTCGCGGCCCGCAGAACCGCATTGAAGAAATGCGCCTGGAGCTGTTCGAGAAGGTCAACCAACTGGGCATCGGCGCCCAAGGCCTGGGTGGCCTGACCACCGTGCTCGATGTGAAGATCATGGATTACCCGACCCACGCCGCTTCGTTGCCGGTGTGCATGATCCCGAACTGCGCCGCCACCCGTCACGCCCACTTCGTGCTCGACGGTTCCGGCCCGGCCTCGCTGGAAGCGCCACCGCTGGACGCCTACCCGGAAATCGTCTGGGAAGCCGGCCCGTCGGCCCGTCGCGTCAACCTCGACACCCTGACCCCGGAAGAAGTGCAGAGCTGGAAGCCGGGCGAGACCGTCCTGCTCAACGGCAAGATGCTCACCGGTCGCGACGCGGCGCACAAGCGCATGGTCGAGATGCTGAACAAGGGTGAAACCTTGCCGGTGGACCTCAAGGGTCGCTTCATCTATTACGTCGGCCCGGTTGATCCGGTGCGCGAAGAAGTGGTTGGCCCTGCCGGTCCGACCACCGCAACGCGGATGGACAAGTTCACCCGTCAGATCCTCGAGCAAACCGGCCTGTTGGGCATGATCGGCAAATCCGAGCGCGGCCCTACCGCGATCGAAGCGATCAAGGACCACAAGGCTGTTTACCTGATGGCAGTCGGCGGCGCGGCTTACCTGGTGGCGCAAGCCATCAAGAAATCCCGCGTCGTGGCATTCGCCGAACTGGGGATGGAAGCCATCTACGAGTTCGACGTGAAAGACATGCCAGTGACTGTTGCGGTTGATAGCAAAGGCGAGTCGGTTCACATCACCGGTCCTGCCATCTGGCAGAAAAAGATCAGTGAAAGCCTGGCGGTAGAAGTGCAGTAAGCGCTACAAGGCACCAATACGGCCGGGGCGTCTTTCAGATGACCCGGCCGTTTTTTTTGCCACGTTTTAAATTTCATAGCGCGTTCAGTAAACCTGTCGAATAAATCGGCATAGTCACAAAACACTTCATCGAACAATGAGCAGCATAAAAGGCAATACGCCGTCACACGGCTCATGATTTCAAGCGCTCCATGGTATGGTGCGCGCCCGTATTGCTGACTGTTTCCAACACCATGCTTGCGACTTCACGCGCGTTACGCCTGACGCTGTACACATTGCTGATCATCGCCGGCGCCGCGTTGGCCGCCAGCTTCGCCATGCGCCACGCCGAACGTCAGGCCTTGGTCGAGGACGCCTCCCGCGCCAATCAGCAATTGGCGCTCTACGCCAATTCCCTGCACACCCTGATCGATCGCTACCGCGCCCTGCCCGCTGTGCTCGCGCTGGACCCGGAACTGCGCGCAGCCCTCAACGGCACGGTAACGCCTGAGCAACAGGACGCGCTGAATCGCAAGCTGGAAAAAATCAACGGCGCCGCGCAATCCTCGACCCTCGAACTGCTCGACCGCACCGGCCTTGCCGTGGCGGCCAGCAACTGGCGTTTACCCAGTAGCTATGTCGGCCACAACTACGGCTTTCGCCCTTACTTCAGCGAGACTCGCACCCAAGGCACCGGGCGCTTCTACGCCGTGGGCGTGACCAGCGGCATTCCGGGGTACTTCCTGTCCAGCGCAGTGACCGACGACAACGGCGAGTTCCTCGGGGCGATGGTGGTCAAGCTCGAGTTTCCGGAACTGGAACGCGAATGGCGTCAGGGCAGCGACACGCTGCTGGTCAGCGATGCACGCGGGATCATCTTCATCGCCAACCAGCCGGGCTGGCGCTATCGCTTGTTGAACCCCCTGAGCGACAGCGATCACGCCGAACTCAAGGTCACCCGCCAGTACGACAAACAACCGCTCACGCCGCTCGAATTCCAATCGGTGGAGCGTTTCGACGACAACAGTGAGCTGAGGCAAGTGGCGGGGCCTGACGGGGCGGCGAAGTATCTGTGGGAATCGCTGCCGTTGACCGCCGAAGGCTGGACGCTGCACTTGCTGCGCCGCCCGCAAGTCGCGTTCGAAGACAGCCGCAACGCCGCGCTCGCCGCCGCCGGGCTGTGGCTGGCGCTGGTGTTTCTGTTGCTGTTCCTCAATCAGCGTTGGCGCCTGGCCAGACTGCGCCAGCGCAGCCGCGAAGAACTCGAACGATTGGTCGAGGAACGTACCCGCGATTTGCGCACGGCGCAGGACGGTTTGGTGCAGTCGGCCAAACTCGCGGCGCTGGGGCAGATGTCGGCGGCGCTGGCCCATGAAATCAATCAACCGCTGACGGCCCAGCGCATGCAACTGGCGACCTTGCGCCTGCTGCTCGATCACGGTCGGGTCGACGACGCTTACAAGGCACTCAAACCGGTGGACGACATGCTCACGCGCATGGCGGCCCTCACCGGCCACCTGAAAACCTTCGCCCGCAAAAGCCCCAGTGGCCTGCGCGAACGCCTGGACCTGGCCGCGGTGGTCGACCAATCCCTGCAATTGCTCGACGCACGCCTGCGTGATGAACAAATCAGCACGGTGCTGCACCTGACGCGTCCGGCGTGGGTGCGCGGCGATGCGATTCGTCTGGAACAGGTGCTGATCAATCTGCTGCGCAACGCCCTCGACGCCATGCACGACAAACCCTGCAAGCGTCTGGAAATCCGCCTCGAAGCCGACGAGCAACTGTGGCGCCTGACCGTCAGCGACAACGGTGGCGGCATCGCCGAAGAACATCTGGGCAACGTGTTCGATCCCTTCTTCACCACCAAACCGGTGGGCGATGGCCTGGGCCTTGGCTTGGCGGTATCGTTTGCCATCGCTCACGAAGCGGGCGGACGCCTGAGTGCCGACAATCACGCCAACGGCGCGGTGTTCACCCTGTCCTTGCCCATTGATCTGGAGGCACACAGCCCATGCTGAATTCAGTCATGGTGGTCGACGACGAAAGCAGTATTCGCAGTGCCGTCGAACAATGGCTGAGCCTGTCGGGCTTTGAGGTGCAATTGTTCAGCCGCGCCGATGAATGCCTGGCGCAACTGCCCACTCACTTTCCCGGCGTGATCCTCAGCGATGTGCGCATGCCCGGCATGACCGGGCTGGAACTGCTGGCCGAGGTCCAACGGCGCGATGCCGACCTGCCGGTGATTCTGCTGACCGGTCACGGCGATGTGCCGATGGCGGTCGAGGCGATGCGCGATGGCGCGTATGACTTTCTTGAAAAACCCTTCAGCCCGGAAACCCTGCTGAGCAGTTTGCGCCGCGCGCTGGACAAGCGGCGGCTGGTGCTGGAGAACCGCGCCCTGCACGAACAGGCCGACAACCGCGCCAAACTCGACGCGACGCTACTCGGTGTGTCCCGTGGCTTGCAAACCTTGCGCCGCCAGGTGCTGGACCTGGCGGCATTGCCGGTCAATGTGCTGATCCGCGGCGAAACCGGCAGCGGCAAGGAGCTGGTTGCCCGCTGCCTGCACGACTTCGGACCGCGTGCCGACAAGCCGTTTGTGGCGCTCAACTGCGCGGCGATTCCCGAGCAATTGTTCGAGGCCGAGTTGTTCGGCCACGAAAGCGGCGCGTTCACCGGGGCGCAGGGTAAACGCATCGGCAAGCTTGAATACGCGGATGGCGGCACGCTGTTTCTCGATGAGATCGAAAGCATGCCGCTGGCCCAGCAAGTGAAATTGCTGCGGGTGCTGCAGGAGCAGAAGCTTGAGCGCCTGGGGTCCAACCAGAGCATTCGCGTGGATTTGCGAATCATCGCCGCGACCAAGCCAGACCTGCTCGATGAAGCGCGGGCCGGGCGCTTTCGCGAGGACCTGGCCTATCGACTGAACGTTGCCGAGTTGCGCCTGCCACCGTTGCGCGAACGACGTGAAGACATTCCGTTGTTGTTCGAGTCGTTTGCGCAGAATGCCGCCGAGCGTCTGGGGCGGACGTTTCCACCCTTGACGGGCCCGCAACTCAGCCATCTGCTGAGCCACGACTGGCCGGGCAATGTGCGCGAACTGGCGAACGTTGCCGAACGGCAAGTGCTGGGGCTGGGCGAACCGGAACCGGTGGGCATCGACCCTGGCCAGTCACTGGCGGCGCAGCAGGAAGCGTTTGAAGCGCAATGCCTGCGCTCGGCGTTGACCCGGCACAAGGGTGATGTGAAAGCGGTGCTTGAAGAACTTCAACTGCCGCGCCGGACCTTCAATGAAAAGATGCAGCGGCATGGACTGACGCGCGAGATGTTCCTCGCCGAGTGATCGTTCCCACGCTCCGCGTGGGAATGCAGCCGGGGACGCTCTGCGTCCCAAATAAAGCCGAACGCGGAGCGTCCGTTGAGGCATTCCCACGCGGAGCGTGGGAACGATCAGCTTCGGCGGAATTCCGCTTGCCGCCTCGATCCAATAAGCGGATTTCCGCTCAACAAACCCGCCTCCCCCCTCTAAACCGGCCCTCTGCACCTTGGCACACCTCCTGCTATAGCCCTCGCAGGCTGCGTTTCAACGCGCTCCACAAAAACAATTAAACGAAGGATCCTTCAATGGATAACTCCAATACCCTGCCCCTTGGGTCGGCTGCCGTGCCGGCTAAAGAAAGAACCACCGCCAGTCGCATCAAATCGATTTTCAGCGGCTCGGTCGGCAATATGGTCGAGTGGTACGACTGGTATGTCTACGCCGCCTTCTCCCTGTACTTCGCCAAGGCCTTTTTCCCCAAAGGCGACACCACCGCCCAACTGCTGAACACCGCCGCGATCTTCGCCGTGGGCTTCCTGATGCGCCCGATTGGTGGCTGGATGATGGGCCTCTATGCCGACAAAGTCGGGCGCAAAAAAGCGCTGATGGCCTCGGTGTACCTGATGTGCTTCGGCTCGCTGCTGATCGCCCTGAGTCCTGGGTATGAAACCATCGGCATCGGCGCACCGATCCTGCTGGTGTTCGCGCGCCTGCTGCAAGGTTTGTCGGTCGGTGGCGAGTACGGCACTTCGGCGACTTATCTCAGCGAGATGGCCACCAAGGAGCGTCGCGGCTTCTACTCCAGCTTCCAGTACGTGACGCTGATCTCCGGCCAGCTCATAGCCTTGGCCGTGCTGATCGTGTTGCAACAAGTGCTGACCACCGAGCAGTTGTACGACTGGGGCTGGCGCATCCCGTTCGCCATCGGCGCGCTGTGTGCCGTGGTCGCGCTCTACCTGCGTCGCGGCATGGAAGAAACCGAGTCGTTCACCAAAAAAGAGAAGTCCAAGGAAAGCGCCATGCGCACCTTGCTTCGTCACCCGAAAGAACTGATGACCGTGGTCGGCCTGACCATGGGCGGTACGCTGGCGTTCTACACCTACACCACGTACATGCAGAAATACCTGGTGAACACCGTCGGCATGAGCATCTCCGACTCCACCACGATTTCCGCCGCCACATTGTTCCTGTTCATGTGCCTGCAACCGATCATCGGCGGGCTGTCGGATAAAGTCGGTCGTCGCCCGATCCTGATTGCCTTCGGCATTCTGGGCACGCTGTTCACCGTGCCGATCCTGACCACCCTGCACACCGTTCAATCCTGGTGGGGCGCGTTCTTCCTGATCATGGCGGCGCTGATCATCGTCAGCGGCTACACCTCGATCAACGCCGTGGTCAAAGCCGAACTGTTCCCGACCGAGATTCGTGCGCTGGGCGTAGGCTTGCCGTATGCCCTGACCGTGTCGATCTTCGGCGGCACCGCTGAATACATCGCACTGTGGTTCAAGAGCATCGGCATGGAAACCGGTTACTACTGGTATGTCACAGCGTGCATCGCGGTGTCGTTGCTGGTGTATGTGACCATGAAAGACACCCGCAAGCATTCGCGGATCGAGACTGACTGATACCGTCAGCGCTGAACAAAAGGGGCAGACCTGCGAGGGTCTGCCCCTTTTTACTGAATAGACCTACAACCTGTGGGAGCGAGCAGGCTCCGGGCGGCTCGCTCCTACATTTTGACCTCATTGCTGGAAATAATCGGCTCGTCCTTGCACCATGTTCGCCTCCCGAGAACCCCAGGAATTTACGCCATGGCTGACGACATCCATTTCTACGAACCAGCCAACGGCCACGGCCTGCCCCACGACCCGTTCAACGCCATCGTCGGCCCGCGCCCTATCGGCTGGATTTCCTCGCAGGATGCCAACGGCCGCCTGAACCTGGCGCCGTACAGCTTCTTCAATGCCTTCAACTACATTCCGCCGATCATTGGTTTTTCCAGCGTCGGGCGCAAAGACAGCCTGAACAACATCGAGCAGACCGGCGAGTTCGCCTGGAACCTGGCCACCCGCCCGCTGGCCGAGCAAATGAATCAGAGCTGCGCCATGGTCGGCCCCGAGGTCAATGAGTTCGAACTGTCGGGGCTCACGCCCCTCGCCTCGAAAATCATCCAGGTGCCACGGGTGGCCGAAAGCCCGGTGTCCTTCGAGTGCAAGGTCACGCAGATCATTCAGTTGCAACGCGCCGACGGAAACGTGGTGCCGAGCTGGCTGATTCTCGGCGAAGTGGTCGCCGTGCATATCGCCAAGTGGCTGTTGAAGGACGGGGTATACGACACCGCCGCGGCAGAACCGATTCTGCGCGGCGGTGGGCCAGCGGACTATTTTCAGCTGGGACCGGAGGCGTTGTTCAAGATGTATCGCCCGGGGGCAAACCGGTAAATCACCAAAGCAGGTCGGTGTTTTCCTTGACGTCTTTGAGGCGGGTCAGCTCTTTGGCTGCTGCTTCATCGGCCTCATGGGCGGTCTTGAAGACCTGGCCTTCGAGGACTTTGTGAAAACGCGGTGCGCCCGCGCCACCCAGGGCTTTGACGGCGATGGCGGCGTGGTAACCCCCTTCACCCGGTACTACTGCGGAAACGGCTTCGAAGTGTTCAAAGGCTTTACGTGCCATGTCGCGGATCCTGGCTGATTGAGAATGCGCTCATTAAACCCTCAACCCGCCATTTTGTGTACCCACGACCCGGACTGGCCCAGGGCCTGAGCGGCAGAGACTTCCTTGAAGGTATGAAAGTCCAGGCTGTTGACCACCAGTTCCTGCACCAGCTCGGCGAACACTTCCATCGCCGGCGTGCTGAAATAAGCGGTCATGGCTTGCTGATGGGCCCAAAAACCGGAAACCAGCCACAACTCGGGATCGCATTGTGAATGCTGCAGGGAAAAACTCAGGCAACCCGGCGCGCTGCGCGATGGCTCGATCAACGCGCTCAGGCGCACACCGAGCTCCGCCGAGCGCCCGGCGCGGGCACGCACAAAAGCCATGTGACTGACGGGGATCTGCGTAGACATGTTCAACCCTCCCAGGTACTCGAGTGGCAGCCGTGGGACGGGCTGCGACAGGATCAAAGGTTAATCGCGCACAATCCAGCGCGGTTAGTCGATTTCTGCCGGCTTATTGCACAATCCTGCGCGGTGTTCCAAAACGGCCGTAGCGGCCTGTCTATACGTTCCACGCCAATGAAACACGGGTTTCAAGCAAGTTTCCCCGGCGATACGCAGACATAGACGCACCGTTAACCCACGCCGTGCAGAATCAGGCAAGGTTGAGGCAGGATGTGTCTACCGCTTTGTCTTGCACAAATTTAAGCTCGGCTCATTACCTACCCCCTCAGCGAGGATGCCCGGCATGTCGTCGTTCGATCACGTTCAAGTTCCGCTGGATGCCGACATGGAGAAACAGCGCGAAGAACTGGCCGCTATCATCCGCCGCAATACGTCGGACGATGGCACCTATGCGACGGCCGTCGGTTCGCTGTTCATGTCACGCCACAGCCAGTCCCATGTGTTTGCCCCGGTGCTCGCGCAACCGGCGCTGTGCATCATGGCGCAGGGGCGCAAAGAGGTCAGGCTGGCCGACGAGCACTTCAACTACGACCCGCTGAATTACCTGGTGGTGTCGGTCTCGATGCCGCTGAGCGGGCGGGTGGTGGACGTCTCGCCCGAGACGCCGATCCTTGCCGTGCGCCTGGACATCGACCCGGCAGAAATCACCGCGCTGATCGCCGACGCCGGCCCCTTGGGCGTTCCGACCCGCCCTACCGGTCGTGGCCTGTATGTCGAACGCATCGACACCGCGATGCTCGACGCGGTGCTGCGCCTGGCGCGGTTGCTGGACACGCCGAAAGACATCGCCATGCTCGCGCCGCTGATTCGTCGGGAGATTCTTTATCGGTTGTTGCGCAGTCCGCAGGGGCATCGGCTGTATGAAATCGCCATCGCCAACAGCCAGAGCCATCGCATCAGTCAGGCGATCAAGTGGCTCAACGGCAACTATGAGCAGCCGCTGCGTATTGATGATCTGGCCAAGGAAGTGAATTTGAGCGTGTCGACGTTGCATCACCGGTTCAAGGCGATGACGGCGATGAGCCCGTTGCAGTATCAGAAGCAGCTGCGGTTACAGGAAGCGCGGCGGTTGATGCTGGCGGAAGGACTGGAGGCTTCGGCGGCGGGGTATCGGGTGGGGTATGAAAGCCCCTCGCAATTCAGCCGGGAATACAGTCGGTTGTTTGGGGCGCCGCCATTGCGGGATTTGGCGCGGTTGCGGTTGAGTGTCTGATCCAGAAATTGTTGCGTGGCTGATGGCCTCATCGCGGGCAAGCCCGCTCCCACAGGGATCACGGTGTACACAAAACCTGTGGGAGCGGGCTTGCCCGCGATGAGGCCAGTTCAGGCAATAAAAATTTGGGATCAGGCGCCGAGTACGCGGCAAGCCTCGGCCGGCAACGTCACCGAAACCGGGTTGCCAATGCTCAGCCCAAACCCTTGGCACGGTGTGCTCAGCGCGGTAAACGTCACCCCGGAACACTCCACGGTCGTTTCAATCGTCGCACCGATATCACGCACGAACGTCACCTTGCCCAGCAACCGGTTCCCCGCCGTCTCCTGCGGGTGCGACAGTTGCAGGTCTTCAGGACGGATGAGCATTTTCACTTTCTCGCCGACCACGATGCTGCTGCAGATCGGAACTTGCAGTGCATCGCCACCTGGCAAACTGACTTTGCCGTTGCCCAGCGCCGTGGCCGGGAAAATGTTGCCCGAACCGATGAAGTCCGCGACAAATTCGTTGGCCGGGTGGCGGTAGATTTCAATCGGCGTACCCACTTGTTGCACGCGGTGCTCACCCAACACCACAACGATATCGGCCATGGTCATTGCCTCACGCTGATCGTGGGTCACCATGATCGTGGTGATGTTCAGGCGTTGTTGCAGCTGACGGATTTCCACCTGCATCGACTCGCGCAGCTTGGCGTCCAGCGCCGACAGCGGTTCATCCAGCAGCAGGATTTTCGGGTGGTTGGCAATCGCCCGGGCAATCGCCACGCGCTGACGCTGACCACCGGAGAGTTTTGCCACCGGGCGATCAATCATTTCCTGCAGCTGAATCAGCTCCAGCAATTCCACCACCCGCGCCTGCTGATCAGCCTTGCTGACGCCACGCAGTTTCAGCGGATAGGCGATGTTCTCCCCCACCGTCATGTGCGGAAACAGCGCCAGCGATTGAAACACCATGCCGAAGTTGCGCTGGTGCGCAGGCGTGTTGCCGATGTCGTCACCGTCCAGGCGAATCTCGCCGCCGGTCAGGGTTTCGAGGCCGGCAATCATGCGCAGCAACGTGGTTTTGCCACACCCCGAAGGGCCGAGGAAACACACCAGTTTGCCTTCCGGCAAATGCAGGTTTACATCCTTTACCGCGCAAGCCGAGCCGTAGTGTTTCTCGACGTTTTCCAGAATCAGACCAGACATGTGAATTACCTCAAGAAATCAGAACGAAACGCCACCTTCACCCACCAGTTTTTCGAGCGCCCAGATCAGGACAAAGTCGATCAACACAATCAGCACGGCGAACGAGAACACGGTAGGGTCGAGCGAAGACACGGTGCGGCTGTACATCCAGATCGGCACGGTCATGACGTCGATGGTGTAGAGGAAATAGGTCACGGTGAATTCGTTGAACGAGACGATGAACGCCAGCAGCATCCCCGCCAGAATCCCCGATTTCATCAGCGGTACCACCACATCGACAATCGCCCGTGTCGGCGAGGCACCGAGCATTTGCGCGGCCTCCTCGACTTCGGTGCCGATGGACAGCATCGCCGCGGTGCAGTTTTTCACCACGAAGGGCAGCGCCAGGATCACGTGGGCAATCACCAGCCGCGAGGTGGTCATCTGGAACGGCAGGCTGTCGAACACCAGCAGCAATGCCAGGCCCAATACCACCATCGGGAACACCAGTGGCAGCGACATCAATTGCATCGCCACGGCTTTGCCGCGGAATTCGCAACGGGTCAGCGCGTATGCCGCCGGCACTGCGATGATCGTGGCGAAGACCATGGTCAGGCACGCCACCATCAGGCTGGTGGTCATGGCTTTGCCCAGGCTCAGCACGTCGCTGGCATCCGGCGAGACGAAGGTGTGCCAGGCGGCCTTGTACCATTGCAGGCTGTAGCTGCTCGGCGGGAAGTCGAGGTTCGACGAACCGCTGAACGACATCACGATCATGGTCAGGATCGGCAACACCGCCAGCAGCAGGATGAAGCCCGAGAGGATACCGGCAAACTTGCCGGTTTCGCCCGGCAGCAGCCCATAACGTTTCTTGATCAGGGTGCTCATTGCGAAGCCTCCAGCATGCGCCGACGGCGGCCAGTGATGTATTCGGACAAGGTCATGATCGCCAGCGTAGTGACAATCAGCACCACACCGGCAGCGGACGCGGCGGGCCAGTTCATCAGCGGGGCGATCTGGTCATGGACCATCACCGCCAGCATCGGCACGCGTCGACCACCGAGCAGCAGGGGCACCACGAAGCTGCTGGCGTTGTAGGCAAACACCAACGTCGCGCCGGTGATGATCCCCGGCATGCTCATCGGCAACACCACCTGGCGGAACACCTGCAAGCGACTCGCGCCCAGTGTCGCGGCGGCTTCTTCGTAAGTACGGGCGACGCCGCGCATGGCGCTGGCAATCGGCAGCACGGCCAGCGGGAACGCGGTTTGCACCAGGCCCATCAGCACGCCGTTCTGGTTGTAAAGCAGCATGATCGGACGCTTGATCAAGCCCAGGCCCATCAGTGCCTGGTTGAGCATGCCGCCAGGGCCGAGAATCACCAGCCAGCCGTAGCTTTGCAGCAGCAGGTTGACCAGCAACGGCAACAGCACCGCGGCGAGGAAGATCCGGCGCACGAACGGTGAGGTCAGGCGCGACATGGTGTAGGCCACCGGGATCGCCAACACGACAGCAATAACTGCGCTGATCAGCGCCAGGCGCAGGGTCAGCAGCAACGATTTGAGGTAATACGGTTCCAGCAGTTGGGCGTAACTGGCCAGGCTGAACCCGGTCCACTCCGCGCCTTTGGTGCCCACGCTCATGCGCAGGACCAGCAGGCTGGCGGCAATCAGCACACCCATGAACAGCATCGACGGCGACAGGAAAAGCCAGGCGCGCGTCGTCGGCGAAACACCCCGGTTGGCGCGCACGGGGGCGACACTCACCGGATGAGTCAGAGGTTGGTGTTCCATAGCAAAGGTCTCGTCAATGGAAGATCTTGGCGAGTGCTGCGCACTCGATCGCGGGCAAGCCATGCTCCTACAGGTATGGCGCTGCTCTTGTAGGAGCGAGGCTTGCCCGCGATGAGGTTCGAAGAACCTCCCTGCGATTCAGATCAGGAAGAAAAGATTTCCGTGTAGCGACGAATCCATTGGTCATGCACGGTGGCCAGGAAGGCGTTGTCGTGCATGATCGCCTTCTCGGCAATCTGCTCTGGCGTGAGGATGTACGGGCTCTTGCGCGCTTCGGCGGAGATGATCGCCTTGGCGTTGACCGGGCCGTTGTAGATGTCTTCAGCCATCTTGCCCTGCACTACCGGGTCCAGAGAGTGGTTGATGAAGGCGTACGCCATGTCGGTGTCGCCCGGACGGTTCTTCGGCATGACCGATTGCATCAAGTCGGTGTAGAAACCTTCCTTCATGCCAAAGGTTGCACTCAGGCCGTAGGCCGGATCGCGAATCTGTTTCGGGAAGAACGCCGGCGCGTACAAGCCGCCCATGTCCAGGGAACCGGTGCGGAACAGCTCGGCGATCTGGTTCGGGTTTTCACCCAGGGTCACCACGCGATCTTTCAGCTCGGCGAGTTTCTTGAAGCCCGGCTCAATGTTGTGCTCGTCACCACCGGCCAGTTTGGCGGCGATGATGATCAGGTCCATGGCCTCGGTCCAGTTTGGCGGCGGCAGGAAGATGTTCGGCGCAGCGTCGGCGTCCCACAGGGAGGCGTAGCTGGTCGGCGCTTCTTTCTGGGTGCGGGTGCTGTAGACGAGGCTGTTGCACCACAGGAGGTAACCGATACCGTGGCCATTGGCGCCGGTGCGGTATTTTTCCGGTACGTCGACCAGGTTGGGAATGCGGTTGAGGTCGGGTTTTTCCAGCAGGTTGGCGGCGGCCAGACCTTCGGCACCGACGCCAGCCAGGGTGATGATGTCGTACTGCGGACGATCACCGCCGGCCTTCAGTTTGGCAACCATTTCCGAGGTACTGCCGGTACGGTCAGCGATGACCTTGCAGCCGTACTTGTCTTCGAAAGTTGCAGCGATGTTGCGCAGGGCTGCCAGACCAGTGTCATCGGACCAGGTCAGCAAACGCAGGGTCTTGCCGGCAAAACGTGTGTCGCTGGCATTGGCCTTGATGAACGGCATGCTCATGGCGGCCGCTGCCACCGAGGCTACGCCCACGGTTTTGATGAATTGACGTCTGTTCAGATCATGCTCGCCCATGAAGGACTCCCTTTGTTTTTGTAAATTATGAGGTTGGTCGCAACCGTTGTATCCGCGCGGTCAGATCCGCTTCAAACCCCCGTATTCAAAGGGTTAGAGCTGAGCCGACGGGTTCATCCTGAGGTCGTGTAAATCACCTGACTATCGATAAAAACTCATTGAAGCCATGACGCCAGCGCATGCCTCGTTTCGAGGCATGCGCTCACCTTTTTCGTGCCGTCAGACGGCCCGAATCACGTGTTTGATTTCCTGGAAAGCCTGCAAGCCCCACGGCCCCAATTCGCGGCCGATGCTGCTCTGCTTGTAGCCACCCCAGGCGGTCTGCGGGAAGATCACCTGTGGCGCGTTGATCCACACCAGCCCCGCCTGCAAGGCGTTAGCGACGCGGTCAGCCGTTTCGGCATTGCGCGTGACGACGCTGGCGACCAGGCCAAACTGACTGTCGTTGGCCAAGGCAATCGCCTCGGCTTCAGTGGCAAAACTGCGAACGCAGATCACCGGGCCGAAAATCTCTTCACACCACAACGCACTGTCCAGGGGCACTTCGGTGAAAATCGTCGGCTGTAAAAAATATCCGCGCGGCAGGTCTGCCGGACGATTACCGCCGCACATCAGCTTGGCGCCCGCACTCAAGCCTCGGTCGATGTGGCCGAGCACACGCTGGTATTGCGCGTGGTTGACCAGCGCACCCATTTCCACCGCCGGGTCGAACGGGTCAGCCACGCGAATGGCTTCGGCGCGAGCCTTCAGGCGCAACAGGAATTCATCGGCGACTTCATCGGCAACCAGCACGCGGCTGGTGGCGGAGCACATTTGCCCGGCGTTGAAGAAACCACCGCCGCACGCCACTTCCACCGCCAGTTCGATGTCAGCATCGGCCAGTACCAGCAGCGACGATTTACCGCCCAGCTCCAGGCTCACGCCTTTCACGGTTTCCGCCGCCCGTTGCATGACCTGCACACCCACCGCGTTGCTGCCGGTGAAGGAGATTTTGGCGATGCGCGGATCCGCCGACAGCGGCGCTCCGACCGCCAGGCCCGTGCCGCAGACCAGGTTGAAAACGCCGGCAGGCAAGCCGGCCTTGGCGATGATGGCCGCCAGTTCCAACTCTGGCAGCGGCGTCACTTCGGACGGTTTGAGCACCACGCAGCAACCGGCAGCCAGGGCCGGGGCGAGTTTCCAGGCGGTGGTGACCATCGGGAAATTCCACGGCACGATCAAACCGACCACACCGGCAGGCTCACGGCGCAGACGTGCGCTGAAATCTTCAGTCGGCAGCTCAACAGCGCTGTCTTGTTTCGCGTCCAGCCCTTCGGCCAGACCGGCGTAATACTCGAAGGTAGCGATCACGTCGTCGACGTCGATGGCCGCTTCAAACTGTGGCTTGCCGTTGTTGCTCGACTGCAAGTGCATCAAGCGCTCACGAGCGGCCTGCACGCCGGCCGCGATGTTGCGCAGAATCGCGCCACGTTCGGCACCGCTGGTTTTCGACCACTCGGAGAAAGCGTTGGTCGCCGCGCTCACGGCCTGATCGACAGCCTGGGCATCACCGCCATTGACGGTGGTCAGCAACGCTTCGGTTGCCGGGTTGATCACGCGCAGGTGTTCGTTGCCGGCCGACCATTGGCCATTGATGAACACGCCATCCAAGGTTGTTGGAAAACTCATTTCGACACCGCCTTCATCCACTGGGTCTGATCGATTTCAATCAGGGTCGGGCCCTGACGGTCGGCAGCGGCACGCAATGCAACGCGCAGTTGCTCGACACCGTTGACCGCGTCGGCGGCACAGCCCAGCGCCTTGGCCACACCGATGAAGTCCGGGGTGTAGATGTCCACGCCGACCGGCTCGATGGCGCGGTTGACCATGTATTTCTTGATCTCTTCGTAGCCCTGGTTATTCCACAGCAGCACGATCACCGGAGTGCGCGCTTCAACGGCGCTGGCCAGTTCCGGCAGGGTGAATTGCAGGCCACCGTCACCGATCAGACACACCACCGGAGGACGCGAGTCGCCGACAACGCTGCCGCCAAGCCAGGCGCCGATAGCGGCCGGCAAGGCGTAACCGAGGGTGCCGTAACCGGTGGACGAGTTGAACCAGCGACGCGGGCGCTCGGGGTTGAACGTCAGGTTGCCGGTGTAGACAGGCTGGGTCGAATCGCCGACGAACACGGCCTCCGGCAACTCGTGCAGAACGGTTTCGAGGAAGCGGGTCTGAGCCAGTGTCGGAGCGTCCCAGGTGCCGGCCAGTTCTTCACGCAAGCGGGCAGCACGCACCTGACCCCAATCGTTGCGGCGCGCCGCCAGCGATGTGTGCGACAGGGCAGTGAGCAAGGCTTGGGCGGCGTTACGTGAGTCGGACACCAGCGCCACGTGCGGCGGGTAGTTGCGCACGGTCTGGTCCGGGTCGATGTCCACGCGCAGCAATTGGCCAGGAATTTCGAAACCACCGGCGAAGGTCACGTCGTAGTCGGTCTCGGCCAGCTCGGTGCCGATGGCCAACACTACGTCGGCCTCGGCCACCAGGGCGCGGGTGGCAACCAGGCTTTGGGTCGAACCGATCAGCAACGGGTGGCTGGATTCCAGCATGCCCTTGGCATTGATGGTCAGGGCGACTGGCGCGTCCAGCAGTTCGGCCAGTTCGGTCAACTCAGCGGCGGCATCGATGGCACCGCCACCGGCGAGGATCAGCGGACGCTTGGCGCCGGCCAGCAACTCGCTCATGCGCGAAACGGCGGTCGGCGATGCACCGGCGCGGTCGATGTTCACCGGTACGCTGCTGAGCAGGTCGTCGGCTTCTTCAACCAGCACGTCCAATGGAATTTCGATGTGCACCGGACGCGGACGACCGGCCTGGAACAGGGCAAAGGCACGCGCCAGTACGCCGGGCAATTCAGACGCCGACATCAAGGTGTGGGAGAACGCCGCCACGCCGGCGACCAATGCGCCCTGGTTCGGCAGCTCATGCAGCTTGCCGCGACCGCCCCCCAATTGGCTGCGCGATTGCACGCTGGAGATCACCAGCATCGGGATCGAGTCGGCATAGGCCTGACCCATCGCAGTGGTGATGTTGGTCATGCCAGGGCCGGTGATGATGAAGCACACACCCGGTTTGCCGCTGGTACGCGCATAACCGTCGGCCATGAAGCCGGCGCCTTGTTCGTGACGCGGAGTGACGTGGTTGATGCTCGAACGGGCCAGCCCGCGGTACAGCTCCACGGTGTGAACCCCGGGAATGCCGAACACCTGCTCGACCCCGTAATCTTCGAGTAACTTGACCAATACTTCGCCGCACGTCGCCATGTAATTTGCCCTTCTTGTTCGATTGAGACGCCGGGCCTGCGCGTTGTTTATGATGCGTGGGCAGGTCCAGGGATGGCCTCATTGGAACGGGCGACACATAGCCGCAACAATGGATAAAAAATCATACTAGCCATGTCCTCACGTCATACCTTGGATCCCAATGAAACGACTGCCACCTCTGCCGGCGCTGCACACTTTCCTGATCACCGCGCAGTGCTGCAATTTCACCCGCGCAGCCGAACAGCTGCACATCACCCAAGGCGCAGTGAGCCGACAGATCGCCGGGCTGGAAGATCATCTGGGGTATGAGTTGTTCATTCGCCAGGCCCGAGGCCTGGACCTGACGGCTGAAGGACGTGAATGGCTGCCACGGGTCCAGCAGATTTTCGGCCTGATCGACGAGGCGGTGGAGCAGATCGGCGAGAAGCGCGAGACCTTGCAACTCAAGGCCCCGACGTGCGTCATGCGTTGGCTGTTGCCGCGCCTGTTGCAGTGGCAACGGGAGCGCCCGGATGTGCCGGTGGAATTGACTACCACGATCAAGCACGGTGTGGATTTTCATCGCGAGCAGTTCGACGCGGCGGTGATGTACGGCGCGCCGCCAGACAGCGTATTGGTGTCCCAGCGCCTGTTTGAAGAACAGCTGACGCCGGTCTGCTCCAAACCGCTGCTCGAAGGCCCGGTGCCGTTGCAGACGCCCGAAGATCTTGAGAAACACATGCTGCTGCACCCGACACGGGATGAACGGGACTGGAAGGCCTGGCTGGCCACCGCCAATGTTCGCTTGAGCAATGTCAGCAAGGGTCAGCACTTTGAAACGCTGGACCTGGCGATGTCGATGGCGTCTCAGGGAACGGGGGTAGCGATTGGGGACTGGTCGTTGATTGGCGATGACTTGAGCGCCGGGCGGCTGGTCATGCCGTTTGAACTGAAGGTGAAGACGGGGCTGGCGTATTACCTGGTGTTCCCGGAAAAACCCGGACCGTCGCCGAAGTTGCGCGAGCTGATGGGGTGGTTGGTGGAGCAAGCGCAGGCGCGATGAGCGAAATCCTGTAGCAGCTGGCGAAGCCTGCGTCCGGCTGCGTAGCAGTCGTAAAACCATAGTTCACGGTGTGTCAGAAAAACCGTGGATGCAGGGTTTACGACTGCTACGCAGCCGGACGCAGGCTGCGCCAGCTGCTACAGGTTTGCGGCGGTCAGGTGATCAGTACCCGACGGTGAAACGCTGGCGAGTGTGCTTTGGCGCTTCCACTTCATCCATCATCGCCATCGCATAATCGGCAAACGTGATCCAGCTGCGCCCGGCACTGCTCACCAGCAAGTCATCCTTGCCGACACGAAACGTGCCCGTGCGCTCGCCTTCGACAAACTCCGCCGACGGTGACAGGAAGGTCCAGTCCAGGTCCTTTTCCTGAAGCAGGTTCTCCAGGAACACAGCACCGGCACCCGCCTCCGCTTTGTACTCCTCGGGAAAGCCCTTGCTGTCGATCACGCGAGTCCCGTCCGGCAACCGCAATGAGCCGGCACCGCCCACCACCAGCAGGCGTTTCACACCGGCCTTTTTCACTGGGCCGATGACGGCACTGGCGGGCAAGGTCGCGAAGTGCGCGGCGCTGATCACCACATCATGGCCAGCGACTGCCGCTTGCAACGCCTCGGCGTCGAGTGCATCCACGGCTTTGTTCACCACACCGGCACGTGGGCCGAGCTTCGACGTGTCGCGAGCGATGGCCGTAACGCTGTGACCGCGACGCAGGGCCTCTTCCAACAGTTGGCTACCGGCACGACCGGTGGCTCCGATGATTGCGATGTTGCTCATGACGTTCTCCAGTTGGCTCAAGTGAATTAGTACATGCCCAATGATCGTTCCCGCGCTCTGCGGGGGAACGATCAGAAACTCATTCACCCCACTTCATCTCGCCCTTCGCGACTTTGGCGCTCAACTCCAGCGAGCTTTCCTCGCCCAGTGTCGGGTAGCGTTTCTTCATCGCGGCGATCAGTGCAGCGGAGTCTTTTGCCTTGGCGGTTTCATCATCGAAGGCCTTGATGTAGTCGGCGGTGAACTGCACGGCCGCCAACGAGCGGGCACTGTCACCGAGGTAATGACCCGGCACGATGGTTTTCGGTTTCAGGGTTTCGATGGAATGCAGCGTAGTCAGCCAATCGGCGTGTGACTGCGGTGTTTGCGTGTCAGCCATCCAGACGTGGATGTTTTCTGCCACGACCACGCCTCCGACGACGGCCTTGATCGACGGAATCCAGACGAAGGTGCGATCCGGTTGCTTGCCCGCCAGCCCCACCACCTGCAACTTCTGCCCTTCGAGCATCAGGCTGTCGCCCTTGAGTACACCCGGCACGATGGTTTTAGAGGGGACGTCGGCGCCCATTTTCGGGCCCCAGAACGCGAGTTTGCCGTCGACGGTGTGCTTGATGTGATCCACGGTCGGTTGCGAGGCGAGCACTTTGGCGTTCGGGAACGCAGCGGTCAGGGTGTCGAGGCCGAAGTAGTAATCCGGGTCGCCGTGGCTGATGTAGATGGTGGTCAGTTGCTTGCCGCTGGCGCGGATTTTCTCGACGACCTGTTCAGCCTGGGATTTGCCGAACTGCGCATCCACCAGAATCGCGTCCTTTTCGCCACTGACCAGCACCGACGTCACCGGGAAAATCGCCTTGTCGCCGGGGTTGTAAACGTCCAGGGTCAGCGTCGATGCCGCGGCTGCATGGGCCGCGAAGCCGAGCGTGGCGGTGGCCAGCAAAATACGTTTAAGCGAGGTGAAGCCGATCATCTGTTGCTCCGTTGTTGATGGCCAAGGTTGGCCGATGGCTCTGTAGGAGCTGACGAGTGAAACGAGGCTGCGATCTTGTAAAGGCAAGATCAAAAGATCGCAGCCTCGTTTCACTCGTCAGCTCCTACAGGGGGACAGAGCTTAGTTGCCTGACTCAGTACAAAAAATGCGATGCTTGAACATAGTTTGTTTCTAAAAGTGGGCAAATCATGGATCGTCTACAAGCAATGCGCGTGTTCGTCAGCGTGGTCGACCTCGGCAGCCAGTCGGCGGCGGCCGATCAACTGGACCTGTCACGCCCGGTGGTTTCGCGTTATCTGGCGGAACTGGAAGATTGGGTCGGCGCCCGGTTGATGCACCGCACGACACGCAAGTTGAGCCTGACGGCTGCCGGCACCGAGATGCTGCCCCGCTGCCGGCAGATGCTCGACTTGTCCACCGACATGCAAGCCGCCATCCGCGAGCCCGACGATGCGCCGCGCGGGCTGTTGCGAATCAGCGTCAGCACCTCGTTTGGTCAGGCCCAACTGGCGGATGCCATGGCCGCCTACGTCAAACGTTACCCCGGCGTCAGCATCGATATGCAGATGCTCGACCGCACCGTGAACCTGGTGGATGAACGCATTGATCTGGCGATACGCACCAGCAACGACCTGGACCCGAATCTGATTGCCCGCCGGCTGACGGTCTGCCGCTCAGTGATTTGCGCGTCCCCGGCCTATCTGCGTGAACATCCGAGGCCACAGCGGGTGGAAGATTTGAGTCAGCACAACTGCCTGACCCATTCCTACTTCGGCAAAAGCCTTTGGCATTTCGAGGAGGACGGTGAGCCGGTCTCGGTGCCGGTGCAGGGCAACATCAGCGCCAACGAAGCCAGCACGTTGCTGCGCGCGACAATGGCCGGCGCGGGGGTGGCAATGCTCCCCAGTTATCAGGCCGGCGTGCATATCCACAGCGGTGAGCTGATTCGTCTGCTACCCCATGCCGAGCACCGGCAGATGAACATCTACGCGGTGTACGCCTCACGCAAACACATGCCGGCGGCGCTGCGCAGCCTGCTGGATTTTCTTGTTTTAAGGTTCCCCGAGGAACCGGAGTGGGATGTCGGCCTATAAAAAACCTGCGAGCTTGCTCGCGATAGCGGTAGTTCAGTCGACATCGTTGTTGAATGATCAATCGCTATCGCGAGCAAGCTCCCACAGGGGATCATCAAGGCTCTGAATACCGTGTCAGAGCCGATATCGCTTCAGTGGCAACTCCACCGCGCTGACCTATGCTCAAAGTAATACCCAAGCGGTATTCGTTCAGAGGTCAAACGCCATGAACACCAAAACAAGAAGATACCTCGCCATTTTCATTACCTGCGCGGCGACGCTGGCGCTGTATGGCACAGCCGCCTGGCGGGTCGAGCAGTTGCGCCAACTGCCCCGCGAATTTGCGAGCTGCAACTTCGAGCGCTGCATCCCCCACAACGCGACCCTCAACGCCCTGCGCTAACGAAGAGGATCAGGCCTCGTTGTCCTGATCGGCCTTCAAGCGGTCGCGAAACGCCTTGGGAGAAATCCCCACTCGACGCCGGAACAGGCGCGTGAAGTTGGTCGGATCGGAAAATCCCAACACGTCGGACATTTCATAAATGGTCATGCTGGTGTAGGTCAGCAAACGCTTGGCCTCCAGCAATTGCCGTTCGTGCATGATCTGCAACGCCGGTTGTCCCGCCAGTTCACGGCACGTGCCGTTGAGGTGGGACACGGAAATCCCCAGCCGATGCGCCAGGTCTTCGACCTTGACGTGCTGGCGGTAAGTCTCTTCCACCAGTTGAATAAAACCGTTGAGGTATTCCCGGGCACGCTGCGGACGCTGGCTGGCAGTGCGGCGCGTGATTACCTGCCGGCTGACCCACACCATGATCACGCTGACCAACGAATGCATGAGCATTTCACGCGCCGGTTGGTGACCGGTGTATTCGTCCTGCAGCGCTGAAAAAAGGCTGTTGAGGTAATCGCCGTCCTTGCCCGCCGAGTAGCTTTCGGCCTGGGCCAGCGCATTTACCGAGTTGCCCAGTTGCGCCTGCAGATGGGTCACCAACGGCGCGGCCAGGGTCAATACAAACCCTTCGACGTCCTCGGAAAACCGATAACCGTGCACCGACAATGGCGGCAGGATCAGGATGGCAGGCTCAGTCAGTTGCGTGCGTTTACCTTCGATTTCAAGCTCTGCCTGACCTTTGAAGACGAAGAGTAACTGGCACAAATCGGCGTGGCGGTGGGGTTTGATTTCCCATTGATGTTCGCGGCTGCGTTTGGAAATGGTTTCGCAGTGCAGCAAGTCCGGGGTCGGCCAGTCCAGGCTTTCACCGTAGAGCTTGAACACTGGAATCGAAGGCAGGTCAGGCTTGTTCATCACTTCAATCCAGGCTTCAGGTGACGGGCGATAATCGCACCGATTGGCAGAATGTACAGATATCGGCTCAGTTTTCACCTTCAATTGACAGACTCGCAAGGGAAAAATGCAAGCACTCGATCCATAAAAATAATTCACCGGCTCTGGTCGCGTGGAGCTTGCGAGTCCTGATAACAATGAAAATGCTGAAAACCCAAATCGCCATCATTGGCGCCGGTCCGTCCGGTTTGCTGCTCGGCCAGTTGCTGCACAACGCCGGTATCGACACCCTCATCCTTGAACGCCAGAGCCCGGATTATGTGCTCGGTCGAATCCGTGCCGGCGTCCTTGAACAAGGCATGGTAGAGCTGTTGCGTCAGGCCGGTGTCGGGCAGCGAATGGACGCCGAAGGACTGGTGCACACCGGTTTCGAACTGGCGCTCGACGGCCGCCAAGTACACATCGACCTGCACGCCCTGACCGGGGGCAAAACCGTGATGGTGTATGGCCAGACCGAAGTCACCCGCGACCTGATGGCCGCTCGTCGGGAGGCCGGTGCGCAGACGATTTACGAGGCCACCAATGTCGTCCCGCACGGCATGAAAAGCGACGAACCTTTCGTGACCTTCGAGAAGGATGGCCAGACGTATCGCCTCGATTGCGACTACATCGCCGGGTGCGACGGCTTCCATGGCGTGGCTCGCCAATCGATCCCCGACGACTGCCTCAAGGTATTCGAGCGGGTCTATCCGTTCGGCTGGCTCGGCATTCTCGCCGACACGCCGCCGGTGCACGAAGAGTTGGTGTATGCCCGTCACGAACGTGGTTTCGCGCTGTGCAGCATGCGTTCGTCTACCCGTACCCGTTATTACCTCCAGGTGCCGGTCGAGGATCAGGTGCAGGACTGGTCGGACCAGCGCTTCTGGGATGAGCTCAAATCGCGGCTGCCGACCGCCCTCGCCGACGCGCTGGTGACCGGCCCGTCCATCGAAAAAAGCATCGCGCCACTGCGCAGCTTTGTGGTCGAGCCAATGCAATACGGGCGGATGTTCCTGGTCGGCGACGCGGCGCACATTGTCCCGCCCACCGGTGCCAAGGGCCTGAACCTGGCGGCCAGTGACGTCAGCACGCTGTTCAATATTCTGTTGAAGGTTTACCAGCAAGGACGCGTGGATTTGCTGGGGAAATACTCCGAGATCTGCCTGCGCCGGGTGTGGAAAGCCGAACGGTTTTCCTGGTGGATGACGTCGATGCTGCACCGCTTCGACGAGCATGACGCGTTCAGTCAACGCATCAGCGAGTCGGAGCTGGACTACTTTGTCGGCTCTGAAGCGGGTAGAAAAACCATTGCAGAAAATTACGTCGGGCTTCCATACGAGGCTATCGAATAGCTTGCTATCGCAGGGTGTGTTATCCATTTTTCCCGCGTCGCGGGAAAAATGGATAACACACCCTGTACACTGGCGAGCATCCCCGCTCGCCTTGCCCCTTGCGGATCCATCACTGCCCGCAGGTTTTACCGTGACCAATCTCAACCAGCCTGACACGCCCAAGCCAGCCATTCGCAGCGTGCTTATCGCCTTGATGCTGGCGATTTTTCTCGGCGCGCTGGACCAGACCATCGTCGCCGTCTCGATGCCGGCGATTTCCGCGCAGTTCAAGGACGTCAGCTTGCTGGCCTGGGTGATTTCCGGGTACATGGTGGCGATGACAGTGGCGGTGCCGATCTACGGCAAGCTCGGCGATTTGTATGGTCGGCGCAAGCTGATGCTGTTCGGCATGGGGCTGTTCACCCTCGCTTCGTTGTTTTGCGGCATGGCCCAAAGCATGGAGCAATTGGTGCTGGCGCGGATCATTCAAGGCATCGGCGCGGGCGGGATGATTTCGGTCAGCCAGGCGATCATCGGCGACATCGTGCCGCCTCGGGAGCGTGGTCGTTATCAAGGCTATTTCAGCAGCATGTACGCGGTGGCGAGCGTAGCCGGCCCGGTGCTTGGCGGTTACATGACCGAGTACTTGTCCTGGCGCTGGGTGTTTTTGATCAATCTGCCGCTGGGCCTCGGTGCCTGGCTGGTGGCCAATCGCACACTCGTCGGGCTGCCGGTGCCACAGCGCAAACCCATCATTGATTACCTCGGCACGCTGCTGATGATCATCGGTTTGACTGCGTTGCTGCTGGGTATCACTCAGGTGGGTCAGGGTCATTCGTGGCGCAGCGCCGAAGTGCTGGCCTTGTTCGGGTCTGCGGTGTTGGTACTGGCGCTGTTCGTCTGGCATGAGCGTCGGGCGCGTGAGCCCTTGCTGCCGATGCACTTGTTCGCCAACCGCAATGCCATTTTTTGCTGGTGCACGATTTTCTTCACCAGCTTCCAGGCGATCTCGTTGATCGTGCTGATGCCGCTGCGCTTCCAGAGCGTCACCGGCGCCGGGGCCGACAGCGCCGCGCTGCACTTGTTGCCACTGGCCATGGGTTTGCCGATTGGTGCGTACTTTGCCGGACGCCGGACCTCCGTCACCGGGCGCTACAAACCGATGATCCTGACGGGCGCTGCACTCATGCCGATGGCGATTCTGGGTATGGCGTTCAGCCCGCCCCAGGCCTTTTGGCTCAGTAGCCTGTTCATGTTGCTGTGCGGGATCGCCAGTGGCATGCAATTCCCGACGTCATTGGTCGGCACGCAGAATTCGGTGGAGCAGCGTGATATCGGCGTTGCCACCAGCACCACCAATCTCTTCCGCTCACTGGGCGGCGCGGTGGGAGTGGCGTTGATGTCGGCACTGTTGCTGGCGCTGTTGCAGGATTCCAGTTTTGCCCACATTGCCGGTTCATCGCTGATTGCCGAGGGCAGCTCGGGCAATGTCTTGCTCGACGGCCTGAACGCCGCGCCGGGGGATGCGCAAAACGCCTTGCGCGCCGAACTGCTGCTGACCTTCAGGCATTTGCTGATGGTCAGTGCGGCGGTGTCGCTGTTGGGGCTGGCGGCGGCGGTGGCCATGCCGAATATGTTGTTGCGGGGGCGAGAGGATAAGGTTCGGTAGTAGAACGAGTCGCGTCCATCGCGGGCAAGCCCGCTCCCACAACAGACCGAGTTGTTCCAGAGAACGCGGTCAACTGTGGGAGCGGGCTTGCCCGCGATAGCGGTTTATCAGTCACTGAGATTCAAGGGCTGTAATACCCGACCGCCACCAGGAAGTGCCCGACCTTTTTAAGGTAGGCATGCTTGTCCTCAACCTTGCCGGTCACCGGGTTTTTCCAGCGGTATGCGTATTCGCCATAATCCTGTTTGGCCATCAACGCCAGGATCGGCTCGCCCACCGGTTTGCCGTCCGGGTCCTTGATCTTGCTGAAGTCGGTATTGATCAGCCGCAGATTGGTGCCGTGAGCCACATAACGCTGGGTGTCCAGGTCGACGACGAATACATACAGGTCATCCTGCAAGTAACCGCCCTTGAGGGAGTTGATGGCGGTCAGCGTACCCTTCTCGTCCTTGGCCAGATCGGTCGCGGCTTTGTTCAGCAGCGCCATTGCCTGTTCCGCTGACGCCCGTGGCAGGTAGTAACCGACCGCGAGGATTCGCGCCCCTACGCGCTGATAGAACACATGCTTGAGCTCGACCTTGCCGTCGGCCCAGTTCTGCCAGCGGTATTCAGCCTCCTGGATGCCATTGCCCTCCGGTACTTTCAAGGCGTCCTTGAAGGCTTTCTGCAAGTCTGGCCCGAGCGTCTCGGTCACGTTCCGTCCGATCAACGCCGCAGACGGCCCACCACTGGCGAGCATTACGCCTTTGGTATCGACCACAAACACGTAGCGCTCTTTGTCGACAAACTCGCCCTGACGGCTGAACGCCGCGAGGGCCTTGTCGCCATTGTCGTGGTAATAGGCCAGGGCTTTCTCCAGCAAGGCCCTGGCAGCTTGGCTGTCTTCTTTTTCGGTGCCGGCAGCGAAAGCCTGGCCCAGGCACAGAAGCAGCATTGCGCCCATCAAGGTCAATTTGTGCAAAACCCCCATTGTGCATCCCTCGTTCTTGTCGATGTTTCAAGAGCGTAGACGGCAATGGGAGATACACCCAGACCCGTAGCAGCTGTCGAGCCCCGGCGAGGCTGCGACCGGCTGCGAAGCAGTCGCAAAATCTACCGACTCGGTGCTTCAGGTAGACCGAGTTGATCGGATTGACGACTGCTTCGCAGCCGAACGCAGCCTCGCCGGGGCTCGACAGCTGCTACAAGGTTGCCTGAGGTCTATTGCCGGGCGCGAAGCTGCTGCTGCAGGTTCTGGATTTGGGCCTGAAGGGTGTTGATGTTGCGGGTGACCTGGCCGCGGAACGCGTCGAACTCAGCGGTATTGGTGGAACCTTGCGCAACGGCCGGGCGGTTGTCCTGCAGGCTTTTGAGCACAACCATGTCTTGTTCCAGACGATCAATGGCTGCACTTGGGTTGCCTTGTTTTTTCAGCGCGGCGACGTCGGCGCCAAGGCTTTTCAGTTCGGCCTCGACTTTGCTGGTGTCCGCCGGGGCACTTTTCAGTGCGGTCAATTCGCTGCTCAGCGATTTGAGCTGCGCCTGCAATTGCGTATTGGCCGCCTGTTGTTCGGTGTGCTGGGTGGTGAGTTGCGCCAGACGCTTATCCAGATCGCTGGTTTGCGCGGTCATCTGCGCCAGGCGTTTGTCCAGATCCGAGGCCTGACCGACTACGCCTTGTTGCTGCTTGCCTTGATCCAGCAGCTTGTTTTCCAGGTCTTTGATTTGCAGTTTCAGCGCTTCGCTGTCGCTGGTGACGTTGGTCTGGCTGGCAACGACCTTGCCGGAAATGTCCTGCAAGCGCCCCGCCGCTTCCTCACTGATACGCGCGAAACTTTCCTGGGTGGCCACCAGTTGTTGTTCCATCAGCGAGATCTGCTGAAAGCTCCACCAGGCAAGGCCGGCAAAGGCAAAAAACAAGGCGCCGACCAATGCCCACAGCGCGCCGGTGCTGGCGCTCTTGACCTTGACCACCGGTGCCGGCCGCGAATGCACGCTGGTGCGAGCGGTAGGCGCAAAATCATCATCGTCGAGGCTGTCGGCGCGCAGGCTCGGTACATCATCAAAATCGTCGTTGGCATCGTTACGCATGGACATTGAGTCAACCTTTGTGAAACGCGGTGATGGCTTTATGCGGCGAGTATAAACCCCGCTGCCGCACCGATTGACTCCCTACTCCCAACTCGGTTCAGTGCGGGCAGACGACTAGCGCGACGTCAACGCAGGTCTTGAGCCTTCCACCAACTGCAGAATTCATCGAGGGCGGCCCAGACACTGACTTTCGGATCGTAGTCCAGATAATGCCGGGCGCGGCTGATGTCCAGGGTGAAATTTTTGTTCATGACCTGCATGCCCAGCCGCGACAAGGTCGGCTCCGGGCGCCCCGGCCACAGTTTGCACACACCTTCATTGAGTGCCGCGACGGTGTAACCCAAACCGTAGGAACGGTAACGCGTGACTTGTGGGACTTCCATGTTGCGCATGACGTAATTGACCACATCCCACAGCGGAATCGGCGTTCCGTTACTGATGTTGTAGGCCTTGCCCAAGGCCGAGCCGCTGGCCAGCAAACTGCTGAGCAACGCTTCGTTGAGGTTGTGCACGCTGGTGAAGTCGACCTTGTTGAGGCCGTTGCCGATGATCGCCAAGCGGCCTTTGCGCTGCATTTTCAGCAGGCGTGGGAAGATGCTCATATCACCTGCGCCGGTGACGAAACGCGGACGCAGGGCCAGGGTTTCGAGGCCAAACTCCTGGGCACCGAAGACCTTTTGCTCGGCCAAAAATTTGGTCGCGGCGTAGGGGTGCTTGAAACGCTTGGGCACCTGTTCTTCGGTCAACCCCAAGTGGTCGCGACCGTCGAAGTAGATCGACGGCGACGACAAGTGCACCAGGCGTCGAACGCGCTGTTTCAGGCAGGCTTCAACCACGTTTTCAGTGACCTGGACGTTGCCTTGATGAAAGTCCTGATAACGTCCCCACAGCCCCACCGCCCCCGCGCAATGGACCACGGCCTCGACATCTGAACACAGGTCGCGCGCCAGTTCCGGGTCGCTCAAATCGCCCTGAATAAACTCGGCGCCACGGCGCACCAGATGTTCGACGCTTTCGGCCCGGCGACCGTTGACCCGCACGTCCAGGCCCTGCTCCAACGCGAAACGCGCAAAGCGTCCGCCGATGAAGCCGCTTGCGCCGGTGACCAGAATTTTCATGTAGTGCTCCGATGTCTTTCGTTTTGCCTGATTCGTGAGTCTTGACGCTGCCCGTCAGTCCAACGGCACCAGCCATTGCTTCGACGAACGCACCAATTGGTCCGTCAGCAACCCCAGAAGCTGACCGCCATTACGCCAATGATGCCAGTACAGCGGCACATCGATGGGCTTATCTGGCAAAAGCTCGACCAATACACCGCGCTCCAGTTGCTCGCGCACCTGTAATTCAGGCACCAGCCCCCAGCCGAGTCCGGCCTCGGTCAAACGAATGAAGCCTTCTGACGAGGGGCATAAATGGTGTTCGAAACCGCCATCAACCCCCACCGAAGCAAGGTAACGATGTTGCAGGAAATCGTCCGGGCCAAAGACCAGCGCCGGGGTTTTCGCCAGTTGATCGGCACGAACGCCTTGCGGGAAATGCCGGGCGATGAACGCCGGGCTGGCCAATGCCCGATAACGCATGGCCCCCAACAGAACGCTGCGAGCCCCGGCCACCGGGCGCTCACTGGCGCAGACACACGCCGCCACGTCACCGGCACGCATGCGTTTGAGGCCGACGGTCTGGTCCTCGACCACCAGATCCAGCAGCAGGTGTTGTTCGGCACAAAAATCGCCCACCGCTTGCGCCCACCACGTGGCCAGGCTGTCGGCATTCAATGCAATTCGCAGACGTTCCGGCAGGCCTTCTTCGTCCAGCGCCGGCACCTGGGATTGCAAGTCACGCTCCAGCAGACGCACTTGTTGCACATGGTTGAGCAAGCGCCGACCGATTTCAGTCGGGGCCGGCGGCGTAACCCGCACCAGCACCGGTTGGCCGACCCGCGCTTCCAGCAACTTGATGCGCTGGGAGATCGCCGATTGCGACAAGCCAAGCACCTGCGCGGCCCGTTCGAACCCGGCCTGCTCGATAACGGCAGCCAGGGCAGAGAGTAATTTATAGTCGAACATCAGTTTTCCTAATGAGCGATCAGCATGATTGGTTTTTCTTATACAGGTTAGCAGCCCAGAATGCCCGACAAGCACTTTTGAACAAGGAATACCGACATGGCTGGTGAAACTTCATTGGCAACCTTGCTGCGCAGCATGAGCCCGCAACTCAACGCCGGCGAATACGTGTTTTGCACCCTGCGCGACGGCACGTTGCCGACTGGCCTTGAGATCGTCGGCAGCTTTCGCGAGCAGGAAGGTCTGACCGTGATTCTGGAACGCTCCCACGCCGAACAGGCCGGTTTCAGCTTCGACTATGTCGCGGCCTGGATCACCTTGAATGTGCACTCGGCGCTGGAAGCAGTTGGCCTGACTGCCGCGTTCGCCACCGCTTTAGGCAAGGCCGGCATCAGCTGCAACGTGATCGCCGGTTACTACCACGACCACCTGTTCGTCGGTCAGGCCGATGCTGAACGCGCCCTGCAAGTACTGCGCGATCTCGCGGCCAACGGGGAGTAATGACGTATGTGGCAAAGTTATGTAAACGGCCTGCTGGTCGCCGCTGGACTGATCATGGCGATCGGCACTCAAAATGCGTTTGTGCTCGCGCAAAGTCTTCGACGCGAACATCACCTGCCGGTGGCAGCGCTGTGCGTGGTCTGCGATGCATTGTTGGTGGCGGCCGGAGTCTTCGGCCTCGCGACGGTCCTGGCGCAAAATCCGACACTGCTGGCGGTCGCCCGCTGGGGTGGCGCGGTGTTTCTGATTTGGTACGGCAGCCAGGCACTGCGCCGGGCCTGCTCGAAACAAAGCCTGCAACAGAGTGAAAACCAGACCGTTCGCTCACTGCGTGCCGTCATGCTCAGTGCGTTGGCCGTCACCCTGCTCAACCCGCACGTTTATCTGGATACGGTGTTGCTGATCGGCTCTCTCGGGGCGCAACAAACCGAGCCCGGTGCTTATGTGGTGGGCGCGGCGAGTGCGTCGTTGCTGTGGTTTTTCACCCTGGCGCTGGGCGCGGCGTGGCTGGCGCCGTGGCTGGCCCGGCCAAGTACATGGCGGATACTCGACCTGCTGGTCGCGGTGATGATGTTTGCGGTGGCGTTTCAATTAATTGTTGCAGGCTGATTATTCCAAAAGGCTCTGGAACCTCTATTCCACACAGTTGTTGCGTGGTTATGCCGCACCCCCGGTGCTATGATCCGATTCCCTGCGCCGCAAAGAGTACAAACTCCCCGGCGCTTGTCTGGCCGCCCGTGATCGGCCTTGCGCTCACCGCAACTGACCTGACTAGGAGAATCATCATGGCTTTCGAATTGCCGCCGCTGCCTTACGCACACGATGCCCTGCAGCCGCACATTTCCAAGGAAACTCTGGAATACCACCACGACAAGCACCACAACACCTACGTCGTGAACCTGAACAACCTGGTGCCAGGCACCGAGTTCGAAGGCAAGACCCTGGAAGAAATCGTTAAATCTTCGTCGGGCGGTATCTTCAACAACGCCGCTCAGGTCTGGAACCACACCTTCTACTGGAACTGCCTGGCGCCAAACGCCGGCGGTCAACCTACCGGCGCGCTGGCTGAAGCCATCAACGCGGCTTTCGGTTCGTTCGACAAGTTCAAGGAAGAGTTCAGCAAGACGTCCATCGGCACCTTCGGTTCCGGTTGGGGCTGGCTGGTGAAAAAGGCTGACGGTTCCCTGGCCCTGGCCAGCACCATCGGCGCCGGCAACCCGCTGACCAACGGCGACACCCCGCTGCTGACCTGCGACGTCTGGGAACACGCCTACTACATCGACTACCGCAACGTTCGTCCGAAATACGTCGAAGCGTTCTGGAACCTGGTCAACTGGAAATTCGTGGCTGAGCAGTTCGAAGGCAAAACCTTCACCGCTTAATCTCGACGCCAGTCAAAAAAACCCGGCTTTTGCCGGGTTTTTTTTCGCCAGGAGAATGTCAGGCCGCTTGAGGGTCAACGTTATCCAAGGCCCGGTTCACCGCCAACTCGGCCAGCATGATGATCTGCTGGATCGCCAGCACGGTGTTTCTCTGCGGGCCGATCAGGTTCGCGGCGAAATCACTGGTCATGACGCTGGCGGAGGCCAGTGACTCGCAGGCCTGGGCCAGGAGGCTTTCGGTGCCCATGTTGGGGGCGACCAGAAACATCGTGCTGGGGCGCGGGGTTTTTCGGTGTATTGGGACGGGGGATCGAGGTAGTAGTCGAGGGCGCGTTTTATGGCTTCGCGGTCTCGCAGGAGTGCTTCGGATTGGGTGTCTTCGGCGGTTGGGGTGGTGGCGTTGAAGGGTGGATCGGGAATTAATTTGTCCATTGAGCATTTCTCCAGCGTTGGAGCCTCCACTCGCCGCTTCTCACACGGCGAAGAGGTGGCAGCTATGTGCGAGGTGAGAAGACCGGTTATGGACACCCGGCCGGACCGAAGTCCGCCCGCACACAGCCGCCATAACGCATTTGCCGGCAGCGAATAAGCTGGCGGCGATTATGCGTGTACAGACACTGGATGACCATAAGTTGCCGGGCTCTCACACCCGGTCGCTGAATTTTCAGCGACAGCCAGAGGTTAGAAGGCCCCCTTCCTACCCGGCAACCTGAAAAATGCGTGGGAAATCACTGCGTTTCTTACACATCTTTCATCACACAAAAATGGAACGCGGAGCGTCCCCGGCGGCATTCCCACGCGGAGCGTGGGAACGATCAATTGATGCACACCTGTTAGAGATTGGTTGGCTGCCAGACCGCCATCGCGGGCAAGCCCGGCTCCTACAGAGACTAGGTACACCTGCTAGAAATTGGATGGCTGTCAGGCCGCCTCGCGGGCAAGCCCGCTCCGACAAAAAGCAAAACATCACACATCCGCTGTTGCCCCTCACCACTCATCAGGCCGAGCGTTAGCTCGCCTGCAGCCCTTGATCTTGATCCACCCGCCCCTTCGGGAGGCTGAGTGGAGGTGTTCATCCGGGGAGTGGCGCGTAGCGCCGTTCGACGCAGTCGAACACGCTGCATGTAGGTCGAAGCGAAGCCGACCGGAGGGCAGTGTCCCCGGAGGGATACCGGAGCGAAGGAACGCCGAGCCCCAGCGAGGGGCCGGACGCTCGGGGCGAGCCTTTTTTTGCTTACTTTTTTTTGGCGTTTGAAAAAAAAGTGAGTCGCCGTAAGGGCGAAACCCTAAGCCGCCGTTACCGCAGCAACGGATATGTACCCCCCATAGCCTCAACGCCCCCCAAAAAAACCAGGCCAAAATCGGACGATGAAACCAGCGATCAACCCCTTGCCCCAACGCCACACCCGTCTAACATCAACCAAAAGGAAAAATAGTCCCCATCCCCCTCAAGTTGAAGGACCCAACTACCGACACAGTACTAATCGGACAAATACCCCAGGCAACTGCATATCGGCCAAGCCCACAGGCAAAAACCCCCTGTGATTGATTGTCCCTTTGACTGCAAACACAGGATTGCCAATACTCATGGCAACTTGATGCTACCCGCACGGAACAAGGAATAACCCTTTGAAGCTGGAACTCAAGAACAGCTTGTCGGTGAAGTTGCTCCGGGTCGTGCTCCTGTCGGCATTGATCGTCGGCGTGGTCTTGAGCTGTGCGCAAATCGTCTTCGATGCCTACAAGACGCGCCAGGCCGTGGCCAATGACGCCGAACGCATCCTCGACATGTTCCGCGACCCCTCGACCCAGGCGGTCTACAGCCTGGACCGGGAAATGGGCATGCAAGTGATCGAAGGCCTGTTCCAGGACGACGCCGTGCGCCAGGCCTCCATCGGCCACCCCAACGAAGCCATGCTCGCGCAAAAAACCCGCGAATTGCAGCATTCAAACAGTCGCTGGCTGACCGACCTGATCCTCGGCAAGGAACGCACCTTCACCACCCAACTGGTAGGTCGCGGCCCTTACAGTGAATATTACGGCGACCTGAGCATCACCCTCGATACCGCCACCTACGGGCAGGGCTTCATCGTCAACTCGGTGATCATCTTCATTTCCGGCGTGCTACGCGCCTTGGCCATGGGCCTGGTGC
This sequence comes from Pseudomonas sp. OV226, assembly GCF_003148705.1. Classification (NCBI taxonomy): domain Bacteria; kingdom Pseudomonadati; phylum Pseudomonadota; class Gammaproteobacteria; order Pseudomonadales; family Pseudomonadaceae; genus Pseudomonas; species Pseudomonas sp. OV226. The sequence continues at coordinate 152,108 of NZ_QGGS01000002.1, read as the reverse complement.
TGTACCTGGTCTATCACTGGCTGCTGACCAAACCGCTGTCGCGGATTATCGAACACCTGACCGAAATCAACCCGGATCGCCCCAGCGAACACAAAATCCCGCAGCTCAAGGGCCACGAAAAAAACGAACTGGGGATCTGGATCAACACCGCCAACCAGTTGCTCGAATCCATCGAACGCAACACTCACCTGCGCCACGAAGCGGAAAACAGCCTGTTGCGCATGGCCCAGTACGACTTCCTCACCGGCCTGCCAAATCGCCAGCAATTGCAGCATCAGCTGGACAAGATCCTGGTCGACGCCGGCAAATTGCAGCGTCGGGTCGCGGTGTTGGTGGTGGGCCTGGATGACTTCAAAGGCATTAACGAACAATTCAGCTATCAGACCGGCGACCAATTGCTATTGGCCCTGGCTGACAGGTTGCGGGCTCACAGTGGCCGCCTCGGCGCCCTCGCCCGTCTGGGCGGCGACCAGTTCGCCCTGGTCCAGGCCGATATCGAACAACCCTACGAAGCCGCCGAACTGGCGCAAAGCATTCTCGATGACCTGGAAGCGGCGTTTGCCCTCGATCATCAGGAAATACGCCTGCGCGCGACCATTGGCATCACCTTGTTTCCCGAGGATGGCGACAGCACCGAGAAGCTGCTGCAAAAAGCCGAACAGACCATGACCCTGGCCAAGACGCGCTCACGCAATCGCTATCAGTTCTACATTGCCAGCGTCGACACCGAGATGCGCCGCCGTCGTGAACTGGAAAAAGACCTGCGCGACGCACTGCTGCGCAATCAGTTCTACCTGGTCTACCAACCCCAAATCAGTTACCGCGACCACCGGGTGGTGGGCGTCGAAGCGTTGATTCGCTGGCAACATCCCGAGCATGGCCTGGTACCGCCCGATCTGTTCATTCCGCTGGCCGAGCAAAACGGCACCATCATTGCCATTGGCGAATGGGTACTGGATCAGGCCTGCAAACAGCTGCGTGAATGGCACGACCAGGGCTTCCCCGACCTGCGCATGGCGGTCAACCTGTCCACCGTGCAATTGCACCACGCCGAGTTGCCGCGAGTGGTCAATAACCTGCTGCAAATGTACCGTCTGCCACCGCGCAGCCTGGAACTGGAAGTGACCGAAACCGGCCTCATGGAAGACATCAGCACCGCCGCCCAACACCTGCTGAGCCTGCGCCGCTCCGGCGCATTGATCGCCATCGATGACTTCGGCACCGGCTATTCGTCACTGAGCTATCTGAAAAGCCTGCCGCTGGACAAAATCAAGATCGACAAGAGCTTCGTGCAAGACCTGCTCGATGACGACGACGATGCAACCATCGTTCGAGCGATTATCCAGTTGGGCAAGAGTCTGGGCATGCAGGTCATTGCCGAAGGCGTGGAAACCGCCGAGCAAGAGGCCTATATCATCTCCGAAGGCTGCCACGAAGGTCAGGGCTATCACTACAGCAAACCCTTGCCGGCACGTGAGTTGAGCGCCTACCTGAAACAGGCCCAGCGCAGTAACGCGGCCATTTTGTAGATTTGTAGAGATTCGAAAATCGCAGCCTCGTTTCACTCGACAGCTCCTACATGGGCCCCCGTGCTTCTGTAGCAGCTGTGTAGCAGCTGTCGAGTGAAACGAGGCTGCGTTTCTTTTGATCCACGACACAACCCCGTGTGAATAAGAAATATTTCCACCTGCAACCCTTTACACATAATGCGAAAGATTTGCATTATGTCGCAGTTTTGCGCGCGTGAAGCGCCCTTCCACCCCCTCTTGAAGCAGGATGTTCACCATGATTCGTATGCCTCTGGCTACCGCCAGTCTGTTGGCCATCGCTATTTCCCTCGCCGGTTGTGGCGAAGGCAAAGACAAGACCACGGCAGCGCCAGCGCCTACACCAGTCGCCAGCGCAGCCGCTGCTCCAGCGGCTGCGCCTGCCGCTGTCAGCAAAGTCGATGAAGCCGCCGCCAAAGCCGTTGTCGCGCACTACGCCGACATCGTCTTCGCCGTATACAGCGATGCCGAATCCACCGCGAAAACCCTGCAAACCGCCGTCGACGCCTTCCTCGCCAAGCCGAACGCCGACACCTTGAAAGCCGCCAAGGCTGCCTGGGTCGCTGCCCGCGTTCCTTACCTGCAGAGCGAAGTGTTCCGCTTCGGCAACACCATCATCGACGATTGGGAAGGTCAGGTTAACTCCTGGCCATTGGACGAAGGCCTGATCGACTACGTCGACAAATCCTACGAACACGCACTGGGTAACCCGGGCGCCACGGCCAACATCATCGCCAACACTGAAGTCCAGATCGGCGAAGACAAGGTCGACGTGAAAGACATCACCCCGGCAAAACTCGCCAGCCTGAACGAGCTGGGTGGTTCCGAGGCTAACGTCGCCACCGGCTACCACGCCATCGAGTTCCTGCTGTGGGGCCAGGACCTGAACGGCACTGGCCCTGGCGCCGGCAACCGTCCTGCTTCCGACTACCTGGAAGGCAAAGGCGCAACCGGTGGTCACAACGACCGTCGTCGCGCTTACCTGAAGTCCGTGACCCAACTGCTGGTCAGCGATCTGGAAGAAATGGTCGGTAACTGGAAGCCAAACGTGGCTGACAACTACCGCGCCACGCTGGAAGCCGAACCGGTTGAATCCGGCCTGCGCAAAATGCTGTTCGGCATGGGCAGCCTGTCCCTGGGCGAACTGGCGGGCGAGCGCATGAAGGTTTCCCTGGAAGCCAACTCCCCGGAAGACGAACAGGATTGCTTCAGCGACAACACCCACAACTCGCACTTCTACGATGCCAAAGGCATTCGTAACGTGTACCTGGGCGAATACACCCGCGCCGACGGCACCAAAATGACCGGCGCCAGCCTGTCGTCCCTGGTGGCCAAAGCCGACCCGGCTGCCGACACCACTCTGAAAGCCGATCTGGCCGCGACCGAAGCCAAGCTTCAGGTCATGGTTGATCACGCCAACAAAGGCGAGCACTACGACCAACTGATCGCCGCTGGCAACACCGCGGGCAATCAGATCGTGCGTGACGCGATCGCTTCCCTGGTCAAGCAGACTGGCGCGATCGAAGCCGCTGCTGGCTCGCTGGGTATCAGCGACCTGAACCCGGACAACGCTGATCACGAATTCTGATCAACGCTGGCTGACTGAAAAAGGCGACCTTCGGGTCGCCTTTTTCATACCTGCCAACCACCGATCCGATCGTTCCCACGCTCTGCGTGGGAATGCAGCCCGTGACGCTCCGCGTCACACCAAAAGCCGAACGCGGAGCGTCCGTTGAGGCATTCCCACGCAGAGCGTGGGAACGATCACCCTGCGCCAGATCAAGCAAACGATAATTCCTCTTATTCAAATTCCCATCCCCTGTTAGACTTTGCGCCCTTGTTTTGCTCGCCTTGCAGGATGTCTGATGCCCCCGCTGCCTCTTCGCTTGTCCGCACTGTTGCTGGCCCTGGGCCTGAGTGCCTGCGATGACGCCCCGCGTTTTACCAAGGCCGAACCCGGTGAAGCCCGTTCCGGTGGCAGCGCGACCGTACGCAAGACCGATCAGAACTCGTTTTCCCTGCCGTCCGCCAATCTGCCGCCGTCACGGCGCGTGGACTTCAGCGTCGGCAACAGTTTCTTCCGCAGCCCCTGGGTGATCGCGCCGTCGACCACCACCGCCCGTGACGGCCTCGGCCCGTTGTTCAACACCAATGCCTGTCAGGGCTGCCACATCAAGGACGGTCGCGGCCATCCGCCGACGCCGGATGCGCCGAACGCCGTGTCGATGCTGGTGCGCCTGTCGATCCCCAATGCGCCGGCCTATGCTCACGTCATCGAGCAGCTTGGCGTGGTGCCGGAGCCGGTCTATGGCGGGCAGCTCCAGGACATGGCCGTGCCCGGTGTCGCGCCGGAAGGCAAAGTGCGCGTTGATTACACGCCCGTTGCGGTGCGTTTCAAGGACGGCACTGAAATTGAACTGCGTAAACCGCGGCTGAACATCACTCAATTGGGCTACGGCCCGATGCACCCTGACACCCGTTTCTCGGCACGTGTCGCACCGCCAATGATTGGCCTGGGCTTGCTTGAAGCGATCCCCGAGGAGACGATCCTGGCCAATGCCGAGGCGCAGGCGAAGGCCAAAAACGGCATCGCCGGACGTCCGAACCAGGTCTGGGATGACGTGCAACAGAAGACCGTTCTCGGGCGATTTGGCTGGAAAGCCGGGCAACCGAACCTCAATCAACAAAATGTTCACGCGTTTTCCGGCGATATGGGCCTCACGACGAGCCTCAGACCCTTCGATGACTGCACCGATGCGCAAACCGCCTGCAAACAGGCGCCCAATGGCACCGGCCCCGATGGCGAGCCGGAAGTCAGCGATAACATTTTGCGTCTGGTGCTGTTCTACACCCGCAACCTTGCCGTACCGGCCCGCCGCGATGTCGGTGCGCCCGACGTCCTGGCCGGCAAAAACCTGTTCTATCAGGCTGGATGCCAGTCCTGTCACACACCGACGTACACCACCGCCGCCAACGCCGCCGAACCTGAACTGGCCAATCAAGTGATTCGCCCATACAGCGATCTGCTGCTGCATGACATGGGCGACGGTCTGGCCGACAACCGCAGCGAATTCCAGGCCAGTGGCCGCGACTGGCGCACGCCGCCGTTGTGGGGCATCGGCCTGACACAGGCGGTCAGTGGCCATACCCAGTTTTTGCATGATGGCCGCGCACGCAATCTGCTCGAAGCCGTGCTCTGGCATGGCGGTGAAGCGACGGCCGCGCAGCAACAGGTTTTGTCTTTCAATGCCGAACAACGCGCTGCGTTGCTGGCATTTTTGAACTCACTTTAAACACTTATAAAGAATCGGGAGCCCGACATGTTCCGCCCCAAACTGTTGTTCACCAGCCTTGCAGCACTCGCACTGGGCGCCTGTTCACCGCAGGATCCGCAAGCCGTGACATCGGCCGCCATCGCCAAGTCGGTGATCCTGCCGACTTACACCCGCTGGGTTGAAGCCGACCGCCAACTGGCTGTCAGCGCCCTCGCCTACTGCGAAGGCAAGGAAAACCTCGACACCGCCCGCGCTGATTTCCTGCACGCACAGAAAGCCTGGGCCGAGCTGCAACCGCTGCTGATCGGTCCGTTGGCCGAGGGTAACCGTTCGTGGCAGGTGCAGTTCTGGCCAGACAAGAAGAACCTGGTCGGCCGTCAGGTCGAACAACTGGTCAGCGCCCAGCCGCAGATCGATGCAGCGGCCCTGGCCAAGTCCAGCGTGGTGGTTCAGGGGCTCTCGGCCTATGAATACATTCTGTTCGACAGCAAGCCAGACGTGGCCAACGACGCGCAAAAAGCCAAGTACTGCCCACTGCTGAAAGCGATTGGCGAGCGTCAGAAACAGCTGGCCGAAGAGATTCTGCAAAGCTGGAACAGCACCGACGGCATGCTCGCACAATTGAGCAAGTTCCCGAACCAGCGCTACGCCGACTCCCACGAAGCCATCGCCGATTTGCTGCGTGTACAAGTCACCGCCATCGACACCTTGAAGAAAAAACTCGGCACGCCGATGGGCCGTCAGAGCAAGGGCGTGCCGCAGCCGTTCCAGGCTGATGCATGGCGCAGCCAGTCGTCCCTGACCGGTATCGAAACCAGCCTCGCCGCGGCCAAAACCGTGTGGGAAGGCGTCGACAACAAAGGCCTGCGCGGCCTGTTGCCGGCTGAGCAAAAGCCATTGGCCGACAAAATTGATGCTGCCTACGCCGCCGCACTGAAACTGTTCGCCAGCAATCAACGCTCGCTGACCGAAATGCTCAAAGACGACGCCGGTCGCCAGCAGCTCAACGATCTCTACGACAGCCTCAACGTTGTCCATCGCCTGCACGAAGGCGACCTGGCCAAGGCGTTGGGCATTCAACTGGGCTTCAACGCCAACGACGGTGACTGATGAGGGCGAGTGCCATGCTGCGACGTCAGGCTCTGACTTTAGGTAGTTTGCTGCTGGGAGCAGTGACACTGGGCGGCTGGACGCTGTTCAAGCAAAAGGACAAAAGCCCGTTGCTGCTGTCGGCGCGGGACGATACCGATGGCAAGCATTACGCCGTCGGTTATCGGCTGGCCGGCACCCGGGTGTTCGCCACCCAGGTCGGCCAGCGTTGCCATGACATCATCAATCACCCGACGCAGCCGATCGCGCTGTTCGTCGCCCGTCGTCCGGGCACCGAAAGCTACCTGATCGACCTGCGCGACGGCACGTTACTGCAGACCATCGTTTCGCAGCCAAACCGGCACTTCTACGGCCATGCCGTGATTCACAAGAGCGGTGACTGGCTGTACGCCACCGAGAACGACACCTCCGATCCGGGGCGCGGCTTGCTGGGCGTGTACAAGTTCGAAGGTGAACGGCTGGTGCACAGCGGTGAAATCTCGACGCATGGCCTCGGCCCGCATCAGGTGTCGTGGATGCCTGATGGGGAAACCCTGGTCGTGGCCAACGGCGGCATTCGCACCGAGGCCGAAAGCCGGGTCGAGATGAACCTCAATGCCATGGAGCCGAGCCTGGTGCTGATGCAACGCGACGGCACCCTGTTGAGCAAGGAAACCCTGGCCCAACAGATGAACAGCGTGCGCCACCTGGGCATCGCCAGCGACGGCACGATCGTCGCCGGTCAGCAATTCATGGGGCCATCCCACGAGTCTTCGGAGTTGCTGGCGATCAAGCGTCCGGGCCAGCCGTTCGTAGCGTTCCCGGTGCCTGAGCATCAATTGCAGGCCATGGGGCATTACACCGCCAGCGTCGCGGTGCACAGCGATCTGCGCCTGGTGGCGTTGACCGCGCCACGGGGCAACCGCTTTTTCATTTGGGACCTGGACAGCGGCGAAGTGCGCCTGGACGCGCCACTTCCCGATTGCGCCGGGGTCGGTGCGGTGGCCGATGGGTTTGTCGTGACGTCCGGGCAGGGACGCTGCCGGTACTACGATTGCCGCCAGACAAACCTTGTTGCAAAACCCCTTGAGTTGCCTGCGGGGCTCTGGGACAACCACCTGCACCTCATCTGATACACCCGGCCCTTGTAGGAGCCGAGCTTGCTCGCGATGGCGGCTGCACATCCAGCATCGCGGTTACTGACACACCGCTATCGCGAGCAAGCTCGGCTCCTACAGGTTTTGCGCTTGCCTGTAAATTCTGCCAGTTGGAATCACCCGCGCACTCGGGGTAATGTGCCTGCCTGTCTCACCTGATTTTCTCCAAGGAACTGGAAATATGCTGCGTCGCCGCATGCTGATCATGTTGGGTGTTGTGCTGCTGATTGTACTGGTCCTGGCCGCTTACAAAGCCTTCTCCATCTACACGATGATTCAAGGCTTCTCCGCGCCAAAGCCACCGGTCAACGTCGCCGTGGCCACGGCAATCGAGCGGCCGTGGCAGGCGCGCCTGCCGACCGTCGGCACTCTCAAGGCGCTGCAAGGGGTGGACCTGAGCCTGGAGACTGACGGCACGGTCACGGACGTACAGTTCCAGTCCGGACAGAAGGTCAAGGCCGGCCAGCCCATCGTCCAGCTCGACAGCGCCGTGGAAACCGCCCTGCTGGAAACGGCTCAGGCCGATCTCGGGTTGGCCATGGTCGATTACTCCCGTGGCAGTCAACTGGTCGGCAGCCAGGCCATTTCCAAAGGCGAGTTCGATCGCCTCTCGGCCGTGCTGAAAAAGAGCAAGGCTACGGTCAATCAGCTCAGGGCCGCACTCGGCAAAAAAAGCATTCATGCGCCGTTCAGCGGGACCATCGGCATTCGCCAGGTGGACGTCGGCGACTATGTCGCCACCGGTACCATGATTGCCACCCTGCAAGACCTCAGCAGTCTCTACGCCGACTTTTTCGTGCCTGAGCAGTCCGTGCCGAAAATCGCGGTCGGCCAGCCGGTGCAAATCATTGTCGCGGCGTATCCGGCGCAGCAGTTTCCCGGGACCATCAGTGCGATCAACCCGAAAGTCGAGAACAGCACGCGTAACGTGCAAGTGCGCGCCACCCTGGCCAATCCCGACGGCAAATTGATGCCAGGCATGTTCGCCAACCTGGACGTGTTGCTGCCCAACCCGCAGCCACGCATCGTCGTACCGGAAAGCGCGATCACCTACACCCTCTACGGCAATTCGGTGTACGTGGCCGCGCAGAAAAAAGCTGAAGATGGCAGCGTCGAGAAGGACGACAAGGGCGAGCCGATCCTGGTCGCCGAACGGCGTTTCGTCGAAACCGGTGAACGCCGCGAGGGGCTGGTGATCGTTACCAAAGGTGTGCAGAACGGCGAAAAAGTGGTCACGGCCGGCCAGATCAAACTGGACAACGGTGCGCACATCGCGATCAGCGACGACAAGACCCTAGCCGAGAAGAACAGTCCGCCGCGCGCGGACTGATCAAGGAATCCCCATGGCTTTTACCGACCCGTTCATCCGCCGCCCGGTCCTCGCTACCGTGGTCAGCCTGTTGATTGTGCTGCTGGGCTTTCAGGCCTGGAGCAAACTGCCGCTGCGCCAATACCCGCAAATGGAAAACGCCCTGATCACGGTGACGACGGCGTACCCCGGGGCCAACGCCGAAACCATTCAGGGCTACATTACCCAACCGATGCAGCAAAGCCTGGCCAGCGCCGAGGGGATCGACTACATGACCTCGGTCAGTCGCCAGAACTTCTCGGTCATCTCGATCTACGCGCGCATCGGCGCCAACACCGACCGTTTGTTCACCGAGCTGTTGGCCAAGGCCAACGAAGTGAAGAACCAACTGCCCCAGGACGCCGAAGACCCGGTACTGAGCAAGGAAGCCGCCGACGCCTCGGCGCTGATGTACATCAGTTACTTCAGCAAGGAGCTGAGCAACCCGCAGATCACCGACTACCTGTCGCGGGTCATCCAGCCGAAACTGGCGACCTTGCCGGGCATGGCCGAAGCCGAGATTCTCGGCAATCAGGTCTTTGCCATGCGCCTGTGGCTGGACCCGGTAAAACTCGCCGGCTTCGGCTTGAGCGCCAGCGACGTGACCAACGCGGTGCGCCAGTACAACTTCCTCTCCGCCGCCGGCGAAGTGAAAGGCGAGTACGTGGTGACCAGCATCAACGCCAACACCGAGCTCAAGTCCGCCGAGGCCTTTGCGGCCATTCCCGTGAAGGTCGATGGCGACAGCCGTGTGCTGTTGCGTGATGTGGCGCGGGTTGAAATGGGCGCGGAAAACTACGACACCATCAGCTCCTTCGGCGGCACGCCCTCGGTGTACATCGGCATCAAGGCCACGCCCGGCGCCAACCCGCTGGACGTGATCAAGGAAGTGCGCAAGATCATGCCGCAGCTGGACGCCCAGCTGCCGCCTAACCTCAAGGCCGAGATTGCCTACGACGCCACGCTGTTCATCCAGGCCTCGATCGACGAAGTGGTGAAAACCCTGTTCGAGGCGGTGCTGATCGTGATTGTGGTGGTGTTCCTGTTCCTCGGCGCATTCCGTTCCGTCGTGATCCCGGTGGTTACTATCCCGTTGTCGATGATCGGCGTGATGTTCTTCATGCAGATGATGGGGTATTCGATCAACCTGCTGACCCTGCTGGCGATGGTATTGGCCATCGGCCTGGTGGTGGACGACGCCATTGTGGTGGTGGAAAACATCCACCGGCACATCGAGGAAGGCAAGACACCGTTCGATGCGGCCATCGAAGGCGCCCGGGAAATCGCCATGCCGGTGGTTTCCATGACCATCACCCTGGCGGCGGTCTACGCGCCGATCGGCTTTCTGACGGGGCTGACGGGGGCGCTGTTCAAGGAGTTTGCCCTGACGCTGGCCGGCGCGGTGGTGATCTCCGGGATCATTGCCCTGACCTTGTCACCAATGATGTGCGCACTGCTGCTGCGTCACGATGAAAACCCCAGCGGCCTGGCCCACCGCCTGGACCTGATTTTCGAAAGCCTCAAGCGTCGTTATCAAAGCATGCTGCACGGCACGCTCAACACCCGGCCAGTTGTGCTGGTGTTCGCCGTGATTGTGCTGTGCCTGATTCCGGTACTGCTCAAGTTCACCAAATCGGAACTGGCGCCGGACGAGGATCAGGGCATCATTTTCATGATGGCCAGCGCACCGCAACCGACCAACCTCGATTACCTGAACACCTACACCGACGAGTTCGTCACGATCTTCAAGGCGTTTCCCGAGTACTACTCTTCGTTCCAGATCAACGGTTTCAACGGCGTGCAATCAGGGATCGGCGGCTTCTTGCTCAAGCCGTGGAACGAGCGCGACCGCACTCAAATGCAGATCCTGCCCGACGTCCAGGCCAAACTGGAAAGCATCCCGGGCTTGCAGATTTTCGGTTTCAACCTGCCCTCCCTGCCCGGCACCGGCCAGGGCCTGCCGTTTCAGTTCGTCATCAATACCGCCAACGATTACGAGTTGCTGCTGCAAGTGATGGACCGGGTGAAAAAGCGCGCCATGGAGTCCGGCAAGTTCGCCTTCGTCGACGTCGACCTGGCCTTCGACAAGCCCGAGGTGGTGGTCGATATCGACCGCGCCAAGGCCGCGCAGATGGGTGTGTCCATGCAAGACCTGGGCGGAACGCTGGCGACGTTGCTGGGGGAGGCGGAAATCAACCGTTTCACCATTGAGGGGCGCAGCTACAAGGTCATCGCGCAGGTCGAACGCCCCTTCCGGGACAATCCGGACTGGCTGAACAACTATTACGTGAAGAACACCAAGGGCGAATTGCTGGCCCTGTCGACCCTGATCACCGTGACCGACCGTGCGCGGCCACGGCAGTTGAACCAGTTCCAGCAACTCAACTCGGCCATCCTTTCAGGGGTACCGCTGGTCAGCATGGGCGAAGCCATCGAGGTCGTGCGGCAGATCGCCCGGGAAGAAGCGCCGGCGGGCTTCGCCGTCGACTATGCCGGGGCATCGCGGCAATACGTTCAGGAAGGCAGTGCGCTGTGGGTGACCTTCGCCCTGGCACTGGCGATCATTTTCCTGGTACTGGCCGCGCAGTTTGAAAGCTTTCGCGACCCGCTGGTGATTCTGGTGACCGTGCCGCTGTCGATTTGCGGCGCGTTGATCCCGCTGTTCCTGGGCTGGTCGAGCATGAACATTTACACCCAGGTCGGGTTGGTGACCCTGATCGGGCTAATCAGCAAGCACGGGATTTTGATCGTCGAGTTCGCCAACCTGTTGCGCAAGGAAAAAGGGCTGACGGCTCGTGAAGCGGTCGAGGAAGCGGCGGCGATTCGACTTCGCCCTGTACTGATGACCACGGCAGCGATGGTGTTCGGCATGGTGCCGTTGATCATCGCGACGGGCGCGGGGGCGGTCAGCCGGTTTGATATCGGCACGGTGATCGCTACGGGGATGTCGATCGGGACGTTGTTTACGTTGTTCGTGTTGCCGTGCATCTACACATTGCTGGCCAAACCCGACGCTAAAGAACGCGCATGACCGCACGGCTGACGCTCGCTCCCACGCTCTGCGTGGGAATGCAGCCAGGGACGCTCCGCGTCCCACCAAAGGCCGAACGCGGAGCGTCCGTTGATGCATTCCCACGCAGAGCGTGGGAATGATCCAGCAGCAGCTTGGAAATCGGGCAATAAAAAGGCCTCGCAGATGCGAGGCCTTTTATTTTGGTTTCAATCGGGTCAACTTTGCGGCCTCATTCCCTGAGCAAGTCCGAACATGAGCAACAACAGATCGTGGTCGGGTTGCGCTGCCGAGGAGGCTTTGATTGCCCGTGGAATTGGACAGTGAGCATCGCTGCTCACTGAACTGAGGACCTGCGTGCGAGGCTGCTCCCAGGCAGCCACCGCCAAAGTAGCAACTGCCAAGGCTCCAACTAAAAACAAACCTCGTGCAATTTCTAGTTTCATCGCTATAAACCCTTGATAGCGCTGCCAAACGCCGTCTCATAAAAGTAGACGAGTTTTTTCCAGTCCGCAGCGCTGAACGACGAGTGGCGACGCAGTTGCTTCATGTCATGTGCAGCCGCCTGATAAGCCGTCATACGCTGTCGGCACTTCTCCAGGTCGATCAAGGCAATTTCGACCTTGGCCGACTCACCTTCACCGGTGACCCGCAGAAACACATGCTTGATGTAGATGCAGCTGTGCTGCCACCGCCCCTTGTGCATGCGGGCGAGGTTTTCGGCCAGATCTTTCAACACACGATCATTCACCGCTTCGCCATGACGCTCTCGACCACCACCGGCGTACCACTTTTCGATTTCGTCGAAGCCATCCAGCGACTTGGTCACCAGCAATGCGCGCCATTTGTGTACAGGGTCGCGCTGTGCGCCGCAGAAAACGATTTCCGGAACACGCACGTCAAGCTTGCGCAGACCGATGAGTGCATCTTGCTCACGCAATACGGTAGGCCGGCCAAACGGGTGCAACCAGCTTCGATAGATATGGCCGGTCTGACGCTTGGCGTAGAGCAGTTGTCCATCGCTGCCCATGACACGCTGCACACCACTTTCCCCACCGCGGCGAACGTTGGGTTCTTCTACCCATTCACCGCGCTGGCTCCAGAAAAAATCGAAGCGGTCCTTTGGAGCGACTTCCGTTTCTGCTGCACATTGCACTGCCATCCTGTTACCTCTTGCGTAATACGTAAACGCGCCACATGGCGTAGAGCGGAATAAAGTCCAGTTTTTCCTGGATACGGAAACCCGCTTGCTCGAATTCCTTCTCCACCGTTGCGGCCGGTAACACAAACCGGTTTTGGTAACCTTCCTGCCCACGTCGCGCTTCTGAGCGCTTGCGTTTCCAGGCCTTGAAGTTACCGTCCACCCACAACGAAAGGATCACGCTGTCACGGGAGACACGCTGAAATTCGCGCAAAATGGCCAGTCGATGCTCGGCATCACCGATGTGGTGCAGCAGACGCATACAGAAAATGCTGTCGACGGCGTTATCTGGCAAGGCGATGTCGAAGGCAGAAGTGTGCAAGGGTTGTACCCGTTTCACCACGTCGGCGGGTTGCGCCTGCATGGCAATCTTCACCATCGATTCCGAGTTGTCTGCGCCGATGATGGCCCGGTTGGCTTTTTCCGCCAGCATCGGCCAGAAACGCCCTGCACCGCAAGGCAAGTCGAGCACCAGGCCAGGCTCGCCGACCAGTGTCAGCGCCTTGCGTGCCAGCTGTATGTCACGCCAGTGGGACAGCTTGCGACCGAGGCCGTCCTGATGCTTGCGCAGGTAGCGTTGAGCGTGTTGATCATCGTACTTTTCGGAAAAATCGAGTTTGATCGGGCCGTCCATCATCAGGTCTCCTGAAATGCTGATGTCACCAACCTTATGTATTTTTGTGTCGGTGACAGGTCATGCATTTGTGAAAATTTCGTTGAGCAAACCCCCGAACCATTTCAGGGTTTTACAGGATCGTAACAATAGCGCAGGGCCATCCCTTCGCAACAGGTCATTTAATCACCATCTGACGCCTGTAATTCGACCTGAAAACGACAGCCATTAGGCTCCATGGTTGTCAGGCTGACCGTCCAGCCCTGGTTCTCGCAGATCCGCTGCACCAGTGACAACCCAAGGCCCAGGCCCTCACCGCGTTTTTCAGAACCGCGCACGAAAGGCTCGAACATCGCCTCGCGCTTTTCTTCGGGAATGCCGACACCACTGTCCTCAACCAGAAAACCCGTAGCCGTCAGGGTCAACCGGATGAAACCGCGCTCGGTGTAATGCAGAGCATTGCGCAACAGGTTGCCCATCACCGCATGCAAAAGGGTTGCGTTGTAACTGGCGGTTGGAGGGGAGCCTTGCTCGACAATCAGCGTCAGCCCTTTGGTCTCGATAGGTTCTCGCCACAGATTGAGCAGCCCGTCGGCTACCTGCTTGACGTTCTGCTGCGGCGACATGCTGGCATCTTCACGCTGCGCGCGCGCCAGCATCAGGAAAGTCTGGACCAGTTCCCGCATCTCTTCACAGGCACGGGCAATGCGCTCGACCTGGGCCCGCCCGCGCTGATCAATACCAGGGTTTTCCAACAGCAGCTCACAGGAGCTGGCCAGCACCATCAATGGCGTGCGCAGTTCGTGGCTGACATCACTGGTAAACAACCGCTCGCGGGTCAATGCCTGACGCAAGCGCCCAAGGGTGGCGTCGAAGGCCACGGCCAGCTCGCCCACTTCGTCAGCGGCATAATCCGGTGCCAGTGGCGGTGCCAGACCCAACAATTGATCGCGGTGACGCACCTGGCGCGCCAGGCGAACCACCGGCGCCATGACTTTGCGCGCCAAGACCCAGCCGAGGAAGACCGCCAGCGCCAGGCTCAGCACGAAGCCCACCAGCACCACGGCAAACAGCACCCGCTCACGCTCTTCGAAATCGCTTTGGTCCTGCAACAACACGTAACGCCGGCCGTCGACGATTTCGACCATGGCGTGATACGACAAATGATCGCGAAACACCTCGTGAAAACCCGAGTCCAGGTTGCGCAGATCCTTGGGCAGCTCGAAATCGCCTGCCCCGCCGCTGAAGTAGAACAACTGGTCCGGCTCGGGGCGGTGGCTCCAGTCCGTGATGCTGTCCATCAGCAACAAGCGCTGCAAATCGCCACCCAGGCCGGATGAAATCAGTTTTTCTTCCACCACGTGCACGGTCGCCACAATGCCCATGGCGAAGGCGCCGGCCACCAGCACGCTCATCAGCGCAAAGGCGATGATGATCCGTTGAGCCAGGCTCTGTTTAAACTCCATCACGGCCCTCGGCCAAGCGATAACCCACACCGTGAACGGTTTGCAGCAATGGCTTGGCGAACGGTTTGTCGATCACTTGACGCAGTTGATGAACGTGGCTGCGCAGGCTGTCACTGTCCGGGCAGTCGTCGCCCCACAGGGCTTCTTCGAGAATTTCGCGGCGCAGCACGTGCGGGCTTTTCTGCATCAGCACGGCCAGCAGCTTCAACCCCACCGGATTGAGCTTCAGCAGTCGGCCTTCGCGGGTCACTTCCAGGGTATCGAGGTCGTAGGCCAGATCGGCGACCTGCAAGGTGCGACGACCGCCACCCTGGGTGCGGCGCATCACCGCTTCAATGCGCGCGGCCAGTTCAGACAGGGCAAACGGTTTGATCAGGTAATCATCGGCCCCGGACTTGAAGCCCTGCAGCCGGTCATCCAGTTGATCGCGAGCGGTGAGCATGATCACCGGCGTGTCACGGCGGGCGTCTTCACGCAGGCGTTTACACAGGGTGTAGCCGTCGATGCCGGGCAGCATGATGTCGAGCACGATCAAGTCGTAATGTTCGGTGGCCGCCAGATGCAGGCCGGACAAACCGTCTTGTGCGCAATCCACGGTATAGCCTTTGAGGCCCAGGTAATCAGCCAGGTTGGCCAGGATGTCGCGGTTGTCTTCAACCAATAGAATTCGCATGGGCACCTTCTCCGTACACAGTAACGGCCGTCTTGGCCCGCGCAGCTTAAGGCCAAGTGTGACTCAGGGCTAGGGTTACAGGTCGTAGAATCAATTCACTCAACCAAACGGGTGGACTTACAAGTTTTTCACTATCGGTTCACAACCTGAATACAGTGATAGGCTGATACTTTCGCGCATTGATAATAAGGAATACACACACAATGGACTTCTTTAAAACGGCGCCAATGCGCTTTCTCCTGCTGGTGACCGGCGCCTGGCTGGCCATTTTCTTTCTGACCCGAACGGTGCTGCTGCTCACTCACCTGGATGAGGCCGGCAGCGGCTTCCTGTCGGTATTCGGCATCGGCTTGCTGTATGACCTGGGCTTTATTGCCTATGCGGCACTGCCAATGGGCCTCTACTTGCTGTTGTGCCCGCCGGCCTTGTGGCGTCGGCGCGGTCATCGCTGGTTTCTTCAGGGCCTGCTGACGGTCAGTCTGTTCGCCATGTTGTTCACTGCGGTGGCCGAATGGCTGTTCTGGGATGAATTCGGCGTGCGCTTCAATTTCATCGCCGTCGACTACCTGGTGTATTCCGACGAAGTACTGAACAACCTGCTCGAGTCCTATCCGATCGGCAAGCTGCTGAGCCTGCTCGCGGTGTTGGCCGTTGTCTTGAGTTTCGTATTGCGCAAACCGTTCAATGCCGCGATGACCGCCCCTTTGCCGCCACTGCGCGGGCGGCTGCTCAATGCCTTGGGGCTGCTGATCGTTGCCGGTTTGAGCCTGCAATTGCTCAGCCAGGACGCGCCTCGCGCGCAGGGCGGTAACGCCTATCAAAACGAACTGGCCAGTAACGGCCCGTATCAGTTTTTCGCAGCATTCCGTAACAACGAACTGGACTACCCACAGTTCTACAAGACGCTGCCAGCTGACGTGGTTGCCAAGCAGATCCGGGCCGAACTGAGCGAGCCGAACGCACGCTTTATCGGCAAGGACCCACAAGATATCCGCCGGGAAATCGATAACCCCGGCACCCCGCGCAAACCCAACATCGTGTTGGTGACCATCGAAAGCTTCAGCGCCAAGTACATGGGCAGCAACGGTGACCAGCGCAACCTGACACCCAATCTCGATGCCTTGCGCAAGCAGAGCCTGTATTTCAACAATTTCTACGCCACCGGCACCCGTACTGACCGTGGCCTGGAAGCCATCACGCTGGCCATCCCGCCAACGCCAGGTCGCTCGATCGTCAAGCGCGTGGGCCGTGAGAGCGGTTTTGCCAGCCTGGGCCAACAGCTCAATGCCGTGGGTTACGACAGCGTATTCGTTTACGGTGGACGCGGTTACTTCGACAACATGAACGCGTTCTTCAGCGGCAACGGTTACCGCGTGGTCGACCAGAGCAGTGTCGATGAAGCCGAGATTCACTTCAAGAACGCCTGGGGCATGGCCGACGAAGACCTTTATAACCAGACCCTGAAACTGGCTGACGCCGACTATGCGAAACAACAGCCGTTTCTGCTGCAACTGATGACCACGTCCAATCACCGTCCCTATACCTACCCGGACAATCGGATCGATATCAAATCCGGTAATGGTCGCGACGGCGCCGTGAAGTACACCGACTACGCCATTGGTCAGTTCCTTGAGCAGGCACGCAAAAAGCCATGGTTTGACAATACAATCTTCGTCTTCGTCGCTGACCACACGGCGGGTAGCGCCGGCAAGGAAGACTTGCCGATCGCCAACTATCAGATTCCACTGTTCATTTACGCACCCAAGTTGATTGAAGCCCGAGAGACGGCACAACTGGCCAGCCAGATTGACCTCGCGCCCACCTTGCTGGGCTTGCTGAACCTGGACTATGAATCGACGTTCTTTGGTCGCAACCTGTTGCAGGACAACCCGCTGCCGCCACGAGTGGTGGTTGGCAATTATCAACACCTGGGGTTGTTTGACGGCAAGGATCTGGCGATCCTTAGCCCCCGCCAAGGGTTGCGACGTCATGATGAAGCGCTGACAGAAAGTCGCGAGTCCCGTGCCACCGCCGATGATCCGTTGATCACCCGTGCGATTACCTATTACCAAACCGCCAGTTATGGCTTCAAGCAACAGCTGCTTGGCTGGAAGGCGCCCAAGGAGGGTGCCGGTCAAGTCAGCGATCGTTAACCGAATCGCCCCGGGCCGATGCCCCGGGGCTTTTTCCCTTGTTCAGGATTCACCATGTCATCAACCGTTGCCCGTCCTGCCCCTCGCCCACTCAATTTCTGGGTGTGCCTGGGGGTTCCCGCCGTTGCGGCGATCATCCTGGTGTTGCTCGAACTGACATCGCTGGACATGGACCTTGCCAGGCTGTTCTTCGATCCAGTGGCGGGAGACTTCATCGGGCGCCACAGTTACTTCCTGGAAGACATCCTGCATGACCGCGCCAAGCAAGTGGTCATTGCCTTTTCCGTGTTTGCGATCATCGGCTATATCACCTCTTTTTTCGTGGTCAGGCTCAAACCGTTCAAGCGGGAACTGGGCTGCCTGGTACTGTCTCTGGGTCTGGCAACCTCGTTTGTCACGCCCATGAAAGCGGTGACGGCGGTGCAATGCCCATGGAGCCTTGAGCAATTTGGCGGCCACGAAACCTATAGCGAATTGCTGAGCCCTCGCCCGCACACGGATAAGCCCGGCCGCTGCTGGCCTGGTGGCCATGCCGCCACCGGTTTTACTCTGTTTGCGCTGTTCTTCGTGCTGCGTGATCGCCGTCCGCGCATGGCTCGCGCGGCGTTTATCTTCGCCTTATCCCTGGGTACGGTGTTCTCGATTGGCCGGATGATGCAGGGTGCGCACTTCTTCTCACACAACGTGTGGACCGCGATTTTCTGCTGGCTGATTTGTCTGGGGTCGTATTACTACGTTCTTTACCGGCCGGCTTTGAGGGTTGAGTCGGTGGCCAAAGCAAAAGCAGTTAGCGCCTGAACTGACGCCATCGCGGGCAAGCCCAGCTCCTACAGGGGACTGCATTAACTCGTGGGACCGGTGGTGCGACGATTCGGCTTGCCCGCGATGGCAGCGACCAGGTCTCCTGACTTACCCGAATCAGGGCAATAAAAAACCCCGCCTGCTTTCGCAGGCGGGGTTTTTAGTACAGGGGTGAGGCTGGCTTACATCATGCCGCCCATGCCGCCCATACCGCCCATGTCTGGCATGCCGCCGCCAGCTGGGCCGTCTTCCTTGATCTCGGCGATCATGGCTTCGGTGGTGATCATCAGGCTGGCAATCGACGAAGCCGCTTGCAGAGCCGAACGAGTCACTTTAGCCGGGTCCAGGATACCCATTTCGATCATGTCGCCGTATTCGCCGGTGGCAGCGTTGTAACCGAAGTTACCCGAACCCTGCTTGACCTTGTCGACCACTACGCTTGGCTCGTCGCCGGAGTTGGCAACGATCTGACGCAGTGGCGCTTCTACAGCGCGACGCAGCAACTGGATGCCAACGTTCTGGTCATCGTTGTCGCCTTTGAGTTCGGAGATAGCCTGCAGAGCGCGAACCAGTGCCACGCCGCCGCCAGGTACCACGCCTTCTTCAACGGCTGCACGGGTAGCGTGCAGGGCGTCTTCAACGCGGGCTTTCTTCTCTTTCATTTCAACTTCGGAACCCGCGCCAACCTTGATCACTGCAACGCCGCCGGACAGCTTGGCCAGACGCTCTTGCAGTTTTTCACGGTCGTAGTCGGACGAAGTGTCGGCCACTTGCTGACGGATCTGCAGTACGCGAGCCTGGATGTCAGCCTCAACGCCGGCACCGTCGATCACGGTGGTGTTTTCTTTGGACAGGATCACGCGCTTGGCATTACCCAGGTGTTCCAGGGTAGTGCTTTCCAGGCTCAGACCGATCTCTTCGGAGATGACGGTACCGCCAGTCAGAACAGCGATGTCCTGCAGCATGGCCTTGCGACGGTCGCCGAAGCCTGGAGCCTTGACGGCTGCGACTTTAACGATGCCACGCATGTTGTTCACAACCAGAGTCGCCAGGGCTTCGCCTTCAACGTCTTCGGCCACGATCAGCAGTGGACGGCCGGCTTTGGCAACGGCTTCCAGTACTGGCAGCATTTCGCGGATGTTCGAGATTTTCTTGTCGACCAGCAGGATCAGCGGACCGTCCAGCTCGGCAGTCATGGTCTCTGGCTTGTTGACGAAGTACGGGGACAGGTAGCCACGGTCGAACTGCATGCCTTCAACAACCGACAGTTCGTTTTCCAGGCCCGAGCCTTCTTCAACGGTGATCACGCCTTCTTTACCGACTTTTTCCATGGCTTCGGCAATGATGTCGCCGATGGAGCTGTCGGAGTTGGCCGAGATGGTGCCGACCTGAGCGATGGCCTTGGTGTCAGCGCATGGCTTGGACAGGGCTTTGAGCTCTTTGACAATAGCGATGGTCGCTTTGTCGATGCCGCGTTTCAGGTCCATCGGGTTCATGCCGGCAGCGACGGCTTTCAGGCCTTCGTTGACGATCGATTGAGCCAGAACGGTAGCGGTGGTGGTGCCGTCGCCTGCGTCATCGTTGGCACGGGAGGCAACGTCTTTGACCAGTTGCGCGCCCATGTTTTCGAAGCGATCTTTCAGCTCGATTTCTTTGGCAACGGACACGCCGTCCTTGGTGATGGTCGGAGCGCCGAAGCTCTTCTCGATGATCACGTTACGGCCTTTAGGGCCCAGAGTCGCTTTTACTGCGTCAGCCAGGACGTTGACACCGGCGAGCATTTTCTTGCGGGCGGAATCGCCGAATTTAACTTCTTTAGCAGCCATGATCGATATTCCTTAAATACTTTGTAGTAGCGGGAAAATGAGCGGGGAATCAGCCTTCGATAACAGCGAGAATCTCGTTCTCAGCCATTACCAGCAGGTCTTCGCCGTCAACTTTCACGGTGTTGCTGCCGGAGTACGGGCCGAACACAACCTTGTCACCCACTTTAACGGCCAGTGCACGCACTTCACCGTTGTCCAGCACGCGGCCGGTGCCGACAGCGAGGATTTCGCCGCTGTTGGCTTTCTCAGCAGCCGAACCTGGCAGGACGATACCGCCAGCGGTTTTCTTTTCTTCTTCGCTGCGACGGATGACGACGCGGTCATGCAGAGGACGAAGCTTCATTGTCGATCTCTCCTAATTGTGGTTTTCATCGGCCGGTGTATTCCCGGCGGGTTTAACAAATCCGGCGGTGCCGGGTGCGGCTCGACAAGCGAGACGCGGAAGTCTGTCTGGCGTGATCGCCAGAAACCTTGCGGTGACCGTTACATAAGGGCGCATAAGCTTATTACAAGGGCGGGCCAGCAAAAAATTTCACAACGCTGCCCCGCAAACGAACACGGCACCCGAAGGTGCCGTGCAGATAACGCGATTTACTTGGTGTCACGGTGGTGTTCGAACTCGCCTTCGATCACGTTGGGCTCTCGCCCCAGTGGTTCGCGCGGCGCAGGGCCGCCCCGAGGCTGCAGGTCGTCGGCAAATGCACGCTGACGAATCGCCTGTTCTTCGGCGCGCTCGCGCATTTTATTGGCCAGTAAGCGACGAGAGAATGGCATCAACAAGATCAGGCCCAACACATCAGAGACGAAGCCCGGCAGGATCAACAGACCGCCCGCCAGGGCCAGCATCAAGCCTTCGAGCATGGTATGGGCCGGCAACTCGCCGCGATTCAGGCTTTCACGGGCACGCAGTGCAGTGGCCAGACCGGCGATGCGCAGCACAAAAACGCCGAGCATCGAGCCGAGAATGATCAGTAGCAGGGCCGGGAAAAACCCGATAGCCCCGCTGACTTTGACGAATACGAACAGCTCCAACACCGGGAACAGTACAAAGAGCAATAAAAAAGGGCGCATCAAATGGTTCCTCAACGCAAGAATGCCTTGCCAGTAAGCCTTAGATGACGTCGCCCTTTCGTGAATTCAAGCGTCGGCGACTTCTTTTTTGGGCCAATGCTCGGCGTGAGCCAGGAAAACCAAGGCTTCCCGGACTTGTGTCGGCGTATTACAAGGTGCTTGAAACGGCAACCAGTACAGCGCCTGACCGATGCGCAAATGCATGCCTTCGGTGTCGATGCCAGCCAGTTGCGCCGGTTCGGTTTTCGGCAGGCCGGCCAGTTCGACGTAGTGCGCGATGGCTTTGGCGTGATCGGCATTCATGTGCTCGACCATGCTCACTTCGGCTTTGCCGGCAAACGGGTTGGCCAGGGTCAGGTGATCGACCCAATGAATCGCGCCGAAGCCGCCGATGTAGCGGTGACGCACGGGTTTGAGCACCCAGAAATCGAAATCGTGAGCCTTGTGATAGCTCTGCGATTCCGGGAAATAGCGGTAGTAACGCTCGGCAGCCGCTTCAATGGCCGCCTCGTCTTCTAGCTTTTCTGCTTCGGCGAGGTACGTCAGCCGACCAACGGCTTGCACGTCATCGGCCTCACGCTCGCCCACGAACAATGAGCATTTCGGATCTTTTTGCAGGTTATGAGTGTGCTGAGCGATGCGGCTGATAAGGATCAGCGGCCGGCCTTGCTCATCCAGGCAGTAAGGAACCACTGAGCCAAACGGGTAACCCGGCATGGACTTGGAATGGGTCGACAGCACCCCACGGTATTCCTTGAGAAGCAATTCTCGGGCATTCTTGGCCGCTTCAACGCTCAATTTATGACTCCTTATATAGAATCCGTCATAAAAACGGACAGGCACCTGGGGATAAGTATCCAGCACGCCATCGGGGCAGTTCTCATGTGCAGCCAGGCCACGCCAGGTGCAGATCGAGAGGCCCTCTTCAAGGAAACCACTCTGACCTGCTATTGGGGCATGCGAATGCAACTCACTGACAAAGTAATCATTATCACTGGCGGTTGCCAGGGTTTAGGTCGTTCCATGGCCGAGTATTTCGCCGCCAAAGGCGCGAAACTGGCGCTGGTGGACCTGAACCAGGAAAAGCTCGACGACACCGTCGCGGCGTGCAAGGCCAAGGGTGCCGAAGCGCGCAGCTACCTGTGCAACGTCGCCAACGAAGAGCAAGTGAGCGACATGGTCGCCCGGGTTGCCGAAGATTTCGGCGCGATCCATGGCCTGATCAACAACGCGGGCATCTTGCGTGACGGCCTGTTGTTGAAGGTCAAGGACGGCGAAATGACCAAGATGAGCCTGGCCCAATGGCAGGCGGTCATCGACGTCAACCTGACCGGCGTGTTCCTGTGCACCCGCGAAGTCGCGGCCAAAATGGTCGAGCTGAAAAACAGCGGCGCGATCATCAATATCTCGTCGATTTCCCGCGCTGGCAACGTCGGCCAGACCAACTACTCCGCCGCCAAGGCTGGCGTGGCAGCGGCCACCGTGACCTGGGCCAAGGAACTGGCGCGCTACGGCATCCGCGTGGCAGGCATTGCACCGGGCTTTATCGAGACCGAGATGACGTTGGGCATGAAGCCCGAAGCACTGGAGAAAATGACGGCCGGGATTCCGCTCAAGCGCATGGGAAAACCGGAAGAGATCGCCCATTCGGCGGCGTACATTTTCGAGAATGACTACTACACCGGCCGGATCCTGGAGATGGATGGCGGGTTGCGTATCTAACGCCCCCCCAAAACCCTGTAGCAGCTGCCGAGGTACGAGGCTGCGTTGCGTGTCCGCAGGACCGCCCTCGGGGGCCGCTGCGCAGCCCAACGCAGCCTCGTGCCTCGGCAGCTGCTACAACATCTATTCAGCGAATCAATCGTCGCTGACGCTAATGTTCGGCATCGCCGGCGATACCGCTTCCTGCAACACGATCCGCGCACCGACATGGCGGGCCAGTTCCTGGTACACCATGGCAATCTGGCTGTCCGGCTCGGCGATCACCGTTGGCTTGCCGCCATCGGCCTGCTCACGGATAACCATCGACAGCGGCAACGAGGCCAGCAGTTCAACGCCATACTGATTGGCCAGCTTCACACCACCGCCTTCACCGAACAGATGCTCGGCATGCCCGCAGTTGGAGCAGATGTGCACGGCCATGTTTTCGACCACGCCCAGCACCGGGATGTTGACCTTGCGGAACATCTCCACGCCCTTGCGCGCGTCCAGCAACGCCAGATCTTGCGGGGTCGTGACGATTACTGCACCGGCCACCGGGACTTTCTGTGCCAGGGTCAACTGAATGTCACCCGTGCCTGGCGGCATGTCGATGACCAGGTAATCCAGGTCGCCCCACGCAGTCTGGGTCACCAGTTGCAGCAGCGCACCGGACACCATCGGCCCACGCCAGACCATCGGTGTGTTGTCGTCGGTCAGGAACGCCATCGACATCACTTCAACGCCATGGGACTCGATCGGCACGAACCACTTCTGATCCTTGACCTTTGGTCGGGTACCTTCCGGGATGCCGAACATGATGCCCTGGCTCGGACCGTAGATGTCCGCGTCGAGAATGCCGACCTTGGCACCATCACGGGCCAGCGCCAGCGCCAGGTTCGCGGCGGTGGTGGATTTACCCACGCCGCCCTTGCCGGACGCCACGGCCACCACGTTTTTCACGTTCGCCAGCCCCGGAATCTGCGCCTGAGCCTTGTGCGCGGCAATCACGCTGGTGATGTCGACGCGAGCAGT
The DNA here is from genome assembly GCF_003148705.1 of Pseudomonas sp. OV226. Lineage (NCBI taxonomy): Bacteria > Pseudomonadati > Pseudomonadota > Gammaproteobacteria > Pseudomonadales > Pseudomonadaceae > Pseudomonas > Pseudomonas sp. OV226. Next base: position 128,145 of record NZ_QGGS01000002.1, on the reverse strand, counting down.
CGTCACGCCGTCCAGGCCTTCGATGGCCATTTGCAGCATCTGTGACCAGCCGCTCTTGAACAGGCCGGCGGCGTAACCCAACTCCAACTGGACGCTGACGCGATCGCCCTGGATGTCGATGTTGCGCACACACCCGGCGCTGACCGGGTCCTGGTTCAGGTAAGGGTCGGTGTATTGGCGAAGGACGGCTTCCACCGCTGCGCGATTGACGGCGCTCATGGGCAACTCCGATAGCAAGACAGGAAAATCAGGCTGGTATCCTACCTGTTCTGTTGGCCGGACGGCATGCTTTCAGGACGTGACAATTATCCTGTGGCCAGATGCAACCTGTAGCAGCTGGCGAAGCCTGCGTTCGACTGCGAAGCAGTCGTGTATCCCGGCAACCCGGATGACCTGAAACACCGCGGTGTCCGGTTTTACGACGGCTGCGCCGCCGGACGCAGCCTTCGGCAGCTGCTACAAAGGTCCGCGGTGCCGGTCGCGGGGGTGAAAAATATGCGCTGGCGCTTTATAGTGGCCGACCTCCGTTTCATCAAGTAGCCGAGCCCCATGTCCGAGCCACGCAAGATCCTCGTCACCAGCGCCCTGCCCTATGCCAATGGTTCGATCCATCTTGGCCACATGCTGGAATACATCCAGACCGATATGTGGGTGCGTTTCCAGAAGCACCGTGGCAATCAATGCATATATGTCTGCGCCGACGACGCCCACGGTTCGGCGATCATGTTGCGCGCGGAAAAGGAAGGCATCACCCCGGAACAACTGATCGCCAACGTCCAGGCTGAACACAGCGCCGACTTTGCCGAGTTCCTGGTGGACTTCGACAACTTCCACTCCACTCACGCCGAAGAAAACCGTGAGCTGTCGAGCCAGATCTACCTGAAGCTGCGCGACGCCGGGCACATCGCCCAGCGCTCGATCACGCAGTACTTCGACCCGGAAAAGAAAATGTTCCTGGCCGACCGCTTCATCAAGGGCACCTGCCCGAAATGCGGCACCGAAGACCAGTACGGCGACAACTGCGAAAAATGCGGTGCGACTTACGCGCCCACCGATCTGAAGGATCCGAAGTCGGCCATCTCTGGCGCCACCCCGGTGCTCAAGGATTCCCAGCACTTCTTCTTCAAGCTGCCGGACTTCCAGGAAATGCTGCAAGCCTGGACCCGCAGTGGGACCCTGCAAGACGCCGTCGCGAACAAGATCGCCGAATGGCTGGATGCCGGCCTGCAACAGTGGGACATCTCCCGTGATGCACCGTACTTCGGTTTCGAGATCCCGGGCGAGCCAGGCAAGTATTTCTACGTGTGGCTGGACGCGCCGATCGGCTACATGGCCAGCTTCAAGAACCTCTGCGATCGCACGCCGGAGCTGGATTTCGACGCGTTCTGGAACAAAGATTCCACCGCCGAGCTGTACCATTTCATCGGCAAGGACATCGTCAACTTCCACGCCCTGTTCTGGCCAGCCATGCTCGAAGGCGCCGGTTTCCGTAAACCGACCGGCATCAACGTCCACGGCTACCTGACCGTCAACGGTCAGAAAATGTCCAAATCGCGCGGCACCTTCATCAAGGCCCGGACTTACCTGGATCACCTGTCGCCGGAATACCTGCGTTATTACTACGCGGCCAAGTTGAGCCGTGGCGTCGACGATCTGGACCTGAACCTTGAGGACTTCGTGCAGAAGGTCAACTCGGACCTGGTCGGCAAAGTCGTCAACATTGCCAGCCGTTGCGCCGGTTTCATCAACAAGGGCAATGCCGGCGTGATGGTCGACACCAACGCCGCGCCGGAATTGACCGATGCCTTCCTGGCCGCCGCGCCAAGCATCGCCGACGCCTATGAAGCCCGCGACTTCGCCCGCGCCATGCGCGAGATCATGGGCCTGGCCGACCGCGCCAACGCCTGGATCGCCGACAAGGCGCCGTGGTCGCTGAACAAACAGGAAGGCAAGCAGGATGAAGTTCAGGCCATCTGCGCCACGGGCATCAACCTGTTCCGCCAACTGGTGATCTTCCTCAAGCCGGTCCTGCCGTTGCTGGCAGCCGACGCCGAAGCGTTCCTGAACGTCGCTCCGCTGACCTGGAACGACCACGCGACCTTGCTCAGCAACCATCAGTTGAACGAGTTCAAGCCTTTGATGACTCGTATCGACCCGGTGAAAGTGCAGGCGATGAGCGATGCTTCCAAAGAAGATCTGACCGCCAGCGCAACCGACACCGGCGAAACCGCGCCTGCCGGCAACGGTGAACTGGCCAAAGATCCCCTGTCGCCAGAAATCGAGTTCGACGCCTTTGCTGCCGTCGATCTGCGCGTCGCACTGATCCTCAAGGCCGAACACGTGGAAGGCGCGGACAAGTTGTTGCGCCTGACCCTGGACATCGGTGACGAGCAACGCAACGTGTTCTCCGGGATCAAGAGCGCTTATCCGGACCCGTCCAAGCTCAATGGTCGCCTGACCATGATGATCGCCAACCTCAAGCCACGGAAAATGAAGTTCGGCATTTCCGAAGGCATGGTGATGGCGGCCGGCCCTGGCGGTGAAGAAATCTACCTGCTCAGCCCTGATAGCGGCGCCAAGCCGGGTCAGCGCATCAAGTAAACGTGTTGCGGTAAACCGATCCCACAGTCGTGCCTGACGCGACTGTGGGATTTTCATATCTGGCCCCCCCTCCGTCCTTGCCGGATAATGCCTAAGCTTTTTAGACCGCTGAGTTAAAAAGCCCCCGTTCTTGCCGGCACGATCATGACCGAAATACTGCTTACGCTTATCAGCGCTGCCCTGATCAACAACGTCGTGTTGCACTGGCCGCTGGGCGTCGATCCACTGGTGGGCAATGAGCATCGGCAAGTCCATGCGCTGGGTATAGCGACGGCATGCCTGACGCTGATCGTCGGCCTGTCGGGCTATTTGGCCAACCGTTGGTTGCTGGTGCCGCTGGATCTGACGTCACTGCGTCTATTCGTGTTCTTGCCATTGAGCGTTCTGCTGATTGGGCCATTGTTGAAAGCACTGTCACGGCTACTGCCGACGCTGGCGTTCGACGGCCTCTGGCCACTGCTGGCAGGCAACGCGGGCGTGCTCGGCCTGACGTTGCTCAACGCCCAGGACGACAAAGGATTCTTTCACGCAACCGCCCTGAGCCTCGGCGCCGGGCTGGGGTTTTGGCTGGTGCTGAGTCTGTTCAGCGATTTGCGCCAGCGCACACTCGATAACGATGTCCCCCTGCCCTTTCGAGGCCTGCCGATCGAGTTGATCGGGGCCGGACTGATTGCAGTGGCATTTCTCGGATTTAGCGGACTGATCAAAACATGAGTCTGATTCAACGCATCGACGCCCTCTTGCCCCAGACTCAGTGCGGCAAGTGTGGCCACCCCGGATGCAAGCCCTACGCCGAAGGCATCGCCAGCGGTGAGCCGATCAACAAGTGCCCGCCCGGCGGCAGCGAAACCATCGAGGCCCTGGCCGAGTTGCTGACAGTACCGGTGCTGGAACTGGACATCAGTCGCGGCTCGGCCCCGGCGCAGATAGCCTACATTCGTGAGGCCGAATGCATCGGCTGCACGAAATGCATCCAGGCTTGCCCGGTTGACGCCATCGTCGGCGCGGCCAAGTTGATGCACACAGTGATCGTCGATGAATGCACCGGTTGCGACCTGTGCGTGGCGCCCTGCCCGGTGGACTGCATCGAGATGCGACCGCTGCCGCTAGACACGGTGCTGCCGATTGTCGGCGGACTGGCCACAAGCCTTGAAGAGCAACAGGCACGCGCCGCCAAGCGCAACCGGGCACGACGCCGATTTGAACAGCGCAATGCCCGCCTGCAGCGCGAAGAGGAACAAAAACTCGCTGAACGCCAGGCCCGTGCCCAACGCTCCGTTGTGCACAGTGAAGCGCCTACGACCGACCCGGTACAGGCAGCCCTTGAACGCGTGCGCGCACAAAAAGCGGCCAACGCCGATGCCGCGTTGAAAAAGGCCAAGATCGACCTGGCGATGAGTCGGGCGCAACTGAACAAGTCGCTCAAGGCCTTCGGGCATCCACCGACCTTCGAGCAGCAGTCGCAACTGATCGTGTTGCAACAACAATTCGAGGTGGCCGAGCAGGCCTTGGCGCAACTGGAAAGCACTTCACCGCCACCCGCTGCGCCAACCATTGCACCGACGAAGGACGCCGATCTCAAACGCGCGAAGATCCAGTTGGCCATGCGTCGCGCCGAACTCAAGAAAGCCCAGGCCAGCGAAGCACCGGCCGAGCAGATCGAAGCCCTGCAACGTGCACTCGGCGAGGCGGAACATGCTTTGCACGCCGCTGAAGCAACGAGCGACCAACCGCTACCGGACCTGGTGCGCGTCGAAAAGCGCCCCATCGACAGCCAGCTTCGACAACTGAAAACCGAGCTGGCCTACGCCCGTGCCGACGTCAGCAAGCTTGAACGAAGCGTCGACACCTCGAGCGAATTGATCGACAAGGCTCGCGCGCGGCTGCTGGAAGCACAGCGTCAGGTGGATGCCTATGTCGCCCCTTGAGCCGGTGGACGAACGCCTCCAGCAGGCCATGAAGCTGGTATTACTGGCGACCGTGCCGGGGATGCTGACGCTGTTTTGGCTGTATGGCTGGGGCGTATTGATCAATCTGATACTGACGGCGGTGACCGCGTTGGCTGTTGAGGGCGCCGTGATGCGACTGCGCCAGCGCCCGCTCATGCCAACCTTGAGCGACGGTAGCGCGCTGGTCAGTGCGACCCTGCTGGCGGCGGCCTTGCCCCCTTACTGCCCGTGGTGGCTGACGGTCTGTGCGTCGGCGTTCGCACTTCTGGGCAAACAGTTGTATGGCGGCGTCGGCAAAAATCCGTTTAACCCGGCGATGCTCGGATTCGCCTTGGTACTGGTGACCTTTCCTCAGCAAATGACGCACTGGCCGTCCTCCCACGGCATGGATCTGCTCGGCGGCTTGCAACACATTTTCGGCTTCAGCCTCGGCCAGACACCGGACGCCTGGGTGCAGGCCACTGCGCTGGATAGCCTGCGCATCAATAAAAGCCTGACCATGGATGAACTCTTCGCCGGCAACCCGGCGTTTGGCCATTTCGGCGGGCGCGGCGTGGAATGGGTCAACCTGGCCTTTCTGGCTGGCGGTGCATTTCTGCTGCAACGGCGGGTGTTCGGCTGGCATGCGCCGGTCGGCATGCTTGCGAGTCTGTTCGTCATCAGCCTGCTGTGCTGGAACGGTTCGGGTTCCGACTCCCACGGCTCACCGCTGTTTCATCTGCTCACCGGCGCCACCCTGCTGGGGGCCTTTTTCATTGTCACGGAACCGGTGTCCGGCGCAAAAAGCCCCGGCGCCCGATTGCTCTTTGGCATCGGCGTGGGCTTACTGACTTATCTGATACGCACCTGGGGCGGCTATCCGGATGGCGTGGCATTTGCCGTGCTGTTGATGAACCTGTGTGTGCCGGCGCTGGAGCGTTTTGTCGCGTCCAGGCAGGAGCAAGTAACCCCATGAGCCGCGCATCCAGTGGTGTGATTTTGGTGTTACTGGCCGGACTGGGAATCGGCGCGACCTACCTCGTGCAACAGACCAGCGCACCCCGCATTGCCGCTGCACAACGGCTGATCGACAGCCGCAAGCTGCTGGACTTGCTCCCGCCGCAACAGTACGACAATCAACCGCTGGAACAGCCGCTTGCCCTCGTCGGCATCCCGTTGGCCAACAGCACACTGCTGGGTGGCTACCTCGCGACCAGGGGCGGCCAACCGAGCGCCGTATTGCTGCGCAGCCAGACCCTGGGCTACGAAGGCTCGATCGAGTTGTTGATCGCCATCGACACTAGCGGCAAGTTACTGGGGGTCAAAACCCTCAAGCAATCGGAAACCCCGGGGTTGGGCGCAAAGATTGCCGATTGGCCCAATGCCTGGCTCCAGGTGTTTGCCGGAAAATCTCGGAACGACCCCGGCGACACGGGCTGGGCGTTGAAAAAGGATCAGGGGCAATTCGATCAGGTGGCGGGCGCAACCATCACCTCAAGAGCGGTGATCAGCGCCATTCATGACGCCTTGCGTTACTTCGATGAACACTCGCAACACATGATCGGGAACAGCGCTCATGACTAAGTCATCGACCCTGCAAAACTCGCTGATGCTTGCGCCCCTGATCGGTGCAACGAGCTCCTGGACGGCGGCGCTCGGGCTGTGGCTGATGTTCATCGTGGTCATCAGCGCTTATGGCGTTGGCATGTGGGCCTTGCGATCCCGGCTGCTTCCGTCCTCCCGCTTGCTTGCCTGCATCCTGCTGGCCGCCACGCTGACCAGTTGCGCGCAAATGGCGGCACAGGTCTGGTCGCTTCAATGGCACCAGCCTTTGGCTCTTTACACCGGATTGATTGCCTTGCAATGCGTTGTGCTGGAATACAACGGATTTTTCCAGAGCCCACGCCTTGATCGGCTACGTCTGTGCGCGCTGTTTGGCGTGTTGATGGTGGGCTTGGGTCTGCTGCGCGAACTCATGGGTAACGGTGGTCTGCACCTTGCCACCCTGGCCCCTGGCGGATTCATCCTGCTGGGGATACTGATCGCTGTACGTCAGGCGTGGGCCCGTTCGACGCCCTCTCATTGATTGACTGTTTTCGAGGAAACGCATCGCCCATGAATGCCGCAAAACGTTTGGAAATTTTCCGCCGGTTTCACGAAGACAATCCGGAGCCGAAGACTGAACTGGCTTATTCATCGCCGTTTGAATTGCTGATTGCAGTGATTCTTTCCGCCCAGTCGACCGATGTCGGCGTCAACAAGGCCACAGCCAAACTCTATCCAGTGGCCAATACGCCAGCGGCGATCCACGCGTTAGGCGTCGAGGGATTGTCGCAATACATCAAGACCATCGGTTTGTTTAACAGCAAAGCGAAAAACGTGATCGAAACCTGCCGCCTGCTCGTGGAGCGCCATGGCGGCGAAGTACCGCAAACCCGCGAGGAACTGGAAGCGCTGCCCGGCGTCGGTCGCAAGACGGCGAACGTGGTGCTCAATACCGCCTTTCGCCAACTGACCATGGCGGTGGACACCCACATCTTCCGGGTCAGCAATCGCACCGGCATTGCTCCCGGCAAAAATGTGGTCGAGGTGGAGCAGAAACTGATGAAGTTTGTGCCCAGGCAATACCTGCTCGATTCCCACCACTGGTTGATCTTGCATGGGCGTTACGTGTGCCTGGCTCGCAAGCCTCGCTGCGGCAGTTGCCGGATCGAGGATTTGTGCGAATACAAGCACAAGACCTCAGACGATTGAGGCACTATTAAAAATATTGATGTATCGATTGAAAAAATCTTTTTTACCCGCCGGACGATTGCCGATATAAGGGGCGCCAAAGGCAGTCTTAGCCTGGAGTTGACCTTATGAGCACTGGCAAAGAGCAATTGGACGTAGAAGACGACTTCACACCCGTTGAAGCCGATGACGCGGAACCGGTGGTTGAAGTGGCAAAGACCAACCTGAGCAAACGTCGCACCATCGACAATTTGCTGGAGGAACGCCGACTGCAAAAGCAATTGGCCGATTACGATTTTGACTTGTAGCACTTAAAAGCCTCCCGAAACGGAGGCTTTTTACTAAGTGCCAATCCTTGATGAGCGCCCTCTCATCGTGACCTCGTCAAATGATAGCGACACTTAAACCAAGCCATTGCGTTGAGCCAGTTCAATCAGATCGACCAGGGAGCGAGCATTGAGTTTTAACAACAGCCGGGTCTTGTAAGTACTGACGGTTTTATTGCTGAGGAACATTCCATCGGCGATCTCCTTGTTTGTCTTTCCTCTGGCCAACTGTTGCAAGACCATCATTTCGCGCCCCGAAAGGCGATCAACCATATCGGCTTCGCTGGCATTTCCAAGGCTGGACCGAACGGTATGCAACGCTTGATTCGGAAAGTAACTGTAGCCTGACAACACGGCTTTTATCGCACTGAGCAATTCAGTGAGGTCCTGCTGTTTGCAGACATAACCGGCAGCCCCCGACTGCATGCAACGCATGGAGAAATGCCCAGGCGCCTGCGAGGTCAGTATCAACACTTTCAGCGGCATCGCCGTCGATGTCAGTCGCGCAATGACTTCCAATCCATCCAGCTTCGGTATTCCAATATCCAGAATGACAATATCCGGCATAAGTTCGCGGGCAAGTTGCAGTGCGTCCACGCCGTTATCTGTTTCTGCAATGACTTCGTAGCCATGGCGCTCCATTAGCATACGTACCGCAAGACGAATGACGGGGTGATCATCCACGATCAGCACTTTATTCATGGGCAAGTCCAATTTCGCTGTTCGAATTTTTAGAGCCCGCACAATAGCCTAGTCGTTTCATCCATGGCATGCCGCCCCCCTCGGCGACCTGCACCGAGAGACATTCCCTACAAACAAGAAGGATAAGTCTTACAAAAAACGCACAAATACTGTGTGTCTGAAATTTAACCTGCCCGCCAACGTGCTGCTTTTTTAATTTTATTTGTATCTATTTACATCGAAAAAAAGTAGAAAAAACCTGAGCGGACGCCCCGGCAAACGATAAAAACTGAACTACGCTCAAGAATCATCCGGCATTTCAAGAAAAAAGTCTTCGCCCCTTAACACTAAACACCCAACTACTGTCTCAAGCCACTATCAAAAACAAACAATCGGCAACACTTAAGCACCAAGACCGCCTGACACTTATCAAATACGAACAATAAACATACCGAAACCGCCACAAACCCAGCTACGATAGAAACCACCAACGACCAAAACCAAGGACATACAACAACAAACAACCACACAAAAAAAAACAAACCCACAAACATCAGCAAAATAAACAAACCAACTAACCGAGAAAGATTATTATTCTATGAGCATAAAACATGATGAAACCCAGAAGAAAAATTACCAACCCCATGACAATCATTGCCTTGTTCGCAACACTGTCTGAAGCATCAGCGGCTATTTCTCTTCCCTTTCTCGACGATGAAGAGCGCGAGATTTACATCTGGTTCCTTATTAGTTTTCCCTTTTATTTGCTCTTGCTATTCTTTGCCACACTCAACTTCAACTACCGATCACTCTATGCCCCCTCCGATTTTGTGAAAGGAAAGCATTTCATAAAGGTCATGTCCGACGCAGATAAGCCGGAGCGCGTCCCCCCGACAGACTCCACCGAGCTGCTGGTCGAGCATCAAGTACGATTACCGACATCGTTCAGAGGCTTGTGCATCGTCGATGTCAGAAGAATGAGCAAGAAAATGGACTTCAACACCTTGATTGAGGAGGCCCAGCCATCTCAGAGGTCCACTGCACGGTTGACTGTGTTTCTCACCTGTACCGACTCAGAGGCATTGCTGCAGGAAAGTGCGATCAAGTATTCAAGGCAAGCCAAGAAGCGCCACAGCCCAGTGTTCTGGGTGGCTTACAACGTGAGTTCACAGGATATGACGACGATGGCGTGAGCGCCGGATAGCCGAGGCGGACAACGCTCCAGGAGAGAGTAAAAGCAGAAGTCATCGAACGCGTAACAAGAAGAACGCTGGATAAGCAATGTACGGCAGGAAACGCTCCCTTTTTAAGATCTGTGGCCTTGTCATCGACAAGGCCACAGCTCTATCACTGCTTCAACGGGCTCAGAAAAGCTTCCGGCCCTTGTTTGCAGCAATGCGCATGCGCAAGGCGTTGAGCTTGATGAAGCCCGCCGCGTCGGCCTGGTTGTAAGCGCCGCCGTCTTCTTCGAAGGTCGCGATGTTGGCATCGAACAACGATTCGTCAGACTTGCGACCGGTCACGATCACGTTGCCCTTGTACAGCTTCAGACGAACAACGCCGTTCACGTGGGCCTGAGACGCGTCGATCATCTGTTGCAGCATCAGACGCTCAGGGCTCCACCAGTAACCGGTGTAGATCAGGCTTGCGTATTTCGGCATCAGCTCGTCTTTGAGGTGAGCCACTTCACGGTCCAGGGTGATCGATTCGATCGCACGGTGGGCGCGCAGCATGATGGTGCCGCCCGGGGTTTCGTAGCAACCACGGGACTTCATGCCCACGTAACGGTTCTCGACGATGTCGAGACGACCGATACCGTGTTCACCACCGATGCGGTTCAGGGTCGCCAGCACGGTGGCCGGGGTCATTTCGACGCCGTCCAGTGCAACGATGTCGCCGTTACGGTAGGTCAGTTCCAGGTACTGAGGCTTGTCTGGAGCGTTCTCCGGGGAGACGGTCCATTTCCACATGTCTTCTTCGTGCTCGGTCCAGGTGTCTTCCAGCACGCCGCCTTCATAGGAGATGTGCAGCAGGTTGGCATCCATCGAGTACGGGGATTTTTTCTTGCCGTGGCGCTCGATCGGGATGTTGTGCTTTTCAGCGTAATCCATCAGCTTTTCACGCGACAGCAGGTCCCATTCGCGCCACGGAGCGATCACTTTCACGCCTGGCTTCAAGGCGTACGCACCCAGCTCGAAACGAACCTGGTCGTTACCCTTGCCGGTGGCGCCATGGGAAATGGCGTCAGCGCCGGTTTCGTTGGCGATTTCGATCAGGCGTTTGGCGATCAACGGGCGAGCGATGGAAGTACCCAGCAGGTACTCGCCTTCGTAAACGGTGTTGGCGCGGAACATCGGGAAAACGAAATCGCGTACGAATTCTTCGCGCAAGTCGTCGATGTAGATCTCTTTGACGCCCATGGCCTGTGCCTTGGCGCGTGCAGGTTCGACCTCTTCGCCCTGACCCAGGTCAGCGGTGAAGGTCACGACTTCACAGTTATAAGTATCCTGCAGCCACTTGAGGATCACCGAAGTGTCCAGGCCGCCGGAATACGCCAGAACGACCTTGTTTACGTCCGCCATGCCATCACTCCACGGGGTTCTACGGAAAGCCGGGAAGTCTACCGCTCAAACGGGACAATTTACAGAGGCGCGACAGCTTATGACGACGAAGCGACAGAATCTGTCGAGAGCGCGACGATGACCGGCAAGTCAGGAAGTGGCCGCTGGCGTGCCTGATGCGATTTGAGGCGCGACTTTATCGGTCGGTGCCACACGCTCCAGACGTACCGCGACCCGGCGATTCTTCGCCCGATTGGTGGCACTGGTGTTCGGCGCCACAGGGTAACGCTCGCCGTGGAAGCGCAGGGTGATCTGCGACTCCTGGATACCGTTGGCCTTGAAAAAGTCCATCACCGCCAACGCGCGGCGGCGTGAGAGCTCACGGTTGGTCAGGCGATTACCGCTGTTGTCGGAGTGCCCGTCGAGCTCAATGTGATTGACCGACGGATCAGCCTTCATGAACTCCAGCATCACCTGCAACTTGGCCTTGGCCTGTGGATCAAGATCGATGCTCTCACCCGGGAAGCCGACTTCGGACTGTTTAACCTGTTCGAAATTCTTTGGCAGCAGGTTCGCCACGCAGCCTTGGTAGTCGTTGAATGCCTTGCTGAACTTGACCGGCAACAGACGCACTTCCGACACCCGGCCATCGCCGGAGGAATGCCGGACTACCGGACTACGGCCATCGATGAGCCCACTGATCAAGCGCCCGGCCTGAGCCTGCGAGCTGTTGAACAGCACGTTGCCGCTGCCGATCCGCACGGAGCCCAGGTTGATGTCGCCACGCCCTGGTTGCCAGGGTGCCGCAGCCGCCAGCAAGGTCGCCGAACCACCGCCGATCATCGCGTTGTAGGCTTTCAGACGAAACGTCGCCTGCTCGCCGGCACGGCGAACGAATTCACCCGACCCGAAATCGGTGATCGGCTGAATCAAGCGACATTCGAACTTGTCCCCTTCGACCGTCCACTCAATATTCTCCAGACGGGTCTGGAAAGTGAGCGCCATCGCAGGAAGGCTGGCAAACACACTGAGCAAGGCTAAATAACGCTGGCGCACGGGAGGCTCCACTGGCTTCTGCAACAAAAAGACCGACACACGCGTGTTTACGGCTACGTAGTTCATATCGGTACGTTCCTGCAAAACTTGATAGCGAGTGCCTGCAAGAGTCTTTTCCGGTAGCATTCCCCTGAGTTTGACCCGCCTGGAATCCCCTCATGTCCGACCGCCTGACCCTGCTGCGTCCCGACGACTGGCACATTCATCTTCGCGATGGTGCCGTGTTGACCAATACCGTTGCGGATGTCGCGCGCACCTTTGGTCGCGCGATCATCATGCCCAACCTGGTACCTCCGGTGCGCAACGCCGCTGAAGCCGACGGCTATCGCCAGCGGATTCTCGCTGCACGCCCGGCCGGCAGTCGTTTTGAACCGTTGATGGTGCTCTACCTGACCGACCGCACCCAGCCCGAAGAAATTCGCGAGGCCAAGGCCAGCGGTTTCGTGTACGCCGCCAAGCTGTACCCGGCCGGCGCGACCACAAATTCGGACTCTGGCGTCACCAGCATCGACAAGATTTTCCCTGCACTTGAGGCCATGGCCGAAGTCGGGATGCCGTTGCTGATTCACGGCGAAGTCACCCGTGGCGATGTCGACGTGTTCGACCGCGAAAAAATCTTCATCGATGAGCACATGCGTCGTGTGGTCGAGCGTTTCCCGACGCTCAAAGTGGTGTTCGAACACATCACCACAGCCGACGCCGCGCAGTTCGTCAACGAGGCTTCGGCCAACGTCGGCGCAACCATCACCGCGCATCACCTGCTGTACAACCGCAACCACATGCTGGTGGGCGGAATCCGGCCGCACTTCTATTGCCTGCCGATCCTCAAGCGCAATACGCATCAGGAAGCCCTGCTCGACGCCGCCACCAGCGGCAGCGAAAAGTTCTTCCTCGGCACCGACTCGGCGCCACACGCCCAGCACGCCAAAGAAGCCGCTTGCGGTTGCGCCGGTTGCTACACCGCTTTTGCTGCGATCGAGATGTACGCCGAAGCGTTCGAACAGCGCAATGCGCTGGACAAGCTCGAAGCGTTCGCCAGCCTCAACGGCCCGCGCTTCTATGGCCTGCCAGCGAACACCGACCGCATTACTTTGGTCCGTGAAGAGTGGACCGCCCCATCCAGCCTGCCATTTGGCGAGCTGACTGTTATCCCGCTGCGCGCCGGTGAAAAACTGCGCTGGCGCCTGCTGGAGGAACACGCGTGAGTGAAGACCATTTCGACGACGAACAGGACGGTCAAGGCGGCGGAGGCGGTCCTCGTCATCCGATGGCAGCCAGATTCCGTGGCTACCTGCCAGTTGTCGTCGACGTAGAAACCGGTGGTTTCAACTCGGCCACCGATGCCCTGCTGGAAATTGCTGCAACCACCATCGCGATGGATGACAAAGGGTTTGTGTACCCCGACCACACTTACTTCTTTCGTGTAGAGCCGTTTGAAGGCGCGAACATCGAAGCCGCCGCGCTGGAGTTCACCGGGATCAAGCTCGATCATCCGCTGCGCATGGCGGTGAGCGAAGAAGCGGCACTCACCGATATCTTTCGTGGCATCCGCAAGGCCCTGAAAGCCAACAGTTGCAAACGGGCGATTCTGGTTGGGCACAACAGCAGCTTTGACCTGGGCTTCCTCAACGCAGCGGTCGCACGCCTGGACATGAAACGTAACCCGTTTCATCCATTCTCCAGCTTCGACACCGCCACCCTTGCCGGTCTGGCTTACGGTCAAACCGTACTGGCCAAGGCTTGCCAGGCGGCGGATATCGACTTCGACGGTCGTGAGGCTCACTCAGCTCGCTACGACACCGAGAAGACGGCCGAGCTGTTCTGCGGCATCGTCAATCGCTGGAAAGAAATGGGCGGCTGGGAAGACTTCAACGACTGATCTGTCGCCAGGTTTATCCCGCGCATAAAAAAACCGGCCTCAAGGGCCGGTTTTTTTATGCCTCGAACCTGCCTTACAGCGCAGCAGCGTTCTCGGTCAGGTAAGCCGCAACGCCTTCGGTCGAAGCGGTCATGCCTTTGTCGCCTTTTTTCCAGTTGGCAGGGCAAACTTCGCCGTGCTCTTCGTGGAATTGCAGAGCGTCGACCAGACGGACCAGCTCTTCGATGTTACGGCCCAGCGGCAGGTCGTTGATGATCTGCGAACGGACAACGCCTTTGTCGTCGATCAGGAACGCGCCACGGAAAGCCACGCCGCCTTCGGACTCAACGTCGTAGGCCTTGGCGATCTCGTGCTTGATGTCGGCAGCCATGGTGTAACGAACTTCGCCGATACCACCGTTGTTTACCGGGGTGTTACGCCAGGCGTTGTGGGTGAAGTGCGAGTCGATGGACACGGCGATCACTTCAACGTTGCGGGACTTGAAGTCAGCCATGCGGTTGTCCAGAGCGATCAGCTCGGACGGGCAAACGAAGGTGAAGTCCAGTGGGTAGAAGAACACCAGGCCGTATTTGCCTTTGATGGCCGACGACAGGGTGAAGCTGTCTACGATTTCGCCATTGCCGAGGACGGCTGGAACGGTGAAGTCCGGGGCTTGTTTGCCTACGAGTACGCTCATTGGATATCTCCTGGTCTATTAACGTGAAGAACTGGATTCGCATCAGCCTGCCACCCTCAGGCGACAGCCCTGTGACACGATCCCCTTCGCAAGGACCGCACATCATACACGGCGTATTTGAGCTGTCCTCAACGGATTTTGCAGGAGCGTCCAATTTCCCGTCATGTCAGTGACTGGCAGATTGCCAGGCAAAAACCGTTCGTCGGTCACGTGCGCTTATAACGTGAAGCTTTCAGAAAGCACTTTGACAATCATTCTCGTTAACATTAAGATCCATCGCAATTGAGTCACAACCAACGACGGTTTTCACTTATGTATGTCTGCCTCTGCACTGGCGTCACCGACGGTCAAATCCGCGATGCAATCTATGAGGGTTGCTGCAGCTACAAAGAAGTCCGTCAGGCCACCGGCGTTGCCAGCCAATGCGGCAAATGCGCCTGCCTTGCAAAGGAAGTGGTGCGTGAAACCCTGACCAAATTGCAATCGGCCCAGGCAGCCATTCCTTTCCCTGTCGAATTTACTGCCGCGTAAATACCCCATTTCAAAGAACCGGACTTAAAGTCCGGTTTTTTTATGCCTGAAAATCAACCGCTTACGCTCTAGACGCGGAACACAAACATTCTTATTCCGATTAATTTTCATATAAGTTTCAATAACTTAGGTTTGACACTCTTACATGCGCGGCTCAAACTCCTGCTTTATAGACAGCTACTTAGGGCAGGATCCCATCATGAAAGGCGACGTTACAGTCATCCAGCATCTCAACAAAATTCTTGCCAATGAGCTGGTCGCAATCAATCAATACTTTTTGCATGCACGCATGTACGAAGATTGGGGCCTGAACAAGCTGGGCAAGCACGAGTACCACGAATCCATCGACGAGATGAAGCACGCGGACAAGCTGATCAAGCGCATCCTGTTCCTTGAAGGCCTGCCGAACGTCCAGGACTTGGGCAAGCTGCACATCGGCGAGCACACCAAGGAAATGCTTGAGTGTGACCTGCGTATTGAACGCATCGGCCATGCCGACCTGAAAGTCGCTATCGCTCATTGCGAAACCGTTGGCGACTTCGGTAGCCGCGAACTGCTCGAAGACATTCTTGAATCCGAAGAAGAACATATCGACTGGCTGGAAACCCAATTGGGCCTGATCGATAAAGTCGGTCTTGAGAACTATCTGCAATCGCAGATGGGCGAAGACGAGTAAGTTAGCGCCCGTTTAACGCGAGACAATAAAAAGCCCCGCACTCTTTTATAGAGGCGGGGCTTTTTTATGCCCTGTAGGAGCATGGCTTGCCAGCGATGAACGATGACGCGGTGTTCTTGCTAAACCGCGGCGCCTGTATCGCGAGCAAGCTCGGCTCCTACAAAGAGCGGATCAAGCTTCGGTCTTGTTGGCAGCGGCCGCTTCAACAGCGGCTTTGATCGTGGTCTGCAACGAACCGTCAGCAGCCATTTCAGTCATGATGTCGCTACCGCCGACCAGCTCACCACCGACCCACAGTTGCGGGAAGGTTGGCCAGTTGGCGTATTTTGGCAGGTTGGCGCGGATTTCCGGGTTCTGCAGGATATCCACGTACGCAAACTTTTCGCCACATGCCATCACGGCCTGTGCGGCTTTCGCGGAGAAGCCACACTGCGGGGCATTCGGCGAACCTTTCATGTAAAGCAGAATGGTGTTGTTAGCAATCTGCTCTTTAATCGTTTCGATGATATCCATGGAGCACCTCGGCTGAACTTTCCGACTCAGAGGTCGGCACGGTGGCGCATTGTAACGGAAACCCGAGCGCCATGCTCGGCCTCCCCGACAGACACGATCACGCCGCTGCCACTGTCACCGGTACGCCGTTCAACGCCGCATTCCCCGACAGCTCGTCGAGCTGACACTCGTCAGTCAGATCGTTGGCGCTGGAACCCGGTTGACCGCTGGCGATCGTCATCTGCACACCCGGCCGTGCGTGGCCCCAGCCGTGAGGCAGGCTGACCACGCCTTTCATCATGTCCAGGCTGGCGACCACTTCCACTTCGATCATGCCGACTCGCGAGCTGACTCGCACGCGCTGCCCGTCATTGAGCCCACGACTGGCCAGGTCGTCCGGGTGCATCAGCAATTGATGTCGCGGCTTGCCCTTCACCAATCGGTGATAGTTGTGCATCCACGAGTTGTTGCTGCGCACATGACGGCGGCCAATCATCAGCAATTCATCGGCTGCCGGTGCTTGCAGCGCGGCGAAACGTGCGAGGTCGGCAAGGATCGGTGCCGGAGCTGCCTGCACATGCTGATTGGCGGTTTTCAGGCGCGGCGCCAGGTTGGACTTCAGCGCGCCCAAATCCACCCCATGCGGATGATCGAACAAGGTTGCCAGTGATAGTTTCTGTGCCGAAGCATCGCCATACAGCCCCATGCGCAATCCACGGTCGATCATTTGCGCAGGCGCGATGGTCGGTTTCAGTTCCTTGCCGGTCCTGGCGGCAAATGCCTTGGCCAGACCGACAAAGATCTCCCAGTCATGCAGGGCACCTTCGGGCTTGGCCAGAATCGCGCGATTGAAGCGTGTCACGTTGCGCACCGCGAACATGTTGAACGTTGTGTCGTAGTGATCGTTTTCCAGGGCAGACGTCGACGGCAGGATCAGGTCGGCATAGCGCGTGGTTTCGTTGATGTACAAGTCGACGCTGACCATGAACTCCAGACCGTCCAGCGCCTGCTCCAGTTGCCGGCCATTGGGCGTGGACAACACCGGATTACCGGCGACCGTGATGAGCGCACGCACCTGCCCTTCCCCTTCGGTGAGCATTTCTTCGGCGAGCGCCGACACCGGCAACTCACCGGCGTACTCTGGACGACCCGACACGCGGCTCTGCCATTGATTGAAGTGCCCGCCCGAGGTGGAGGCCACCAAGTCCACCGCCGGTTCGGTGCACAGTGCGCCACCGACCCGGTCAAGGTTGCCGGTGACCAGATTGATCAATTGCACCAGCCAATGGCACAGCGTACCGAACGCTTGCGTCGAGACGCCCATGCGGCCATAGCAAACCGCAGTCTTCGCCGCCGCAAAATCCCGCGCCAGTTGGCGAATCATTTCTGCCGGCACCGCGCACAGCGGGCTCATGGCTTCGGCAGTAAAGGTGGCGATGGCCTGACGCACGTCTTCCAGACCGTCCACCGGCAAATGGCTGTCGCGGGTCAGCTGTTCAGTAAACAAGGTATTGAGCACGCCGAACAACAAGGCCGCGTCGCCACCGGGACGCACAAACAAATGTTGATCGGCCATCGCTGCCGTTTCGCTACGACGCGGATCGACCACCACCACTTTGCCGCCCCGTGCCTGAATCGCCTTCAGGCGTTTTTCCACATCCGGCACGGTCATGATGCTGCCATTGGAGGCCAGCGGGTTGCCACCCAGGATCAGCATGAAGTCGGTGTGATCGATGTCCGGGATGGGCAACAGCAATCCATGGCCGTACATCAAATGACTGGTCAGGTGATGCGGCAACTGGTCGACCGAGGTCGCGGAAAACCGGTTGCGGGTCTTCAGCAGGCCAAGGAAATAATTGCTATGAGTCATCAACCCGTAGTTATGCACGCTGGGATTGCCTTGATACACCGCCACCGCATTCTGCCCGTGCCGCTCCTGAATCACCGCCAGGCGTTCGGCTACGAGATTGAAGGCGTCCTCCCAAGCGATAGGCTGCCATTCGCTGCCCACACGCAGCATCGGCTGACGCAGACGGTCCGGATCATTCTGTATGTCTTGCAGCGCCACTGCTTTGGGACAGATATGCCCACGGCTGAACGTATCTTGCGGGTCACCCTTGATCGAGGTGATTTGCACGCCGCCACCTTCAACCTCAGAGGTTTCGATGGTCAGGCCGCAGATGGCTTCACACAGGTGGCACGCACGGTGATGGAGAGTCTTGGTCATGGCCAGTCTCTGTCTTGTTCTGGGCGGGCAATAGCGGCCGCGGGAACAAAACTATGGCGCCAGACCCGCGACTGCGCCAGCGACGTTCGTCTTGTGAATCGCCGACTATCAGGCCAGCCGATGACTGCTGCTGATTAACTCGACGGCAGCCTGGGCGGGGGCTGCAGCTGGATTTCCTGAAGGGTTTCAATCTGTTCCTGGGAGACATAGACGCCCGTGAGCTCGCCAATCAGTCGCCAATGTTCATCGAGCCCCGAGCTGATGGTTGCCATGCGGTCGATCATCCGTCGTCCGGCGGCCCGCGTGACTTCGTCTTCGCTGCGCAACAGTTCGAAAGACATGGACGTCATGGACGCGGTCAGGTGAGTCAGTGAGCGGGCGGTGAGGCCGAGTAATTCCATCAACTGCTGTTCTTTCGATTCCATTTCGAATGCTTCCTGCGTCGCTCGTGACTTATTTATAACCCAGCACTTTGCATTAGCAAGTGTTTCAGTAAAGGCACAGTGCCATCAACTACTGCGAATGTCAGGTCAGAAACCGACCGCCGCAGCACCATCCCCGCCCCGCTTGATTGCAAAGCCCCGCAGCCCCGGTGTACAAATGGCTGGCTGCTGTCAGGAAAAAGGCTTCAAAAGCGCTATGGCGATCAGCCTGTAGCCTCTATGAAATCCCATAAAAACCGTAGCCCTATTGGTAAGACGCGACATTTAATTATAAGATCGCGCCTTCCCCTATTTCGTCGCCCCGTGCGGCTTACGCCGCAGGTCTCGCCCGTTGTTCCGTTAAACAAGGCTTTGAGCATCTGCGGTTTGTAGCAAAAAGGTAGTCAATGATGAGCGCAAGGCACTTTCTCTCCCTGATGGATTGCACGCCCGAAGAGCTGGTCAGCGTGATCCGTCGAGGCGTTGAGCTCAAGGACCTGCGTAACCGCGGCGTACTGTTCGAGCCTTTGAAAAACCGCGTCCTGGGGATGATTTTCGAGAAGTCCTCGACCCGCACCCGGATCTCGTTCGAAGCCGGCATGATACAGCTCGGTGGCCAGGCGATCTTCCTTTCGCCGCGCGACACCCAACTGGGCCGTGGCGAGCCGATCGGTGACTGCGCGATCGTCATGTCGAGCATGCTCGACGCAGTGATGATCCGAACCTTTGCTCACAGCACCCTGACCGAATTCGCCGCCAACTCCCGCGTACCGGTGATCAATGGCCTGTCCGATGACTTGCACCCGTGCCAGTTGCTGGCCGACATGCAAACCTTCCTCGAACATCGCGGCTCGATCCAGGGCAAGACCGTGGCCTGGATCGGCGACGGCAACAACATGTGCAACAGCTATATAGAAGCGGCGATCCAGTTCGACTTCCAGCTACGCATTGCCTGCCCTGAAGGGTATGAACCCAACCGCGAATTCGTGGCCAAGGCCGGTGATCGCGTGACGATCGTCCGCGATCCAAAGGACGCCGTGCGCGGCGCCCACCTGGTGAGCACCGACGTCTGGACCTCCATGGGCCAGGAAGAAGAAACCGCCAAGCGCTTGAAGCTGTTCGCGCCCTACCAGGTCAATCGCGCCCTGCTGGACCTGGCCGCAGACGATGTGCTGTTCATGCATTGCCTGCCCGCCCACCGCGGCGAAGAAATCAGCATCGACCTGCTCGACGACAAGCGCTCCGTGGCTTGGGACCAGGCGGAAAACCGTCTTCACGCGCAAAAGGCCCTGCTCGAATTTCTTGTCGAGCCGGCGTACCACCACGCATGAGCCAGCCATTACTGCTTAACCTGAAAAACCTCGCCTGCGGCTATCAAGATCAACGCGTGGTGCAGAACCTCAACCTGCATTTGAATGCCGGCGATATCGGTTGTTTGCTGGGCTCTTCGGGGTGCGGAAAGACCACCACCCTGCGGGCGATTGCCGGGTTTGAACCGGTGCACGAAGGTGAAATCACCTTGGCCGGCGAGACGATCTCCCGCGCCGGTTTCACCCTCGCCCCAGAGAAACGCCGGATCGGCATGGTGTTCCAGGACTACGCGCTGTTTCCGCATTTGAGCGTCGCCGAGAACATCGCCTTCGGAATCCGCAAGCACCCGCAAAAGGATCGTGTCACCGAAGAACTGCTCGAACTGGTCAACCTGAAAAACCTCGGCAAGCGTTTCCCGCACGAGCTTTCCGGCGGTCAGCAACAACGAGTTGCCCTGGCCCGCGCACTGGCACCAGAACCCCAACTGCTGCTGCTCGACGAACCGTTTTCCAACCTCGATGGCGAGCTGCGCCGCAAGCTCAGCCATGAGGTGCGCGACATTCTCAAGGCGCGGGGCACCAGCGCGATTCTGGTGACCCACGATCAGGAAGAAGCGTTCGCCGTAAGCGATCACATCGGCGTGTTCAAGGAAGGTCGCCTGGAACAATGGGACACGCCCTACAACCTTTATCACGAACCGCAAACACCGTTCGTGGCCAGTTTTATTGGCCAGGGTTACTTCATTCGTGGCCAACTCAGCAGCCCGGAATCGGTACAGACCGAGTTGGGTGAGCTACGCGGCAATCGGGCCTACACCTGGCCGATGGGCGGCGCGGTAGACGTACTGCTGCGTCCGGACGATATCGTCTACGCGCCGGACAGTTCGTTGAAAGCACGCATTGTTGGCAAGTCGTTCCAGGGTGCGTCGACGCTGTATCGGTTGCAGATGCCGACCGGGGCGCAGCTGGAATCGATATTCCCCAGCCATGTCGATCGTCAGGTCGGCGCTGATGTCGGCATTCGTGTTGCGGCTGAGCATCTGGTGTTGTTTCAGGCGGCGGGCAGTACAGCCGCGCAGATTCCTGCCGTTGAATCAGGCGTGCGCCGCTACAGCACCGCCAACTGACTCCCCGCTTCTGTAGGAGCAAAGCTTGCTCGCGATAGCATCGCCGCGGTTTAGCTGACGCACCGCGTCATCGTTCATCGCGAGCAAGCTTTGCTCCTACAAAGATCAGCGTTAGGCCAATCTCAGCGTTCCGCTCGCAACCAGCGTTGCATTCCCGCCGATTTTTACCCGATCGCCTTCCAACCGACAGAACAACTCCCCACCTCGTTTCGAACACTGATACGCGGTCAGGCTCGTTTTACCCAGCCGTTTCGACCAATACGGAATCAGGCTGCAATGGGTCGAGCCAGTCACAGGGTCTTCGTTGATGCCAATCGCTGGCGCGAAATAGCGGGAGACAAAATCATGCTTGTTGCCTTTGGCGGTCACAATCGCCCCGGGCCACGGCAGCTTCGCCAAGGCGACCATGTCCGGCTGGCAATCAAGCACTGCCTGTTCTGACTCCAACACCACAAACAACTCGTTTGAACCCAGCACATCGACCACTTCGACACCCAGGGCGCGCTCGACATCCAGGGTGACACCCACTTCTGAGGGCGTGATCGCCGGGAAGTCCAACCACAAGCGCTCGCCGTCACGACTCACACTCAACGGGCCGGACTTGCAAATGAAGTCCAGACGCTCGGCCGGCTCTTTATAGACCTCAAACAACACATAGGCGCTGGCCAGCGTCGCATGCCCACACAGTGGCACCTCAGTCGTCGGGGTAAACCAGCGGATGTGCCAATGCTGTCCTTCACGCACCACGAAAGCGGTTTCGGCGAGATTGTGTTCGGCGGCGATTTTCTGCATCAGTTCGTCGGCGAGCCAGGTATCCAGCCGATACACCATCGCCGGGTTGCCACTGAATGGTCGATCACTGAACGCATCGACTTGATGAAACTCAAGCTGCATGGCTGTCTCTCCTTGTATGGCCGCCGAGCATGCAGCGCCCGGCAAACCGGCACCAGTGACAGAGCCGCCTGATTTTTGCCATACAGCGCGGCACCCACTGCCGGCCTCAAACGCGCCCGATATCGGCAAACGTCGCTTGAGTGTGTTCGGCCAGCACTGCCGGCGCCAATTCAACTTCCAGACCGCGACGCCCGGCACTGACAAAAATGCTCGCCAGTGGCTGAGCCGAACTGTCGATAAACGTGCGCAAACGCTTCTTCTGCCCCAACGGACTGATTCCGCCCAACAGATACCCCGTCGCTCGTTGCGCAGCCGCAGGGTCGGCCATCTCGACTTTCTTCACACCCGCCGCGTGGGCCAGATGCTTCAAATCCAGACTCCCGACGACCGGCACCACCGCCACCAGCAACTCACCTTTTTCACTGGCCGCCAGCAAGGTCTTGAACACTTGCGCCGGGTCGAGCCCGAGCTTCTCGGCGGCCTCCAATCCATAGGACGCAGCTTTTGGATCATGTTCGTAACTGTGCACACGATGTTCGGCTCGAACTTTTTTCAACAAATCCAATGCGGGGGTCATGACAGCTCCAGACTGGGCAGCAGTAGAAAAATCCTGCGCTCGATTCTAGGTCATTGACTTGCAAAACGCTCTATTACGCCCCTGTTTTCAGGGGCTGGCGACGCCTTTTACCATCCGTCAGGGCAAGACGGCCCGCGTGAACAACACGACCATTCACGTGACTAATAGTTGATTAATGACCAATGGTTCACTTTCGACCTTTGACAGCAGCGTTTCTTGTCTATATTTTTTCGAATATGAATACGCACGAAAAGTCTTACAGCAGCACCCCGCAGTAAACCAAGACCCGGATGGGGATCCTGCCTTGGTGAAAATCGCGCTTGGACCATGATGAAAAAAGCGCCAGACAACAAAAACAATTGAGGTTTTCAATGACAACTGCTTTACAACAACCGTCGCTCTCGAGCCAATGCATGGCCGAGTTCCTGGGGACTGCACTGCTTATCTTTTTTGGTACCGGTTGTGTTGCCGCGCTCAAGGTCGCGGGCGCCAGCTTTGGCTTGTGGGAAATCAGCATCATCTGGGGCGTCGGCGTCAGCATGGCGATTTACATGACCGCCGGGGTTTCCGGTGCGCACCTCAACCCTGCTGTCAGTATTGCCCTGAGCATTTTCACTGACTTCGAAAAGCGCAAATTGCCGTTTTACATTCTGGCCCAAGTGGCAGGCGCCTTCTGCGGCGCGCTGTTGGTTTACACGCTGTACAGCAATCTATTCTTCGATTTCGAACAAACTCACCATATGGTTCGCGGCACTCAGGCCAGCCTGGAGTTGGCGTCGGTGTTTTCGACCTTCCCCAACCCGGCCCTGACCACGGCCCAGGCGTTCCTGGTGGAAGTGATCATCACCGCGATCCTGATGGGCGTGATCATGTCCCTGACCGATGACAACAACGGCCTGCCAAAGGGACCGCTGGCGCCGCTGCTGATCGGCCTGCTGATTGCGGTGATCGGCAGCTCGATGGGCCCGCTGACCGGTTTCGCGATGAACCCGGCGCGGGACTTCGGTCCTAAACTGATGACTTTCTTCGCTGGCTGGGGTGAAATTTCCTTCACTGGCGGGCGTGATATCCCGTACTTCCTGATTCCTGTTTTTGCACCGATTGTCGGTGCCTGCCTCGGTGCTGCCGCTTATCGCGGGCTGATTGCCCGTCATCTGCCCGGCGCCACACCTGCTACAAAGGACGCAACACCGGCCATTGACGGCAAACCAAGAACTTCTTGATACCGTAGGCGCGTGATTCTGCCCATTGTGGTTGCGCGCCTGATCTCACCCCTTATTTCGTCCAAGGCAATCGACATGACCGACACTCAGAATAAGAACTACATCATTGCCCTCGACCAGGGTACGACCAGCTCGCGCGCGATCATTTTCGACCGCGACGCCAACGTGGTCTGCACCGCCCAGCGCGAATTCGCGCAGCATTACCCGCAAGCCGGCTGGGTTGAACATGACCCGATGGAAATCTTCGCCACTCAAAGCGCCGTAATGGTCGAGGCCCTGGCGCAAGCCGGCCTGCATCACGACCAGGTGGCCGCCATCGGCATCACCAACCAACGCGAAACCACCGTCGTCTGGGACAAGACCACCGGCCGCCCGATCTACAACGCGATCGTCTGGCAATGCCGACGCAGCACCGAGATTTGCGAACAGCTCAAGCGCGACGGTCACGAGCAATACATCAGCGACACCACGGGCCTGGTCACCGACCCGTACTTCTCCGGCACCAAGCTCAAGTGGATCCTCGACAACGTCGAAGGCAGCCGCGAACGTGCGCGCAACGGCGAACTGCTGTTCGGCACCGTCGACAGCTGGCTGATCTGGAAATTTACCGGCGGCAAAGTCCACGTCACCGACTACACCAACGCCTCGCGCACCATGCTCTTCAACATCCACTCGCTTGAGTGGGACACGAAGATGCTGGAGATCCTCGACATCCCACGGGAAATGCTTCCAGAAGTGAAAGCCTCGTCGCAAATCTATGGCCATACCAAGAGCGGCATCGCCATCGGCGGCATCGCCGGCGACCAGCAAGCCGCGCTGTTCGGTCAAATGTGCGTCGAGCCCGGGCAGGCAAAAAACACCTACGGCACCGGTTGCTTCCTGCTGATGAACACCGGCGACAAAGCCGTGAAGTCCAGGCACGGCATGCTCACCACCATCGCGTGCGGCCCGCGCGGCGAAGTCGCGTATGCACTGGAAGGCGCGGTGTTCAACGGTGGTTCAACCGTTCAATGGCTGCGTGACGAACTGAAGATCATCAACGACGCCCACGACACCGAATACTTCGCCAATAAAGTGAAGGACAGCAACGGCGTGTACCTGGTGCCGGCCTTCACCGGCCTGGGCGCTCCCTACTGGGACCCGTATGCCCGTGGCGCACTGTTCGGCCTGACCCGTGGCGTACGCGTGGATCACATTATTCGTGCCGCACTGGAATCGATTGCCTACCAGACCCGCGACGTGCTCGACGCCATGCAACAGGATTCCGGCGAACGCCTCAAAGCCCTGCGCGTGGACGGCGGTGCGGTGGCGAACAACTTCCTGATGCAGTTCCAGGCCGACATCCTCGGTACAAAGGTCGAGCGTCCGCAAATGCGCGAAACCACCGCACTCGGCGCCGCTTACCTGGCCGGCCTGGCGTGCGGCTTCTGGGGCAGCCTGGAAGAACTGCGTGGCAAGGCAGTGATCGAGCGCGAATTCGAACCGAGCCTGGACGAAGCCGCGAAGGAAAAACTCTACAAAGGCTGGAAAAAAGCGGTTAGCCGGACCCGTGACTGGGATCGTGAGGACGCTGAATAAGCCTGTCTGAGGACTGACTAAGGCTGTCCGAACAGCGTGAAAGCGTAGCGAGCGAAGGCAAGACAAGACAAGGCAAAAACAGGCGAGGACGCGGAGTTTACGGGTTTGTAAATGAGCAGTCCGAGCCTGTTTTTAACGCAGGATTGCCGAGCGCAGTAGCTTTCACGCTGTTTGGAAACTGGTCGGGAGCGGATTCCTGCGGCATCATGGGCAAATTTTGCACGGCAGCCCAAAGGAAGCCCCATGAATCTGCCTCCCCGTCAGCAGCAAATCCTCGAACTGGTCCGCGAACGCGGCTACGTCAGTATCGAGGAAATGGCTACGCTGTTCGTCGTTACACCGCAGACCATCCGCCGCGATATCAATCAGCTCGCGGAAGCTAATTTATTGCGTCGCTACCATGGCGGCGCTGCTTACGACTCCAGCGTCGAAAACACCGCCTACGCCATGCGCGCTGATCAGATGCGCGATGAAAAGCAACGCATCGGCGAAGCCATTGCCGCCCAGATCCCCGATCACGCCTCGCTGTTCATCAATATCGGTACCACCACCGAATCGATTGCCCGGGCGCTGCTCAACCACAATCACCTGAAGATCATCACCAACAACCTGCATGTGGCCTCGATGCTCAGCGCCAAGGACGACTTCGACGTTCTGCTGACGGGCGGCAATGTGCGGCGCGACGGCGGTGTGGTCGGTCAGGCGAGCGTCGACTTTATCAACCAGTTCAAGGTCGACTTCGCGCTGGTGGGCATCAGCGGTATTGATGAAGACGGCAGCCTGCTGGACTTCGACTATCAGGAAGTGCGTGTATCGCAGGCGATCATCGCCAATGCGCGCCAGGTGATCCTCGCGGCGGACTCCAGCAAATTCGGGCGCAACGCCATGATTCGACTGGGGCCGATCAGCCTGATCGATTGCCTGGTGACCGACCAGCCGCCGGTGCCCGCGCTGGCACAGTTGCTGAGTCAGCACAAGATTCGCCTGGAAGTCGTTTAACCGCGAAGGCGGTTACACAACCCGTAGGAGCACGGCTTGCCGGCGATGGCGGCCTCAAGTACGTCATCGCCGGCAAGCCGTGCTCCTACAAATATCGCTGCGCCCCCCCCTCTCTCTTTATTCTTCTAATGTTCGAAAATTTTCCTTTAGCCGCCCTTCGATGAGTTTTTTCAATCGAAGTTAACTGGCTGCGCGCCTCTTTATGGGCTACCATTTTCGCAAATGAACATTAATGTTCGAATTCAAATACATAAAATAAGCACCGAGGCCAGCCGATGCCCACTTCCACCTTGCCTACGCCCCCTCTCGCAGAGGTCTACGACATTGCCGTCATCGGTGGCGGGATAAATGGCGTGGGGATCGCAGCGGATGCCGCCGGCCGCGGTCTTTCAGTGTTCCTTTGTGAAAAGGATGACCTGGCCAGCCACACCTCTTCGGCCAGCAGCAAGCTGATCCACGGTGGTCTGCGCTACCTCGAACATTACGAATTCCGCCTGGTGCGTGAGGCCCTGGCCGAGCGTGAAGTGTTGCTGGCCAAGGCGCCACATATCGTCAAACAGATGCGTTTCGTCCTGCCACACCGCCCGCACCTGCGTCCGGCCTGGATGATCCGCGCCGGCCTGTTTCTCTATGACAACCTCGGCAAACGGGAACAACTGGCAGGCTCCAAAAGCCTGAAGTTCGGCCCGGACAGCGCGCTGAAAAGTGAAATCACCAAAGGCTTCGAATACTCCGACTGTTGGGTTGACGACGCCCGCCTCGTGGTCCTGAACGCCATGGCCGCTCGCGAAAAAGGCGCCCACGTTCACACCCAGACTCGCTGCGTCAGCGCGCGTCGCACCAAGGGCCTGTGGCACCTGCACCTGGAACGCGCCGATGGCAGCCTGTTTTCGATCCGCGCCAAGGCATTGGTGAACGCGGCCGGCCCATGGGTTGCCAAGTTCATTCGTGACGACCTGAAGATGGAATCGCCCTACGGCATCCGCCTGATTCAGGGCAGCCACCTGATCGTGCCGAAACTGTACGAAGGCGAACACGCGCACATTCTGCAAAACGAAGATCAGCGCATCGTCTTCACCATTCCGTACCTGAACCACTTCACCCTGATCGGCACGACCGACCGTGAGTACATCGGCGACCCAGCCAAAGTGGCGATCACCGAAGGCGAAACCGATTATTTGCTCCAAGTGGTCAATGCCCACTTCAAGAAGCAAATCAGCCGCGACGACATCCTGCACAGCTATTCTGGCGTTCGGCCGCTGTGCAACGACGAGTCCGATAATCCGTCGGCCGTCACCCGCGACTACACCCTGGCGTTGTCGGGCACCGGCGAAGAAGCACCACTGCTGTCGGTGTTCGGCGGCAAGCTGACCACGTACCGCAAGCTGGCCGAATCGGCGCTGGCGCAACTGGCGCCTTACTTCACGCACATCAAGCCAAGCTGGACCGCCAGTGCCCCGCTGCCGGGCGGTGAAGACATGACCACCCCGCAAGCATTGAGCTCGCTGATCCGCGACAAATTCGACTGGGTGCCGAGCGAAATCTCACGCCGTTGGGCCACCACTTATGGCAGCCGCACCTGGCGCATGCTCGAAGGCGTGCAGAACCTCGGTGACATGGGTGAACACATCGGTGGCGGGCTCTACACCCGCGAAATCGATTACCTGTGCTCAGATGAGTGGGCAACCACCGCGCACGACATTTTGTGGCGTCGCAGCAAACTCGGGCTGTTCACCACTGAGGCGGAACAGTGCAAGCTGGCGGATTACCTGAGCAAAGTCGAACAGAACCGCAGAAAGATCGAAGCGGCCTGATCGGGAAGCCGGTTAAAGCAAAGCCCCTGAATCGAGAGATTCAGGGGCTTTTTACATTCCCCCAGACACCACCAATCCCTGTGGGAGCCGGGCTTGCCCGCGATGACGGTGGAACAGCCAACATTAATAGTGGCTGTGCTGGCCTCATCGCGGGCAAGTCCGGCTCCCACAGGGTTATGTGCGGGGCAGGTCATTCGGTTTTCCGAACGCGACCTATTGGTCGATTCGGATAACCGGATTATTCCTCGCAAAAAAACCCGCCATAAATATTTAATATCCTTATAAATCAATGATTTGATGTGAGGCTCCTGGCCTGGCACGAGTCATGCTCTACACTCTTGGACGAACACCTGCCACATCCCTTTCCGGAGCCGGCAAGCATTCGAAGCACAAAAGGGCCGATGAACTGGCTCCATAAAAAAAACAATGTCGAGGAAAATTTGATGCGCATCGTTC
Source organism: Pseudomonas sp. OV226 (assembly GCF_003148705.1). Lineage (NCBI taxonomy): Bacteria > Pseudomonadati > Pseudomonadota > Gammaproteobacteria > Pseudomonadales > Pseudomonadaceae > Pseudomonas > Pseudomonas sp. OV226. The sequence continues at coordinate 99,378 of NZ_QGGS01000002.1, read as the reverse complement.
CCCATATCCTGGGCGCAGCCATTGCTGCCGCTCTGATCAGCACTCCAGTTTTCGCCGCCGAACTCACCGGCACCCTGAAGAAGATCAAAGAGTCCGGCGTGATCACCCTCGGGCATCGCGATGCCTCCATTCCGTTCTCCTACATTGCCGACGCTTCCGGCAAACCGGTTGGCTACTCCCACGATATCCAGCTGAAAATCGTCGAAGCCATCAAGAAAGACCTGGACATGCCCAACCTCGAGGTCAAATACAACCTCGTGACTTCGCAAACCCGTATCCCGCTGGTGCAAAACGGCACCGTGGACGTCGAGTGCGGCTCCACCACCAACAACGTGGAACGTCAGCAGCAAGTTGACTTCTCCGTCGGCATCTTCGAAATCGGTACCCGCCTGCTGTCCAAGAAAGGTTCGGCTTACAAAGACTTCGACGACCTCAAAGGCAAGAACGTCGTGACCACTGCCGGCACCACGTCCGAGCGCATCCTCAAGTCGATGAACGCCGACAAGCAGATGGGCATGAACGTCATCTCCGCCAAAGACCACGGCGAATCCTTCCAGATGCTGGAATCGGGTCGTGCCGTTGCGTTCATGATGGACGACGCCCTGCTGGCCGGTGAAGCCGCCAAAGCCAAGAAGGCTGATGACTGGGCCGTGACCGGCACTCCGCAGTCCTATGAAATCTACGGCTGCATGATGCGCAAAGGCGACGAGCCGTTCAAAAAGGCTGTGGATGACGCCATCAAGGCCACCTACGCCTCGGGCGAGATCAACAAGATCTACGACAAATGGTTCATGCAGCCAATCCCGCCAAAAGGCCTGAACCTGAACTTCCCGATGAGCAACGAGCTCAAGGCCCTGATCGCCAATCCGACCGATAAAGCGGCTGACGACAAGAAGTCCTGATTTTCTGACTAACCTTATCTCCTGAGAGGGTCACGGCCCTCCCAGGAGTTTGTCACTCCCTGCTGGTATTTTTGGAAACACTCGAACCGGTGGCTGTCGAGCCGCTCGTGTGTGCCTGAACTTCAAGGTTCGGGCGGGAACGGAGCTTCCCCAGGCGGGCACTTGTACATCGATCGATCTGAGGGGAGACCCTAATGAATTACAACTGGGACTGGGGCGTGTTCTTCAAGTCCACCGGCGTTGGCAGCGAGACTTATCTCGACTGGTACATCGCCGGTTTGGGCTGGACCATTGCCATCGCCATCGTGGCCTGGATCATTGCCCTGACGCTGGGCTCGATCCTGGGCGTCATGCGCACCGTGCCGAATCGCATCGTATCGGGCATCGCGACCTGCTACGTCGAACTCTTCCGTAACGTGCCGCTGCTGGTTCAGCTGTTCATCTGGTACTTCCTGGTGCCCGATCTGCTGCCTGCCGACCTGCAAGAGTGGTACAAGCAGGACCTCAACCCGACCACTTCGGCGTTCCTCAGCGTCGTCGTCTGCCTGGGCCTGTTCACCACCGCTCGCGTTTGCGAACAAGTGCGCACCGGCATCCAGGCCCTGCCAAAAGGCCAGGAATCCGCTGCTCGCGCCATGGGCTTCAAGCTGCCACAGATCTACTGGAACGTGCTGCTGCCCCAGGCCTACCGGATCATCATTCCGCCGCTTACCTCGGAATTCCTCAACGTGTTCAAGAACACGTCCGTGGCCTCGCTGATCGGCCTGATGGAATTGCTCGCGCAAACCAAACAGACCGCCGAGTTCTCCGCGAACCTGTTCGAAGCGTTCACCCTGGCAACGCTGATCTACTTCACCCTGAACATGAGCCTGATGTTGCTGATGCGCATGGTCGAGAAGAAAGTCGCCGTACCGGGCCTGATCTCCGTAGGGGGTAAATGATGGAATTCGACTTCTCGGGCATCATTCCGTCCCTGCCGGGTTTGTGGAACGGCATGGTCATGACCCTCAAGCTGATGGTCATGGGCGTGGTCGGCGGCATTGTCCTCGGCACCATCCTGGCGCTGTGCCGTCTGTCCCACAGCAAACTGCTGTCGAACCTTGCCGGCGCCTACGTTAACTATTTCCGCTCGATCCCGCTGCTGCTGGTCATCACCTGGTTCTACCTGGCGGTGCCGTTCGTATTGCGCTGGATCACCGGCGAAGACACCCCGATCGGCGCATTCGCCTCGTGCATCGTGGCCTTCATGATGTTTGAAGCCGCGTACTTCTGCGAAATCGTCCGGGCCGGTGTGCAATCGATTCCCAAAGGTCAGATGGGCGCCGCCCAGGCCCTGGGCATGTCGTACGGCCAGATGATGCGCTTGATCATCCTGCCGCAAGCGTTCCGCAAGATGACCCCGCTGTTGCTGCAGCAGAGCATCATCCTGTTTCAGGACACCTCGCTGGTCTACGCCGTCGGCCTGGTGGACTTCCTCAATGCTTCGCGCGCCAGTGGCGACATTATTGGCCGCTCCAATGAGTTCCTGATTTTCGCGGGTCTCGTGTACTTCATCATCAGCTTTGCCGCCTCGCAGCTGGTCAAGCGTCTGCAAAAAAGGTTCGCCGTATGATCTCTATCAAAAGCATCAACAAGTGGTATGGGGACTTCCAGGTACTGACTGATTGCAGCACCGAGGTCAAAAAAGGCGAAGTGATCGTAGTGTGCGGGCCATCCGGTTCCGGCAAATCGACCCTGATCAAATGCGTCAACGCCCTGGAGCCGTTCCAGAAAGGCGACATCGTGGTCGATGGCACGTCCATCGCCGACCCGAAGACCAACCTGCCGAAACTGCGTTCGCGCGTGGGCATGGTGTTCCAGCATTTCGAGCTGTTCCCGCACCTGACCATCACCGAAAACCTGACCATCGCGCAGATCAAGGTGTTGGGCCGCAGCAAGGAAGAGGCTACCAAGAAGGGCCTGCAACTGCTTGAGCGCGTAGGCCTGTCGGCTCACGCCCACAAACATCCGGGCCAACTGTCCGGTGGTCAGCAGCAGCGCGTGGCGATTGCCCGTGCACTGGCGATGGACCCGATCGTCATGCTGTTCGATGAACCGACCTCGGCGCTGGACCCGGAAATGGTCAACGAAGTGCTCGACGTGATGGTGCAACTGGCCCACGAAGGCATGACCATGATGTGCGTGACCCACGAAATGGGCTTCGCCCGTAAAGTGGCGGACCGGGTGATCTTCATGGACGCCGGCAAAATCATCGAAGACTGCCAGAAAGAAGAGTTCTTCGGTGACATCAGCGCCCGCGCTGAACGGACACAGCACTTCCTCAACAAGATTCTGCAGCACTAAGAAAAACACCGCTCTCCTGTAGGAGCACGGCTTGCCGGCGATGGCGTCATGGTCGATGTCATCACCGGCAAGCCGTGCTCCTACAGGGGCAGGTGATGATCCGAAGATTTGTGTTGTGGTTGACCCAAGGCATCTGTGATGAAATGCGACCCCACTCTCTATCGCGCCGCGCCGCCATCACTTGCCGTGAAACCCCGTCTGGTTCGCCATTTATTCCTGCCGCCGCTGATCATCGCCCTGATGATCGGATTGGGTTTTGCCGGCTTCTGGATCAGTGAACACTATGGCATTCGCAGCCTCAGCGAGAACGGCCAGCGTCAGCTCGAACTGCACGCCCGCGCCGTCGAGAGTGAAATCAGCAAATACACCTACCTGCCCAGCCTGCTGGAACTCGAAACCAGCGTACCCACGCTGCTGGCCGACCCGACGCCAGAACATCGGCAAACGGTTAATGAATACCTCGAAGGCCTGAACCGGCGCAGCCGCAGTCGGGCTATCTATGTGATGGACACCACTGGCCGCGTCATGGCCACCAGTAACTGGCGCGATGTCGACAGTTACCTGGGCGAAGACCTGTCCTTCCGTGCCTATTTCCAGAATGCCGTGCGCGGTCAGCCGGGGCGCTTCTATGGCATCGGCAGCACCAACGGCGAACCCGGCTATTACCTGGCCCATGGCCTGGAAGAACACGGCAAGATCATCGGCGTCGCGGTGGTCAAGGTCCGTCTCGAAGCCATGGAAGAACGCTGGCAACGGGCGCGCCTCGAAGCCTTCGTCAGCGACGAAAACGGCATCATCATCCTGTCCAGCGATCCGGCACGACGACTGAAGTCGGTGGTGCCGTTGAGCGATGAGACCAAGGAAAAACTCGCCCGCAGTCTCCAGTACTACTGGTTCCCATTGAACGAACTGCAACCGCTGGCCCGTGAAACCCTGGCCGAAGGCGTGGAAAAACTGACCTTCCCCGCCAACAGCGAAGTGGCGTCCGACGAAGAAAACATCAGCTACCTGGCTCAGACCCGGCCCTTGAGCGACACGCCGTGGAACTTCACCCTGCTCACGCCGCTTCAGGATTTGCGCCGCGAAGCGATCAATCAGGGGATTCTGGTGGCGGTGGCCTTCGCCCTCGTGGCGTTCCTGTTGATCGCCTGGAACGAGCGACGCAAAGTGATCGCCACCCGCCTCGCGGCCCGGGAAGCCTTGCAGGAAGCCAACAATCAACTGGAGCGTCGGATTACCGAACGCACCACCGACCTGCGCGCCAGCAACGAACGGCTCAAGGGCCAGATTCGTGAGCGCCGGCACGCCGAAGAGACGCTGCGCCGGGCTCAGGATGAACTGGTGCAGGCCGGTAAACTCGCGGCCATCGGCCAGATGTCGACCAGCATCGCCCACGAATTGAACCAGCCATTGGCCGCGCTGCGGACCTTGTCCGGTAACACCGTGCGCTTTCTGGAGCGCGGTCAGCTGGATATCGCCAGCACCAACCTCAAGACCATCAATGAACTGATCGACCGCATGGGCCGGATCACCGCCAGCCTGCGCTCCTTCGCGCGTCGCGGTGACGACAAAGGTCAGGCAAGCCTTGGCAAAGCCATTGACGCTGCCTTGCAACTGCTCGGCGGTCGGGTGGAAAGCGCGCACCTGCAATTGCACCGCGACTTCAGCGACGTGCAGGTGCAAATCGACCAGACCCGCCTCGAACAGATTCTGGTCAACCTGATCGGTAACGCCCTTGATGCCATGCAGGCTCAACCGTTGCCGGAACTGTGGCTGGAAGGCGACGTGTTCGACGGCAAGTATCGCCTTCGTGTGCGCGACAACGGCCACGGCATTGATGCCGAAGCGCGCAAGCATCTGTTCGAGCCGTTCTTCACCACCAAACCCGGTGAACAAGGCCTGGGCCTTGGCCTGACCCTGTCCGCCAGCCTGGCCGCAGCCACCGGCGGGCAACTGGGTGTCGAACACCCGGCCAGCGGTGGTACCTCTTTTGTCCTCAGTTTACCGTTGGTAAGCCCTACTTCCGCCGAGCCAATATGAACAACGACCTTAGCGTGCTGATCGTCGAAGACGACCCCCATGTGCTGCTCGGCTGCCAACAGGCGCTGACCCTGGAAGACATTCCCTGCGTGGGCGTGGGCAGCGCCGAAGAAGCACTGGAACGCGTCGGCGACAACTTTGCCGGCATCGTCATCAGCGACATTCGCCTGCCCGGCATCGATGGCCTGGAACTGCTGAACCGGCTCAAGGCCCGTGATCGCAGCCTGCCGGTGGTGTTGATCACCGGCCACGGCGACATTTCCATGGCCGTTGGCGCGATGCAAAAAGGCGCCTATGACTTCATGGAGAAACCCTTCTCTCCCGAACGCCTGGTGGACGTTGCACGTCGGGCCCTGGAACAACGCAGCCTCGCCCGTGAAGTCACTTCGTTGCGCCGACAACTGGCGGAGCGCGACTCCCTCGAAGGCCGGATCATTGGCCGCTCGCCTGCCATGCAGAACCTGCGTGAGCTGATCGCCAACGTCGCCGACACCTCGGCCAACGTGTTGATCGAAGGCGAGACCGGCACCGGTAAAGAACTGGTCGCGCGCTGCCTGCATGACTTCAGTCGCCGCCACACCAAACAATTCGTCGCGCTGAACTGTGGCGGCTTGCCGGAAAACCTGTTCGAAAGCGAAATCTTTGGTCACGAGGCCAACGCTTTCACCGGCGCCGGCAAGCGGCGCATCGGCAAGATCGAACACGCCGATGGCGGCACGCTGTTCCTCGATGAAGTGGAAAGCATGCCGTTGCCGCTGCAAATCAAATTGCTGCGGGTATTGCAGGAACGCACCCTCGAACGCCTCGGTTCGAACCAGAGCGTGGCGGTGGATTGCCGGGTGATCGCGGCGACCAAGTCCGATCTGGTCCAGTCGAGCAAGGCCGGCGAATTCCGCAGCGACCTGTATTACCGCTTGAATGTCGTGACGCTGGAATTGCCGCCCCTGCGCGAACGTCGCGAAGACATCCTGCAATTGTTCGAACATTTTTTGCAGCAGTCGTCCCTGCGTTTCGACCGCATCGCGCCGGAGCTGGATAACCAGACCGTGTCGAACCTGATGAGCCACGACTGGCCCGGCAACGTGCGCGAGTTGCGCAACGTCGCCGAACGCTTCGCCCTCGGCCTGCCCGCCTTCAAGAAGTCCGGCGCCAGTGGCAGCAATCAAGGGTTGGCCTTTGCCGAAGCGGTCGAGGCCTTCGAACGCAACCTGCTCAGCGACGCCTTGCAGCGCAGCGGCGGCAACCTGACCCAGGCCAGCCTGGAACTGGGAATGGCCAAGACCACCCTGTTCGACAAAGTCAAAAAGTACGGGCTGAGCCACTGATGGATCTGATTCTAAAAGCCGCTTTGGGTGCGGCGGTGTTGCTGATTCTGGCGGCACTGGCCAAGACCAAAAACTATTACATCGCAGGCCTGGTGCCGTTGTTTCCGACCTTTGCGCTGATCGCGCATTTCATCGTCGGCAAGGGGCGCTCAATCGAGGACTTGAAGACCACCATCGTGTTTGGCATGTGGTCGATCATTCCCTACTTTGTTTACCTGGCGACGTTGTACGTGATGGTCGACCGGATGCGCCTGGAGGCTTCGCTGGCGGTGGCGGCAGTGGGCTGGTTGATCGCGGCCACCGTGCTCGTCAGTGTCTGGGTTCGCCTTCACAGCTGACGCAACGGCACTACGGGTGTGGGGAAAGGGGCAAGTCTCTTGGAGACTGCCCGTAAACCTTCTGCAACTGCGCTTGTGTCAACGCATCTTCAAACGGCACCGGCACCGATTTCACGGCCCCGTAGAGATTGCGATAACGCCAGTAGTTCCCGTTGTTGGCCAGTTGATAACCGCGCTCGACCACTCGCTGGCCATCAAGGTTATAACGCAAGGTTTCCTGGGCTGCCGCTGGCGGTGTCGGCTGCATCAGGTCGGTGGCCAGAACGCGCATCGATTCGTCGATACACTCGTCGAGCACAGCCGTGACCTTCGCCAAATCGAGGCTGCCGTCGTCGATGCACTGCTTGCCACAGCGTCGAATCGGCTGGCTGATCACTTCGATCCGCATGCGATACAACGCCGAACCGGCAATGTCCTGGACCTGGACCTGATTGACCAGCACGAAACTGCCACGATCCGGGGTCAGCATCAGTTTGGGTTCAATCACCAGGTGCGCAGTGACTTGCCCCTCTCCTTGCTTGAACCCGGCCACTTGCGAAGCCTGTTGATAGCGCTTTTGCAGATGCTCCTGCAACGGAACGCCCGCCATCAAGTCGGCCATCGGTCGCGCCTCGTTGAGCGCGGTCTTTTCCGCATCGCGCTGCAAGCTGCCGCTGCCCATCTGGGTGTTGACCAGGCTGGCCACCAACAAGCCGGCAATCCCGGCACTGTTGCCCGAGCTGGCCACCAGATTCTGACTTGACGACGCGGCTTGCAAGGCTGCCTGGGAGTCAATCACGGTGATGGCACCGACAAAGGATTGCGGCAACTGCACATCGACCTTAAGCCCGTGGGCCTGGACGTAAGGCAAGGCACTCTGATCCTTGAAACCGGCCTCAGAGGCCGGTTTCTGTGCGCACCCGGTCAGCATCAGCAGGACCAAGGCACCCGCCACTGTGGGCAGACGCATCATTGGGTGAAAGGCGTGATCATTTGCTGACGGCTACTGTCCATAGCCTGATAGAACGCGTTGGACAGGTTGGCGTAGGTCGGCTCGTCCCACTCACCCTGGGCGGCCTGAACAGCAACAAAGGGTTTGAACCACAACAGTTTGTTGTCGGCCAGATCGATCACCATGCCCTGTCCGCCTACCTGCGCCATTGGCACGCTGGTCGGCACGATGCTGTAGTAGCTGCGGGTGGCACCGGTGGCGTAGACATTCACCAACAGCAGACGATCAACGCCGTAGGAAGCCTTGACCGGCGTCATGTCCCGGGTCATGTAACCTTCGCGGAAACTGGTTTCCTTAAAAGCTGCAAGGTCGACCGGCTTGTCGATTCGCTTGGCTTTGTAACCCTTGGCCTGCAGCTTGGCGACAAGGACATCCGGCAAGGTGTTGAGGTCACTCACTTGCCACTTTTCGACGTTGTCACTGAGCTTGCTGTTAACGCCCTTGTTGATGGCGTAATCGAGCAGCCCCTGATTACCGGTCAGCGCCAGCACCGGCGCAGGCACCACAGTGATTGCCACACCAATAGTCGGCTCTTTGGCATCCCAGAATTGCTGGTCCAGCGGAACTGGCGGTTGTACGTGGGCACAACCAGTGAGGGTCAGGCAGGCGAGCAACGTCAGCGCTGCCCAGGTGCGTAGAGCGTGAAGAGTCATGGATCAAGTCCCTATGATTATTAGCGGTGCTGCTTATGTCGGCAGCACCGGTAAAAACCGTAGTGGCATATTGATATATTTTTGATCGGTAGTCGTCAGCTAACGGTGCCGCCCTTGGCCTCGCTCATGATCTGGCGAATCGCCCCGACAAACGTCTCCACCGGCTGCCCGCCAGTCACCGCGTACTGCCCGTTGAACACCACGGTCGGCACCGAACTCACGCCACGCGACAGCCACAATTGCTCTTCCTCGCGCACCTCTTTGGCAAATTCATCCGACGCCAGAATCGCTTCTGCCCGCTCGCGATTGAGCCCCACGCCTTCGGCGATCTGCGCCAGTTGAGCGTGATCGGAAGGGTTGCCGCCCTCGCTGAAGTACGCACGGAACAAGGCGTCTTTGAGATTGAACTGCAACCCTTCCAGCCCCGCCCAATACAACAAGCGGTGGGCATCAAAGGTGTTGTAGATACGGCTGTTGCCATCGGTGCGAAACGCAAACCCGACCTCGGCACCACGGGCGCGGATCATCTCGCGGTTTTTCTGCGATTGCTCAGGCGTTGAGCCGTATTTCTCGGTGATGTGTTCGGTGATGTTCTGGCCTTCTGGGGCCATTTTCGGGTTCAGTTCGAAGGGCTGAAAACGGATCTCGGCCTGGACTTCATCACCCAGCAAATCCAGAGCCTGGGTCAGGCCGTACAAGCCGACAACGCACCAGGGGCAGGACACGTCGCTGACGAAATCGATTTTCAGGGGGTTACTCATCGCACACCTCGCAGGCTTGAATGGCGCTGGAAAGTTCGCACGATACACCTGACCGGGCCGCGTTGGCAGTCATCCCCCAATCCCTGTGGGAGCCGGGCTTGCCCGCGATGGCGGTGTGTCAGTCGATACCTGCTGTGACTGACATGACGCCATCGCGGGCAAGCCCGGCTCCCACAGGTTTTGCAGTGATCGGGAGGGTGTGTTTAGTTCTGTTTAGGGTTACTTCCTGAAAGCTACAGCGCCTTGCGCCGTCGCCTACAACCACGTCAGAATCCGCCGGCTTGTGCGCCTGGAGGGCCGTCGGTAACTTGGTTCCGTCACTGATTTCCAGTGATCGGGTTTAGTAGCCCGGATTACCCCTCAAGACGGATGCATAAGCGTCATTCAGTCAGGTTTTCACCTGCACTTGATGGTGGCTGTGTGCATGGCACCCTCGGGTGCGCCGGGTTTGAGGGAGTTACCGGTCTACTAACTTGCGCACAGCTACCACCCCTACCGTTTAGTAGCGAGAGAGGTTGTAGCCCTACTAAAGGTAAATCCCTCAATGTTCAAAATTACTCCAAACCCACCGGAAACCGACGACGTTTCCCCCTACGAAACCCCTGAGTCCAAAAAGCTCAACAAAGCCGCCGACCGCGCCCTCGACTACTACCTCAAACCGGTCATCCCCAAAGACACGCCCCGCAAACCCAGCACGATCTACCTCGTCGCCCCCGACACCGACAACGAAACCCTGCTGGTCAACGCCTGTGAGACGTTGGCGTCAGCGAGTGTCATGTTGAGCAACTTCGCCGCAACGGTTGACGGCACCCAGCGCAACACCGTGCTCGGCATTCAGCAGTCCGTCATGCTCGGCGAACTGGCGGTGAACCGGATGCTGGATAACGTCGTCCCCACATAATTCTCAACCCGTAGAAGATCAAATGTGGGAACGGCGGTGCGACGATTCGACTTGCTCGCGAAGGCGGTGTGCCAGTCAAATCAGATGTCGACTGACACGACGCTTTCGCGAGCAAGCCCGCTCCTACAGTTTGATTTGGGGGATTACAAGAGATTCGGCGCAGGCACCGGATCGATCTGCGCCCAATGCGAAGTGTCTTCGCGATGCGCCTGCAAGTACGGCAACACCGCCGCCAGCAACGGCTCTTTAAAGGCTTCCTGGAAGCGATGCGCCAACCCCGGAATCAACTTCAACTGACTCCCGCGAATATGCGCCGCCAAATGCACGCCGTGCATCACCGGCAACAACGGATCAGCCGTGCCATGCACCACCAGCGTCGGCACGCGTAGCTGATTGAGCAGGTCCACGCGACTGCGCTCGGCGAGGATCGCCATGATCTGGCGCTTCACACCTTCCGGGTTGAACGCCCGGTCATAGGACTGCGCCGCCTGCTGCAACAAGGCCTGCCGATCATCTGTCACCGACGGGCTGCCCAACGCCGCGAGCAAGTCAGCTTGTTGCTCCAGCGCCACTTCGCGATTCGGCGCGCCACGACGCGACAACAATTGCACCAGCGCCGCACTCGGCGCCGGCAAGCCTTCGGCACCGGAGCTGGTCATGATCAAGGTCAGGCTTTCCACACGCTGCGGCGCCATCGCCGCCATGTGCTGGGCGATCATCCCGCCCATGCTCGCGCCCAATACGTGAAATTGCTCGACGTGCAGCGCGTCCATCAGGCCAAAGGCATCGTCGGCCATGTCGGTCAGGGTGTACGGCGCCGACACCGGCAAGCCGAGTTTGTAGCGCAACGCTTCAAACGTCAGGTTGGCCTCGGCCGGGGTCTGCCGCCACGTGGAGAGGCCAACATCGCGGTTGTCGTAACGAATCACCCGAAAGCCCTGCTGACACAGCGCAACCACCACCTCGTCCGGCCAGTGAATCAATTGCCCACCCAGGCCCATCACCAGCAACAGCGCCGGGTCGGACGCACGGCCAATGCTCTGGTACGCCAGGCTCACCTGCGCCAGATCGACGTGTTCGGTTGGAACGTTGACATCACAACGAGAGGCCGCCAACGACGGCAGGCCAAATAGCAACGCGGCCAGAAAAATGGCTTTAGAAAAAAAAGACGCACTCATGAAAAAACACCAACACGCAGAACCCCAGTAGAGCGCGAGTCTGATGAAGTTTGTTCAAGCGCGCTGCCACAGTTGCGTGACAGTTTCGTGAATATCGCCCAATGGTCGATACGATAACTATGTAGTGCCACGCAGGGCCGTAAATTGCCTTCAATGACGCGCTCAGAGCGGACACGCCGCTCTCCTGCACAGAGCTATGTCGTCATGAAAGAACGTGTGTTCAGCGCCTTGCCCGATTCCCCGCCGGTCGTGATGGCGGCCCATCCCCCCCTGAAAAACAACCCCGATGAAAGCCTGCTGCTGAGCGCCACGACACGCTGGCGCGAGAGCAGCCGGGCCTTGCAGGCGCTGTTCAGCGCCGCGCCGCACAGAGCACACCGTAACGAACCCTCGCTCAACGAACGCTGGAATGCCTATTGGGGCGCCCGAGCCCCCGGTACGCCGTTATCGCGACGCGAGTGGGCCGGGCAGTTGTATCGCAACCATTTCGAGGCCTGTGCTCAAGTAGCCTTTGCCCGCAGAACCCTGAGTGCTGAACAGCTGAAGCCGTTGCAATTGATCATCGATCCGCCTGCCGAAGGGCTTTTTCTGGACAATCAACCCGTGCGGAGTGAACGGCTGACGTTGATTCTGAGCGACAGCGGCACCCTGAAATTCCCCGCCGCCTGGGTCATCAGCGTCGGTGATGGGCCTGCCATCGCACAGTGGCTGTACCTGCCCGAGCGTCCCGTTCCCATTCAAGTCTTCCCTCAGCGCAGCGACATGGAAGCCTGGTTATCCGGGCAATCGCTCATCCCCCAAGGCCTGCCGGAGGATGACGTGCGCTTTGAATACACCGCCAACGCTCAGCCGCTGATATCAGGCATTACTGAACTGCTGCTCCACCCGCATCACACCAACACCGTGATTTTCGCCCTGCCGCCGGTCGTTGAAGTGACGGTGGTTGACGAAGATGATCCGCCGCTGTTTGGCAGCCTGTTCGCCGACATCCCCTGGTCCCTGCGCCAAGCCGCGTTGAACCGGCAGCGCGATGCCCTCGAAGCGCTGCTGGGCGATGCGTTTGAAAGTGACCGGCAACGCCCCTTCGAGGCGGCAATGAAGGCGTTGGAGCAGGCAGAGCAGACCGCTGACACCGCCGCTCGCGCCCTGCTTTACCGGTCACGTACCCTCGACTTTACGACCATCAACCGCGCGTTCAGCGCGCTCTATCAGGCACACCAGGATGGCTTGCGCGCAGAGGCCGACATTCAACGGGCCCTCAAGCAACTCGACAGCGATGAATTCAGCCTGCTCCAGGCCGTGCTGGACGCACCGCTCGCCGCCCATCGCGATGCCGGCATCATCGCCGCCAGCCTGACGCTGTCGATGACCGACCCAACCGGCAACGTCACGACGCAGTTGCTCAATGGACCGTTCGTGATCACCCGAGCGCCGCTCGACGCCGCTTCATCCCACAGCCTTTTGCTGTACTGGCCCGGCAGCGGTGGCGGCTTGCAACGGTTCGCCAATCGCACCGAGCTGGAGCGGCAAGTGTTCAAGATTCAGGACCGGGATCCGGTGTTGGCCTTGCAGCTGAAAAAAATCGACACCGACCCGCTGCATGACAGCCTCGATCAACTCACCCGCCATTTCGAAGACAGCGCAGCGCACATCCGCCAGTCCACGCCCGACGCCGCTCAGGCGCTACTGCGTGCAGACGAACTGGAAAAACTGCGCAAACAAACGCTGGCCACCTTGCAGGTGCCGGTGCACGCCGCACGAAGCCTGGCGTTCTCGCACCAGTTGGAGCAAAGCCGCAGTGGCGCGCTCTTCTCCCTGCTGCCCGAGTGGCTCGCCACCTTGTCAGCGTCCGAGCGTGTTGAACTCAAGGCCCTGTTCGAGGCTTACCTCCTGGCGATGCGCCGCAGTCACCAACAGCTGGAAACCGCCTTGGCGCCGCGTGACGATTTCACCCGTCAGCAGGTGCAGGCCCGCCTGCGCCAGGACTTCGCGCTCGAAGGGCATTTTGAGGTGCAACTTGATCTGCCCGATTCGGTGACATTGCAAAAACAACTGGCAGAAGGAGCCGCCCCGGGAACCCCGCAAAAACTCGTCGCGGTCCCCAGTCAAACCCGCAACACAATGTCCCTCGAAGAACTCGCGCAATTGAACCTCGACACCACCCCCTCGATGCAACTGGAGCCTCTTTCACTGCGACTGGGTTTTATGCGGGTGGACGTTACGGCAACGGACCCCGCCGAACGTCAGGCATTGCTACGCGGTATCACCTTGCCCTGGCTACGCAAGGTCTTGCCGGAACTTGATCTGCCCCAAGCCTACGAAACACTGATCCGCGATGCCTTCACCGGCTCGGCCAGCGAGGCCGTGTTTGTGCAGGCGCATCGTCGCGAATGCCTGATCGATCCCTGGCGCCTGATGCTGACGTTGCAGGGGACCTGCGCGCGCCTGCAAAAACAGATCAATCAAGTCGAATGGCAGGTGCTGAAGATCGCCATTGAGGCCAACACCCCTGACGCCTGGAACGTGGACGGCCAACGCATCGTGATCCGGCCGGCGTACTTGAGCGCTGGCGGCAAGGACACGCCCAACGAGGGGCCCACAACCTTATCCGGGGTGACGTTCATTGAAGAGCAAGTCAGCCGGATGACCCTGCTGTATCTGCCGGATAGCCCCGATGGGCAGTTCCTGCGTCGCTACGACAACCTGGAAGCGGCTCGCGGGGCCTTGTTCAATCTTTGCCTGCGTCGCGAAATGGTCGACTACCTGGCAGGACGAGCGTTGCAAGGCCAGGTGCCAGCCCATGTGAGCCGCATCAATCAGGCCGTGCTTAAACATTTCGACGCAATGATCGGGGTCGGCGAGCCGTGGCCAAAAACCACGTCACTGGCGGCCCATCTGCTCGATGCCCATATGGGGCGCCTGATCGAAACCCATCGCGCAACGTCCCGCTCCAACGATGACCTGTACCTGGAGCGCTACGCTCTCAGCGGTCCGAGGGCGTTCAATTACATGAGAATGGCCTTGGGCGTGGTGCCCTTTGTCGGCTCGGCCATTGCCCTTTACGACGCCTGGAGCAGTGCCAACCGGGCTGTCGCGTCGCTGCTGCGCGGCGACGTGGGTGATGGTGTGACCGAGATTGAGTCGGTGCTGCTGTCACTGGTCGATGCCGCCTTGGATATTCTTCCGGGGGTTGCCGCGAGGCCCCGATCAGCCAAAAGCGCTCGCGCGCTGGCGCGCCTTCGTCAGTTGGAGGCATCAGGCCGCCACGCCGGTGCGTTGCAAGCCAGGTCACAGCGCCAGGCGCGGCATGGCTTCAATCGCTTCGCTGGCTACGATTATGAACAGCCGATTTCCCTTGCCGGACTGCTGCCGGCTACCCACGGGATCTACCGCAACATTTACCGGCATGTGGACGGCGATTTCATCGTTCGCCAAGGGCGCATCTTTCAGGTTGAACGCAGCACCGACTCACGAAACTGGCGACTGACCGGCACCCGCCAGAAAACCTATAAGCAACCGGTTGGCCTGGATGAGGTGGGGTGTTGGGACACTTACTTCGGTGTCTATGGGGTGACGTTCGAGGGGGGCGGGCTGGGCGGCGGCAATCTGCTCGGGCACCTGGCGAACCGGCTCGACCCGATCTGGCCGGCGGCCATTCGCGAACGCCTGCCGCGTTGGTGGGCCGACCAGGCGTTTCGCCGTCAGAACGCGTTGACCGAAGCGGCAGACGATTTCGCCCCGCAACTCGACGCCCGGGTCAAGCACACCAATGCCCTGATTAAAACGTACAACACCAGCACGCTTGAGCAGCGTCCGGCATTGATACCGGCCACCGAAACCGCGTGTATCGGCGACATCGAACTCGCCAGCCGACACTATGAAACGCTGGCTGAGCTATTCCCCCTGACCCATGGCAACAAGCGGCGCGTGCTCAAGGACATGCAGAGCCATGACGCCCTGCTGATCACCGATCGGTACAGGCAACGGGTGTTCCTGGCCAATCATCGGGCCGATCCGTTGATGGACCGGATCGACGATCTGGTTGCCCAACTGGATGCACTGCCGGGCGATGCGATCAGCGAACGCGTGCGGGTTCTGGAAGACACCCGAAAATTGCGCGTGCAGTTCATCCGCGAACTGGATCACATCGATGCCGGGATGCGCGATCTCAACCTCTGGTACGAACGTATTTCAGTCAGCAACCACAAGGCACAAATTACCGGCGAAGTCATGATGCTGAACGGGCGGCTCAACGAAGCCAACCTGCTCTACTTGAGAACCGGTCACCTGCTGGAAGTCGTCAAACGCTTTGATCATTCACGGGACGTCTCCTGGTTCTACCTGCAAGGCCAGACAGAAAATCTGCGGGTCAAAGTCGACCGGGCCTTGTTCACCCAGTTCAGCCTGACGGAAGTCATCGCCACCAAGGCCCAGCGCAATCAAATCTTGCAGGAATGTCTCGATCTTTATGGTGCCTTTCGCCGCGGGATGAACGCCTGGACCGCCAGTTATCCGCAACACTTTCATCAGGACGCCGTGGTGCCACTGCTGGAGGGCCTCGAAAAAATGGCCGAGCGCGCACGCAAGGGCATCGATCAACAGGCGCCCGCCTCTGTTGCCGGCAAGCGCAGCAAAAAAGTGTTCACCACCGAAGACGATCAATTGCTGATCGGAGTGGAGCGCTGGGAGCCGACAACGCAAAAGCGCCAATACACCCTGACCGGACAGGGCGGATTTGATGAAGTGTGGGAACAAGGTACAAACGGCAAGTTTCGCCTGCTGAACCCGCCCGAGCCAGCAACCCATACGCCTCAACGGGACCTTGGCGCGTTGGTCGAAGATGCTCGCAGCCGCCTGCAATCTCAGGAGGCTTACAAGATCAGGATTCAATCTTATGCGGCGCACGACATGCTGCCAGTGGACCTGGAGCACACGATGACCAGTGAGGCTGGCGAGTTGACCCGGCGCGCGCTGGCTATCCAGGACATTGCCCCGCGACACCCGCTCATCGAGCAACTGCGCAACAAGGCGACCGAGCTCGTTGCCAGCGGACGCCAGATGCGCACCCGCCAATCCTTGAGTACCCAACGACCGACCGATGGAATGCTGGATGACCTGATCAGTCACAACGCCGTGGAGATACGCAAGACAAGCCCGATCAAACACTTGGGCAAACGTTCTGACGGTCGAAGCGATCACCTGCAGGAATATGAAATATGGGACGTGACCGCGCAACCACCCAAACTGTTGTGGTACGCCCACTTCCACTACGCCAAGGCAGCCCCCGCGTTCGCCGAGTTCGAAAAGGCGCACCTGAAACTGCCGGAACACCGGTTTCTGACCCACGCCGACAACGCCGCGCTGCCTTACGCGGACATCGGCATAAAGTCAGCCGCGCTCAGGCATTTTGATCAGGGCTAAAAAGTAAAACGGGAGCGGCTGGGCCGCTCCCGTTTCACTGTTTTCAAGCCAATTGGCTGCGCAACTGTCGGGCCGCCGCCACCATGTTCACCAGCGCCGCTTCAGTCTCTGGCCATGCCCGGGTCTTCAAGCCGCAATCGGGGTTCACCCACAAGCGCTCGGCTGGAATGCGCTTCACGGCTTTGCTCATCAACTTGACCATCTCGGCGGTGTCCGGCACCCGTGGCGAGTGGATATCGTACACACCCGGCCCGATGTCGTTCGGGTAGTCGAAGGCTTCGAAGGCCTCCAGCAGTTCCATGTCCGAACGCGAAGTTTCGATGGTGATCACGTCGGCGTCCATGTCGGCGATGGCCTTGATCACGTCATTGAATTCGCTGTAGCACATGTGAGTGTGGATCTGCGTTTCATCGCGCACACCCGATGCACTCAAGCGGAACGCTTCGACCGCCCAATCCAGATAGTCCTGCCATTGCGCGCGGCGCAGGGGCAAGCCTTCACGGAACGCGGCTTCGTCGATCTGCACGATCTTGATGCCGGCGGTTTCAAGGTCCACCACTTCGTCCCGCAGGGCCAGCGCTAACTGCTGCGCCTGGACTTTGCGCGACACGTCTTCACGGGGGAACGACCACATCAACATGGTCACGGGACCGGTGAGCATGCCTTTCATGACCTTGTCGGTCAGGCTCTGTGCGTAGGAGATCCAGTCGACCGTCATCGCGTTCGGGCGGCTCAGGTCGCCGTAGATGATCGCCGGTTTGACGCAGCGCGAGCCGTAGCTCTGGACCCAGCCGAAACGAGTGAACAGGTAGCCGTCCAGTTGCTCGGCGAAGTACTCGACCATGTCGTTGCGTTCGGCTTCACCGTGCACCAATACATCCAGGCCCAGGCGCTCCTGCACTTGCACCGCATGGCGGATTTCGCTGTGCATCGCGTCGGTGTAATCGTTGGCCGACAGCCTGCCTTGCTTGAACGCCTGACGGGCCAGACGGATCGCGCCGGTCTGCGGGAACGAGCCGATAGTGGTGGTCGGGAATGTCGGTAGTTTCAGGCGAGCGCGTTGCTGTTCGACGCGTTGGGCAAACGGCGAATGGCGCTGGCTGTCCGCAACGCCAATGGCAGCGATACGCGCCTGTACGGCGGCTTTGTGGATACGCGGCGACTCGGCACGACTGGCCGCAATTGCGCGGCTCTGGGCCAGCGCCGCTTGCACGCTGGGCGATTGCGGGTCGTTGAGGGCATCACGCAGCACGGCGATTTCGCCACACTTCTGCACGGCAAACGCCAACCAGCTTTTCAGTTCCGGGTCGAGTTTGTCTTCGCGGCGCAGATCCACCGGGCTGTGCAGCAACGAGCACGAACTGCTGACCCACAGGTTGTCGCCAAAACGCTCTTGCGCCGGTTGCAGCTGAGCCAGCGCCTGCTCCAGTTCGCAGCGCCAGACGTTGCGACCGTTGACCAGACCGACCGAGAGAATCTTGTAGGTCGGCAGGCGATCCAGCACTTGGCCCAGTTGATCCGGCGCACGCACGGCGTCGATGTGCAGACCTTGCACCGGCAGGCCGACGGCCAGGCCGAGGTTGTCTTCCAGGCCGCTGAAGTAGGTCGCCACGAGTTTTTTCAGCGGCGAATATTGAAGGATGTGGTAAGCGCGTTCGAACGCATTTTTCCAGGCTTGCGGCAGGTCGAGGGTCAGGATCGGCTCGTCGATCTGCACCCATTCCACACCTTGTGCGGCGAGGCGCCCGAGGATTTCGTTGTACACCGGCAGCAGGCGTTCCAGCAGGTCGAGTTTGTCGAAGTCATTGCCTTTGGCCTTGCCCAGCCATAGGTATGTCAACGGGCCGATGATCACCGGTTTGACGGTGTGACCGAGGGCCTTGGCTTCGTCCACTTCGTCGAACAACTGCTCCCAGTTCAGTTTGAATTGTTGGTCAGCGCTGAATTCCGGGACCAGGTAGTGATAGTTGGTATCGAACCATTTGGTCAGTTCCTGGGCGTATTGCGCGGTGCTGTGTTCGCCGCCGCAGCAACTGGCCGTGGCGCCACGGGCCATAGCGAACAAGGTGTCGAGGGTCGGCAGGCCGGCGGCATCCTTGGTGCTGTCGAAACGCTCGGGGATCACACCGAAGGTCAGCGAATGGGTCAGCACCTGGTCGTACCAGGCGAAATCGCCCACGGGCAGCAGGTCGATCCCGGCGCCTTTCTGCAATTGCCAGTGCATGGCACGCAATTGGCGGCCAACGCGGTCCAGGGCAGCCTGATCAATGTCGCCCTTCCAGTAGGATTCGAGGGCTTTTTTCAGTTCACGGTCCGCGCCGATGCGTGGGAAACCAAGTGTGTGGGCCAGAGCCATGATGTATTTCTCCCTGTAAAAGATGGCGCTATTGTCGACAGCCAACCCAACATGAGACAAACTCAACCTTTTCGTGTTGATCACAAGTTTTCCTCATGGAGCCATCCGGTGCTTGAAATCCGTCACCTGAAGACCCTGCACGCCTTGCGCGAAGCCGACAGCCTGGTCGATGCCGCCGACCGCCTGCACCTGACGCAGTCGGCCCTGTCCCACCAGTTCAAGGAACTGGAAGAGCGCATGGGCATGCAGTTGTTCGTGCGCAAGACCAAACCGGTGCGCTTCACCAGCGCCGGTTTGCGCCTGCTGCAACTGGCCGACGCCACCCTGCCGTTGCTGCGCGGTGCCGAACGCGATATCGCACGATTGGCCGGTGGCACTGCCGGGCGGCTGCACATGGCGATCGAGTGCCACAGTTGCTTCCAGTGGCTGATGCCGACCATCGACCAGTTCCGCGATGCGTGGCCAGAAGTCGAGTTGGATCTGGCGTCGGGGTTTGCCTTTGCGCCTTTGCCGGCGCTGGCGCGCGGTGACCTGGACCTGGTGGTGACCTCTGACCCACTGGACATCGCCGGGATTACCTACGTGCCGCTGTTCACCTATGAAGCCATGCTCGCGGTGGCCAACCAGCATCGGTTGGCGAGCAAGGCCTACATCGTTCCGGAAGATCTGCTGAGCGAAACCCTGATCACCTACCCGGTGGAGCGTGATCGACTGGACATCTTCACGCGTTTCCTCGAACCGGCCGACATCGAACCGGCGCAGGTCCGCACCTCGGAACTGTCGGTGATGATGATGCAACTGGTGGCCAGCGGACGCGGCGTGTGCGGCATGCCGCACTGGGCGCTGCACGAATACAGCTCACGGGGTTACGTGAAGGCCAAGCGGCTGGGCGAGAAAGGCTTGTTTGCGACGCTGTACGCAGGGATCCGCGCGGACATGCTGGATGCGCCGTACATGCGTGATTTCTTGCTGACGGCCAAGGACACGTCGTTCTCGACGCTGGATGGCGTCAGCGCCGTTCGCTAGGAACACATAGCCCTTGTAGGAGCCGGGCTTGCCCGCGATGGCGATTTTCCAGTCAATGTCTGCGGCGACTGACACACCGCCATCGCGGGCAAGCCCGGCTCCTACAAGATCTGTCGGTGGGGTTTAGAGTTCACGCCACATATGGATCTTGTCGAAGTAATCCTCACCCACGCGCACGGCCATGGGTTCGAGGCCGAACTGGATGAAGCCGCAACGGCTGTACAAGTTGAACGCGGTGTCGTTGCCGGCGGTGACGGTCAGTTTGATCAGCCTCAAGCCCTGATGCTTGCCCGCCTCGGCCAACGCTGCCTGCACCAGTTGCTGCCCCACCCCGCGCTGGCGGAGGGTGCCCGAGACGTACATGCCAAACAGCGTCGCCTTGTGCCGGGCCTTTTCCCGCGCCTCGAACGCCAGCCCGACGATGCCCGCCAGCCGCCCTTCTACAAACGCCCCGAGCACCACATCCAGTTTGCTGGTCAGGCGCCCTTCCCACCCACTCAGCGGCATCGCGGCGCGCTCGCGCACGCTGGAGGTGAACGCCTGCGGATGCCGGTCGTAGGCTTCGAGCATCAGTTCCCGATAGGCCAGGGCATGACTGGCGTCCAGCCGCTCAATCCACATGTTCAAACCGTCCTGCGTTGCTCAAGCATCAGCCGCACCGCCAGCGTCGCCAACACAAAACTCATGAAATAACGCTGCACCGCCAGCCAGGTCGGGTTGTTGACGAACCACGAGGCGATGCCGGCCGCGAACAACGCGATCAGTAGATTGACGCAGAAGCTGACACTGATCTGCGTCAGGCCAAGGATAAGGCTTTGGCTGAACACCGAGCCGTGTTCAGGGTTGATGAACTGTGGAAACACCGACAGGTAAAACACCGCAATCTTGGGGTTCAACGCGCTGGTGAGAAAACCCATGGTGACCAGTTTGCGTGACGAGTCCGGCGGCAACTGCTGCGCCTCGAACGGTGAACGCGCGCCGGGTTTGACCGCCTGCCAGGCCAGCCACACCAGGTACAACGCCCCGGCCCATTTCAAGACTTCGTAGGCCATCGGCACGGCCAGGAACACCGCGGTCAAACCGGCCGCGGCGGCGAACAAGTGGACAAAGAACCCCGCGACCACGCCCAACAATGACGTCACGCCCGCCTTGCGCCCCTGGCAGATTGAACGGGAAATCAGGTAGATCATGTTCGGCCCCGGTGTCAGCACCATCAGCAATGCGGCGGCGGCGAAAATCAGCAAATCTTGAAGCGGGATCATGGGCAGTCCTTCGTCCGTAATTGATCAGGCAGGTTCGGTCAGCGAAGCTCGATAAAACGGCAGGATCAGGTCGCGTGTCAATGGCGCCAGCGTGATATCACCGTCGGTGGTCGGGTCAATCCAGATCACTTCTTCGATTTCGGCGGCGGGGGTGACGTCCTCCTCGATGGCCAGCCGAAAAAGTTCGGCCTCTACGACAAAACCCGGCTCGTTGGCGGCCGGTGCCGAGAATTTCCCGAGGTAGCTGGCGTGCGACGGATCGATGACTAACCCCAGCTCTTCTTCCAGCTCGCGGGCCAAGGCGTGAACCGGCTGCTCATGGGCTTCGATCTTGCCGCCCGGTTGCATAAAGGCCTGGGTGCCGCGCTTGCGCACCAGCAATGTGCGGCCGTCGGGGCCGATCAACAGGGCGGCGGCGATGCGGATGATGCGTGGCGTATCAGCGGATGGACGGGTCATGGATCGGAATTGGCCTTGGGAAAAAGCCGCAAGGTTCACATAAGTGTCGGTGCTTCGTCACGGGGAAAAATATCTGCAACTCACTGCCGAACCTTTGTGGGAGCGAGCTCGCTCCCACAGGGTTCTGTACTGCAAGCCGATTGCTTATGTAGCTTCCTGGAAATCCATCTCCGGTGGCTGGCGACGGAAACCGCCGGTCAGCACCGCCAGGTACACCACGCCAATCGCCAGCCAGCTCAGGCCCAGGTAAATCGCCAGGTGGTCGAGGCTGACCATCAGCCACAAGTCCGCCACCAGACCGATGAACGGGAACACCAGGAACAGCACCAGCTCACGCGGGCCTTTTTTCTCGCCGCCGATCCAGTAGTGAAAAATCACCGACAGGTTGACCAGGCTGAAGGCGAGGAACGCGCCGAAGTTGATGAACGAGGTCGAGGTGGTGACGTCCAGTTTCAGCGCCAGCAAAGCAACGACCGCGCACAACAGGATGCTGTTGACCGGGGTGCCGAATCGTTCGTGCAAGGTGCCAAAGAACGATTTTGGCAGCACACCGTCACGGCCCATGGCGAACAACAGACGCGAGCCACTGGCCTGTGCCGAAAGGCCCGAGGCGAACTGGCCGACGATCAGGCCGATCAGGAAGATCGACACAAACAGGTCGCCGCCGATGTTGCGGGCAATCTCGTAGGCGGCCGAGTCAACGTTGTCGAACTGGAACGAGGGATGCGCGATCTGCACGAAGTACGAGACGCTGACGAAGATCAGCCCGCCGACCAGGGTAATCAGCATGATTGCCCGAGGGATGGTGCGGCGCGGGTCGCGGGTTTCTTCGGTCAGGGTGCTGACCGCGTCGAAGCCCAGGAACGAGTAACAGGCGATGGCTGCGCCGCTCATGATCAGCGGCATTTGCATGTCGCCGTTGAAGAACGGTTTGATCGACCACAACGGTGTGCTTGCATCGCCCCCCACGTAATGGATGCACAGCGCAACAAAGGCGATCAGTACCAGCGCCTGCACCAGCATCAGCAAGGCGTTGACGCCGTTGGCCAGTTTCAGGCCGACGATGTTGATCGCGCTGGTGATGCCGATGAACGCCAACACCCACAGCCATTGCGGCACTGCGGGGAAGGCAGAGTTGAGGTAGGCGGCGCCGATCAGCCAGATCGCCATTGGCAGGAACAGGTAATCGAGCAACACCGCCCAACCGGCGATGAAACCGAGCTTGGGGCTGATGGCTTTGCGTACGTAGCTATAAGCCGAGCCCGCGACAGGGAACGCCGAGGCCATTCGGCCGTAGCTCATGGCGGTGAAGAACATCGCCACCAAGGCCGCCAGGTACGCGGCCGGCACCATGCCTGCGGTGGATTGAGCGAGGATGCCAAAGGTGCCGAGCACAATGATCGGCGTCATGTAGGCAATGCCAAACAGCACCACCGACCCCAATGAAAGGGTGCGTTGCAAACGAGCCATGAGCGACTACTCCGAATTTATTAGATTTATGGCAGAGCCGAGTGATCGTTCCCACGCTCTGCGTGGGAATGCAGCCGGGGACGCTCCGCGTCCCAAAAGCGGACGCAGAGCGTCCGTTGATTCATTCCCACGCAGAGCGTGGGAACGATCGGTGGTCAGTTTTTAGGAATCAGCAGCTCCCGAATCCCGGAAGCGTGCTCAACCATCTCCCCCGGCAGTTTCAACCGCTGATCGTCCAGATACCGGTAGTCCTTGCGTGCCGCGTCCAACCGGTTGAAATCCAGCTCAACCGTAAACCGGCCTTCATCCCGTCCGGCCTCGAACAACAGCGTGCCCAGCGGATCCACCAGCGCACTGCCGCCCGCGAACATCAACCCGTCATCGCCCGCTTCCACCCGGTTGACCATCAGCGCAAACGCCTGGTTTTCCTGGGCGCGGGCCATGATCGCGGTGCGGTGCGTCGAGCCGTAGGGGTCCATGTTGCCGTTGGTGACGATCAGCAGTTCGGCGCCCAGTTGCGCGAGGGCGCGGGCGGTTTCCGGGAATTCGATGTCGTAGCAAATCAGCAGGCCGACCCGCACACCGTTCCACTCGCACGTGGCGTAACGGTCGCCCGGTTCGAACACACCGCGATCCGAGGCCCACAAATGCGTCTTGCGGTATTTCAACGCGATGCCTTCGGGGGTAATCAGCAGTGTGGTGTTGTAGAACCGGCCGTTGTCGTTCTCGGCCATGCCGATCACCACGGCGATGTTGCGTTCGCGGGCAGCGGTCAGCACGGCATTGACGGTCGGGCCGTTCAGCGGTTCAGCGGTGCGGGCCACGGTGTCGGCGGTCGGGAAGCCCATCAGGTGGGTTTCCGGGAAGACAATCAGTTGTGTGTCGGCGGCGCAGGCTGCAATCGCCGCCAAGGCGCGTTCGAGGTTATACGCTGTGCCGTTGTCACGGCCCGCCAACTGGGCGAGTTCGACTTTCATGGGTATTCCTTGTTCTGGAGTACGCCGGGCGGCAGAAAGATTGCCCGGTCGGTGACTGTGCGCCAGTATGCGCAGCAAGCCACCGGCCGGGGAATCACGCCGCTGGGGTAACCCGATAGGGGTAGAGGCATGACACTTTCGCTGGACGACATCGCGTGGCATCGCTCGGTCGGGCAACTGATCGACGCGCTGGACAAGCCTAATTTCTGGACGCAGCTGGTGCGGTTGCTGGATCAGTACGTGACCTTCGACAGCTGGGTGGCCCTGCTTTTCAGCGCCGACCAGCACCCGCAAGTATTCGCCGAATGCCCTGGCGAGGACGGCAGCCCTGACCAGTTGTTTCAGGATTACCTGCGCGGTTTGTACCTGCTCGACCCGTTCTACATCGCCTGCCGCGAGCAATCGCGCACCGGTCTCTATCGCTTGTCGGAAGTGGCGCCGGAGCACTTTGAGCTGACCGAGTATTACCAGCGCTACTTTCGTCTGAATGTGGTCGCCGATGAAATCCAGTTCAATTGCCAGCTCGAAGGCGACCGCACGTTGTGCCTGTCACTGGGCAGCAAGCAGCGCTTCAGCGGCCAGCAGATCGCCTTGCTGTCGCTGATCCAGCCGTGGGTGCTGGGCCTGTTGCGTCAGCGCCTGCCCTACGAAATCAACGAGGTCGTGGCCCTTGCGCCGTCGCCACCGCAACCTGACTGGCGCGTGCAACTGGAAGCGTCGGTGCAGCAGCTCAAAGGCGCGCAACTGACCGCGCGCGAGCTCGACGTCGGGCGTTTGATGCTCAGCGGTTGCTCCAGCAAAGAAATCGCCCGTAAGCTGGAAATCTCCGTCGAAACCGTGAAAGTCCATAAGAAACACATGTACAGCAAGCTGGGAATCAAGTCCCAGTCCGAGCTGTTTTCGATTTTTCTCCAGGCCCAAAACGCCTGACACACCGCAACCCTGTAGGAGCAAAGCGTGCTCGCGATGGCGGTCTTCCGGTCAAAAATTCCGTTGTCTGACACGACGTCATCGCGAGCAAGCTCGGCTCCTACAGGGATCTCTGTGGCCACAACCGAGTCCGAACCCAAGGAAACCGTATGAGCCTGTCACTCCTGAGCCGCTACGCCTTCTTTGCCGCTTGCGTGATCTTCACCCTCGCCAGCCTGCCCTTCTTGCAATACGACTGGCTCTGGCCGATCACCGCCGTCACCGGCGTACTCAGCCTGATCGGCCTGTTCGATCTGCTGCAAAGCCCTCACGCGGTACGCCGCAACTACCCGATCCTGGGCAACATTCGTTATCTGGTGGAAGGCATTCGCCCGGAAATCCGCCAGTACCTGCTCGAATCCGACAGCGACGCCCTGCCCTTCTCCCGTGCCCAACGTTCGCTGGTCTATTCGCGGGCCAAAAATGAAAGCGCCGACAAACCCTTCGGCACGCTGATCGATGTGTACCAATCGGGCTTCGAATTCATCGGCCACTCGATGCGCCCAGCGCCGTTGAGTGATCCTGGCGGTTTTCGGGTGATGGTCGGCGGTCCGCAGTGCACCCAGCCGTACTCGGCCTCGGTGTTCAACATCTCGGCGATGAGTTTCGGCTCGCTCAGCGCCAACGCGATTCGCGCGCTGAACCAGGGCGCCAAACTCGGTAACTTCGCCCATGACACGGGCGAAGGCAGCATCAGCGCGTACCACCGCGAAAACGGCGGCGACCTGACCTGGGAGCTCGGCAGCGGCTACTTCGGCTGCCGCACCGCCGACGGTCGTTTCGACCCGGAACGCTTCGCCGCCCAGGCACAAACGCCGCAAGTGCGCATGATCGAAATCAAGATGAGCCAGGGCGCCAAGCCCGGCCACGGCGGGATTC
Source organism: Pseudomonas sp. OV226 (assembly GCF_003148705.1). NCBI lineage: Bacteria > Pseudomonadati > Pseudomonadota > Gammaproteobacteria > Pseudomonadales > Pseudomonadaceae > Pseudomonas > Pseudomonas sp. OV226. The sequence continues at coordinate 73,127 of NZ_QGGS01000002.1, read as the reverse complement.
TGCCCAAGCACAAAGTCACCCAGGAAATCGCCGAAACCCGCGGCATCCTGATGGGCGAAGACTGCATCTCGCCGTCGCGGCACAGTGCGTTTTCCACACCGATTGAACTGATGCATTTCATCCAGCAACTGCGTGAGTTGTCAGGCGGCAAACCGGTGGGTTTCAAGTTCTGCCTCGGCCACCCGTGGGAATTCATGGGCATCGCCAAGGCCATGCTGGAAACCGGCATCCTCCCGGACTTCATCGTCGTCGACGGCAAGGAAGGGGGCACCGGTGCTGCGCCAGTGGAGTTCACCGACCACATCGGCGTGCCGATGCGCGAAGGCCTGCTGTTCGTGCACAACACGCTGGTGGGCCTGAACCTGCGGGACAAAATCAAACTGGGGGCCAGCGGCAAGATCGTCAGCGCCTTTGACATCGCCAGCGTGCTGGCCATCGGCGCCGACTGGGCCAACTCGGCACGCGGCTTCATGTTCGCCATCGGCTGCATCCAGTCGCAAAGCTGCCACACCAACAAATGCCCGACCGGCGTCGCCACCCAGGACACCTTGCGTCAACGCGCCCTCGTCGTTCCGGACAAAGCCCAGCGCGTGTTCAACTTCCACCGCAACACGCTCAAGGCCCTGGCTGAAATGCTCGCGGCGGCGGGCCTCGATCACCCTTCACAACTGTCAGCCAAACACTTGGTGCGGCGCATGTCGGCGACCGAGATCAAATTGTTCTCGCAGTTGCATGTGTTCTTGAAGCCTGGCGAGTTACTCACCGGTGAAGTGAATGGCGAGTTTTACTCGCGGATGTGGCAGATGGCGCGGGCGGACAGTTTTGAGCCGAATGAGGAAGTTGCGGCATAAACATCGGTTGAAAACAGCCACAGGAGGCGCCGGTCGAAGATTTCACACCAGACGGCCGGCGTGGTGATGGCGTGAAGTCTCGCGAATAACGCGATCGCCACCACCACATACAGCGCTGCGACCTCCCCAGAGCAGCGCGAAACCATCATGCTTCGCGCTCGCGGAACAAGATAAATCGCGAAAAGAAAAACCCGCAGAACAGACTCAACAGCGAGAACGATGCGACGGTTACCAAGCCGTGGAGTTTCCAGACATCGGCATAGTGCCCGACCACAAAACTCGCTACGCCCATGCAGCAGACATACGACAGATAACGACGTACCGACGCTCCGGCTTCAAATGTGTACAGCGCGTGCACATAAAAGGAGAACGTTGCCGCGACACAGAACGCCGTAACGTTGCTGGCGGCCTGACTCCATTCGGCGGCGGTGGTGAGGATGTAAAACAGCTGCCAATGAATCAGCGTATTGGCCACGCCAACTACCGCATAGGTGGAGAATTCTTTCCATACAGCTTTCATGTCCATTCCGTGGTCCGCTCTCGGTTTCAGAAGTGCTTCAACCTAATGTCAGGGCGGGTGTGCGTCTACTGTCAGAAATAGCAGGTACCGCGGTATTCCTGATTAACGGTCATGCCCAATGGCTTCATTCACCACTGAAGCGTTTTCACGGGCACCGGCTCTTTCATGACGATAAAGCCGTAATCCCCCAGCAGATAAATGCGATAGAACTGGCTGTCCACCAGCGGCGGATACCCCTGGTAACCGACTCGTGTCGCATTGCGCCGTTCCTTTTCCCTGACCACGTTGGTGATGCCGGTTTTCGGCAGGTTTTCCGCGAGCATGTAAAAGTCGGTGTTAAGCAAATAATGCAAAACCGGCATCTGTTTGAACGACCCGGCAGCGGCCACCAACCAGTGATCCGAATAACTCACCGACAGGTAAATGCGCTTGGCATCGCGCAATGCGGGGCGCGAGGCAATGTCGGCACTCAGGGCATACAACGCGTTGGTCGCGAAGGTTTTTTGCAGGGTCAGCACGCGCCCGTAGGCGAAGGACAGCGAGAGCATCGCCAGCAGCGGGATGAGCAACAGCAGTGGCAGTTTTCCATGCCACGACGCCAGCGCCCGATGACTCAGGTAGAACAGCACCACCAGCACGACGCCAAAACCCATCAAGGTTCGGGCGCCTTCATTGAAGTCTCGAAAAAACAATGAAGCACCGGGCACCAGTAACATCAGGACCGGCAGCATCATCAGACACGTCAACCCTATCAGCGCCTTGTGCAGCCCCGTGTCCTGCCGCGCCAGCACACCCTGCCCCACGCACACACCTCCGGCGATGGCGCACAGCAACAGCGCGGCGAACACCCAGGTAAAACCGCCATGAAACAACAGCACGATTTTTTCCAGCACCCGGCCCGCATTGATTTCAACTTGCAGCAGCGGTGCCGCCGCCCCCTTCAATATCGCGGTGCGGTTTTGACTCATGTAAGCAAAAGCCGTGGCGCCGTAGATCAATCCGGCCAACAGCACCTGCGCGACTTTCCAGCCGAGCAATCGGCACCACGCCGGCCACGATAATCGCTCGGTTACCCCGCGCAGCAGCTCCAGGCAACAGAGCCCGAGAAACACATTGATGCTGGCCTGATAAAGGCCGATGGCCAATGCAATCAGCACGGCCGGAACGATCAATCGCTGGACGCGCGAGGGGCTTTGAAACGTGATCGCGTAGATCACCGCCACCACACTCAGCGCCATGGTCGGACCGTCGTATTGGTACGACAGGTTTTGCAGGAAAAACGGGTTGTACCAAAGCGGCAGAACGACCAGGCAATGAGCAACCGTCGGTACGGGAAAGTAATGGAACGTCAGACGGGTCAGGGCCGCACTCATGGCCAGGGTGGCGATCAAAAGCGGCAACGGGAAGATATTGGGTGCGGCATCGCTGAAGCTCAGCAGGTTGTAGAACCATTGTGCGAAGAGACGGCCCTCCTGCGACCAGCCCATGCCGGCGGCCAGGCCACGCCAGTTGTCATCGATGTAGGGGAAATCCGCGAGGATAAACGGCAGGACATACAGCAGCGTCGCAAGCACAAACAGCAACCAGACCTGACGGCCTCCACGTTCTTTGTCGAGCCAATCGCTGATGCTCATGTCGGCGCCTCAAGGGAATTCCGCCTACAACCACTAAAGCTTTGAACCCGACGATAACCAGAGATCGCACCGCTGCCGGGCTTTTAGACAGGCGGTTGAGACATCTCGTAATACCCACACTTTGCAATTGCCGACGAATGCCTGCACCCTGCGCGCCGCCGATGTGCGGCGCACGACCTAGTGGCGCCGCCCGCCCCCTTCAACACCCGTTCAAGAGCCCGCAGCCATGACGACTGAACGCGATCACCGAATCGACTTTTTCCGTGGCCTGGCACTGATCTTCATTTTCTGGGATCACGTGCCCCACAACCCCTTGGGTCAAATCACCTTGCGCAACGTAGGCTTCAGCGATGCCGCGGAAATCTTTGTATTTCTGGCAGGCTACGCAGCGGTGCTGGCCTACGGCAAGATCCTTGCGCGTGACGGTTACCTGATTGCCTGTGTGAAAATCCTGCGCCGCGCCTGGGTGTTGTATGTGGTGCATATTTTCCTGCTGGCGATGCTGATGGGCATCGTGTTCTTCGCCAACAGCCATGTGGAAACCCGCGATCTGGTCGAGGAAATGGGCCTGCACCACTTCATCTCCAACCCTCAACAAGCGTTGACCGATGAGTTGCTGCTGCGCTTCAAACCGAACCTGATGGACCCGTTGCCGCTGTACATCGTGCTACTGGCCGGGTTGCCCCTGGTGCTGCCGTTGCTGGTACGCAAGGCGTCGGCAGTGGTGGCGGTGTCGTTGACTGTTTACCTGTTGGCGCCGTCATTCGGCTGGAACCTGGCCGCGATCAAGGACGGCGTGTGGTATTTCAACCCGGTCACCTGGCAACTGCTGTTTGTGCTCGGTGGTGCGGCGGCGATTCACGGGCAAAGGTCACGACTGCCCGAGACGCGTGCGCTGTCGCGCCAGCCGTTATTTGTCTGTGCAGCCATTTACGTAGTGTTTGCCGGGGTGATCACCGTTTCCTGGCGCTGGCCGCATATCCACGACGCGGTGATGCCAACCCTGTTGAGCAACTGGCTGTACCCGATCAGCAAGACCGACCTGTCGCCGGTGCGATTACTGCACTTTCTGGCACTGGCCTATGTCACGGCGAAACTGCTGCCAGACACGGGCTGGACACAAAACTGGCTGGCACAGCAATGCTGTCGCATGGGGCGCTATTCGCTGGAAGTGTTCTGCCTCGGCGTGTTGCTGGCGCCGCTGGCGGATATGGTCAACGCCATGACCGACGACGCGTTTGCCATGCAAATCTTCACCGCACTGGTCGGGGCGGGGTTGATGGGGTTGTTGGGGGTCTGGCTGGAATTCAATAAGCGCCTGAACCGCTCACTGCACGTCGCGGCAGCCTGAAACGAAAAAGCCCCGGTCAATTGACCGGGGCTTTTGCATTTCAAGCGTTACGCCTTACGACGCCGAACGCACCGCACCTTGCGTTGCCTGGGTCGGTTGCAGCTTGAACACATAGAACAACACCGTCAGCAGCACCAGGAACGCAGGGCCGACATACAGTGCCACGCGGGTGTCCGGGAAGTAGGCCATCAGGCCGACCACCAACACCAGGAACGCCAGCGCCAGGTACGAACTGACCGGGTACAGCCACATCTTGTACGTGAGGCCGGCACACTCGCTGGCGCTCAGGCCTTTGCGGAACTTGAGCTGAGCCAACAGGATCATCACCCAGGTCCAGATCGCGCCGAAGGTGGCAATCGCGGTGACCCAGACGAAGACCTTCTCCGGCGCCACGTAGTTGAGCAACACGCCCAACAGCAACGCGCCCATCGATAACAGCAAGGCGCGGCGAGGTACGCCGTTGCTCGACGTCTTGGCGAAACCGGCCGGGGCCTGGCCATTCTGCGCCAGGCTGTAGAGCATGCGCCCGGTGCTGAAAATGCCGCCGTTACAGGACGACAGCGCAGCGGTGATCACCACGAAATTGATGATACCGGCGGCGGTCTTGATGCCCAGGCGCTCGAACGTCATCACAAACGGACTGCCCTGGGTGCCGATTTCGTTCCATGGGTAGATCGACAGGATCACGAACAGCGCGCCGACGTAGAACAGCAGAATCCGCCAGAACACCGAGCCAATGGCATCCGGGATGGTCTTGCGCGGGTTCTTGGCTTCACCGGCGGTCAGGCCGATCATCTCGACGCCCAGGTAGGCGAACATGACCATCTGCAGCGACATCAACACGCCTTGCACGCCATTGGGCATGAAACCGCCGTGGGCCCAGAGATTGGAAATCCCCAGCGCGACGCCATCGTTGCCGAACCCGAAAGCGATGATGCCGATACCACCGACCACCATGGCAATGATGGTGACGATCTTGATCAGGGCGAACCAGAACTCGAACTCACCGAAGGCCTTGACCGCGATCAGGTTGATGGTGCCCATGCTGATCAACGCCGACAGCGCCCAGATCCAGCGCGGCACATCGGGGAACCAGACCCCCATGTACACCGCCACCGCTGTGATTTCCGCGACGCAGGTCACCAGCCACAAGAACCAATAGTTCCAGCCGGTAAGGAAGCCCGCCAAGGGGCCGAGATAGTCTTGGGCATAACGGCTGAACGAGCCGGCGACCGGGTTGTGCACGGCCATTTCGCCCAGGGCACGCATGATCACCAGGATCGCCAGACCGCCAATGATGTAGGACAGCATGATGGCGGGACCGGCCATTTCGATGGCCTTGGCCGACCCCAGGAACAGGCCGACGCCGATACAGGCACCGAGTGCCATCAAGCGAATATGCCGTTCGCCGAGTTCGCGTTTAAGCGGGCCGCCTTGAGCGGTCTCGCCGTTGGGCAGGTGATTGCCGACAGGCATAGGGGACATCCTCGTCTTGTTATTGGATTTAGCCACTGAGTGTCGAAGCGCTGACCGATAAGCCATTGCTTGCCTGAAACCGGTCTACTTCGTGAGCAGGACCGTCCTGTAGGACAAAACCTCGAGGATCAGCGGGACGTGCAGTATAAAAAGCATCGATCAGGTTTTTTCACTCTATAAATCACAATATGCAGCCATAAGTCTCGGCAAAATAGCGATTTATAGAGAGGTATTAACTGGCTAAAGGCGATTACACTCGCCCCTGAAACGGCGGCGAGTATTGCACAGCATTGGTGCATCGTCATGCACTTGCCTAAACCTTATTTACTGCTGAACAGCTCTAGATCAAGCCTCTTCAGCCACAACACCACCGCCCCCTGGTAGCAGCTGCCGAAGGCTGCGTTCGACTGCGTAGCAGTCGTAAAACAGACACCGCGGCTTTCCAGACAAATTGAAATTGCAGGATTGGCGACTGCTGCGCAGTCGAACGCAGCCTTCGGCAGCTGCTACAGGGATTTGTGTGGATACAAAAAAATAGGCGATAACCTTGTCCACAATTTTTTCACCTTTGCCAACCACCGTCTAAGCTTCAGACAAGTCAGATCAATCTGCGTGAATGGATCAATCGGCTATGGGCGCTTTGTGGCAAACCGATACGAGTAAAACTGTGGTCCCGACTGAACGAGTGGATGAAGCGCCTTTACCTGAAAAACCCCGTACCAGTCGTGTCAAACACGGCTGGAAGGCGTTTTGGTTGTTGTTGCTGATCATTCTGATCGTCGTGGGCCTGGCCGCTGCCAAGGAAATGCGCACGTCGAAATTTCAGGCGCGGGAAGTCAGCAAATTCGCTGCGTCCCTGAGTTACACCCTGGAACCAGGCCCTAGCGATGCGATTCGTTATCCTGGCGCCGGGCCTTTTGATTTGCGTCTGGGCTATAGCTCTCTGAATGAGTTCCTGCCCCGGTTGCTCAAGCGCGACTACGTGATCTCGGCGCAGACCCGTTTTTCCAAAAAGTTGATGGACTACAGCGACAAGGGCCTGTTCGTGCCCTATTCGGAAAAAATCCAGGCCGGGCTGTCGATCACCGATTGCCGCGCGTTGCCGCTGTACCAGTTCAAGTATCCGCAGCAGCTTTATTCAAGCTTTGAATCGATCCCGCCGGTGGTGATCAACAGCCTGTTGTTCATCGAGAACCGTTTCCTGCTCGACCCCAAGCAACCCTTGGCCAACCCCGCCGTGGACTGGCCGCGCTTCGGCATGGCGGCGTGGTCGCAGGTAGCCAAATTGATTCACCTGCCGGGTCAATCGGCGGGCGGCAGTACCCTGGCGACACAGCTTGAGAAGTATCGGCATTCACCCGATGGCCTGACGGTGTCAGGTGCGGAAAAGATCCGGCAGATGATTTCCGCCACCGTGCGCGCCTATCAGGCCGGCCCGGAAACCCTCGATGCCCGGAAAAATGTGGTCCGCGACTACCTCAACAGCGTGCCGCTGTCCGCCGTGCCCGGTCACGGTGAAGTGCATGGCATGGCCGAAGGGTTGCGCGTCTGGTACGGCGCCGACTTCGACAAGGCCAACGAAACCCTGGCCAGCCCAGCCACCGATCCAAAAACGATGGCCGCCAAAGGCCTGGCCCTGCGTGAAATGCTCTCGTTGATGATTGCCCAGCGCCGGCCTTCCCACTACCTGACCAAGGGCCGTGATGAACTGGTCGATCTCACTGACAGCCACATCCGACTGCTGGCACAAAATGGCGTGATCGATGGGCCGTTTGCCGCTGCGGCATTGGCCAGCAAGGTCACTTATCGCGACTGGCAAACCCAGCCGACCATTCAGCCCATTGAAACCAACAAAGGCATCAGCGTGGCGCGCAGTCGCTTGGGCGGCTTGCTCAATCGTCCACTGTACGACCTCGATCGCCTTGATCTGTCTGCCACCAGTACCTTGCAAGGCCAGCTGCAATCCCAGGCCACCGAGTACCTCAAGCACCTGGCCGACCCGGTATTTGCGGCGCAGATCGGCTTGATGGGCGAACGCCTGCTCACCCCCACCAGCACCACCCAGGTGCGCTACAGCTTCACCCTGTTTGAACTGACGCCGGACGGCGCGCGCGTACGCATCCAGACCGACAGCACCGACCAGCCGTTCGACATCAACGAAGGCAGCAAGCTGGAACTGGGTTCCACTGCAAAAATGCGCGTGCTCACCACCTACCTGCAAATCATCTCCGAACTGCACGACAAATATGCCGGGATGACCATTCCAGAGCTGAAAAAAGTCGATGTCCCCGATCAGGACCGACTGAGTCGTTGGGCCGTCGATTACCTGATCGAGAATCAAGATCGCAATCTGCCGGCCATGCTGGGTGCGGCGCTGGATCGCAAATACTCGGCCAGCCCCGGCGAAGCGTTTTTCACCGGTGGCGGGTTGCACGTGTTCCATAACTTTCGCAAGGAAGACAACGGCCGCATCCCTACCCTGCGCGATGCGCTGCGTGAATCGATCAACCTGCCGTTCATTCGGTTAATGCGCGACCTGGTGCGCTACGCCACGTATTCGGGCCCCAACAACAGCGCAGAACTGCTCAAGGACGACCGCGACCCTCGCCGTCAGGAATACCTGGCCGATTTCGCCGACCGCGAAGGCACCTCGTTCCTGCTGAAATTCTGGAAGAAATACAAAAACAAGGACACCCAGGCACGGCTCGACACCTTCCTCGACAGCATGCGCCCGACACCGATCCGTCTGGCGGCGGTCCATCGTTATATGCTGCCGCAAGCCAGTCAGGAAAGCTTCAACACCTTCGTTCGCACGCATCTCAAAGGTGCCAAGCTCACTGAAAAACTCACCGACGAACGCCTGCAACGGCTCTACGAAAGCTATGGTCCCGGCGCCTACGACCTGCCGGACCAGGGCTTCATCGCCAAGGTCCACCCGCTGGACATGTGGTTGATGGGCTACCTGCTGAACAACCCCGACGCCAAGTGGGGCCAGATCGTCAAGGCCAGTCAGTTCGAACGTCAGGAAGTCTATAGCTGGCTGTTCAAAAGCAAGCACAAGGGCGCCCGCGACAGCCGCATCCGCACCATGCTCGAGATCGAAGCCTTCCTGGACATTCACCAGCGCTGGCAGAAAGTCGGCTACCCCTTCGATCATCTGGTGCCGTCGCTGGCCACCGCCATCGGTAGCTCTGGCGACCGTCCGGCGGCGCTGGGCGAGTTGATCGGGACCATCCTCAACGATGGCGTGCGCATGCCGACACTGCGCATCGACACGCTGCATTTCGCGGCCAACACCCCGTATGAAACCAAGTTGATCAACGACCCGGTCGTGGGCAAACGGGTGATGCCATCCGAAGTCGCCACGGCCATGCGCGAAGCCTTGTCGCAAGTGGTGGATGCCGGTACGGCAAAACGTGTGTCCGGCAGTTTCACATTACCCAATGGCAAACCCCTGGCCATGGGCGGCAAGACCGGGACGGGTGACAACCGCATTGCGGCCATTGGTTCCGGCGGCCGGGTGCTGAGCTCCAAATCCCTCAATCGCACGGCGACCTTCGTGTTCTACATCGGCGACAACCATTTCGGCACCCTCACCGCTTTCGTGCCGGGTCGCTCGGCCGAAACGTTCACGTTCACTTCAGCACTGCCGGTGCAAGTGCTCAAGGGCATGGCGCCGATTCTGATGCCCTACCTGCAACCGGGAAGTAACACCGGGTGCCTGCCTGTCGAGGTGGCACGGCGTTGATTGACGAGGGTGGTAATTAAATATTTTCGACATCGATAAAATTAATGATGCGCAAGTACGCACACTGACTTAACAGCAGTAATTCAGACTTTTACTTTTAACGTTGGAGGGTAGGCTGGAGCCTTCTTTCAACGTTTAAGGTTTATTAAAACAATGACTGACCCACAAGGACGTACTGCCAATAACAAAGGCCGCCATTATGACTTTATAACAAGTCGAATCCCTGCCCCGCTCAAAGAAGTTTCACCCCAGAGGATCAAGACGCTAAGCGCTGCCCGCACAGACCGCGGGCACTGGACAACCGCCGCTTCACCGTCCAGTCATTCTTTATTGAAAGCGGCCAGCCTGAAACTTTGGGCATCACAAAACAAAGTGGACTTAATGCTTGATGAGTTACAGGATATTTATACATTTGCCGAACCCTTATTAAGCGCCGCCTTAAAAGAGCAGTACGGGATCAACGACAACACAAGAACAACTTACTTACATCTTTATTTACCCAAAGAGCGTCCCTGGTATGCCATCAACCTATCGGGGGGCGTTGTCGTTCGCAATGTTTCGCTACTGGACGCCGCCTTGCATAACTTCGCCCGACACGAAACCTGCGAAGCGGCCTCCGATTTCATCACCCAGCCCGACGAGCGAGGGCTGTTCGATATCAAGCCGATCAAACGCAAAATGTCCATTGCCCAATTCCAGACCCTGTGCCGCGAACTGGACATTGGCGCGCGGTACACCAAGCACCTTGAAAGCACTTTGTTGCCGGACGATGCGCTCGCCAAGACGTACCTGAAACACAAAGTGCTCGACAACCAGAAAGCCGCGTTCATCGCCGCGACACACCTGGCGGTGATGACTGGCGACATCGTCGCCGATACCCGTGATCTAGTGCTTGCGATGCTCGATGGCCAGCGCAATCTCACCCTCAAAGGCAAGATTGTGCAATTCGCCGAGATGGCCCTCATGGACACGCCATTGACCGGCATCGTGCTGATATCGCCTGATCTGGAACAGGCGAGCGATGTCTCAAGGATCATTGCGTACGTTCCCCATGACCCCGAGCATCCGCTCAAGGAATACGCCTCGGTCACCGACTTCATGAATGAACTGACTCGCCAGTTGCGTGACAACGCCTTCATCGAGTCGTCGCAAATGACCTATCGCCAGTACTTCAGCCAGTTTGTCGATCAGCCACAGCGAGGGCATTTTTTTGCCGGCCTCCAGGCCCGTCTGTTCGAGACGCAGATCCATAAAAAAGGGCCGTTCGATCAGCGTCCGACGTGGCGAGAGGAGCCCATATCCACTCCCAATCTGCGTATTGACGTCACACCGGTCACCGGTGATTTCTGGCCCCGTCTCTACCAGCGAAAACTTAACAAGATCCTCAATGACGCCCGGCACATTGCTGTCTCTACCGCCGACGCAGACAGCAACGCGCGCTGGGCCTGGTGGGACAACTTCAAGAAAGTCGTTTCGGACATTTTCAACGTGGCCCTGATGATCGTCACGCCGTTCGTGCCGGGCCTGGGTGAACTGATGATGGTGTATACGGCGTACCAGCTCACAAGCGAGGTCATCACGTCCATTGTGGACCTTGCCGAAGGGCAGTTTACCGAAGCCGCCGAGCATATCGTCGGGGTGGTCACGGACGTCATCCAGCTCGCGGCTTTTGCCGCCGGCGCACAGATTGGCCAGCTTGTACGATTGAAACTGTCGCCCTTGGTCGAAGGCATGAAACCGGTGCAATTGCCCGATGGCCGACAGTATCTGTGGCACCCCGACCTCACACCGTACGAACAACCGAACCTCAAGTTGCCTGCCGACTCAATCCCCGACGAACAAGGTCTGCACGCCCTCGACGGTCAACGCATCCTGGCGCTGGAGAACAAGCACTACGCCGTGCAGCAGGACCCACGCACGGGCACCTGGCGCGTCAAGCATCCGAGCCGCACCGACGCTTATCAACCCGCGCTGAAACACAACGGCGTCGGCGCCTGGAGCCATGAAGCCGAGAATCCGCGCGAGTGGGAAGGCTCGACCTTGATGCGTCGTCTGGGGCACAGCGTGGCGGACCTGAGCGATGCGCAACTCGAGCAAATCCGCAGCATCAGTGGTACCCAGGACAACGCCCTGCGCCGGATGCATGTCGACAATGCCCCGCCCCCGCCATTGCTGAGCGATAGCCTGCAACGCTTCAGAATTGGCCGGGACGTGGCCCACGCCATTGCAAAGATCCGGACCGGCCAACCGCTTTCCGCCACGTCCTATTGGTTCGAGCCGCTGCCAACGTACCTGGAGGGCTGGCCTGTGGACAAGGCATTGAAGGTGTACCAGGACGCCGACTTGAGCGGCAGCTTTCGCCAGTATGGCAACCCCGACGCCGGCCCTGGGCAAACCCTTTCCACCAGCGTGGCTCACGTGCTGAGCGGCAAGTTTGCGCACAGCCTTCTTGCGTTTCTTGACGAAGCGGAACTCAACAACCTGTTCGGCCACCCACTGCCCGCCGCTGAGCGCCTGCAAACCCTGCGCAACCTGTTGGCCGATGAAGCCCGCAAACTGGAGGTGGAGATTTTCAACCTGCAGTACCAGGCCAGCCAAACCGTCGACAACCCTCGTCTTCGCCTGCTGACGCGCCACTTTCCAGACCTGCCCGTCAGCGCTGCCGACAAACTGCTGGCCGGCGCCAGCCGCATCGATGTGCAACGAATGGACACCGAGCGAAGTTTGCCATTGACGCTGAAAAGCGAGGCCCGCGAGGCGGCCTTCGAAGCACGCGCCAGCCATGCCTACGCCGGGTTGTTCGATGACGCACAGCTGACAGCCGATACCGAACGCCTGGTGCTGAACGCGCTCAGGATCCACGCCGACACCTTTGGTGATTTGCGCATCGACATCCGCGACGGCACCTCTGACGGACCACTGCGCTGCCGTGTGGGCAGTGACGAGGCGAAGACGGTTCGGCTGCTGATTCGAGACGAGTTCGCACGCTACGCTGTCAGCGGCGGCTCCAGCCCCGTGCCGTTCGAGAACTTCTATGACGCCGTGCTCCGGGCACTGCCGGCACAGGCACGAGCCCGATTGGGTTACCGCACGGGCCAGGGGCGGATGTTCAAACAATGGGTAAAAGCCAAAACCGAGGCGCCCGGCGAACGACGCACCGCGTTGCTCGAACCGCCGATCTTGCCCAGCGCCGCCCCGCAGACCCAGTTGCTGCTGCGCGGCCCCGCCCTGTCCCGGGCCGGCACGACCCCGTTGGAACGGGTGCAGGATTTGTACCCTCATTTTAGCGAGCGGGAGACCACCCGCTTCGTCAGGTCACTGGGGCCGATTGACGAGGCACTGGCGACGCTTGATCGCCTGGAACGCGACCTGGACAATCTGCGCGTGCTGCTGAATCAATGGCGCTATCAGCAACCGGAAGGCTGGGGACCCGGCGCAAATTCTTTCAGGGACAAGGGTGGTCTGCACATTAGCGAACGCCTCATCAAATGTTTCGAAAGGAAGTCGACCGTCTTCGGTGAGCGCAGCACCACCCTTGATGCAGGCTACGCACTCGATCTGTCGACAGAGTTCAGTCAATACAACCTTGAGCTGTGGTGGAAAAAACGGCCCGACCTCAAGTACTACCTCGATCAGGTCAGCAGCCTGAACCTGGATCACACGGGGTTTTCTGCCTCCGCCGATGGACTGCTGCGAGACTTTCCACGGGTTTCACAGCTGAGCGCCAGAGGCTGCCGGCTGACCCGGTTGCCGGATGGCGTCGGCAAAATGCACCTGATGCGCTCGCTGCGTCTGACCGACAACCAGATCAGGCTGACACCCGCAGCAGTCGAACAATTGAGCAACCTCACCCGCCTGGAAACCCTGCGCCTTGATGACAACCCGCAACTGGGCCTGCTGCCGGACGTGGGGCGCATGCCGAAACTGGGCATCCTGAGTTTGAGCCACACGGGGGTGAAGGCCTGGCCCGAGGGCTTGTTTAATAAAAAACGGCCGCGAGGTTTTTTCCTCGACTTGAGGGACAACCCGCTGGCACAGATACCGGACGTCGTACCCGGCTCCGACGACGCACTGCTGGTGGCGCGTACCCGGCTCAACGTACGGGATCTGTCGGAGGCGAACCGTATTGCCTATCACGACTATCGACGGTCCGTGGGGCGCAACCCCTACCAGACTTACTCACCCGCTGCCGAGCGCGCCATCGATCAATGGCCGATGTCCGACGACAGCCGTTGGTGGAACAAGACCGGCGGGCTGGGCACCTTCAGAGAAGAAGCCTGGCACGCGCTAATGGGCGAGCCTGGCGCAGAAGGCTTCTTCGAGATTATCCAGCGCCAGACGCTGTCCGGCGACTATCGGGCCGGTGGGGAGATGCGCCAACAACTCAGCAACCGAGTCTGGCGCATGATCGAGGCCATGGATCTGGACAGCGAACTTCGCCAGGAACTGTTCGAGATCGCGACCGCGCCCACCACCTGCGCCGATGCAGGGGCTCAGGTGTTCAACAACATGGGGATCAAGGTGCTTGCCAGCGAAGCGAACGCCCTGTCGACATCGACCACGATGCTGGAAAACCGCTTGGTGACCTTGGCCAAAGGTGCCGCTCGCCTGGAACACGTGGACGACGTGGCCCGCGCCGATTTTCGTAGCCGTGCCGGCACCCCGGATGAAGTCGAGGTCTTCCTCGCCTATGAAACCGGGCTCGCCCAACGCCTGGGTTTGCCGTGGCAATCCCGGACCATGCTTTACCGGCCCACGGCCGGCGTCGACGAGGCCATGCTCGAACAGGCTTTTGACACGGTCATTTCACTGGAGCAAGGAGACGGGCTGGTGAACGCGATGATCGAGCAACCGTTCTGGGACAAATACCTGAGGGCGACTTATTCGGACGCTTACAGCCGAAACACTCGTTTTTATGCGACCAAGTCCGACCTGCTGGAACAACTGCGCACGGCTCAACGGAACTGGGCACGCTCCATTGGCCACCCCGATGCGCAGCGCAGAGTGCTCAGAAAAACACTGCTCGACCTCGCGCAGCAAATTCCCGTGGCACAAAGCGAGCTGTTGAACGAAGGCGTCATGCCCGATGCCACCTATGACCGATTGCTCAATGATATCGGTTATCGGGAGAAGGAATTGAGCCGGCGCCTGACTCGCGAGGCGTTGAACAAGGCCGGGCTGTAAACGAGCAGGACCCTGAGTGTCCTGAGGTCCTTGGGCCTCAGGATTCAATCACCCCACCTCTGAATCCCAAATGACCGTGACCTGGCCCCAATAGTTACGGGCAGTTCTCGGATTGAGCATTTCCTGCACGTCCTCCGAGCCCACTTCAAAGTGAAGGGTGCCGGGCTTGCGATCCAGATAAAAGCCAGGCTGGAAAAGATCGGTGCCACTGCCGTTGAGCAACAGTGGACGACGATTGACCGGCTGTCCCGTCCCGTCGGTCAGGCCGTTGGGCAAGGTCACGCCGACATCGAGCGCCACCGTGTGCCCCGATGCCGGTTCCCGCAACGCGCAGGTATTGCCGCTGACGTACTGGCATTCCAGGTTCATCTTGAAACGGCTGGATGCCGACAGGTTAAACGTCTGGTCACGGAACAGCCGCACAGGCTTACGCCCCTGAGTCAGCCAGGCCTGCCAGCCCCCCTGCGGAACCAGTTCGACGCGATTGCCGCCCGGTGGAATCTCGACTTTCAACGTGTGTTCGACCAGCAGCGTGAAATTGAGGGTGATCAGATCATCGTCAGGCAACATGAGATCACCCATGTCGAAATCCCGGTACGGCCCGACGGTGTAACTCGATATGCCCCGGTAGATACCCGCCGTCATCTTGAGCGGGTTGGGCGTGATTAGCTCATAGGAAAACCCGGTGTTCTCATAAGCAAACGAAAGGGTCTCGGCAATTGTCTTCTGTGCCTGCTTGGCGCACACACCTGCATCGGCCGGTACTCTCCAGAAGAACGCGTAATACAGGGCGTTACCATAGCCAACGCCACCATATTGGCAGGGGGCAGGCGCGTAAACCCACGCACTTTGCCAAACAGCTTCGGGAAGCGGGGCGTTGTTCGTGTAGGCCGCACCGATACCGTTGACCCGCATTCTGACCGTCTCGGCTTCTCCGGTCTCTTCATGGAGAACCGTGATGTCCTTCCAATATGAAGGCACACGAAACATCGGGCCCTGGCGTTCATCATGCAACGCCTGGATAGGTGCGACCGACCTGAAGCGAATGGGCAGGGCGATGCTGAACACGCCGTTGTCACAATACTCCGGGTGATCCCCGCAATACCCTCCTTGAGGTGTTTTGTTTTCGAAAGAATTTTGCATGGGGTTTGCCGGATCTGGCCGGAATACCGCCGTCATATCCACGGTTGCCGCGCTTGCCGACGCAGCGAACGCGCCTGCCAGAGCCAGCGTACTCAAGCGGCTCGCCGTCGTTGCCCTATTCATGTTTCATACACTCCCTGTCACCGCGTATAACGCGAGTATCTAAACATCCGAATCCCAGATCACCGCCACACTGCCTGAGTACTGCCGCGCCTGACCCGGATGAATCATTTCGCCAACTTCCGCGGCGGGGATTTCGAAGTGCAGCGTTCCCGGTTTGCGGTCCACATAAAACCCCGGTTGGAATAACGCCGTACCGCTGCCATCGATCCGTAGCGGCCGGCGATCCACTGCTTGCCCGGCTGCGTCCGTCAACCCATGGGGCAGGCTGACACTGACGTTCAGCGGCACGGCGTGTCCGGAAACCGGTTCCACCACTCCACACGTGCGGCCATCGTGGCTGTACTGGCATTCCATCTTCATTTTGAAGCGCGAACTGGCGGAAATATTGAACGTCTGGTCCCGGAACAGCCGAGTCGGTTTGCGCCCTTTCGTCAACCAGGACTGCCAGCCGCCCTCGGGAACCAGTTCGACGCGGTTCCCCCCAGGCGGTACATCGACTTTCAGGGTATGGCTGACCTCAAGGGAAAAGTTAAGGGTCAACACGGAGTCACTGGGAATCATGACATCGCCCATGTCGAAATCCTGGCCCGGGCCAACCGTGTAGGAAATAACGCCGGTGTAATCGCCCGACGCCATTTTCAGCGGATCGGGCGTACGCAATTCGTACCCGAAAACGATGTACTGATAACGAAAGGACAAAGGAATGTCGAACTTCGCCTTTTTGCTACAAACACCCGCCCCGACGGGGACGACCCAGAAGCTGTTATAGCCAAAGTTGCCGACGGTGCCCCACCCCACTCCTACGCAGGGTGCAGGCGCGTACAACCAGCGCCCGCCTTCCCATAAATCGTCCCAGGTCCCGCCACCCGTCAATTCGGAAATGGACCTCGGTAGCAACGATTCATGACCAATCGCGGCAATCCGCACCTGCAGCGTTGTGACGTCCCCCGAACTGTGTGTCACGGACACATCGCGCCAGTCGGACGGCACCCGGGCCATGCCGCCCTGGCGAGGGTCCGTATGATTGGCGAGGATTGGCGCATTGGCCGTATATGGAATGCGGGCGATAAGGCTGAACAGTTTCAAGGGCGCGCAGGCCTGTGGAACTTGAGCGCAAAATCCCTCGGAAGGTGTTTGATTAGTGAATTGATTTTTTTGCGGGTTCGCCGAATCCGGCTGGAATGTCGCGCGGATATCGTGTACTTCCGCCACTGCCGGGACAGAAAAAACGACAACCAGTAACCCTGTCCATACGCCACGTTTTATCGTCCGGTGTCCTTGCCGGGCTGAATCATCCATCGTCTCTTCTCCACAAATCACTTGCACCAGCATCGGGTGATGGCGCGTCTAAATGTCCGAATCCCAGATCACGGTCACACTGCCTGAGTACTGCCGTGCCTGACCCGGATGAATCATTTCGCCCACTTGCGTGGCGGGGATTTCGAAGTGCAGTGTTCCGGGTTTGCGGTCTACGTAAAATCCTGGCTGGAACAACGTTGTACCGCTGCCGTCGAGCCTCAGAGGGCGACGATCCACCGCTTGCCCATCGGCGTCCGTCAACCCATGGGGCAGGCTGACACTGACGTTCAGCGGCACGGAGTGTCCGGAAATCGGCTCCAGCACTGCACACGTGCGGCCCTCGTGGCTGTACTGGCATTCCATCTGCATCTTGAAGCGCGAACTGGCGGAAATATTGAACGTCTGGTCGCGAAACAGCCGCGTCGGTTTGCGCCCTTGCGTCAACCAGGACTGCCACCCCCCCTGGGGCACCAGTTCAACGCGATTGCCGCCCGGCGGCACGTCAACCTTGAGGGTGTGCTGGACGTCCAGCGTGAAGTTCAATGTCAGGGTTGAACTGCTGGGCATCATGATGTCACCCATATCGAAATCCATTCCGGGACCGACGGTATACGTCCAGTCGCCGGTATACAGGCCGGACGACATGCCCAAAGGATTAGGCGTACGCAGTTCATAGCCGATCTGCATCTTGTCGTAACTCAAGTTCGAAATACGATAATTGGCGGTTGCCGCGCATTCACTCGCAAGCGGTGTCATCCAGAAAAAAGTTCGATTGGCCGGTGCGGTGTACATACCTCCCGTCGGCTGGCAGGGAGCGGGTGGATACCATGTCCAGTCGCCCCATAAGCGTGTGTGCCACCCCTGAACGCTGGTGGGCTCGCCTTCACCCACAAGGTTTTCAGCGGTATCCGGAAGGATGTAGCGGCCACCAATCGACGCTATGCGCACTTCCAGTTCGGAATACTCATTAGTCACGGCGTTCCTGACACGCAGCACTTGCCACTGACCTGGCACTCGAAAAAATGCACCTTTACGCGAATCTGAGTGCCGCGCTTCGATGGGCGCGACGGACACAAAATCAATGGGCGCCAGTAGAGAAAACAGCCCCTTCTCTTTGCAAAATTCCGGTTGAAGCTGGCAATGTCCGGTAACAGGCGTTTGATTGATGAACTTGTTATCCATGGGTCTCGAAGGATCAGGCCGAAACACCGCGCTGATATCCATGGACGCACTCATCACCGGCTCGATCCCCCATCCAAGCGTCGCAATTGCCCAAACAATAAGGCTCGGAACTCTTACGGTGTTTTTCGTTTTCATTTTCTATCACTCAGCCACCGGGCATGACCGCATTGAAAATCATGTTGACGTTGCCAAAATAATTGCCGGGCTTGTAAACCCCGTCGGCCGGCGGCACCGGGACGATTTCCAGCACCACCCGTTTGCCCGCAATGGCGTCGGCCATGGACACCACCTCGCTGTTTTCCGCGTCGTTCAACAATGTGCCGTTGAACAGCACGCGTAAGCCGATGTCATGGGCTTCGGTGCCATTGGATAGATAGGGTCGGCCTTCGAGCCGGGCCTCGATCGAGCCTGCTTCGTTCTTCACGTCGAAAAACTTGCGCAAACCACCCAGTGTCGATGCCGTCAGGTTCCATGGCAGTTGCTGCTCACGATGAATCCAGCCAGGGTCAGACGGAATCACATAGAACGCCAACGTTGGAATGCTCACGAACACATCGAAATGGTGGGACTCCCTGGCGGCAAACGCCGTGCTCGAAACCCATGCACCGATGAGCACGGGGAGTATTTTTTTCAACATAGTCATCACCCGGGCTCAACCCTTTACGTCCAGTTTTTTGCTGCTTTCACCTTCAACCAAGGTGAAGCGGTACTCGCGACCAGCCTGTTTTTCAAACTGAAACGTCCGGCCGGCGAGGATGTGATGCTTGGTCGTCGGCTGGCAGTCCTGTTCGTTTTTTACCGAGCAGTCCTTGAACTCGTCGATCACCACCACCGTGTTGCCGTTGTTGCGAATGCGGTAAAGAGCCGCCGCGTTTTCAATCACGCTTTCATAGCGCGTGTGCTTGGGCCGCACGAAAAACACCGCGCCGTAACCGGCCAGGACGTTGACCCCGGCCGAGAGGGTTTTCTTGTAGGCATCGCGTTCTTCACTGGAAACGGCGAACTCATCTTCTTTCTCCGGCACCACCGGTACGAAACGCACGCGGAAATAGCGCTCCTTGTCCCGTTCACCCATGTACAGCAATCGCGTGCCCTGCATGCCATTGGCCGGCACGATCAGCCGCGCCGGGCTGGCCATCAGGCCGTCGCGGGCACTGCCGTCGGCCTGGGTCTTGAGCGGTACTTCCTGTGATTTGCCCTGGGCGTCATAGAGGATTTCAAGAATGTTGACCTTGACGAACGCAGTGCTGTCGCCGCCGTTGAAAACCCGCTTCAGGTAGGTACTTTTATCGCCGTCCAGATAGTCGTAGACGGTGCCGATATTGATGCTCGGCGTAGCGTGTGCCGTTTGGGTGAACAAACAAAAACCAAATAGTGCCAACAGACGTTTCATCGTCCCTTACCTCGTTGATTAATCGCGTTGTGCCGGACCATCAGCCCGCCGTCCGGGCCATGAAAGTCGCATCCGCCAATGTGTCCGGTGTGCACCGCAGGTCCCCGATCATCAGCACGTTGTTTTCCGTGCGAGCGCTGCTCGGGTCGAGGCGGAACTGGCACAGCAACTGATTGCCGTGGCGCACTTCCAGGGTCGGTGAGCCAGCGTTCATTTCCATGGAGAAGAAGCCGTCGACTTCACTCACGCCGCGACTGGCGTGGTTGATGATGTGGTGCCCCTTGAGCGGGTTGCCCTGGGGGTCGATCAAGCGTCCGAGTACGGTGAGGGTGCTCATCACGCGGACCTGGCGATATTCCACGCCGCCCTTGTTCAGGTGATAGCTGGAGCGCGCCGGCTGGATGGTCGCGGCGGGCACATGGTTGCCCTCGAAGTCGAAACTGACCGAACTGCTTTTGTAGGCCGTGATGGGGACAAAGTTGCGACCCGGTTTGAGTACCGCACTGCCGCCGCTCAAATCGTCGGCGCGCAGGGTGATGCCCGCGATGTCCGATTCGACATCGATGATCATCCCGGCACCGTTGCGGTGGTACTGGCTGGTCACGACCATTTTTTCGCCGCCGACGGCCACGGTGCTGTCCAGGTTCAGGCCGCCGGTGAAGTCGTTGTTGAAAGACGAACGCTGGACAAACCCGTCGCCGTTGACCAGGTCCGAATGCATCGTCCCCATCGCATTCAAACCGATGCCATAGGTGTCGGTGATGGCGGTCGCCGACACGCTCTGCAAGAGATGCCCCTGCAGGTCTTTGCGGTAAGTGATCGAGGCGTTGTTATCCCGCCCGCCCTCACGCGCGGTGCGTGAGCCGATGCTGCCGGAGAGCTGTTCGCCGGGGCCACCCAAAGCAATGTTGACGCTCAGGTCGACGCCACGATTGCGGTCGTCCCCCGAACTCACGCTGCCTGGCCGGTCGAACAGTGACAATCGCCAGTTGGCATCGCTGCCGAACAGTCGGGTGCGCTGGGTCCATCCCAGATCCACCCCCGTGCCTTCGGTATTGCCCTCGCTGTGGGACACCCGCGCGTTGACCGAGGTCTTGCTGGTCAATCGATGGTTGAGCGACAACGAAGAGTTGCTGGTCTGACCAACGAACACATTGCGTTGTCGCACTCGCGTTCCGTCCGGCAAGGTGTCGTAGAGCCGCGTCGTGTCGAGCCAACTGCGGTTGTGGCTGGCGACGACGCTGCCACTGCCGTAGGAATACAGCCCCTGCACGTCGAGGCCGGTGCCGTAGTCTTCGGTTTGATAAATGTTGGCGTAGAGGCTGGCATTGTTGACGATGGCCCAGTCGACCGACGTGCCGTACTGCAAGCTGTCACGCACCTGGCGCCCGTTCAGGCCGACGATCACCCGCGGATGCAACAAGTAGTTGACCGCCGCGCCGGCGGTCATGTCGCCATCGTCCTGCTCGTCCCAGTTACTGAGCACCTTGGACTCGCGCCCCGCGAACAGGTTGTAGCGCCAGCGCTCGTCATGGTTACGCCAGTTGTTGGGCTTGTAGACCAGCTCTTGGGTGCTGGAGGTGATTTGACCGTCTTCGATCAGACGCACTTCCACTTCGTAGATCCCGCCCGGTAACGGTCGGGTATCGAGGGTCTGCAAGCCGGCCGGCATCGCCTGGGTATTGATCAGCAAACCGTCGCGATAGATTTCCACCGACCCCTGGCGGTTGGCGGTGACGTAGATCGGATACACCGCCGGTTTCGGATTGTTGATGGCCAGGCTGTCGGAGCTGCCGTACATGACCCCCACCGCCGTATCGGGGCTGGTACCAAAGGTGCGCGGTTGCCGACTCAGCCCTTCGGACGAAGGGGTGAAAAGGCCCAGTCGCAGAAAATTGCCTTCCAGTTCTCGCTGGGTGTACAGCTCATTCACCGCGTGAAACAACTCGTCATCCATCCCGCCGAGTCGGGACAGCTGAACATTCACAGCCTGAGTCCAGTTGCCCAGGCTGCTGCTGGCTTCAAGACCATAGCGCCCGCCCAGGTCCTGGTTCTGCCCGCCGTTGAGGTTCAACTGATTGCGCACGATCAGGCCGGTGCTGCCGCCTTCGGGCAACGTGTAGTAGCGCTGCGCCGTCTCGTCGCGTTCGGCGTTTTGCGTCAGGATCGAAACCAGTGAGTTTTCCAGGCTGTAATGCACCGCCAGCAGTTGCTCCGGGCACGACCCCTGGCAGCCTCCCAGTGCGACACCTTGCTTGAGATAATTTGCCCAGGTCTCGCGCTCGCTGGGCTTGATAGTGCTATCGCTGACATCGGTGAAGTCAACTAAGGTGATGCGATCGTCGCGGGATAACACCACCATCGCCTCACCCAGAAACTGTTGGTCAAGTTCCACGCGCACCGCCAGTGGCACATCAAAGAAGTGCTCTTCGAACTCAGACGGCAAACCTTTGGCCTGCGCCAGCAGACTTCGAGGCGTAGACGCGCTATCTGCAGGCGCAGCCAAAGCGGTTGCACAAAAAAACAGGGCAAGCGCCGTCGCGATGTGAGTCATCGGGAACATGAGCGAAATACTCTAGAGATAGTTACGTTAAAACCCGATCGACGGATACTGACTACCCATCGACCGGTGAGCGTTACTTAATAAGGACAACCCTTAAGTCATCTCAGTATTACTAGATGCGCGGGATGGCATCGAAGATCACCACCGGAGTGGCAGTGTAGAAACCCGTTTGAGTGGCGGTGGGTTTAGCGGCGTCAATCACCAGATCAGCCCGCATGCCACCGTTGGACTCGGTATCGCCAACGACTTCCTGGGAAGCGCCGGTCAGGGTAACGCCGTTGAATTTATAGGTCAGTGCGATGTTGTTGCTACCGTTGAACAGGGGTTGCGGACCTCCTTCCACATAGGCGCCGACCGAACCATTGGTGTGCCGAATATCGTACGTCGCACGCAATGGGCTCAAAGTACCGGTCACCAGGTTGTAGGTCATTTTCTCATCTTTACCAAAGTCAGGATTGACCGGTTGGGCGTGGAAAACCTGGGTTGGAATGGTGGCGCTGATGTTGATGGAGGTGCGCGCTTCTTCCGCAGCGAACGCCAGCGAAGAACCAAGTGCCAAGAGTGTCATCGGGACGGCGATTGCAAACTTATTGAGCATTATTGAGTACCTGTCTTTTCAAAGGATTGGGCCGAGAGCAGTCCTAACAAGCCAGCGTCATGTACGAGTTCATCACGAGGCTTAACTTTCGACGCCGGAACATGATCGACCAATCTCTTGGGAAAGTAAGTACGTAACTTCCGAAGAACATGTAGTAACAAGAGCATTCAAACAGAAGGAAAAAAGTCGTAAAAACAGCAATTACGCTGTTCGACTCTCAGACTGATACTACACACAGTTTTAACTAAAAAAGCACACAGACAAGAATGATTAAATATCTGTAAGAACGGCACTACTTATTATTTTTTAACAGCCATTGGTAAGAAATGAACTGTTATTAATTAGTCTAACTACTCTAAAGAAGCAACCGTCACAGCCCTCTTGCGCTTGCAGCGCCCTGCCTCAGTCTTCGACCGCTCGTCCTGGTGCCTTGCATTCCTCATAAGATATATCTTAAGTTGTATCTAAACACGACAGAGAAGACACAAAATGAGAGACCATCATTCCCATCGAGAGCACAACGACAGCCGCGACGGCTTCGAAAAACGCCCAGGTCCTGGCCGAGAACGCGGCGGCCGTGGCCCCCGTGTGTTTGCCCCCGGCGACCTGAAATTGCTGCTGTTGGCACTGATCGCCGAACAGCCCTGCCACGGCTATGACCTGATCCGCCAGATCGAAAGCATGTTCGACGGCGCCTACAGCCCCAGTCCCGGCGTGATCTACCCGACCCTGACTTTTCTTGAAGAAAGCGAAATGATTCTGGGCGACGCCGAGGGCGGCAAAAAACGCTACAGCATCACCGACGCCGGACGTTTGTCGTTGACCGAGCAAGCCATTGCACTGGATGGCGTGCGGATGCGCATCGAAGTCAGCAAACGCTCGCTGCGCGGGCATGACCGCCCGGCCGAGATCCACGAAGCCGTGCACAACTTGCGTCATGCCTTGCAGATGCACCACGGCCGCTGGAGCCCGGAAGAAATCCTGCGGGTACGCGACCTGCTCAATAACACCGCCAAAGCCATTGTCGACGGCCCTGCCGTTCCACCTGTCCGAGAGAAAGCCGAATGACTGAAGTGATCGTGCAATCCATCCACCGCGTCATGCATGAGATCAAACGCCGTCGTCTGGAGGTGTTGCGCGTGGTCGACCTGACGCCACGTATGCGCCGGATTACCCTGGGCGGGCCGGAACTGGCCGGTTTCGTCAGCCTCGGCACCGACGACCACGTCAAACTGTTGTTCCCGCAAAACGCGGCGGAACACGCGGCGCTGGAAACCCTGGTGCTCGGCGCGGGCAAAAACAACGGGCCGATGCCGCCGATGCGCGATTACACACCGCGTCGCTATGACCTTGACACCCTGGAACTGGATATCGATTTCGTGCTGCACGGCGACGGCCCTGCCTCGACCTGGGCCGAGCAGGCCAAACCCGGTCAGTTCCTGCACATCGGCGGGCCACGCGGCTCGATGATCGTGCCGGACATGTTCGACAGCTACCTGCTGATCGGTGACGAAACCGCCCTGCCCGCCATCGCCCGTCGCCTCGAAGGCCTGGCAGCCAATCGTCGGGCGCTGGTGATTGTGGAAGTGGAGAACGGCGCCGAGCAGCAACGTCTGGAAAGCGCCGCGCAGGTCCATGTGATCTGGGTGCTGCGCGAAGGCGGCAAGGACAATCTGCTGACCACCGTGAAGCAACTGCACGTGCCCGGCGGCAATCTGTATGCGTGGGTGGCGACCGAAACCAAGGTGTCACGGCAGATTCGGCGGGTGCTGCTTGATGAGCATGGGCTGAACGAGCAATTCGTCAAAGCCGTGGGTTACTGGCGGCTGGATGACAGCGACGAAGAGTGACCGGCTCTAAGCCCTCTTCGTCGGAGCGCCGCCCGGAGCCGGCTCGCTCCGACGAAGGCGATAGCCCAATCACTGAACATCCAGACTCTTCGCACGACGTCCAAGCCACCGATCCAATCCGATCACCAGCAACGCAATCAACACAAACCCTGCCAACAACCCACCCGCATTCAAAAACACCTGTGGATAACCCAACTTGTCGACGTCTACAAACGGATAGGGATAAACCGCCAACACGTGACCGCGCCACAACACCGATACGAAGTACACCAACGGATAGATCAACCACAACGCGATGTGCCTCAGACGTAACGTGCCCTTGGGCACGCATAACCACCAATAGCCCAGAAACAGCAGCGGCATGATGTCGTGCATCAGCTCGTCGGCCAGAAACTGCCAGCCTTCGGGATGCCACAGATGGCGCAGCAGCAGGCTGTACGCCAGGCCGACCACGGCGATACTCACCACAATCGCACTGCTCACCCACGGCTGCAAAAACCAGCGTCGCGTCGCTGACTCGCGGGATGTCCACTCACAGGTCAATACGGTCGCCACCAGCGTGTTGGTCAGCACCGTGAAGTAACTGAAAAAGCTCACCAGCCCACCGATCAAACTGGCTTCAAGGCTCCAGCGTGAGTAGAGAATCAGGTACAGCTGAATGCTCAGCCCCAGCCACCCCAGTACCGCCGCCACGGCGACAAAACGACGCCTCGTGGCAGAACCCGGCGTCGGTTGGTTAACCATTGTCAGACTGGTCGCTTGGTGCGCATCAATTTTACGTACAAGCGCTCGACCTTCTCCCGCGCCCACGGGGTTTTGCGCAAGAACGTCAGGCTCGACTTGATGCTCGGGTCGCTCTTGAAACAGCGGATATCAATGCGCTCAGCCAGCCCCGACCATTCGTAATGTTCAACCAGGACGTTGAGGATTTGCTCCAGCGTCACGCCGTGCAGCGGGTTGTTGTTCTGTTCGGTCATGCCGGGCCTTCAAGCGGTGAAAGGATGGGAAGCCGCGCACCTTAGCCGAGGGTGTGGTCGGGTGGAAGCGCTCTGTGCGCTATCGCTTGTCCCTTAAATGTAGGTGACCTTGAAAAGATCGCCGCCCGGCACTGTTACCGAATCTGAAATGCTGCATGTCAGGAAAAGCCCTTTCTCTATTTGTAACAGAACATTATCCTTGCGGCCGCCAAGCTGAAACGCTTCCGCTACCTGCTTTACGCCTGCTGCCATCCGTAACTTTCCTAGAAAAAGATCAAGAATTCTCTCTTTATGCCTGATTTCCACACTTCGCGAGACAGCGCTGTCTCACTGCCTGTTGCCCACCGAAAAGCCCTGCGCCTGATCGGCGGATTCACCGCACTGGGCCTCGCCACCTGCACCCAGGCAGCGCCCGCCTTCGATAGCGACTCCCCCTGGATGCTGGGTGACTGGAACGGCACGCGCACCGAACTTTCGGAAAAAGGCTACGACTTCAAAGTCGATTACACCGGTGAAATGGGCAGTAACCTGCACGGTGGCTACGACCATGACCGCACCGCGCGCTACAGCGACCAGTTTGGCCTCGGCACGCACCTGGATTTGCAGAAAATCCTGGGCTGGAACGATGCCGAATTTCAGCTGACCATCACCGAACGCAGCGGCAATAACATCAGCAACGACCGCATCAACGACCCTCGCGTGGGGGGATTCACCTCGGCTCAGGAAGTCTGGGGCCGTGGGCAAACCTGGCGCCTGACGCAGATGTGGTATCAGCAGAAGTTCTTCGACCAAAAACTCGACATCAAGGCCGGCCGCTTTGGTGAAGGCGAAGACTTCAACAGCTTCCCCTGCGACTTCCAGAACCTGGCGTTCTGTGGCTCCCAGGTCGGTAACTGGGCCGGCAGCATCTGGTACAACTGGCCCGTCAGCCAATGGGCGATGCGGGTCAAATATCACCTGACGCCGCAGTTGTACGCGCAGATTGGCGCCTATGAGCAAAACCCGTCGAACCTCGATCGCGACAACGGCTTCAAGCTCAGTGGCAGCGGCACCCAGGGCGCAATCGTGCCCGTGGAACTGGTGTGGTCGCCAACGCTCAACGGCCTGCCGGGCGAATACCGCGCCGGTTATTACTACAGCAGCGCCAGCGCCACCGACGTCTACAAAGACAGCAACGGCCAGCCCGCCGCCCTGAGCGGCGAGGCTTACCGCAGCGCATCGAGCAAGCACGGCGTATGGCTGGGTATTCAGCAGCAAATCACCAGCGTCGCCAGCGATCACAGCCGTGGTTTGAACGTGTTCGCCAACGGCACGATGCACGACAAGAAGACCAATGCCATCGACAACTATGTGCAGGCGGGCGTCGTCTACAAAGGCCTGTTCGATGCGCGCGCCAAGGACGACATCGGCTTCGCGCTGGCCCGCGTCCACGTCAACCCGGCCTATCGCAAAAACGCTGAAGCCACCAATCAGGCGCATGCCGTCTTCGACTATGACGACCCGGCCTTCTTGCCGCCGCAGGACACCGAATACAGCGCCGAGCTCTATTACGGCGTGCATGTGACGAACTGGCTGACCGTGCGCCCGAACCTGCAATACATCCGCCATCCCGGTGGTGTGGATAACGTCGATGACGCGCTGATTGGCGGGATCAAGATCCAGTCGTCGTTCTAAACAACACCCCAAAACCTTGTAGGAGCAGAGCTTGCTCGCGATGACGGAGTGCCAGTTGACATTGATGCGGTCTGACACACCGCCATCGCGAGCAAGCTCTGCTCCTACAAGGGTTGCAACACCTGAACAAGCGCTAACCAGGTTTCACTTATATAACTGAACCATGCCCACGCCAGATCGTCATCTACAGTGAACTTGCGCGGGACTACTTGAAACGTCACGGAGAACCACACTATGAGCACTGATGGTGCTTTGAGTCGAAGCCGTCTGTTGCCGAGCCTGCTCGGCATCCTGCTTCTGCTAATGGGCCTGGCCATGCTGGCCGGGGGGATCAAGCTGAGCATGCTCGGCGGCTCGCTGTATTACCTGCTGGCCGGTATCGGCCTGACGCTGACCGGCGTGTTGCTGATCCTCGCCCGCCGCGCTGCGCTGGGCCTGTACGCACTGGTGCTGTTCGCCAGCACCGTTTGGGCACTGTGGGAAGTCGGCCTCGACTGGTGGCAACTGGTGCCGCGCCTGGCGATGTTGTTTGCACTGGGCCTGGTCATGTTGCTGCCATGGTTCCGTCGTCCGTTGCTGCGCGAAGGTGCTGCACCGATGGGCACCGGCGCCCTGAGTGTCGCTGTGGTAGTGGCGGGCGTGGCCGCATTGGCCAGCCAATTCACCAACCCGGGTGAAATCAAGGGTCAACTGGACCGCGACAGCGTGCCCGGCATGACCAACACCGCCCCGGCCATGCCCGACGGTGACTGGAATTCCTACGGCCGCAGCGCTCACGGTGATCGTTACTCGCCCCTGGCACAGATCACCCCGGCAAACGCTCACAAATTGGTCCCGGCGTGGACTTACCGCACCGGCGACCTGCCGGGCCCGAACGATCCGGGTGAGACCACCGCTGAAAACACCCCGCTGAAAGTCAACGGCATGCTCTACGTGTGCACGCCGCACAGCCAGGTGATCGCGCTGGACCCGGACACCGGCAAGGAAATCTGGCGTTTCGATCCGAAGCTCTCCACGCAAAACGCGGCGAACTTCAAGGGTTGGGCCCACATGACCTGCCGTGGCGTGTCGTATCACAATGACGCGGTCTACGCCTCCGAGCAGAGCCCGACCGGCAGCGCCAGCGCAGCCGTGGCCAACGCCTGCCCGCGCCGGATCTTCCTGCCCACCGCCGACACCCGCCTGATCGCCCTGAACGCCGACACCGGCAAGATGTGCGAAGACTTCGGCGACAAGGGCCAGGTTGACCTGCGCGCCAACATCGGCGGCTTCACCGCCGGCGGTTACTACTCCACCTCGCCTCCAGCGGTCACTAAAGACCTGGTAGTGATTGGCGGCCACGTCACCGACAACGTCTCCACCGACGAGCCAAGCGGCGTGATCCGCGCGTTCGACGTACACACTGGCAAACTGGTGTGGAACTGGGACAGCGGCAAGCCGGACGATACGACGCCGATTGCCGAAGGCCAGACCTACACCCGCAACTCACCGAACATGTGGTCCATGTTCGCGGTCGATGAAAAACTCGGCATGCTCTACCTGCCGATGGGCAACCAGACCCCGGACCAGTTCGGTGGCGCTCGCACCCCTGAATCGGAACTGCACGCCGCCGGCCTGACCGCCCTGGACATCGCCACCGGCAAAGTGCGCTGGCACTTCCAGTTCACCCACCATGACCTGTGGGACATGGACGTTGGCGGCCAGCCAACCCTGATGGACCTGAAAACCGCAGACGGCGTGAAGCCAGCGGTGCTTGCGTCCACCAAGCAAGGCAGCATCTACGTGCTGGACCGCAGCACCGGCAAGGCCATCGTGCCGATCAACGAAGTACCGGTGCCGCAAGGCGCTGTCGCCGGTGATCACACCTCGCCGACCCAACCCAAGTCCGACCTCAACTTCATGCCGCCGCCGTTGAAAGAACGCGACATGTGGGGTGTGACACCGTTCGACCAACTGGTCTGCCGGATCACCTTCAAATCCCTGCGCTACGACGGCCCGTTCACCCCACCATCGCTGCAAGGCTCGATCGTTTATCCGGGTAACTTCGGCGTGTTCGACTGGGGCGGTATCTCAGTGGATCCGGTGCGTCAGATCCTGTTCGTGAACCCGGACTGGATGGCCTTTAAATCCAAGCTGATCCCGGCTGCGGAAATCGCCGCCCAAGGCCCGCGCAAAAGCGAAACCGAAGGCGTACAACCAAACAAAGGCGCGCCTTACGGCGTAGTCCTTGAACCCCTCCTGTCGCCAATGGGCCTGCCGTGCCAGGCACCGGCGTGGGGCTACGTGGCAGCGGTCGATTTGACCACCCATGAAAAAATCTGGATGCACAAGAACGGCACCGTGCGCGACAGTTCGCCGGTTCCGATCCCCTTGAGCATGGGCGTACCCAGCCTGGGCGGCACCTTCACCACCGCCGGTGGCGTCGCGTTCCTCAGCGGCACCCTCGACCAATACCTGCGCGCCTACGACGTGAAAAACGGCAAGCAACTGTGGGAAGGCCGCCTGCCGGCCGGCGCGCAAACCACACCGATGACCTACACCGGCAAGGACGGCAAGCAGTACGTGCTGGTCGTTGCGGGCGGTCACGGTTCGCTGGGCACCAAACAAGGTGACTATGTGATGGCGTACAAACTGTCGGAATAAGTTTTAGCGGCGGTTAAAACGAAGGCGACTCCTGTGAGGGGGTCGCCTTTTTTTGTGGCCGCGGTCTACACCACAACACAAATCAAATGTGGGAGCGGGCTTGCTCGCGAAAGCGGTGTGTCAGTCGACAAAAATGTTGAATGTTAAACAGCCTTCGCGAGCAAGCCCGCTCCCACATTTGGGTTGTGGTTGGTCTGGAAATTCGGCGAACGTCCTACAGCGGTGGCTGCTCTGGCGGCGGTTTCCGACAAGCGCTGTCGGTTGTTGGGTCAGAAGCCGGGACGATAGGCTTTGGGCGTCGCTGCAAATTCAGCGACCGGGTTTGGTCGCCCAGGTTTAGAATGGCGCACTTTTCGTGCTTGCTTCATGGCGAGCTGTGCGTGGGAGGGCTTCGGCCCTGCCGGGTTCCATTCCCTGGTCGACCAACCTGCGTACGGTTTGCCACCCAACTGCTTGGTCGCAGTCGTGGCGAACTCCCTATCTTCGAATGGAGCTTCACCATGATCAAAGAAACACCAAATCCCCCCGAAACCGACGATGTTTCCCCCTACGAATCCATCGATTCCAAAAAACTCAATGAAGCCGCCGAACGCGCGCTGAATCACTACCTAAACCCCGCAGCCCTGAAATCACCGCCCACCCGCAAACCCAGCACCATGTTCATGCTTGCACCGGACCTCAAAGACGAAGACCTCTTGGCCCACACCTGTGAATCCCTGGCCCAGGCCAGCGTGATGGCCGGCGATTTTGCCGCCTACCTGGAAGGCCCGCATCGCAACACCGCCATGGCCATTCAGCAAATCGTCATGCTGGCCGAACTGGCGGCGAACCGAATGATGGACAACCTCGAACTCCCCAAACCCGCGCAACACCGTTGATCCCCAGTGGGAGCGGAGGTGCGACGCTCCCACATTTGGTCAATGTGGGCTAATTGTCTGTCCGGAACGCCTCGACGAGTGCCGTCCAATCGCCGATCGATATAAAAAACTGTCAACAATGACAGTACCTGCCTGGGTCAGTTCTGCAGATCATCAACAGGACGCGCACCACCTTGCGCACTCAATGACCCGCCGGGTGACTCATGTCCCACTCTCAATTCGACGCTCAATGGATAGAGGCCTTGGCCAAGGGTGAGGTCCGCCTGCACCAACTACCTGAAACCTTGTCGCGCAACCAAGCGTCCTTCATTCGGCGTGAGGCGTTGCAATTGATCACTGGGGCCTCACTCACCACCATCGGCAATTACACGTTTGATGCACGCCCGGCAAAATGCGAGAACTTCATCGGGGCTATTCAGATACCGCTGGGCGTTGCCGGTCCCCTGTTGGTCAATGGGCAAGCGATTACCGCCCAGGAACCGGTCTTTGCGCCACTGGCGACCACCGAAGGTGCACTGATCGCCAGCGTGTCCCGAGGGTGCGCCGCGTTACGCGCCGCCGGAGGCGCGGTGGTGCGCGTCGACGATGTGGGCATCACCCGAGCGCCGGTGTTTCGCTCCAGCGGTATCGTACAGTCACAGGCTTTCGTAGCCTGGGTCCGAAACAACTACGACAAAATCAAACAGCTCTGCGAAGAGAACAGCCGTCACCTTGTATTGCAGGACATCGTGCCCGCATTGGTCGGCACCACGATCTACCTGCGTTTTCGCTTCCACAGTGCCGATGCCATGGGCATGAACATGGCAAGCATTGCCTGCGAGCGGGCCATAACCGAGCTGATCAGCCCCGCTACCGGCCTACCCTGCATCAGCATCTCGGGCAATTACTGCACCGATAAAAAACCGGCGATGGTTAACGTGCTAAACGGTCGGGGCAAACGCATTTTTGCCGAAGCCCATCTGAGCGCTGACATCCTGCACGACATCCTGAAAACCGATTCGGCTTCGTTGTGTGACGTCCAATACCGCAAAAACCTGTTGGGCTCAGCAATGGCGGGGGCAATGGGCAGTAATGCCCATCACGCCAATATTCTTTCGGCTGTCTTTATCGCCACCGGACAAGATGTCGCTCAAGTAGCAGAAAGTGCTTGCGGCATTACCTGCCTCGAAGCGCGCGAGCATGGCGCCCTCTACGCCTCGATCCTGTTGCCCGACACACCACTGGGGACTGTCGGCGGCGGCACCGGTTTGTGCACTCAACGCGAAGCACTGGCGTTGATGGGAATTGTCCCGGGCGCCAAAAAACCTGGAGTCGACACTTTGCGTTTGGCAGAAATAATCGGAGCGCTGGTGCTGGCGGGTGAGTTGTCCATCATGGCGGCGCAAGCAGCACATCATTTGGTAAAAGCTCATGTGCAATGGGGGCGTTGAGTCATGGCACCGGTTGCTGTGCAAGCACGCGCTCCCGCAAAGATTATTCTGATTGGCGAGCACGCGGCGTTGCAGGGTTGCCCGGTGTTCGCTACTACCTTGGGGCTGTATTGCACCGTGCAGGTGCGTGAGCGCGACGATGATCAGATTGAAATTCAGTTACCCGAGCTGCAAATCCATCGGCAATACAGCACGGGCGCCCTGCTCGATTACGTCCGGGAAGTGCGCCAACGCTGGGTATGCTTTCGAAACGATCCCCAGACACACACCTTTATCGGCGTCAGAGGAAACGACGTTGATCACTTGGTCAAATGTGCTGTGGGCGAAGTTCTGCTCAAACTGGCGCTAGAAGACATACGCGGCTGCACGCTACGAGTGCAATCGAGCATTCCGCTGGACGCAGGCTTCGGCAGTTCGGCAGCCCTGGCGGTCAGCCTGTCAGCGGCGTTGTTGCGCCTCTTCAAGTTGTCGCCGCAACGGCATCCGCTGCAACCGCTAGCCATGCGCGTTGAACGTTACCAACATGGGCTGCCGTCAGGGATCGATCACAACACTTGCTTGCTGGGTGGCATGGTCGAACGACGCCGCGAAGCGGGAAACCGGTTCAAGATGATTTCGTGGCCCGAGAGCACGGTACATCTGCAATTGCACGGCATTGAGATCTACCACACCGGAGCCGCTCGCGAGAGTACCGGGCATGTCATCGCCGCCACCCGACACCAGCTCGAAGGCCGGGATAACCCACTATTGGCAAGCATGCACAACTGTGCCGAACGCTTTCGCACGCTGTTGCAGTCCCGCAGCCCGGCACCTGAAACACTCAAGGCGTTGGTACACGACTATGAAGCGGCCCTGGAATGTCTGGGCGTGGTGCCCAAAGCCGTTGTGCAAGTGATCCGCGCCATTGAAGCAGCCGGTGGTGCAGCAAAAATTTGCGGGGCTGGCGCCCTCTCCGGGGACCAGGCCGGAGCACTATTGGTGGTCGACGCGCCGGCGCTACCGGAACTGGCCCACTATCGCAGAATCGATGCCCCATTAGCGGTGGGCGGCCTGGAGGTCCAGGTGCAATGAATCGGATCAGCGTTTCTTCGCCCAGCAACATCGCGTTCATCAAGTACTGGGGCATGAGCGATGCACGGCAGACGCTCCCCAACAATCCCTCAATCTCCATGACCCTGAGTCAGTGCCTCAGCTTCTGCACGTTGTCGCCCCGGACGAAGGGCGCTGCCGATGAAATCATGTGGAAAACCGCCAGCGGCCTATTGGTTGTGGCACAAACCTCACTGCGCCTTGGAATCGAACGCCATCTGCAACCCTTGCGCGAGTACTTCGATGACTGGACACCGCTGCGCATCGCCACGACCAACAACTTCCCGACGGGTGCGGGCATTGCCTCGTCAGCGTCGGGTTTCAGTGCCTTGGCAGTGGCATTCGCCCTGCGTTGCGGGCAATCACTCGACAGCCCCGATCTCGGCAGACTGGCGCGCCTGTCCGGCTCTGGCTCGGCGGCGCGCTCGGTGCTGGGCGGGTTTGTCCAATGGCCTGGCGATAGCCGGCAGCTCTGCGAGCCGGTCCAACTCGCTGCGGGGCAGCATTGGCCGCTGCATGACTTGATCGCCATCGTCGACGCCACACCTAAAACTGTCAGCTCCCGTCAAGGTCATCTTCTCGCCAACAGCAGCCCCTTTTACCCGACTCGACTGGACCTTCTGCCGGAACGCCTGGCGACTGTCCGCCAAGCGATTGTGAGCCGGGATTTCAACGCATTGGCCGCTGTTGTGGAGCGCGAAGCCGTGGAGTTGCACATGATTGCCATGACTTCACAGCCTCCGATTTTCTATTGGAAACCGGCAACCTTGCGGATTCTGGAGCGGGTGCGGCAACTGCGCGGTGAGGGTTTGGAGGTGTGTGCAACAGTGGACGCCGGGCCCAACGTGCATGTGATATGCACAGAGCAACATAAGTCGGCAGCATTTGCAGCGCTGCGCACAGTGCCAGGGATAGAACGATGGATTTTTGATCAAGCGGGCGATGGGCCCAGGCGGCTGGCGCGTCACCTGTTTTGAGCGAGCGGCACACTGCCTGCCGTTAAGATCCCTGAATCTGTCCCGCCCCTGAACACACATCTGGAAATATCCGGGGCCATTGAAACCACCCCCCACCTGCCCCATCTAACACCCATACCCCATTGCGCAGGTGCCCCATGAGCGACCAGCAAGAATTCCCCGAAGACCCAAGCGAGTACGACGAAGCCGAACAAATCGAACACCACACCACCGGCAAAGGCCTCGCCCTGCCCGGCCAAAACCTGCCGGACAAGGTCTACATCATCCCGATCCACAATCGCCCCTTCTTCCCGGCCCAAGTACTGCCGGTCATCGTCAACGAAGAACCGTGGGCTGAAACACTGGACCTGGTCAGCAAAGCCGATCACCACGCCCTGGCCCTGTTCTACATGGACGCCCCCCAGGAAGACCCGCGCCACTTCAACACCGACGCACTCCCCGAGTACGGCACACTGGTCAAGGTCCACCACGCCAGTCGCGAAAACGGCAAACTGCAATTCGTCGCCCAGGGCCTGACCCGGGTGCGCATCAAAACCTGGCTCAAACACCATCGCCCACCGTACCTGGTGGAAGTCGAGTACCCGCACCAACCCACCGAGCCGACCGATGAGGTCAAGGCCTACGGCATGGCGTTGATCAACGCCATCAAGGAACTGCTGCCGCTCAACCCGCTGTACAGCGAAGAGCTCAAAAACTACCTCAACCGCTTCAGCCCCAACGACCCCTCGCCGCTGACCGACTTCGCCGCCGCCCTGACCTCGGCCACTGGTAGCGAGCTGCAAGAAGTGCTCGACTGCGTGCCGATGCTCAAGCGCATGGAAAAAGTCCTGCCGATGCTGCGCAAGGAAGTCGAAGTCGCGCGCCTGCAAAAAGAGATTTCCGCCGAAGTTAACCGCAAGATCGGCGAGCATCAGCGCGAATTCTTCCTCAAGGAACAGCTCAAGGTCATTCAGCAAGAGCTGGGGCTGACCAAGGATGACCGCAGCGCCGACATCGAGCAGTTCGAACAACGCCTGACCGGCAAAGTGCTCTCGGCGCAGGCGCAGAAACGCATCGAAGAGGAAATGAACAAGCTGTCGATCCTCGAGACCGGCTCGCCCGAGTACGCGGTCACCCGCAACTACCTAGACTGGGCCACCTCGGTCCCGTGGGGCGTGTACGGCGAGGACAAACTCGACCTCAAGCACGCGCGCAAAGTGCTCGACAAACACCACGCAGGCCTCGACGACATCAAGGACCGCATTCTCGAATTCCTCGCCGTGGGTGCTTATAAAGGCGAGATCAGCGGCTCCATCGTGTTGCTGGTCGGCCCGCCCGGCGTGGGTAAAACCAGCGTCGGCAAGTCCATCGCCGAATCCCTTGGCCGGCCGTTCTATCGCTTCAGCCTCGGCGGCATGCGCGACGAAGCCGAGATCAAGGGCCATCGCCGCACTTACATCGGCGCGCAACCGGGCAAACTCGTTCAGGCGTTGAAAGACGTCGAAGTGATGAACCCGGTGATCATGCTCGACGAGATCGACAAGATGGGCCAAAGCTATCAAGGCGACCCGGCCTCGGCGCTCCTTGAAACCCTCGACCCGGAACAGAACGTCGAATTCCTCGACCATTACCTGGACCTGCGTCTGGACCTGTCGAAAGTGCTGTTCGTGTGCACCGCCAACACCCTGGACTCGATCCCCGGCCCGTTGCTGGACCGGATGGAAGTGATTCGCCTGTCGGGCTACATCACCGAAGAAAAAATCGCCATCGCCAAGCGTCATCTGTGGCCCAAGCAACTGGAAAAGGCCGGCGTGTCCAAAGGCAGCCTGAGCATCAGCGACAGCGCCCTCAAAGCCTTGATCGACGGTTATGCCCGTGAAGCAGGGGTGCGTCAGTTGGAAAAACAACTGGGCAAACTGGTGCGCAAAGCCGTGGTGAAGCTGATCGACGAACCCAAAGCGGTGATCAAACTCGGGCCGAAAGACCTCGAAGCCTCACTCGGTCATCCGGTGTTCCGCAACGAGCAAGTGCTGTCCGGCACCGGCGTTATTACCGGTCTGGCCTGGACCAGCATGGGCGGCGCGACCTTGCCGATTGAAGCCACACGGATTCACACGCTCAACCGGGGCTTCAAACTCACCGGGCAACTGGGCGACGTGATGAAAGAGTCGGCGGAAATCGCCTACAGCTACGTCAGCTCCAACCTGAAGTCGTTTGGCGGAGATCCGAAATTCTTCGACGAGGCGTTTGTCCACTTGCACGTCCCGGAAGGCGCCACCCCGAAAGACGGCCCGAGCGCCGGCGTGACCATGGCCAGCGCCCTGCTCTCGCTCGCACGCAACCAGCCACCGAAAAAAGGCGTGGCCATGACCGGTGAACTGACGTTGACCGGGCATGTACTGCCGATTGGCGGGGTACGCGAGAAGGTGATTGCGGCGCGGCGGCAGAAGATTTTCGAGTTGATATTGCCGGAGCCTAACCGTGGCAGTTTTGATGAACTGCCGGACTATCTGAAGGAAGGGATCACCGTGCATTTCGCCAAGCGCTTTGCGGATGTGGCGAAGATATTGTTCTGACCTCGTAACCTGATCGTTCCCACGCTCCGCGTGGGAATGCATCCTGTGACGCTCCGCGTCACGCTTGTGATGGGACGCGGAGCGTCCCGGGCGGCATTCCCACGCAGAGCGTGGGAACGATCATCTCCCGCCATGCTGTCACACTTTGTCTCATCTTCAGTTATGCTCGCCGTTCGTCGTGAATGCCGGAGCCACTGACCTTATGTCCCCCACTCGCTTGTTTGCCCCCCTCGCCCTTTCCTTGCTGGCCGCCTGCGCCACGCAGCCGAAACAGAACGTGACCGTGGAAAAACAAAGCCAATGCCCGGTGAAACTCAACAGCGGGCAAAACCTGATCCTGACCCTGCCGAGCAACCCAACTACGGGTTATCGCTGGGCAATCCAGGATTCGGCCGGTGGTGTGCTGCATGCGCTCAGCCCCGAGGTGTACAGCAATCCGGAAGATGCCGGCATCGTCGGCAGCGCCGGTATTTCGACCTGGCGCTTTCAGGCCTTCGCCGCCGGCACCGGGCGTTTACGCCTGACATCGCAACAACCCTGGGCCCCGGAAGTGTTGCCGGTGGAAACCTTCGATTGCGCGATTTCGGTTAACTGATCATGGGCTGGCTGATTCTGGCGTTGATGGGCGCGGTGACCTTTCTATATGGCGTGAGTGTGCATGCCGCGTTGCTTTGCCTGCTGGTCAAACCGTTGCCGGTGCTGGCCCTGCTCGGCTGGCTGCACGACGCGCCGCCCAGCGACTATCGCCGCTGGATCAGCCTTGGCCTGATTTTCTCGCTGCTCGGCGACGTGTTGCTGGCGTGGCCGGGGGACTTGTTTGTGTTTGGCCTCGGCGCGTTTCTGGTCGCGCATCTGGCGTACTTGAAAGCCTACTTGAGCGATTGTCGCCGGTTGGCGTTGCTGCCCTTGATCATCGCGCTGGCCGTGGGTGCGGTGCTGCTGGGGATTCTGATTTCCCACGGTTTGGGCCCGTTGCTGGTCCCGGTAATTGTCTATGGCCTGGCCATCAGCGCAATGCTCTGGCGAGCCCTGGCCCGACTGGGCTCCGATGTGCCGAAACGCTCGGCGCTGCTGGCGGCGGCAGGTGCGCTGGCGTTTGTGTTCTCCGACAGCGTGATTGGCATCAGCCGCTTTGTCGCACCGTTCGATGCGGCGCCTTACGTGATCATCATCAGCTACTGGCTGGGGCAATGGGGGATTACGGCGTCGGCGTTCACCCAGAAACCGCGTTGAGTCCATCGCGGGCAAGCCCGCTCCCACAGGGATAGCGCTGTACTTGTGGGAGCGGGCTTGCCCGCGAAAGCGATCTCCCTATAAACACAAGATCCAGATCTGCCCAGCGGTTTATCAGACAACCCGCGCATCCCCCCGTCAATTTGGCTAAAATGCCGGCCTTTTCCACCCATGCCGCTGGAACCGCCGTGAGCAAAGAATCCGATCGCCTTTTCGCCCAGCCTTTGGCCCAGGTACCCGACTTCGCCTTTAACGAGGACGTGGTGCGGGTGTTCCCGGACATGATCAAGCGCTCGGTGCCGGGTTATCCGACCATCGTTGAAAACCTCGGCGTGCTCGCCGCGCAATTCGCCCAGCCCAACAGCGTGCTCTACGACCTCGGCTCGTCGCTGGGCGCCGTGACCCAGGCCTTGCGCCGTCATGTGCGCACCGACGGTTGCCGCGTCATCGCTGTGGATAACTCCGCCGCCATGGTCGAGCGTTGCCGCGAATACCTCAACGCCCAGGACTCGATGTTCCAGGAGTTGTTGCCGGTGGAAGTGATTGAAGGCGACATCCTCGCCCTCGACTTCCAGCCCGCCTCGGTAGTGGCGCTGAACTTCACCCTGCAATTCATCGCTCCGGAGCAGCGCACCGCGTTGCTCTCGCGCATTCGCCAGTCGTTACTGCCGGGCGGCGCACTGATCCTGTCGGAGAAGCTGCGCTTCAATGACCCGCAAGAACACGCGCTGCTGACCGACCTGCACGTCGCCTTCAAGCGCGCCAACGGTTACAGCGAACTGGAAATTGCCCAGAAGCGCAGCGCCATCGAAAACGTCATGAAGCCTGACAGCCTCGAAGAACACCGCGAGCGCCTGCTGGCCGCCGGGTTCTCGAAAGTCATGCCGTGGTTCCAGTGTCTTAACTTTGCCTCGTTGATTGCCTTGCCATGATTGATCTGTCCCCCCTCGCCCGCCGTCTGGCCGGCACACCGCTTGCTGAATGGGCCAACACCCTGCAAGCACAACTCGACAAGAAAATGGAAAAGGGGCACGGCGACCTGGAGCGCTGGCAAAGTGCGCTGGACGCACTGCCGAAGATCCAGCCGAGGGTCGTCGACTTGCTCAATGGCCTGATGCTGGACACTGAGTGCGACGACGAAACCCGCGCACAGATGCGTACCGCGCTGATGGGTTTATCGCCGTGGCGCAAAGGGCCGTTTGATTTGTTTGGCGTGCACGTCGACACCGAATGGCGTTCGGACTGGAAGTGGTCGCGGGTTGCGCCGCATCTGGATTTGAAGGGCAAGCGCATTCTCGATGTCGGGTGCGGCAACGGTTATTACATGTGGCGCATGCTCGGTGCCGGTGCCGACAGCGTGATCGGTGTCGATCCCAACTGGCTGTTCTTCTGCCAGTTCCAGGCCGTGCAGCGTTACCTGTCCGAGCCGAATGCCTGGCACCTGCCGTTTCCGTTCGAAGACTTGCCGCCGGAGCTGGAAGGCTTCGACACTGTGTTTTCGATGGGTGTGTTCTACCATCGTCGCTCGCCGATCGAGCATTTGCTGGCGCTGAAAGATTGCCTGGTCAAGGGCGGTGAACTGGTGCTGGAAACGCTGGTGATCGAAGGCGATCAGCAGCAGGTGCTGGTACCGGAAGACCGCTACGCGCAGATGCGCAACGTGTGGTTCCTGCCCTCGGTGCCGGCGCTGGAGTTGTGGTTGCGCCGTGCCGGGTTTACGGATGTGCGTTGTGTGGACGTGAGCGTGACCACGGTCGAGGAACAGCGCGGGACGGAGTGGATGAAGTATCAGTCGCTGAGTGATTTCCTGGACCCGGACGATCACAGCAAGACGATCGAAGGGCTGCCGGCGCCGATGCGTGCGGTCATCGTCGCCCGTAAATAACGCATAACCCGTAGGAGCCGAGCTTGCTCGCGATAGCGGTCTGACATTCAACATCATTGTTGACTGTACAGCCGCCATCGCGAGCAAGCTCGGCTCCTACAGTTTCAGGGTTTACGTGTTTAGTCTGCTGGTTTCGCGCGGCGGGCCTTGAAGAACTCGCTCAATACAGCCCCGCATTCTTCCGCCAACACCCCGCCTTCATACAACACCCGGTGATTCAAAAAGCCCTGGGTAAAGAACTGCCCCTGGCTCTGCACAATCCCCGCCTTGGGTTCCAGGGCGCCATACACCACCCGCGCAATCCGCGAATGCACGATCAGCCCGGCGCACATGCTGCACGGCTCAAGGGTCACGTACAGCGTGCTGCCCGGCAGGCGATAGTTGTTCACCGCTTGCGCAGCGGCGCGGATCGCGACCATCTCGGCATGGGCGCTCGGGTCGTTACCGCTGATCGGGCAGTTGAAGCCGCGACCGATGATTTCACCGTCCTGCACCAGCACCGCGCCCACCGGCACTTCGCCCAGCGTGGCACCTTGAGCCGCCAGGGCCAGGGCTTCGCGCATGAAGTCGCGATCTCGGCTGCGGTCGATGATGGCTGCGGGACGAATCTGACGCATCACGCCACCTCGATGGCGGCCATCAGGCCGGTTTCCATGTGATCAATCACATGGCAGTGGAACATCCAGATGCCGGGGTTATCCGCCACCAACGCCACTTGCGCACGCTCGTTCTTGCCCAACAGATACGTGTCGGTGAAATACGGAATGACCTTGTGCCGGTTCGAGGCGATGACTTTGAAACTCATGCCGTGCAAGTGAACCGGGTGTTGGTACTGGGTCATGTTCTTGAATTCGAAAATGTAGCTCTTGCCCTTTTCAAGCTTGGCAATCGGGCGGTCGGCACAGGTTTTGTCGGTGATGTCCCAGGCCTTGCCGTTGATCTGCCACAGGCTCGGCGGTTTGCCGTTGTCGACGTTCACCGACACCGAACCGACCCATTCGAAATTGAAGTTGAGTTTCTCGGCATTGGCCAGGTCCGGTTCGGCAATCGGGTTGGCGGGCAACGCAGGCGGCCATTGGGTCGGCGCGTCGGTGTTGGCCACCGAACGGAACGTACCCAAACGTACCGGGCCGTTGCGCAGGGCCAGTTCTTCACCAGCGGCCGGCGCCTTGATTGCCAGGCAAATACGCATTCCCGGGCCAAGCCAGTACTCCTTGCCCAACGGGCGGGGCTCGATCGGGTTGCCGTCCAGTGCGTAAATCTGCGCTTCGACGCCAGGAATGTTCAGGCGATAGGTCAGCGTGTTGTCGAGGTTCAGCAGGCGCACTCGGGTGATCTGCCCGGCCGGCAAGTCGATCACTGCTTGCGAGACGCCATTGATGGTCGACAAGCGCCCCGCCGTGCCGCCACGCGCCGCTTCACGAGGGATGCTGAAGGCGACGAACGCGCCCTCTTCATCGACGTGCCAGCTCTTCAGGCTGAGGGTTTTTTCATACTTGAAACCGGTGGGTTCGCGCTCTTCGATAATCAACGGACCGACCAGCCCGCGGCCGAGTTCTTCGCTGCTGTTCACATGCGGGTGATACCAGTAGCTGCCGGCGTCCGGCACACGGAACTTGTAGTCGAAATACTCACCCGGCAACACCGGCAGTTGCGAGACGTAAGGTACGCCGTCCATCTCCAGCGGCAGGCGGATGCCGTGCCAGTGAATAGTGGTCGCGACGGGCAGGTGGTTGATAAACCGCACCCGCAACCAGTCGCCCTGACGCGCGCGCAATTCAGTGCCCGGTGCCGACGGGCCAAATGCCCAGGCCTCGGTCTTGTGCCCCGGCACCAGCTCAACGTCCAGCGGTGCGGCGATCAGCTCATAGTCGTGGCCCGCGTCAGCATCGGCCATCTTGCCCAGCCAGTAACGCGACGCGCCCCCGGCTCCGACACCAACGACAACAAGACCGGCCAGGCCACCGAGGATTTGGCGACGGGTAAACGACATGAACTCAACTACCTCACATGAAAAGCGGCAGGCCCAAGGCCCGCAAAAGGCGAATACGATACACCCGCAGTTGTGAAAGAAACAGCAAAGCGCCCGTGACGACGGGACGCAGGCTCGCCAAACGACAAAGCGGCCCCATGAAAAAAGCCGTGTGAACTCACGCTCACACGGCTTTTTTATCCAGCGATCAAACCTTCAAGGTTTGTGCAGGATCACTCCCACTCAATCGTCGCTGGCGGCTTGCTCGACACGTCGTAAGTGACGCGGGAGATGCCTTCGATTTCGTTGATGATCCGGCCGCTGACGGTTTCCAGCAGCTCGTAAGGCAGGTGCGCCCAACGTGCGGTCATGAAGTCGATGGTTTCCACGGCACGCAGGGCAACGACCCAGGCGTAACGACGGCCATCGCCAACCACGCCAACCGATTTCACAGGCTGGAACACCACGAACGCTTGGCTGACCTTGTGGTACCAGTCGGCTTTGCGCAGTTCTTCGATGAAGATGTGGTCGGCGCGACGCAGCAGGTCGGCGTATTCCTTCTTCACTTCACCGAGGATCCGCACACCCAGGCCCGGGCCCGGGAACGGGTGACGGTAGACCATGTCGTACGGCAGGCCGAGTTCCAGGCCCAGACGACGGACTTCGTCCTTGAACAGCTCACGCAGCGGTTCAACCAGCTTGAGGTTCATCTCTTCCGGCAAGCCACCCACGTTGTGGTGCGACTTGATGACGTGAGCCTTGCCGCTTTTGGCGCCAGCCGACTCGATCACGTCCGGGTAGATAGTGCCTTGTGCGAGGTACTTGATGTTATCCAGTTTGTTGGACTGGGCATCGAATACATCGATGAAGGTACGGCCGATGATCTTGCGCTTCTTCTCCGGGTCGGACTCGCCGGCCAGGTTGTTCAGGAACTGATCTTCAGCGTTGGCGCGAATCACTTTGACGCCCATGTTCTCGGCGAACATGGCCATCACTTGCTCGCCTTCGTGCAGACGCAACAGGCCGTT
Source organism: Pseudomonas sp. OV226 (assembly GCF_003148705.1). NCBI lineage: Bacteria > Pseudomonadati > Pseudomonadota > Gammaproteobacteria > Pseudomonadales > Pseudomonadaceae > Pseudomonas > Pseudomonas sp. OV226. Next base: position 29,871 of record NZ_QGGS01000002.1, on the reverse strand, counting down.
GTCGACGAAGACGCAGGTCAGTTGGTCGCCAATGGCTTTGTGCAGCAACGCGGCAACAACCGAAGAGTCCACACCGCCGGACAGGCCGAGCAGTACGTTGTCGGTACCGACCTGGGCACGCACCTGAGCGATGGCGTCTTCAGCGATTTTCGACGGCGTCCACAGGGCTTCACAGCCGCAGATGTCGAGGATGAAGCGCGACAGGATGCGACCGCCCTGTTTGGTGTGGGTCACTTCCGGGTGGAACTGCACGCCGTAGTAACCGCGCGCGTCGCTGAACATACCGGCGATCGGGCAGCTCGGGGTGCTGGCCAGGATGTGGAAGTCTTCCGGCATCTTGGTGACCTTGTCACCGTGGCTCATCCAGACGTCGAGGCCGAACAGGCCGTCAGCGTCGATGTGGTCTTCGATGCCGTCGAGCAGGCGGCTCTTGCCGACCACGTCGACACGGGCATAACCGAACTCACGCAGCTCGGAACCTTCAACCTTGCCACCGAGCTGTTCAGCCATGGTCTGCATGCCGTAGCAGATACCGAAGACCGGTACGCCCAGGTCCCAGACGGCTTGTGGTGCGCGGGGGCTGTCGGCAACGTGTACAGACTCGGGGCCGCCGGCGAGGATGATCCCTTTTGGCGCGAATTCGCGGATCGCTTCGTCGTCCATGTCGAACGGATGCAGTTCGCAGTACACGCCGATTTCACGCACGCGGCGGGCAATCAGCTGGGTGTACTGGGAACCGAAGTCGAGGATCAGGATGCGGTGAGCGTGAATGTCGAGGGCCATGATTCAGTCTCGTCTAAGTAAGTCAGAAACAGTCGTGATTCAGAAACAACTCGGGGCTGAATAGAACAGCCCCGGTTGCTTAACGATTTGCTTGAAGGCTCAACCTACGCGGTAGTTTGGCGCTTCTTTGGTGATCTGTACGTCGTGAACGTGGGACTCGGCCATGCCAGCGCCGGTGATCCGCACGAACTCAGGCTTGGTGCGCATTTCTTCGATGTCGGCACTGCCGGTGTAACCCATCGAGGAACGCAGGCCGCCCATCAGTTGATGGATGATGGCGCTCAGGGTGCCCTTGTAAGGAACACGGCCTTCGATACCTTCCGGAACCAGCTTCTCGGCGCCTGCCGAAGAATCCTGGAAGTAACGGTCGGAGGAGCCTTGAGCCTGGGACATGGCGCCCAGCGAGCCCATGCCACGGTAAGCCTTGTACGAACGACCCTGGAACAGTTCGATTTCGCCCGGTGCTTCTTCAGTACCGGCGAACATCGAGCCCATCATTACGCAGGAGGCACCGGCAACGATGGCCTTGGACAGGTCACCGGAGAAACGGATGCCGCCGTCGGCGATCAACGGAACGCCAGTGCCTTCGAGGGCAGCGGCGACGTTGGCGATGGCACTGATTTGCGGGACGCCGACACCGGCGACGATACGGGTGGTGCAGATCGAGCCAGGGCCGATACCGACCTTGACTGCGTCAGCGCCTGCTTCGGCCAGGGCCTTGGCGGCAGCGCCCGTGGCGATGTTGCCGCCGATGACCTGCACTTCAGGGAAATTCTGTTTGACCCAGCGAACGCGGTCGATCACGCCTTTGGAGTGACCGTGAGCGGTGTCGACCACCACCACGTCAACGCCGGCATTGACCAGGGCAGCGACGCGATCACCGGTGTCTTTACCGGTACCGACTGCCGCACCAACGCGCAGACGACCTTGATCGTCCTTGCTGGCCAGCGGGTAGGCTTTGGCTTTTTCGATGTCGTTGACGGTCATCATGCCCTTGAGGGCGAATTTGTCGTCGACGATCAGCACGCGTTCGATGCGGTGCTTGTGCAACAGCTCGCGAACGTCGTTCTTGTCGGCGCCTTCCTTGACCGTGACCAGACGCTCTTTCGGCGTCATCACTTCACGGACACGGGCGTCCAGACGGTTTTCGAAACGCACGTCACGGGAAGTGACGATGCCGACCAGGTCGCCATCGTGCAGTACCGGAACGCCGGAGATGTTGTGCATGCGGGTCAGTTCGAACAGTTCACGAACCGTGGCATCCGCCTCGATCGTGATCGGGTCCTTGACCACACCGGCTTCGTAACGCTTGACCTTGCGCACTTCGGCAGCTTGCTGCTCGATGGTCATGTTCTTGTGGATGATGCCGATGCCACCTTCCTGAGCCATGGCGATTGCCAGACGGGCTTCAGTAACGGTGTCCATGGCGGCAGAAACCAGAGGAATGTTCAGCTCGATGCCACGGGTTAGGCGGGTCTTGAGACTGACTTCGTTAGGAAGCACCTCGGAATAACCGGGCACTAGGAGAATGTCGTCGAATGTCAGAGCTTCTTGGCTGATACGCAGCATCGCGGGGGCTCCCGAGCGGGAAAATGGAAGCGCGCCATTATAGTCAGACACCCCCTCGGGTTCAATGTAAAACTCTGTCTATTATCGACACGGTCGATCGACGGGTATTTAACGCCGAATTCTGTAGGAGCAAGGCTTGCCCGCGATGGCGTCCTTAAGTCCGCCATCGCCAGCAAGCTGTGCTCCTACAGTTCGACTTTTACCCAGATGACCGGCTGATCGAGCCAATCGGCAAACTCGTCGATAAAGCTCTGCTTGAACCCGGCTTCAGCCCAGTTGTTGAAGATAAAACCCAGGTTGGAAAAGCCGCATTCCTGCAGGAACAGAAATCCGTTGATGTCATCTTCATGCCCGCATTCAGGGCAGGTGAAGTTATCGGTGCGGCCCGGCATCCAGTCTTCCAGGCTTTCGAACAAGGCTTCGCCTACTTCCTTGCGGCACTCGGCGCAGCCCGCCTCGCCCAGGAAACCTTTGGCCGGTGTATAGATGCAGCGCTTGGTGACGATCTCCAGGCCATTGATCGGCTCGCCGAACGGCAGGGCCTCTGGATGCAGGACCACATCGCGCGCACCTTCGGCGATGGCGTGGGCCATGCGATTGCCCGTGCGGCCACAGGTGGTCAGCTCTTCATTGATGATGTTCTTGCGCACCAGCCACCGCACGACCGCGCGAGCCCGGGGCTCGTGCACCGGCAACGTGGAGATTTTCGGGACGATGATGCTTTGTGAATTCATGGTGCAAGCCTGCTGCGTCAAATGGATGTTCTGCGGTATTCGTACTGGCGCCTTCGCGGGCAAGCCCGCTCCCACAGGGATCTCTGGTGAGCACAAATGTGCGTACGACCAAGATCATGTGGGAGCGGGCTTGCCCGCGAAGGCGTCAGGACGGCCGGCAGCTTAATACCTGACGAAATCGGGTCAAGCACTCAAGTACCGCCCGATCAAGGCAATCCCGCTGGCCAATACCAACCACGTCACCAGCCGCACAAACGCTTCGCGGGACAACCTCATGGTCAACCGCCGCCCGATCCATAACCCCAGGGCCATGGCCGGTAACAAACACAGGGCCAACACCAACAAGGGTAGCTCGGCATACACGCCTGCGATGGCAAACAGGCTCAACCGCACCACCGTGCTGCAACTGATCAGCGCACTCTGGGTCGCCCGGGCCGCCTCTTTGGGCAGGCGACTGTTCAAATAGATGGCATATAAAAAGCCGCCACTGCCAAACAACGCCCCGAACATCCCGCCCACCGTGCCCATCGGCACCGCCCAGCCGGCAGACAACTGTGTCGGCCGGGTTTTGACCCACAGGCTGTAAATCGCGTACGCGCTGATAAACAGCCCCATCAACAGCAGCAACACGTCGGATTTCAGGTTCAACAGAAAGATCACCCCCAGCGTGCAGCCCACCGCCATGCACGGCAGCAACCGCAACAACTCGGGCTTCGCCACATCGCGTCGCGAGGGCAGCAGATTGCCGAACGCCGCGACAAAATCGAGCAACACCAGCAACGGCACGATTTTCGACAGCGGCATGAACAAAATCAGAATCGGCCCCGCCACCAACGCCGTGCCGAAGCCGGCGATGCCAAACACGATGTAGGCCAGGGCGATGCCCAGCCCGATCACCAGCCAATCCATTGGAGCGAATGGCCATTGATGCAACATCTCAAAAACATTCATCTGAATACCTTCCCTGATTACCGCTGATGACTGTACCTGTCGCGGAGCCGTTACACGATCCATGTAGCAGCTGGCGAAGCCTGCGTCGACCGGTCCGCGCTCGGGCGCAGCAGTCGCTAATGCATACGCCGCATCCGTCCTGACACAACGCGCAGTCTGATCTTGCGGCGGCTGCGCAGCCGGACGCAGGCTTCGCCAGCTGCTACAGGATTTCGTCAACGTAGAGATTCACGTGCGAATGCCTTTAAACTGCGCCCCATGATTAAAGATCCCTTTGCAAGACTCGGCCTGGACCGTGAAGTCCTGACTGTCAGCCAGCTCAACGGCCGCGCGCGGGTGTTGCTTGAAGACGTGTTCAGCAATATCTGGGTCGAAGGCGAAATTTCCAACCTCGCCCGCCCGGCGTCCGGCCACGTGTATTTCACCCTCAAGGACAGCGGCGCCCAGGTGCGTTGCGCGCTGTTTCGCCAGAACGCGGCCCGGGTTCGCCAGGCGCTGAAGGATGGCTTGGCGGTCAAAGTCCGCGGCAAGGTTTCATTGTTCGAGGGACGTGGCGACTATCAGTTGATCCTCGACACGGTGGAGCCGGCAGGTGATGGCGCGTTGCGCCTGGCGTTCGATGCACTGAAGGAAAAGCTCAGCGCCGAAGGCCTGTTCAGCGCCGAGCGCAAAGTGCCGCTGCCGGCGCATCCGCAACGCATCGGCATTATCAGTTCGCCGACCGGCGCGGTGATCCGCGACATTATCAGCGTGTTCCGTCGCCGCGCACCGCAGATCCAGCTGACGCTGATCCCCACGGCCGTGCAAGGTCGCGAAGCCACTGCGCAGATTGTCCGTGCGTTGAAACTCGCGGATGCCCGTGGTTTCGACGCGTTGATCCTGGCCCGTGGCGGCGGTTCGCTGGAAGACCTCTGGTGCTTCAACGAAGAGGCCGTGGCCCGTGCCGTCGACGCCTGTGTCACGCCTATTGTCAGTGCCGTCGGCCACGAAACCGACGTATCGATCAGTGACTTCGTGGCCGACGTCCGCGCCCCGACCCCTTCCGCCGCTGCCGAACTGCTCGCACCGGATTCCAACGATCTGGTGCGCCGGGTCGAAAGCCTGCATCGCCGACTGGTGATGCGTATGCGCGACCGTTTGATGCGCGACCGCCTGCGTCTGGAGGGTATCTCCCGCCGTTTGCGCCATCCCGGCGAACGCCTGCGCCAGCAAGCGCAACGTCTGGACGACCTGGACATGCGCATGCGCCGCGCGTTCGAACGCAGCCTCAACACCCGTCGCGAGCGCTTGATTCGCCTGGAAACCCGCCTCGCCGGGCAACATCCGGGGCGTCAACTGGCACTGCTGCGCCAACGCCTCGACAGCCTTGCCGAACGCCTGCCGCGTGCGATACGCGAAGGCCTCAAGTCGCGACGCCTGCAATTGCAAAGTCAGGTGCAGACCCTGCAAGTGGTCAGCCCGTTGGCGACCCTGGCCCGTGGTTACAGCATCTTGCTGGACGAACGTGGCAACGCGATCCGCAGCGCCGGGCAAACCCACAATGGCCAGCGCCTCAAGGCCAGACTCGGCGACGGCGAACTGCAAGTGCGGGTCGAAGACAATCACCTGACGCCTGTCACCCTTTCTCTACTGGATTGATCCATGCCGCGTTTTCTAGCTCCACTGCTGTTGTTGTGCCTGACCTTCAACGCCAATGCCGACAGTTACATCACCCGCCTGTTGAACAAACCGGTACCGGGCGGCGTGGCGGTGGTGGATCTGGGCAGCGCGGCCCAGGCACCTAAAGCCAGCTACCAAGGCAAACCGGTGCTGGTGGTCAAGGAACAGAACAATTGGCTGGCGATTGTCGGCGTGCCGTTGACGGTCAAGCCGGGCACGCAGCAAGTCAGCAGCGGCGGCCGCACATTGAATTTCACTGTTGGTAACAAGAAGTACCCGGAACAACACATCACGCTGAAGAATACGCAGCAGGTCAATCCGAACCCGGACAATCTCAAGCGTATTGAAGGCGAACTGGCGGAACAGATTGCCGCCTACCGCACGTTCAGCCCGAATACGCCAAGCAACCTGCTGCTGGACAAACCCGTCAACGGACCGCTGTCGAGCAAGTTCGGCGTGCGCCGTTTCTTCAATGGTGAAGAGCGCAATCCTCACGCGGGCCTGGATTTCGCAGTGCCTGCCGGTACGCCGATCAAGACCCCGGCGACGGGCAAGGTGATTCTGATCGGCAACTACTTCTTCAATGGCAACACGGTATTTGTCGATCACGGGCAAGGCTTTATCAGCATGTTCTGCCATATGTCGAAAATCGACGTGAAGGTCGGTCAACAACTGGCTCGTGGCGCAGTGGTCGGGAAAGTCGGGGCGACGGGCCGCGCGACCGGGCCGCACATGCACTGGAATATCAGCCTGAATGATGCGCGGGTGGATCCGGCGATTTTTATCGGGGCGTTTCAGCCTTGATTAGTCGGTGAGGCTGCCGGCCTCATCGCGAGCAGACTCACTCCCACATTGGATTTATGTACGTGCAGGAGTGAGCCTGCTCGCGATGGCGGCATAACAGACGCCATCTATTCAGCTTCCAAGTCCTCAATCCCATGGGCTTCCCGGTCCGCCAGGCAATGCTTGATCCACTCCTGGGTCTCCTGCGAAAACCCGGTCAACTCTTCAGCCGTGATCAACTCCCGCGCGCACAACCCCAACAAGTGCGATCGCGCCTCATGGCGTGAAAACCTGAACACACCAAACGCCCAATACAACTCCTTTTGCCGGGACTGAAGCAGCTCTTCAGTGGCTTCAATCCGCTCGTAAGGCGCCAGGCTTTTGTCCAGCACTGCGCGCTCGACCTCCTCCATGATCCGGATACACATCCGCTCATGAGCCAACGGGCGCAACGCGCTATACCGCTTCCAGTCCGACTCGTTCATGTCCGACTCCTGCCTTGTTCAGGCTTTAAGCATAGCTGTGCACAAGAGGTCGTCGCCTCAGCTCTCCAATTGCGCAGTGCGCAAACCTCGCGCAATCATCAAAACAATCACCGCCATTCGCAGCAATAAAATCTCGATTAACTCGGCTTTCCGGGTATTCCTCTCAATTTTTTTCGACTGCTTGCCATCCTTTCCCCTCGCGGTTAGGGTTGAAGGCATGAAAACCTTTCACACCCTCATTCAGCTTCGCCAGCACCGCAGCCTGTGCCTCGTCAGCGCACGACTGCCAAGCTGAATCGCGGTGCCTCGCCCCACGCTTTTCCCCAAGAACTTTTGATCCACCGGCAGGCCGCCTTTTTTCGGCCCACACAATAAGGATTCCCCCGATGAGCATGCTCAAAGATCCGTCTTCGAAATACCGCGCGTTCCCGACCATCGACATCCCGGACCGCACCTGGCCGTCGAAGACCATCACCGCCGCGCCGATCTGGTGCAGCTCTGACCTTCGCGATGGCAACCAGTCGCTGATCGAGCCAATGGACGCGGTCAAGAAGCTGCGTTTCTGGAAAACCCTGGTGTCGGTTGGCGTGAAAGAAATCGAAGCCTCGTTCCCTGCAGCGTCGCAAACCGACTTCGACTTCGTGCGGACCCTCATCGAAGGCAACCACATCCCGGACGACACCACCATTCAGGTGCTGACCCAGGGCCGTGAAGACTTGATCGAACGCACCTTCGAATCCCTGCGAGGGGCGAAAAAAGCCATCGTTCACTTGTACAACGCGACGTCCCCTTCTTTCCGCCGGATTGTCTTTAATCAGGACAAGGACGGGATCAAGGAAATCGCCGTGAGCGCGGCCAAGCTGTTCGTCAAATACGCAGCCATGCAGCCGAACACCGAGTGGACCTTCGAATACTCGCCGGAAACTTTCAGCGCCACTGAGCTGGAGTTCGCCAAGGAAGTCTGCGACGCGGTGATCGAGGTCTGGAACCCGACGCCTGAGCACAAGATGATCCTCAACTTGCCGGCCACTGTCGAATGCGCGACCCCGAACATCTACGCCGACCAGATCGAATGGTTCGGCCGTCACATCAACCGTCGTGACAGCGTGATCATCAGCCTGCACACCCACAACGACCGTGGCACTGGCGTGGCCGCCACCGAACTGGGCCTGATGGCCGGCGCCGACCGTGTCGAAGGCTGCCTGTTCGGCAACGGCGAGCGTACCGGTAACGTCGACCTCGTGACCGTGGCACTGAACCTCTACACCCAGGGCGTTCACCCTGAGCTGGACTTCTCCGACATCGACGGCGTGCGCAAGGTCGTCGAAGAGTGCAACCAGATCCAGGTACACCCACGCCACCCGTACGTTGGCGACCTGGTGCACACCGCATTCTCCGGCTCGCACCAGGATGCAATCCGCAAGGGCTTCGCCCAGCAGAAACCGGATGCACTGTGGGAAGTGCCGTACTTGCCGATCGACCCGGCCGATATCGGTCGCAGCTACGAGGCGGTGATTCGCGTCAACAGCCAGTCAGGCAAGGGCGGTATCGCGTACCTGCTGGAGCAGGAATACGGCATCAACTTGCCACGCCGCATGCAGATCGAGTTCAGTCAGGTGGTGCAACGTGAAACCGATCGTCTGGGCCTTGAAATGACCGCTCAGCAGATCCACGCACTGCTGCACAGCGAGTACTTGCAAGCCAACACCCCGTACGCGCTGGTCAGCCATCGCCTGCAGGAAGAAAACGGTCACAGCGCCGTGGAAGTGGAAGTTTCCAGCAAAGGTCAGGGCGAAACCAACCTGCACTGGCGCGGCAAGGGCAATGGCGCGCTGGAAGCCTTGGTGGCCGGCTTGCCGATCCCGGTGGAAATCATGGACTACAACGAGCACGCCATCGGCGCGGGCACCAATGCCAAGGCTGCGGCCTACATTGAACTGCGCGTGAACGGTGAACGTGCGGTGCACGGCGTCGGCATCGACGAAAACATCACCACCGCCAGCTTCAAGGCGCTGTTTAGCGCACTGAACCGCTCGCTGAGCCAGCCGGAAGCGAAAGCGGCGTAAGCCTTCGCTGCAATACAAAAGGCCCCAGGTGCGAACCTTGGGGCCTTTTTGTTTGCTTGCTGTTTATTGATCGTTCCCACGCTCCGCGTGGGAATGCCTCCAGGGACGCGGAGCGTCCAGTGACGCGGAGCGTCACGGGCTGCATTCCCACGCAGAGCGTGGGAACGATCAGTGTCAGGCATGGGTATCGACGCTGAACATCGCCTGCAACAGCGCCGCTTGCAGCACTTGCAAGTTGCTGCTGGTCACCGCGATCTGGTTCTGGATCTCCATGACCTTTTGCGCTTTCTGCTCGTTGTCCTGGCTCCTCTGCGCACTCGCAAGCTGAGCCTGCTGTTCGGCCAGCAGCTTTTGGGCTTCTTCGATTTGCTTTTTCAACGCAGTAACCGGATCACCAGCGGCACCGACGACCGCGTCGATGTTGGCCCCGGCACTGTTGACGCGCAGCACTTTGCTGTCATTGTCGATCGGCTCTGCGATCGGCAGCAGCGTGCTTTCGTCTGCCTTGCCAGTGACGACATTAGGCGAAGACACGGCGTGCGAATTGATGGTGATGGAACTGACGTCAATCATGGGTCACGCCTCCTGGACAGACCTTGCTATCGGCCCACCAGGAGGAATCTGCACCCTTAATTGTTCCAACGTGCTGCGATCAGGTGAACTCAAACGTATCAGCATCCAGATTCGCCGGGAAACGGGTGCGATAAGCCTGAAGGTCGGCAGCGTTCAGCACCACCTGGAACACGCCGTCGGCTTCACCAACACTGAGCAAGGTTTCGCCCTGGAAATCCAGCACCTGACTGTCACCGGTGTAGGCAAAGCCTTTGCCATCGGTGCCGATGCGATTCACTGCGGCCACGTAGCAGAGGTTTTCGATGGCCCTTGCCGGCAGCAATCGGTTCCAGTGCTGACGCCGCGCACCCGGCCAGTTGGCGGTGTACAGCAGCAGGTCGGTGTCCTGCGCATCGCGGCTCCAGACTGGAAAGCGCAGGTCGTAGCAAATCAGCGGCCGCACTCGCCAGCCCTTGAGTTCGAACTGCACCTGACGCTCGCCCGGCGTGTAGTGGTTATGCTCGCCCGCCATGCGAAACAGATGGCGCTTGTCGTAGTGCCAGACCTCCCCTTCCGGGCGCGCCCACAACAGACGATTGCGATGACTGCCGTCGGCGGCCTGAATGATGATGCTGCCGGTAATCACCGCATTGAGTTTTGCCGCCTGACTGCGCAGCCATTTGCTGGTTGGACCGTTTTCCGGTTCGGCGAGCGTCTGCGACTCCATGGAAAAACCGGTGGTGAACATCTCCGGCAGGATGATCAGGTCCGCGCCGCGAGCCTGTTCCAGCAACTGCTCGAAATGCTCCAGGTTGGCCTGGCGGTCATGCCAGGCCAGCGTTGTCTGGACCAGCGCGACATTCAGGTTGGGCAATGCACTCAGATCACGCATAGTTTTGCCGCTGCTTCACGCAGGGTCTCCTCACGTTTGGCGAAGCACAAGCGCACCAGGCGCTGGCCGACCGGTGGGGTCTGGTAGAACACCGAGATCGGGATGCTCGCCACGCCATGCTCGCGGGTCATCCACAGCGCCATCTCGACGTCATTGAGGTCCGGACGGATCTGCGAGTAATCGACCAGCTGGAAATACGTACCGGTCACTCGGGTGAAGTCGAAACGCGACGGCGCCAGCAGATCGCAGAACAGATCACGCTTCGCCTGGTAGAAATCCGGCAGCTCTTCGATGTGTTCCGGGTGCTCGGCCATGAAGTCGGCCAAGGCAAATTGCAGCGGCGTCACACCGCAAAAACTGACGTATTGGTGAACCTTGCGCAGCTCGGCAGTCAGCGCTGGCGGCGCGACCACGTAACCGGTTTTCCAGCCAGTAACGTGATAAGTCTTGCCGAAGGAACTGACGACGAAGGCGCGCTGATACAGCTCTTGGTGATTCAGCACGCTGACATGAGGCACGCCGTCGAACACCAGGTGTTCGTAGACTTCATCGCTGACCAGATAGATGTCGCGATCACGAATCAGATCCGCCAACTGATCCAGCTCGGCACGGCTGATCAATGCGCCACTGGGGTTGTGCGGTGAGTTGAGAATGATCATTCGCGTGCGCGGTGTAATGGCATCGGCGAGCTTCTGGAAGTCGATGCTGAAATCAGCCAGCCCCAGTTGCACATGCACACAACGCCCACCGGCCAGTTCCACCGAAGGTTCGTAACTGTCGTAGGCCGGATCAAACACGATGACTTCGTCACCGCTGTGGATAACTGCCTGGATCGCACAGAAAATCGCTTGGGTCGCGCCCGGCGTGATGGTCACTTCATGGTCGGGATCGACATGAACGCCATAACTGCGAGCGATCTTTGCCGCCACTTGCTGGCGTAGCGCCGGCAGCCCGGTCATCGGCGAATATTGGTTATGGCCATTGGCGATGTGCCGGCCGACCGCGTCGCACAGGGCCAGCGGCGCATCGAAATCGGGAAACCCCTGGGACAGGTTTATCGCCCCGGTTTGCGCCGCGAGCTGAGACATCTGAGTGAAGATAGTGATGCCGACATTCGGCAGCTTACTGGTGATCATCGGTGATTCCCTGCTCTACACCCGGCTCTAACGGCGGCGCGGGAGAGCCCGAGGATAGCCCATCCGGTGCCCATAAAAAAAGGGCGCCAATGGGCGCCCTTCTTCTGATGCATTGATCGTTCCCACGCGGGAGCGTGGGAACGATCAAAGCTGCTTCTATTTCTTATCGCGGCGCTTTTTGTCGGCCTTTTTGTGGTGCGACATCATGCGACGCTTCTTGTTGACCTGGCGGTCGGTCAGCGTGGTCTTTTTGCCTTCGTACGGGTTCTCGCCGCCCTTGAACTCGATGCGGATCGGCGTACCGACCAGCTTCAAGACACGACGGTAAGTGTTTTCCAGGTAACGAACGTAAGACTTCGGCACCTTCTCGATCTGGTTACCGTGGATCACGATGATCGGCGGATTCGCACCACCCAAGTGGGCGTAACGCAGCTTGATCCGGCGATTGTTGACCATCGGCGGCGCGTGCTCACCGACCGCATCTTCCAGAATCTGGGTGAGGCGGTTGGTCGGCCAGCGGGTCACGGCGGACTTGAACGAGTTCTGTACCGAAGCGTAGAGGTTGCCCACGCCCGTGCCGTGCAGGGCCGAGATGAAGTGGATGTCAGCGTAGTCGACGAAGAACAGACGACGCTGCAGCTCGACCTTCACGAAGTCGCGCTCGCTCGGCGTCATGCCGTCCCACTTGTTGATCGCGATGACCAGCGCACGACCCGACTCAATGGCAAAGCCCAGCAGGTTGAGGTCGTGATCCACCACGCCTTCGCGGGCGTCCATCACGAAGATCACCACGTTGGCGTCTTTGATCGCTTGCAGGGTTTTGACCACGGAGAACTTTTCAACTTCTTCGTGGATCTTGCCGCGCTTGCGCACACCGGCGGTATCGATCAGCGTGTACTTCTCGTCGTTACGCTCGAACGGGATGTAGATACTGTCGCGGGTCGTGCCCGGCTGGTCATAAACGATTACCCGGTCTTCACCGAGCATGCGGTTGACCAGGGTCGACTTGCCGACGTTCGGGCGACCGATGATAGCGATCTTGATACCGTCTTTTTCGCTTGGGCCAGGAATGCGCTTGGCTTCCTCACCTTCGGCAACGATCTCTTCTTCGCCGTCTTCCGGCTCTTCTTCGTCTTTCGGGAAATCGCTCAGGGCGATTTCCAGCATCTGGGTGATGCCACGACCATGAGCACCCGCGATAGGGATCGCGTGACCCATGCCCAACGGGGCGAATTCAGCGCGGGCCATTTCAGGGTCGATGTTGTCGACCTTGTTGGCAACCACGTAAGAACGCTTGTTACGTTTGCGCAAATGCTCGGCGATCATCTGGTCGGCGGCGGTGAAACCGGCCTTGGCATCTACCAGGAACAGAACGACATCCGCTTCTTCAATGGCCAGCAGCGACTGCTCGGCCATTTTTTCGTCCATACCGTGCTCGTCACCGGAGATACCGCCGGTGTCGACCAGAATGTAGGAACGCCCTTGCCACTTGGCCTCACCGTATTGGCGATCACGGGTCAGACCGGACAAGTCGCCGACGATGGCGTCACGAGTCCTGGTCAGGCGGTTGAACAAGGTGGACTTGCCGACGTTCGGTCGGCCCACCAGGGCGATTACGGGAACCATGCGGCTCTCCACTTCGTTATTTCAGAAAATACAAAAGCCGCTGCGAGGCAGCGGCTGGTGCTCGGGGCAGCGCTTGAAGGCGCCGCAAGCCTTGCAGAACAAGGCCGCTTGGGGGTTAAACCCCAAGCATAGTCAAACCTTTACTTAATGGTCAGGGCTTCCAGTTTGCCGCTGTTGCCATATACATAAATCGTGTCACCCACCACCAGCGGACGGGCACGCAGGCCGTCGCTGTCGATGCGCTCGCGGCCGACGAAACGACCGTCCACCTGACTCAGCAGATGCAGGTAGCCTTCCATATCGCCGACTGCAACGTAGCTGGAGAACACTTCCGGTGCCGACAGTTGACGGCGGGCCAGCGAGTCGTTGCTCCACAACGCGGTTGTGGAACGCTCGTCGACGCCTTCAACAGTGCCCGAAGCCAGGCTCACGTAAACGTTGCCAAAACCCTGGGCGACACCGGCATAGCTGGAAGCATCGCGCTGCCAGAGCTGACGACCGCTTTCCAGGTCCAGAGCTGCAACGCGACCCTGGTAGCTGGCGACGTACAACGTACCGCCGGACAGCAGCAGACCGCCGTCGATATCGACCACACGTTCAAGCTCCGAACGGCCTTGTGGAATCGCTACGCGTTGTTCCCACACCGGCACGCCGTTGGAAATATTGAGAGCGACCACTTTACCGGTCGACAGACCAGCCACGGCCATACGGTTGGTCACGATCGGCGCACTGGTGCCGCGCAGGGTCAGGACCGCAGGCGTGCTGTCATACAACCAGCGCTGGTTGCCGGTCGCGGCATCCAGGCCGATCAGACGGTCGTCCTGAGTCTGAACCACAACCACGTCACCGTTGTTGGCCGGCGGTGCGAGGACTTCACTGGTCACGCGAGCGCGCCATTTCTCGTCACCGTTGACCGCGTCCAGGGCAACGATTTCGCCTTGGAGCGTGCCGATCATGACCAGCCCATAACCCACGCCAACGGCGCCGGAAACAGGCAGTTCGAGATCTTTCTTCCATTTGACGTCGCCATTGCTGCGATCCATCGCCATCACCACGCCAGTAACGTCGGCCGCATAGATGGTTGAGCCATCGATCGCCGGTACCAGCATGTTGTAGGTTTCGCCCTGACCGTCACCGATCGAACGACTCCACTGCTTTTGCAGGACCACTTCTTCTTTGAAGTCAACCAACTCGGCAGGCGGCAATTCTTTTTTGCTGTTGCTGCTGCAACCCGCGGCCAAAATGGCCAGAGCCAGCAATGCTGCATGTTTCCAACGAATCACGTCACGCATCCCCTTTGGCCAGATCGTCCAGCTTGATTTGCAGGCCACCGACCGCCGCTTCATCCGACAGTGCCGCCTTGGCTTTTTGATACGCCTTGTTCGCTTCGTCGGTACGACCCAATTGCACCAGCAGGTCGCCTTTGAGTTCTTCGCGAGTGGCCAGGAATGCTTTGTCGGCATCGCCTTCGAGCAACTTCAGGGCTTCATCGGCCTTGTTTTGCGCGGCCAGTACCTGTGCCAGGCGCTGACGGGCGATTTCGCCCAGTGCCGGGTTGGCCGGTTTGGCGACAATGGCTTTCAGCTCAGTGGCTGCGTCGTCCAGCTTGCCGCTGTCGACAGCGACTTTTGCCACGAACAGGCTGCCGTACTGCGCGTAGGCGCTGCCGCCGAACTCGCTGTTGAGCTTGCCGGCCAGGTCGGCAACACGGGCTGCGTCAGGCTTGCCGTCAGGTGTCAGCGTGGTTTCGAGCAATTGCTGGTAGAGCATCGAGGCGCCTTGCGACTGATTGCTCTGATACTTGTGGAACGCCTGCCAGCCGAAAACGATAACCAGCGCCAACAGGCCGCCAGTGACCAGGGGCTTACCGTTGCGTGACCACCATTCCTTCAATTCCATCAAATGTTCGTCTTCGGTACTCGACACCCCAATACTCCTTAATCGCTAATTCGGCTGTTTAGACAGCTTCAACCCTGCACGACGCAGGTGGCCAGGTGTGCAGCAAGCGCATCCCAGGCAATGCTTTGTTGTTCGCCCTGGCCACGCAGGGGTTTGAAACCTACCACTTGCTGGGCCATTTCGTCGTCACCGAGGATCAGCGCATACAGCGCGCCGCTCTTGTCGGCCTTCTTGAACTGGCTTTTGAAGCTGCCGGCGCCGGCATTCACTTGCAGGCGCAGGTTGGGCAATTGATCACGGACGCGCTCGCTCAAGGCCAGGCCGGCAATCTCTGCCGCTTCGCCGAAGGCACAGAGGTAGACGTCGACCTGACGGGAGATTTCTTCCGGGATCTGCTCCAGGGTTTCAAGCAACAGCACCAGGCGCTCGATACCCATGGCGAAACCGACACCAGCCGTTGGCTTGCCGCCCATTTGCTCGACCAGACCGTCGTAACGACCACCGGCACACACGGTGCCCTGGGCGCCCAGTTTGTCGGTGACCCATTCGAAAACGGTCTTGCTGTAGTAATCCAGCCCGCGAACCAGCTTCGGGTTGATGACATAAGGAATACCGGCGGCGTCCAGGCGAGCCTTCAGGCCTTCAAAGTGCACGCGGGACTCGTCGTCGAGGTAGTCGGCCATTTTTGGCGCGTCCACCAGGATGGCTTGCGTGTCGGCATTCTTGGTATCGAGAACCCGCAGCGGGTTGGTCTTCAGACGACGCTGGCTGTCTTCGTCCAGCTTGTCCAGATGCGCGGAAAGGAACTCGACCAGCGCTTCACGGTAGCGACCGCGCGACTCGGCAGTCCCCAGGCTGTTGAGCTCGAGCTTGACCGCATCACGGATACCCAGCTCGCCCCACAGGCGCCACGTCAGCACGATCAGCTCGGCGTCGATGTCCGGACCGTCGAGGTTGAACACTTCGACACCGATCTGGTGGAACTGGCGATAACGGCCTTTCTGCGGGCGCTCGTGACGGAACATCGGGCCGATGTACCAGAGTTTCTGCACCTGACCACCGCCGGTGATGCCGTGCTCAAGCACTGCACGCACGCAGGCTGCCGTGCCTTCGGGGCGCAGGGTCAGGGAGTCGCCGTTACGGTCGTCGAAGGTGTACATCTCTTTTTCGACGATGTCGGTCACTTCACCGATGGAGCGCTTGAACAGCTCGGTGAACTCGACGATCGGCATGCGGATCTGCTTGTAACCGTAGTTATCCAGCAGACGCGAAACGGTGCCCTCGAAATGACGCCACAGGGGAGTCTGTTCGGGCAGGATGTCGTTCATGCCACGAATGGCTTGCAGAGACTTGCTCACTTTAAATCCTTAAATTCGTTCGGCTCTTTAGTCCGGCTCAGCCACGCGCGATAACGGCAGCGTCGGCTTCGACCTTTTCGGCCGCTTTCTGGCGGATCAAGCGTTCAAGCTCATCCACCAGATTGTCATTCGTCAGTTTCTGCGACGGCTTGCCGTCGATGTAAATCAGGTTGGGCGTACCGCCGGTCAAGCCAATATGGGCTTCCTTGGCTTCACCCGGCCCGTTGACCACACAACCGATGACCGCGACATCCAGCGGCACCAGCAGGTCTTCAAGACGCCCTTCCAGTTCGTTCATGGTCTTGACCACATCGAAGTTCTGCCGCGAGCAGCTCGGACAGGCGATGAAGTTGATGCCACGGGAACGCAGGTGCAGGGACTTGAGGATGTCGTAGCCGACTTTTACTTCCTCGACCGGGTCAGCCGCCAACGAGATGCGAATAGTATCGCCAATCCCTTCGGCGAGCAGCATACCGAGGCCCACGGCGGATTTCACTGTGCCTGAACGCAAACCACCGGCTTCGGTGATGCCCAGGTGCAATGGCTGGACGATTTCCTTGGCCAGCAAGCGGTAGGCTTCGACGGCCATGAACACGTCGGAGGCTTTCACGCTGACTTTGAAGTCCTGAAAATTCAGGCGCTCAAGGTGTTCAACGTGGCGCAGGGCGGACTCGACCAGTGCGGCCGGCGTCGGCTCGCCGTATTTCTTTTGCAGGTCTTTTTCCAGGGAACCGGCATTGACGCCGATGCGGATCGGAATCCCGCGATCACGAGCGGCATCGACCACGGCGCGTACACGATCTTCACGGCCGATGTTGCCCGGGTTGATTCGCAGGCAGTCGACGCCCAGTTCGGCGACGCGCAATGCGATCCGATAGTCGAAATGGATGTCGGCCACCAACGGCACTTTGACCAATTGCTTGATCTTGCCGAAAGCTTCGGCGGCGTCCATGTCCGGTACGGAAATACGCACGATGTCGACGCCTGCCGCTTCCAGACGATTGATCTGTGCGACCGTGGCAGCGACGTCATTGGTGTCGCTGTTGGTCATGCTCTGCACAGCGATAGGCGCATCGCCGCCAACAGGCACGTTACCGACCCAGATCTTGCGGGATTCGCGACGTTTGATTGGAGATTCGCCGTGCATGACTTATTGACCCAACTTCAGGCGAGCAGTCTCGCCACTGGTGAACGGAGCAACATCAACCGCCTGGCCGTTGTAGCTGACCTGCACGCCACGGGCGAAGCCCAGACGCACGGAAAACGGCGGCTTGCCGCTGACGGAAACGCTATCGCCTTTACGCTTGAGACCACTCAACAGCACCTTGCCGGAGCCATCGGTCACTTGCGTCCAGCAATCAGCAGTGAACTGCAACTGAACCTGACCCTGGCCAGCCACTGGCGCTGTCGTAACCGGAGCAGGAGCCGGAGTGGTCGGCGCCACAGGAGCAGTCACCACTGGGGCCGGAACAGCTGGAACAGTCGGAGCCGGGGTGGCCGGCGCGGAGACAACAGGCGCCGTGCTGTGGGTCGGGGTGACGGCAACCGGAGCGGCGTTGTGCGCAGGAGCAACAGGTGTTGGTGCCGTCGGTGCGGCAACAGGCGCAGTGGCTTGAGCTTCAGCCGGCGCTTCAGAGGACGTCTCGGCTTGCGGCAAAGCCAGCGCAGTAGCGTTGTCAGCCTGGCCTTCCGCGACAGCCTGGTCTTCCGGCTCGTCCAGCGGATGAATCTGGGTGGTGCCGTCGGCGCCCTCCACTTCAACGTGTTCCGGGCTCAGACCGATCAAGTCCTTGGTGCGCAGTGACGTTTGATCCTGCCACCAGACAAAACCGCCACCAATCACCGCAATCAGCAGCAACAGGCTGACAATTCGCAAAATAGTATGGGAAACCCGGACCGGTTCTTCGATACGCCCAAGGCTATGAACGCTGCTGCCTTGGGAATCAGTGCCGGTGGATTGGTCGAACTGCTGCACAAGAACGGCTTGATCCATGCCCAGCAATTTGGCGTACGCACGGATATAACCGCGAGCGAAGGTATGCCCAGGCAGCTTGTCGAATGCGCCGGCTTCCAGATTGCTCAAGGAGGTAACGGTGAGGTTGAGCTTGAGGGCCACTTCGGCCAGCGACCAGCCATTGCTTTCGCGGGCCTGGCGCAAAGTCTCACCGGGGTTAACGCGATTCGCTGCTACAACTTCGGGATGCGCCGCTTTCATCATTGCTCCGACAGGTATTGCTGATATTCCGGCGTACCGGGATAGAGTCGTTTTAGTTGCAGGCCTGCACTTGCAGCCTTGTCGCGATCTTCGAACACTTTTGCCAGCCGAACGCCGAGCAATAGACTACGTGCATTTTGCTCGGTCAGCAGGCTAAAACGATCGTAATAGTCACGCGCGGGCACATAATGCCTGTCTTCGAAGGACAACTCAGCCATTTCGAGCAATGCACGTGGCTGTTGGCGATTCAAACGCAGGGCTTTTTCAAGTTGCTGCTGCGCGAGATCACGCTCACCCAGCTTTGATGCAGTCATTCCCAGGTTCTCGAATACTCGCGAACGCTCAGGATACAGCGTATCGGCGGCGGCCTGCTCAAAGCGCTCGTACGCCTCTTTGTAACGTTTTTCCTCGAAAAGAAAACTGCCGTAATTGTTCAGGATTCGCGCATCGTCGGGACGGGAAGACAGTGCCTTGCGAAAATGCTGGTCGGCCAGTTCAGGCTCCATTTCGGCCTGGAACACCAGAGCCAGCGCTGCGTTGGCGTCAGGGTCCGAGCTATCCAGTTCCAACGCCTTTTTCAGCGGGACTTTGGCGCGCTCTGTCATGCCTTGTTGCAAGTACCCCAACCCCAACTGCACGTAAGCCACACGTGCTTCATCGCGCCCCTTGCTGGTCTTCATCGGGTTGAAATCGCCCGACAGGACACATCCAGCACACAGGCTGGCCCACAGCAAAAGCAGCGCGAAGCGCAGGGACATAGAGATCCTCTCTTGAATTATTTCGCGGCGTTCTGCGCCATATCGTTTTCTGCGCTCAATTCACGCACGGCGATATAACGCTCGCTGCGACGGGTGCGATCCAGCACCTGCCCTACCAATTGGCCACACGCGGCATCGATGTCTTCACCGCGGGTGGTGCGTACGGTGACATTGAAGCCTGCATGGTGAAGCTGATCCTGAAACCGGCGAATCGCGTTGTTGCTCGGGCGCTCGTAACCGGAATGCGGGAACGGGTTAAACGGAATCAGGTTGATCTTGCACGGGATGTTCTTGAGCAACTCGATCATCTCAACGGCATGTTCAACCTTGTCGTTGATGTCCTTGAGCAAGGTGTACTCAATAGTCAGCACACGTTTTTCGCCCAAGGACGACATGTAGCGCTGGCACGACTCGAGCAGCATCTTAAGCGGATATTTCTTGTTGATCGGCACCAATTGGTTACGCAATGCGTCATTCGGTGCGTGCAGGGACAACGCCAGGGAGACGTCGATGTGCTTGGACAGCTCATCGATCATCGGCACCACGCCGGAGGTCGACAGGGTCACACGGCGCTTGGAAATGCCGTAACCCAGGTCGTCCATCATCAGATGCATGGCTGCAACGACGTTATCGAAGTTCAGCAGCGGCTCACCCATGCCCATCATCACCACGTTGGTGATGGCACGGTCGGCGGTTGCCGGGATGCTGCCGAACGATTTATTGGCAATCCACACCTGGCCGATGACTTCGGCGGCGGTGAGGTTGCTGTTGAAACCTTGCTTGCCGGTGGAGCAGAAACTGCAATCCAGGGCACAGCCTGCCTGGGACGAAACGCACAAAGTGCCGCGTTTGCCCTGGGGAATGTAGACGGTCTCGACGCAGCTGCCGGACGCCACGCGCACCACCCACTTACGGGTGCCGTCGGTGGAAATGTCCTCGCTGACCACTTCAGGGCCGCGAACTTCGGCAATAGCCTTGAGCTTGTCGCGCAAGGCCTTGCTGACGTTCGTCATGGCGTCGAAATCATCGACGCCAAGGTGGTGAATCCATTTCATTACCTGACCGGCACGGAAACGCTTCTCCCCGATTGAGTCGAAGAATTTTTCCATTTCCTGCTGAGTCAGACCCAGCAGGTTGGTTTTTACAGTCGATGTAGTCATGGATTCACCTTCACTCTTAAGCCAATGCTTAGCGAGTGGTTACTTCAGTAGCTGCGAAGAAGTACGAGATTTCGCGAGCAGCAGCGGCTTCGGAGTCCGAACCGTGCACAGCGTTGGCGTCGATGGAATCAGCGAAGTCAGCGCGGATGGTGCCGGCAGCAGCTTCTTTAGGGTTGGTAGCGCCCATCAGCTCACGGTTCAGAGCGATAGCGTTTTCGCCTTCCAGAACCTGAACAACAACCGGGCCGGAGATCATGAAAGCAACCAGGTCGCCGAAGAAACCACGAGCGCTGTGCTCAGCGTAGAAGCCTTCAGCTTCAGCTTTGGACAGTTGCTTCAGTTTCGAAGCTACAACGCGCAGGCCTGCTTTTTCGAAACGAGTGGTGATCTCGCCGATGACGTTTTTTGCAACAGCGTCAGGCTTGATGATGGAGAAAGTACGTTGAACAGCCATGGTGTAACTCCAGAAACGGTAATTTGCGAAAAATTAAACCCGCGAATTATACGCGGGTTCTTTGGTATTGCCTAACTGCGTACGGTGCAGACTCAGTCTGCTTCTTCGATCCAGGCGGCCTGAATGGCTTCAAGCACCTTCTCGCCACCGCGGGTCGGATCATCACTGAACTCCGGCAATGCCAGCACCCATTGGTGCAGATCGACGAAGTTCACATAACGCGGATCCACTTCCGGCCTGGACTCAGCCAGCTGGATCGCGATTTCAAGCACATCAACCCATTTCAGACTCATGTCGCTTCCTTGAATCAGTGCGGCGCTTCAGCCGCATGGTTGAGCGAATATTTCGGAATTTCGACCGTCAGGTCTTCCGTACCGACCTTGGCCTGGCACCCCAGGCGGGACTCGCGCTCAAGACCCCAAGCCTTATCAAGATAGTCTTCTTCCAGCTCGTCAGCTTCTTCAAGCGAGTCAAAGCCTTCGCGGATGATGCAGTGGCAAGTGGTACAGGCGCAGACGCCGCCACAGGCACTTTCCATCTCGATATGGTGTTCATGAGCCAGTTCGAGGATCGATGTACCGGGCTCAGCCTCAACAACCATGCCTTCCGGGCAGAACTTCTCGTGTGGCAGAAAAATGACCTGCGGCATCGTTATTCCTCAATCTCATTCAGGTTGCGCCCCGCCAGCGCGGCTTTCACCGTCGAGTCCAGGCGGCGGGCAGCAAAGGCGTCGGTCACTTGCGACAGACGCTTGGTCTGCAGCTCGATGGCGTAACCATCGGTACCTTTCATCAGTTCGGTCAGTTCCTGCACCTGCATCTCGATAACCATGCGCTCTTCGGCATCGAGCAGGCGTTCGCCGTCAGCGTCCAAAGCACCCTGCACCGCTTCGATCAGGCGCTGGGCATCGACCTGCTGCTCACGCAATACGCGGGCGACCTTGTCGTCGTTGGCATGCTGGAACGAATCCTTGAGCATCTTGGCAATTTCGCCGTCGGTCAGGCCGTAGGACGGCTTGACCTGAATGCTGGCCTCCACGCCCGAACCCAACTCACGGGCCGAGACGCTAAGCAGCCCGTCGGCATCGACCTGGAAGGTCACGCGAATCTTCGCCGCGCCAGCCACCATCGCCGGGATGCCGCGCAATTCAAAGCGCGCCAGGGAGCGGCAGTCGCTGATCAGCTCGCGCTCGCCCTGCAACACGTGGATCGCCATGGCCGACTGGCCATCTTTGTAGGTGGTGAAGTCCTGGGCACGCGCGACGGGAATGGTGGTGTTGCGTGGAATCACCTTCTCCATCAAGCCGCCCATGGTTTCCAGCCCCAGGGACAACGGAATCACGTCAAGCAGCAGCAGCTCATCGCCGTCGCGCTTGTTGCCGGCCAGCGTATCGGCCTGGATCGCGGCACCAATGGCCACCACTTGATCCGGATCGATTTCAGTCAGCGGTTCGCGACCAAACGCTTCAGCGACCGCTTCGCGAACGCGAGGTACGCGAGTCGAGCCGCCGACCATGACCACCGCATGCACTTCTTCCAGCTCAACACCGGAATCACGCACCGCGCGACGGCAGGCTTTCAGGCTGCGAGCGACCATCGGCTCGATCAGCGCATCAAAGGCTTCGCGGGTCAGCTCGGCTTTCCAGTCGCCATAGGCCACTTCGACGGACGAGGCCGTGGTTAGCGCCTCTTTGGCGGCACAAGCCGTTTGCAGCAGATGACGCTGCACACCCGGATCGAGGTCAGCCGACAAACCGGCGCCCTCAATGATCCAGCCCGCGATTGCATGGTCGAAGTCATCGCCACCCAGCGCGCTATCGCCGCCGGTAGCCAGCACTTCGAACACACCACCCGTCAGGCGCAGAATCGAAATATCGAAAGTACCGCCACCCAGGTCGTAAATAGCGACCAGGCCTTCAGCATGCTGGTCCAGACCGTAAGCCACTGCGGCGGCGGTTGGCTCATTGAGCAAACGCAGCACGTTCAGGCCAGCCAGCTTGGCCGCATCCTTGGTGGCTTGACGCTGGGCATCATCGAAATAAGCCGGAACAGTGATCACTGCGCCGACCAGTTCACCGCCCAACGTCGCTTCGGCGCGCTGGCGCAATACCTTCAGGATGTCGGCCGAGACTTCGACCGGGCTTTTCGGCCCCTGAATGGTGTCGATGAACGGCATGTGCGACTCACCGCCGACAAAGCGGTACGGCAATTGATCGCCCAATTGCTTGACGTCGGACAGACCACGACCCATCAAGCGCTTGACCGACAGCACAGTGTTCAAAGGATCGGTAGCGGCGGCGAGCTTGGCGGACTCACCGACTTCAACGCGATCGGCGTGATAGCGCACCGCAGACGGCAGGATGACCTGCCCGTCAGCGTCGGCCAGAGGCTCGGAAAGACCACTGCGCAATGCAGCGACCAGCGAATTGGTAGTGCCCAAGTCGATCCCCACAGCCAGACGACGCTGGTGCGGTTGAGGACTTTGGCCGGGTTCGGCGATCTGCAGTAGGGCCATTGGTATCAGGACTTATCTGTATATCAGGCGTGCGACCGGAGCGGCACTGGGTTAATCGTCGAGGCGCTCTTCTAACTGGCGCACTTCGTAGGTGAGCTTGTCGAGGAACTGCATGCGTCGCATCAGGCGTTCGGCCTGTTCACGTTGCGCCGCATCATTCCAGCAAGCCGCGAAGCTTTGATTCAGTACATCCTGAGCAGTTTTCAGGCGACGCTTGAACGCTGCAACACCGGCCAGATCGGCACTGTCTTGCAGGTCTTCGAGCTCCTCACGCAACTCCATCTGTTGCAGAAGAAATTCCGGATCATGCACCGTGACCTCCAGCGGCAGCTCACCCCCATTCAAGGCGAGCAAGTAACGCGCACGCTTGGGGGGACTTTTGAGCGTCTGGTAGGCCTCGTTGAGGCTCGCGGATTGCTCTAGCGCCAACCGCTGCTCACGCTCGGAAGCATCAGCAAAGCGGTCCGGATGAACACTGCGCGCCAACTCACGGTAGCGCGTAGCCAGCTGATCGAGATCCAGATTGAAACCCGGCTGCAGCTCAAATAAAGCGAAATGACAAGGAGTACCCACGACAAGCCTCAGATATTGAAGCTTTCGCCGCAGCCACATTCACCGCGCACGTTGGGGTTGTTGAACTTGAAGCCTTCGTTCAACCCTTCCTTGACGAAATCGAGCTCGGTGCCGTCCAGGTAGGCCAGGCTTTTCGGGTCGATAATCACTTTTTCACCGTGACTTTCGAACACCTGATCCTCTGCAACCACCTCGTCGACAAACTCCAGCACGTAGGCAAGGCCGGAACAGCCCGTGGTGCGAACACCCAGACGAATCCCTTCACCTTTGCCGCGCCCGTCGAGGGAGCGCCGCACGTGTCGAGCAGCCGCTTCTGTCATGCTGATAGCCATCGGTGACTCCTTACTCGTCGCCAAAACCTGAAAGTCAGATCAAGCCTTTCTTCTGCTTGTAGTCGCGAACGGCCGCTTTGATAGCGTCTTCAGCGAGTACGGAGCAGTGAATTTTCACTGGCGGCAGGGCCAGTTCTTCAGCCAGCTGGGTGTTTTTGATGGTTTCTGCTTCGTCCAGGGTCTTGCCCTTCATCCACTCGGTGGCGAGGGAGCTGGAAGCGATAGCCGAACCGCAGCCGTAGGTCTTGAACTTGGCGTCTTCGATGATGCCTTGCTCGTTAACCTTGATTTGCAGACGCATGACGTCGCCGCACGCCGGAGCGCCGACCATGCCGGTGCCGACATCCGGGTCTTCCGCGTCCATCTTGCCGACGTTGCGCGGGTTTTCGTAGTGGTCGATGACCTTTTCGCTGTAAGCCATGATGCTTAATCCTCACTCATCAGAGAGTCGCTCTTAAAGCCCTGCAAACCTTGGTTTTACAGGGCCGGTTCGCGGCGACTTGAAATCAGTGTGCCGCCCACTCGATTTTCGAAATGTCGACACCGTCTTTGTACATGTCCCACAGCGGCGACAAAGTGCGCAGCTTGGTAACGGCCTCGCAGACTTTCTGCGCGGCGTAATCGATTTCTTCTTCGGTGGTGAAACGGCCGAAGGTGAAGCGAATCGAGCTGTGTGCCAGTTCGTCGTTGCGGCCCAGGGCGCGCAGTACGTACGAAGGCTCCAGCGAAGCGGAGGTGCAAGCCGACCCGGACGATACCGCCAGATCCTTGAGCGCCATGATCAGCGACTCGCCTTCAACGTAGTTGAAGCTCAGGTTCAGGTTGTGCGGTACGCGGGCGGTCATGCTGCCGTTGATGTACAGCTCTTCCAGGCCTTCGACCTGCTTGAAGAAGCGGTCGCTCAGGGCTTTGATGCGTACGTTTTCGGCAGCCATGTCTTCTTTGGCCACGCGGAAAGCTTCACCCATGCCAACGATCTGGTGAGTCGCCAGGGTACCGGAACGCATGCCACGTTCGTGACCGCCGCCGTGCATGGTCGCTTCGATGCGAACACGCGGCTTGCGGCTGACGTACAGTGCGCCGATGCCTTTAGGGCCATAGGTTTTGTGAGCCGAGAACGACATCATGTCGACTTTCAGTTTCGACAGGTCGATGTCGACCTTGCCGGTGGACTGAGCGGCGTCGACGTGGAACAGAATGCCCTTGGAACGGGTCAGTTCGCCGATGGCTGCGATGTCGTTGATGGTGCCGATTTCGTTGTTCACGTGCATGACCGAAACCAGGATGGTGTCGTCACGCAGCTCTGCTTCGATCATCTCTGGAGTGACCAGACCGTCGGTGCGCGGCTCGATGTAGGTGACTTCGAAGCCTTCACGCTCCAGTTGGCGCATGGTGTCGAGGACAGCCTTGTGCTCAATCTTGGTGGTGATCAGGTGCTTGCCTTTGGTGGCATAGAAATGCGCCGCACCCTTGATTGCCAGGTTGTCGGATTCGGTGGCACCGGAGGTCCAGACGATTTCACGCGGATCGGCGTTGACCAGGTCTGCGACCTGACGACGGGCGTTTTCGACGGACTCTTCAGCTTTCCAGCCAAACACGTGGGAACGGGACGCCGGGTTACCGAAGTTTCCGTCGACCAGCAGGCATTCACTCATCTTTTGCGCAACACGCGGATCAACCGGGGTGGTCGCAGAGTAATCAAGGTAAATCGGCAATTTCATGGATAATCTCCTAAATCAGGCTGGCTGGCGTGCCGTTAGCTCTTTGGCTGTCATTCGACGGCGGACGCTTCAATCTTGTCCAGGCGTGGCGCCTTGCTGTTGCAACGGCGCTGGTCCTGACGCTGGGCTATATCTTGTACCTCACGGCGAGTCACAAGGTCAGCCAAGCTGATACCGCTCAGAAATTCGTGAATCTGCAGGCTCAGGTCGCACCACAAGTGGTGAGTCAGGCAGGTATCGCCTGAATGGCAATCGCCTTGGCCCTGGCATTTGGTTGCATCGACCGATTCGTTCACCGCATCGATCACCTGGGCGACCTGGATGCCCTGCATGTCGCGGGACAGCTGGTAGCCGCCACCCGGACCACGGACGCTGGAGACCAGATTGCTGCGGCGCAATTTGGCGAAAAGCTGTTCGAGGTAGGACAGGGAGATGCCTTGGCGCTCGGAGATATCGGCCAGGGACACCGGCCCGTGCTGCGCATGCAACGCCAGATCGAGCATGGCGGTCACGGCGTATCGGCCTTTTGTAGTCAGTCGCATGGACAATTACCACGGAGTTCGGAATGGGGCGAGTATGCAATTCCCGAGTATTTAAGTCAACTATAAGACCTAGTACTTTAGTCAGGTTTACCCGTAAAAGAGCGGCAGCATCATAGCAAAGACTGGCCACAAACAGCCAGTGGCACCGAGTCGACTTCATCGCGGGCAAGCCCGCTCCCACAGGGATTTTTGGCGCTCACACCACCGGTGCTTCACCCGAGACCTTGTGGGAGCGGGCTTGCCCGCGATAGAAGTCGACTCGGCTCAGCTGGCCTGACTCTGATCCTTGTCCTTCACACACGCAAAGTCTTCTTCACGCAGCTCAGGTAGATCTTTCGCACAATAATTGCTGCCCAGATCCGTCAGCGCCCCGCACATGCCTTCCAGACGACCATCGACCGCCTGCAGGTGATCGAGCAGCTGACCAATGGCACGCGCCACCGGGTCAGGCATGTCTTCGCTGAGGCCGTAGGCATCAAAACCAATCTTCTCGGCCATCGCCTTGCGCTTGGCATCTTGCTCGACATCAGACTTGACGATGATTCGCCCCGGAATACCCACCACAGTGGCACCCGGCGGCACTTCCTTGGTCACGACAGCATTGGAGCCCACCTTGGCCCCGGCACCGACAGTGAACGGACCTAACACCTTCGCGCCCGCCCCGACTACGACGCCATCACCCAAGGTCGGGTGACGCTTGCCCTTGTTCCAGCTAGTGCCGCCCAGGGTCACGCCCTGATAAATAGTGACGTCATCGCCGATCTCGGCGGTTTCACCAATAACGATGCCCATCCCGTGATCAATAAAGAAGCGACGACCTACCTTGGCGCCCGGATGGATCTCGATCCCGGTCAACCAGCGACCGAAGTTCGATACCAGCCGCGCCAGCCACTTCAGTTCCGCGCGCCACAGCATCGCGGACAAACGATGGATCCAGATGGCGTGCATGCCGGGGTAGCACGTCAGAACTTCAAAGGCGTTGCGCGCTGCCGGATCACGATGGAAAACGCTTTGGATATCTTCACGCAAACGCTCGAACATTTTTAATCCTTCCGCTTTAGAAGCTCGCCACGGGCCGCTTTTTGGGTTTCCGTGAGGATGCCACGCAATATATTCATTTCTGCCCGGCTGACCGAGCTACGTCCGTACAACCGGCGCAGGCGCGCCATCAAGTGTCGCGGTTTTTCCGGATCGAGGAATTCGATGGCCACCAGGGTTTGCTCCAGGTGCTCATAGAATCGCTCCAGCTCATCCATGGTCGCCAGCTCGCCACTTTTGGTGGACGCGACTTCTTCCTTCTCGACCTTGCTCGGCTGCCCTTGGGCCGCGAGCCAGGACATGCGCACTTCATAGCTCAACACCTGCACCGCCGCCCCCAGGTTCAGCGAACTGAACTCAGGGTCTGAGGGGATATGCACGTGATAATGACATCGCTGCAGCTCTTCATTGGTCAGGCCGGAGTCTTCACGACCGAACACCAAAGCGATCTCGGCACCCTGCCCCGCCTCCTCCACCACTTTCACACCGCATTCGCGGGGGTCGAGCAACGGCCAGGGGATGCGACGATCACGCGCGCTGGTACCGAGCACCAGATTGCAACCGACCAAGGCATCTTCCAAGGTGGCGACGACTTGCGCGCTTTCAAGGATATCCCCGGCACCGGACGCACGAGCGTCGGCTTCGTGATGCGGGAATAACCGGGGTTCGACCAGCACCAGCCGCGACAAGCCCATGTTCTTCATGGCACGCGCAGCCCCGCCGATGTTGCCGGGATGGCTGGTATTGACCAGGACGACACGAATGTTATGCAACACGGGAGGCGTTCTCGAACACAGAAATAGGGAGCCGAATCTTACAGTTCCTACTACCGTTAAGCTATGAAAGCGAACACCAACCTTCACCTGTAGAAAAGTTCTGATAGAATGCCCGGCTTTCTTTAACAACCTTAGGTGACACATCCATGCAGCCCATGCTGAATATCGCGCTGCGCGCCGCCCGCAGCGCCAGTGAATTGATTTTCCGCTCCATCGAGCGCCTGGATACCATCAAGGTCGACGAAAAAGACGCCAAGGATTATGTATCCGAGGTGGATCGCGCCGCCGAACAGAAAATCATCGATGCGCTGCGCAAGGCCTACCCAAACCACTCGATCCTGGGTGAAGAAACCGGCATGCACGCCGGCAACGGCATCGAAGGCGAAGAATACCTGTGGATCATCGATCCGCTGGACGGCACCACCAACTTCCTGCGCGGCATTCCTCACTTCGCTGTCAGCATCGCCTGCAAATACCGCGGTCGCCTGGAACACGCTGTTGTTCTGGACCCGGTTCGCCAGGAAGAATTCACCGCCAGCCGTGGTCGCGGCGCTCAACTGAACGGTCGTCGCCTGCGCGTCAGCGGCCGCACCAGCCTGGAAGGCGCCCTGCTGGGTACCGGCTTCCCGTTCCGTGACGACCAGATGGACAACCTCGAGAACTACCTGGGCATGTTCCGCGCCCTGGTTGGCCAGACCGCTGGCATCCGTCGCGCTGGTTCGGCAAGCCTGGACCTGGCCTACGTGGCTGCCGGTCGTTTCGACGCGTTCTGGGAGTCGGGCCTGTCCGAGTGGGACATGGCTGCAGGTGCCTTGCTGATTCAAGAAGCTGGCGGCTTGATCAGCGACTTCACCGGCGGTCACGAATTCCTTGAAAAAGGCCACGTCGTTGCCGGTAACACCAAGTGCTTCAAAGCAGTACTGACGGCCATCCAGCCGCACCTGCCAGCCTCGCTGAAGCGCTAAGCCTCCAGCGACAAAAAAGCACCCTTCGGGGTGCTTTTTTTATGCCTGCGATTTGTGCATTCCCCTCACCCCCTAATGAAATGGCTACCCCCGCTGCCCCCTGTGATCGCCCACTAAGCTTTCACAGGGGGCTCATCGGAGATCATTGCCATGAACAACGTAGCTATTGCCGCCATCGACCTCGGAAAACACTCCTTTCATCTGCATGCCCAAGATGATCGCGGCCACGAGGTTCACCGCAAAAAGTTTACGCGGGCAGCGCTCACCCAATATCTGGCGAAACTGGAACCCTGCACCGTCGTGATGGAAGCCTGTGGCGGCGCCCATTTC